>UREY01000018.1 GCA_900546915.1 uncultured Eubacteriales bacterium
CTGCGCGCCCCCTTTGGGCAAATATCCGGACTTTCAACGCCGTTTGATGCACAAACCCGCCCTTTGCGTGTTGCAAAAGCATGCAAAGCGCGGATTTGCGCTATCGGCTCTTCGGGCCTGGGTTCCCGGCTTTCAGCGCTGGGTACCCAGGAAGAACAAAGCCAAGGTCCCGGGACCGGAGTGAGAGCCGATGACAGGCCCCACATAGCTGATGACCACGTCTTGGGGATGATACGTGCGCCGGAGGGATTCGGCCAGATATTCGGCGTCTTCCCGGCAGTCGCCGTGGCTGATAAAGAAGACCTGATTGCCGGGGTCGATGCCGGATTGACCGACCTTGGCGGCCATGGCGTCGATGGAGGCCTTGCGGCCCCGGGCCTTGGACACATTTACCAAATGGCCCAAATTGTCCACGTGGAGTACCGGCTTGATTTTCAGCATGGTACCCATAACGGCCGTGGCGGCGGAAATTCTGCCTCCGCGTTTGAGAAACATGAGATTGTCTACGGTGAACCAATGGCACAGGTGCAGCTTGTTTTCCTCAACGAAGTTCGCTACCTGCTCCAGGCTCTCTCCAGCCCGCTGCCGCTGCACGGCGTGGTAAATCAGAAGCCCCTGGCCCATGGAAGCGCACAGGGTATCTATCACGCGGATTTTCCGTGCCGGGTATTGGAGCGCCAGCTCCTGGGCGGCAGAAACTGCAGCGGAATAGGTGGAGCTGAGTCCCGATGAGAAGGCCAGAACTAAAACATCCCGCCCGCTGTCCAGAACGGGCCGCATCAGCGCCGCCCAGCCCTCGGGATTCACTGCGGTGGTGCTGGTGGGAGCGCCTTCCCGCAGCGCGCGGTAAAAGGCTTTCATGTCCAGGCGGCTGCGGGGGTCGCCGTCCAGGAAGTTTTCGTACTCGTCTCCCTGGAAATGCACGCGCAGAGGCGCCGCAGAAATATCCAGCTCCTGAGCCAGGCTGGCCGGCATGTCACAAGAGGAGTCGGTTAGAATTTGATAAGCTGTGGTCATAAAATTTCCCTCCATGTTATCGGCGGCTTGAAAAAAGTCACCGCCGCTGGTTTTAGTCTGGACTTCTGAGCTGGTTGTGATATAATAGCCACATTGTGTCTGATCTATGACAAACGATATGTTGCCGCCCTAAGCGGAATGCAACGAGATGGCGCTGCTGCGCCGTGCAAGCACGGTTGGCATGTTGGGAAGGCGGCTACATAAGCTTATCATAAAGCAAAATGTCTCAAATGTACAGCGCCGGGGGAAATTTTTGTTTGTCGGCTTGCAAAAATTTCCCCGCTGTGAAATTGTGGAAGGGGGACCAGCCTATGACACGGCTGCTGCTCCGGCTGTTTGTCCGGAATGCAGATCAGACCGGCGATCCGAAGGTGCGCAGCGCCTATGGCGTCCTGTCGGGTGCGGTGGGGATCTTATGCAATTTTCTGCTGTTTGCAGGGAAATTGGCGGTAGGAACCATCTCCGGCTCGGTATCTGTAACGGCGGATGCGGTCAACAACCTGTCGGACGCTTCCAGCTCAATCGTGACGCTGGTTGGCTTCCGCATTGCGGAAAAACCGGCGGACGAAGGACATCCCTACGGCCATGCCAGGGTGGAGTATCTTTCCGGGCTGGTTGTGGCCGCGCTGATTCTGATCATCGGCGTGGAGCTGGCGAAAACCTCTGTGGAAAAAATTTTCCACCCGTCTCCGGTGGAGTTTTCCCCGGTGGTGGGGGCTGTTCTGGTGTTGTCCATTTTGGTCAAATTGTGGATGGCTCTTTTCAACCGGGACTTGGGCCGCCGGATCGATTCTGCGGCCCTGCAGGCTACGTCTATGGACAGCCGGAACGATGTGATTTCCACCGGGGCCGTATTCCTGGCCGCTCTGGTAGAGAACTGGACCGGATGGACCATTGACGGCTATGTGGGACTTCTGGTGGCATTGTTTATCATTTGGTCCGGGGTTGGCATTGCCCGGGATACGGTGGATCCCCTGTTGGGGAAACCGGTGGATCCTGCCCTCAGGAAGGTCATTGCCGGAGAGATCTTCCAAAGCGATAAGGTATTGGGCTTTCACGATCTGATGGTCCACGATTACGGTCCCGGGCAGAGGTTTGCCACGGCCCATGTGGAGATGGACATGCGGGAGGACCCTATGGTCTGCCATGACATCATAGACAACATCGAGCGGGACTGCTGGGACCGGCACCGAATTCATTTGTGTATCCACTATGACCCCGTGGTGACCGATGATCCGGAGCTAAATCACATGCGGGCTCTGGTAGAGGGGCAGGTCCGGCAATTGGACCCGCGTCTGTCCATTCATGATTTTCGGATGGTCCGGGGACCGAGCCACACCAATTTGATTTTTGACATGTCGATTCCCTTTGAAATGGAGAACCGGCAGGCGGAGCTGAAGCGCCGGGTGGACGAGGCGGTTCACCGGGAATCCGACCGCTATTTTACCGTGATTACGTTTGATGAGACATCCTTTCATGGACGAGAGGAGGCGGAATGAGGGGAACATGGGAAATCATACGCACGCCGCCGCGCCGGCGAAATAGAATCAATAGAAAAGGAGTTATGCTATGCTGGAAATTTTAAAAGCCATTCTCTACGGCATTGTGGAAGGGATTACAGAGTGGCTGCCGATCAGCTCCACCGGACATCTGATTCTCCTGAAGGAGATTATGCCGCTGTCCGTCTCCGAGGAATTTTGGAGCATGTTCGAGGTGGTCATTCAGTTGGGCGCCATTGTCGCCGTTCTGGTGCTGTTTTTTCATAAATTGAATCCCTTTTCTCCCCGGAAGACCGGCACGGAGAAGCGGCAGACCTGGGACTTGTGGGGCCACGTGGTGGTGGCGATGCTCCCGGCTGCGGTGCTGGGGGTCCTGCTGGATGATTGGCTGGATGCCCATCTGTACAACTACGTAACGGTGGCAGTGACCTTGATTGCCTATGGCGTAGCCTTTGTTTTCCTGGAACGCAACCGTTCGGACCGGGCAACCATCCGGCGCACGGGAGACATCACCTGGCGCACGGCTGTGTACATCGGCCTGTTTCAATGCCTCTCTATGATACCCGGAACCTCCCGCTCCGGGGCGACCATCCTGGGAGCGATGCTCTTGGGCTTGAGCAGGAGCACGGCGGCGGAGTTTTCCTTCTTCCTGGCGATTCCCACCATGCTGGGCGCCAGCTTCCTCAAGGTGGTCAAGTTTATACAAGACGGTGTGGGCATGACCGGTCAGGAGGCGGCGATTTTGCTGGTGGGCTGTGTGGTGGCCTTTGTGGTCTCTCTGATGGCCATTCGCTCGCTCATGAGCTATGTCAAGCGCCATTCCTTTGCCGCCTTTGGCGTGTACCGGATTGTGTTGGGACTGGTGGTTGTACTGTATTTCCTTCTAAACCGCGCCGGCGCGTAACGCACTTACCAGGCGTCCGTTTGATTCTGGATTGGGGGCAGGCGGCCCTGCCGTCGGCTGCGTGTCCGAAATGATACTGCGTGCTTTGACCGCAGTATAAACTGTTACAGGAGGGGGCGGGACCTACGCCGGCAGCGCTCTGGTTGTGGAAAGGGTCCCTACTCCGTTTTGTAACAGATCCGAGACAGTCGAGAACCCATTCGGGGCTTTTCGGCAGAAAGACAACAGGCTGCCGCGCACAGAATTCACGCGGGCAGCCTGTTTTTTCGGTTCCCTTACGCTTACGCCGTAGGGAACCGGGATGTTTGATTTCCAGCCTACGCAGGGCTCTGCCGGGCCGGGATCCTTTCAGATTACGATATTTTCCGGATGATGCCCATGGGCGTCTGCTGGTCGTCCTGTCCCAGGGGATTGTCCTTCAGAATACGGGCGTAGAGCAGCTTGTCCAGAGCTTTTGAGGAAACGCCCAGGATTTGGCCCTCCAAATCGTTGATGTCCACAATGCAGGTCTCGAAGCCGATGCGGGCCTTGATGTCCCGCGCCACCCGGTCGGGGTTCAGGGGTCCCAAGACCACATAGTGGTTATAGGGCGGGATGGTGTTGTGACAGGGGCCGTCAATGGAGCGAGCCTTGTAGCCGGCCACTTTGTAGAACCAACCCTTTTTCCGGAAGAGTTTCTTTCCAATGACGGAAACGAAGGCGGCAAAGAGAATCCGCAAGGTGCCGCATTCCCGCAAGGCGTATTCCATGGTTTCCGGCATACCCAATCCGATGCCGTGGGGGGTTTTGGTGACATATTTGCTCAGAGTATAGGCCAGCTTGCGCGGGTGGATTTCCTCCAGGGGGATCGCCCGTTTTTGGGTGCAGGCCACACATTTTTCGGATATAAACAGAATGTCTCCCGGCTGGAGCAAGGGCTTGCCGTATTGCTCGGCTACATCGCAAATGTTGTCCTGATCGGTGATCAGGTGCGTGGGAATGGGCAGGCGAAGGTACTGGACGCCGTCTACCTCGATGACTCCCTTTTTGCCCTCATTGGGCTTCAAATCCGTTTCCATTTTCATTCCTCTCTTTCCGCTACGCCATTTCCAAAGCCAGAGGACCGCCGCCCAGCAAGTGGAAGTGCAGATGGGGGACGGTTTGCCCGGCATGCGGGCCGCAGTTGCTGACCACGCGGAACCCGTCCGGCAGCGCTTTGCCCAGCTCTGCAATGACCTCAAAGCAGCGCGCCACCAGAGCGCTGTTGTCCGGCGTGATACAGGCCGCGCTCTCCACATGGCGCTTGGGAATCACCAAAATGTGAACCGGGGCCTGGGGCTGGATATCCCGAAAGGCCAGAACCAGCTCATCTTCATAGACCTTTTGCGCCGGGATCTCTCCGGCGGCAATTTTGCAGAACAGGCAGTCAGACATTGTAAAAATCCTCTCTGTAAACATGCCGGCAACAAGCAAACCGGCACCGTGCATTTTCTATTATTATAACACAAATGAGGCTTTTTGCAAGACTTTTGCCTGTTTGGCTGCAAATCCCAGGGATTTTGGAAAGTTCACCCTTTTGTCACAATTGTTTTTAGAAAATTTGGTAAAATAGACAAAAATATCAAAGGAAGAATTGCCATGGAAGAAATGCAAGTTCTGCCGGCTCCCCCAGAGAACCAGGAGCAGCTGCTGCATTTTGCCACCCAATATCAGCAGCTGATGCTCCTGTACGAAGGGGGAATCAAGCAAATTACAACCAAACTGGATATCTTGAATCGGGAGCATCGGGTTCGCGGAATGCGGACTCCCATCGAGACGGTGAAATCCCGGCTGAAAACACCGAGGAGCATTGCCGATAAGCTCTCCCGGCGCGGCTTGGAGCTGTCCATCCGGTCCATTTTGGAAAATCTCAACGATGTGGCGGGCGTCCGGGTGGTTTGTCCATATATCTCAGACATTTATGCCGTTCGGGATATGCTGCTGTCGCAGGCGGACGTGACGCTCTTTCGAGAGAAGGACTACATCCGGCATCCCAAGCCCAACGGCTACCGGAGCTTGCATCTGGTGGTGGAGGTGCCGGTATATCTGTCCGATTCGCAGCAGCAGGTTCGTGTGGAGATTCAGATTCGCACCATCGCCATGGATTTCTGGGCCAGCCTGGAGCATGAGCTTCACTATAAGCTGTCGGAGGAAATTCCCGACGGCGTGGCCGAGGAGCTGGCCCAGTGCGCCGGTATCATTGCCGAGACGGACCGGCGTATGGAGGCCATTGCCGTTCGCCTGAACCAGTTGCCAAAGCCCGGCGCAGAGGATGCCTCTGCCCGTTGATCCAAACAGATGAGCCTGTTGCAAAATTCCCCTCTTCAAAAGTTAGAAATAGCGGGAGGAATCACGAAAACTCGTGGTTTCTCCCGCTAAAACATTAGGTAGAATTTCTGAAAAGTCTATTTTGCCACAGTCCCTATTTTGACTCCGGACGGGTTTCAGGGAGGACTTTCCGGCGGCCGTTGGAGATGACGCGGGGATAAATGCATGCGGCGACCAAAGCTGCGGCCGGCACCGTGAGGATGACGGCGGCGGTGCTGCACAGGCCCTGTGTGAGCTCCAGCGTCAGGTAGTCGGAGCTGAGAAGCTGATGAAAATGAACGCCGTAGGAGTAGAAAACCAGCATGGTTGCCAGTGCGCCGCCGGTAAACGCAAAGATCAGGGTGTTGCTCATGGTGCCGATCATATCCCGGCCGATGTTCATACCCGACCGGAACAGGCCTCGGGTGCTGGGCGTCTGCTCTGCTCGGGCGACCTCCCGCAGAGAAGAGAGAATGGAGACGGCCACATCCATGACCGCGCCCAAGGAAGCGATCATCGTCCCGGTGTGCAGCAGGGTTCGCACCTGCAAGCCGGTGTTCTGGGCAATGAGCAGCAGATCCTCGGCGCTTTCTGTCTGAAATCCCGTCAGATGCAAGATATGAGAGAAGCCCCAGAATAACAGGCAGGCCGCAATTTCCCCCAGGAGCGTGACGCAGGCGCCCAGCAAGCAAGAGAGAGTCGGCCCGTGAAGGAGCAAGAGCGTGACGGCGGTGGAGAGAAAGACCACGGAAAATCCGACCAGCACGGGATTCCCCCCGCAGAAGATTTTCGGCAGGGCCACCTGAATCAAAAACAGGACCGTAAAACCAATGGCCATAAAGGCGTCAAAGCCCTTGCGCCCGCCCACCAGCAACATCAGAAGCAGGAATACGCCGCCCAGCGCCATGAGCCCTGGGGTTCGGTCGTAGTTGTAAATAGAATAATACGGCGTCACCCCCTCCGGGGCGTCTACGCACACGATGACCCGCTGGCCCGGACGGGCATATACGTTGTGCATTTCCGTCAGATAGTTGTCAATTTCCACAGTCTGGCCGTCGGGCAGGCGGACGGCCAGGGTTTGAAGGCCCAGCTTTTGACCGCTTCCTACGGTACTGTCCGACAGCTCCTCGCTCAAAATCTCTTCGACAGTTCCCCGCACATAGGAGAGCATGTCGTTGGCGAATCTGCGGTAGCTGCCGCCTTGTACCGGCCAAAAAAGCATGGCTCCCATGGACAACAGAACCAGAACTTCTATGATCAGGTGTCCCAGCCAAATTTTTCCCTTTTTCACAATATGCTCCTTTTTTATTTGTTTGGCGCGTGACGCGTCGTACGCTGGATCGGCGCACGACGCGGAAAACCGGCGCGCCTCCGTCTTGGCCGAAAGCGGGAGACCTGCCGCAAATCCGTTTTGCGGCAGGCCCGTTGTCTCCGACCGGTTGGTTTGCGGCGCCGGAGTGTCTTCCTAGATTGGAATTATACCTGGTAGGCAGTGAGGAAGCGGTGGAATACGGCGGCTATTTGCGCCCGGGTGGCGGTTCCGTTAGGACGCAAGGTTCCGTCTTCCAGACCCTCTATGATGCCGGCTCCCACGCACCATTGCATAGCGCTTCTGGCCCAAACAGCCGGACGGTCGGGATAGGCGGCCAAGTCGCCTCTTGCGGTGGTGTCATAGCCCTGGAACCGGGCGTAGCGGTACAGGAACAGAGCCAGCTGCTGCCGCGTGACCGTCCCGTTGGGGGCAAAGTGCGTGTCGTCGATGCCCTCGGTGATGCCGTTGGCTTCAGCCCAAGCTACGGCTTTGGCATAATAGCAGCCTGCATCGACGTCCTGGAAGGAAGCCGTGGTTTTTACCGCAGGCTCACCGGCCAACCGGTACAGCATGGTTACCGCCATGGCGCGGGTGGTGCCGGTGTTGGGGGCGAAGACATGGTCGGACACACCCTGCATGAGGCCGGCTTCGTAAACGTGCATGACGTCCTGGTAGAACCAGTCCGTATCCCGGACATCCTGGAAGGGATTGACAATCTCCGGCGTTTTGTAAATGGTAAAGGTGTCCACCTGGCTCATATCTGAGGTTCGGTAGGTTGTAATGGTGAATTCCGTATCGGAGACCGTTACATGGGAGACGTTGGGCACTTTTTCCTGATTTTGCACGGCGGCGTAGGGATACGTACCGGAAATGTTATAGAACTTAGAACCGGAGCCGGAATTTGCCGTGACATAAAGGATGCCTTCCGGGTCGGTGATGGAATCGTAGTTCTCGCTGTCGTAGATGGATGCGTCGGTCATGGGCGTGAGGCCGTCCATCATGTAACTGCGGGTGTATACGTGGTCATGACCCATAAGAACGACGTCAATGTCCAGCTCCTGGAACAGGGGGACCAGCGTATCCCGGCGGCTGAGAATGTCGTCGTCCACTGCGTGGCTGGCCACAGAGTATACGGAGTGGTGGAAGACCACAATTTTCCAGCGAATGTCCTGCTCTGCCGTAGCGGCAATGGCGTTTTCCATGAATGCCTTATGCTCTGCAGTGGACAGATTGTTGCTGTTGAGAACCAGGAACAAAATTCCATTGTAGACAAAGTAGCTGTCGCCGCCGGCTTTGGTAGCGCCCAGGGTGGATTCATTGGCCGACTGGAAATGCTTGCTGTAGGCGTCGGATGACGAATCGTGGTTGCCGATGGTGGTGGCCTGGGGCAGGCTCCGGAGCACGCCGTGATTCAAATAGGCCTGGTAATGGGTTTCATTGGAGGCGGTGTCTACCTGATCGCCTGCGCTCAGGAGGAAGGTTGCGTCGGGAAAATGCTGCGCGGCCAGATTCAGGGTGTTTTCCCAGCCGCCGTCATCGGAGTCCAGATTGCCGCTGCTGCCCAGCTGGGGGTCGCCCACAAACAGGAAGCTGGTCTGCTCCCCGCCTCCTGTGGTGAAGGTGGCGATTTCAGAGGTGCAGGTTTCCTCGTTTTTGTGATTGGTCAGCTGATAGACGTAAGTGGTGTCGGGCTCCAGTCCGGTGAGCGTGAGCTGGTGGGACCAGTAGCCGCCCCGGGTGGTTGGGCTGACGGATGCCGTAACGGTAGCGGCGTCGGCAGGCAGGGAGCCGTCCTGCACGGCAGATTCCGGCGCGTAGGCCACCAAGCCCGGCGTATCCGTGGAGGCATACCAGGAGATGCTCATCTGCGTCTCATCTGCTCCCAGGTTGAGGGCAATCGTGTCCTGCTCCAGCGGCATTTGACTGTAATCCACCTCTTGGCTAGACAGAACCAGGGACTGGAAATCCAGATAAATGTCGGAGCTGGAGGCGCGGCCCTGATGGAGCTCAACGGCCAAAACATTGGTGCCTTCCTGCAGCAGATTCATATCGGTCACAGTGAATTCGCCCAGCTTTGGATCGCTGGCGTTGGAACCGCCGTACTCCATGTTTTTGGAAAATCCACCCTCCGGCTCATCGAAAGCGGCTACTTTGTTCTGATTCAGGTAGACAACGGCGCAGTCGTCATAGTACAAAGAGCCCATGATCTGCTTGACCCGGCTCAGGTCCTCCACCTGGAACGTGGTGACGAAAAAGTAGCACTCAATTCCGTCTCCATCTTCCTTGTACTGATTCAAAAGGGTGTTGGCCACGAAGCCGTCTCCCAAATCGGTGGAGGAACCGTTCTTCGCGCCGAAGCTCCCCTTGGCCTGTTTCCAGTCGGGGCTGTCCAGGAAGATACCCCTGGCCCACAGCGTGCGGATGTTCCACTTTTCATACTCTGTCCCCACCAGGGGATCTTTTTCATTGTCGTAGTAGGACCACACCGTGTCCCGATCTACGGCGGTGACCTCCTCCGGCGCGGCGTCTTCTGCCAGAGCTCCGGATACCAGGCTCAGCGCCAGAACGAGCGCCAGGAGTACACTGAGAAATTTGCATTTTTTCATTACGAAATAACCTCCTTTGTTGCGCCGTTACCATACCGCAAATTCATCCGTTCTTCCATCACCGTCTTGTGAGAGTTTTGTTACAAATGGGTAAAGTATGCGGGCGCGCCGTCCCGGAACCGCGTGCCCGCATATTTTGTCCATTTTTAAATTTCCCACCAGCATGCTCCCGTCCCCACCACGGCAAATCCAAGTTTTTGGTAGAGGGCGATTGCCCGGTGGTTGTCCCGGGCGACCTGGAGCCGGACGGTGTCGCCTTGTGTTACAGAGAGCAGGGCGGCGGTCACGTCCCATCCGGCGCCGGGACGGCAGGAAACGACCGACAGAAGCGTGTCTTTCTCTACCTGGCCGATTCCCAGAAGGGTTTCGTCCCGGTGGACGAAATAGGCGCCGCCTCGGGCCAGAATTTGAGGGATGTCCGTATCCCGCAGCGTCAGAACGGCCGGAACCCGAGACATTCCCTTGCGGTAGATCCGTAAAAAATCCTCTGCCAGCTCCGGCAGAAGCGGCCGGAGGGCGGCGTCTGTCTCCGGCAGACCGGCCCTGGAGCGGGTCATACGCAAAAGTTGGATTTGGGGCGGCGTGCCGGCGGGCCCCGGCGCTTGGGAGGATAGGACCCGCTGGGCTCCGGCCATGCGGCAGAACTGAGAGCAGGCCTGCAGCAGTGGACCGGTCTGGCCCGGATTGGCCCACTGTACGACACAGTAGGCCTCCCCCCGGGTGGGGATTTCCTGCAAAATCAGAGTCGCTACGCCGTATTCACAAGTAAAAGCCGGAATATTCCGCATATGGTACCTCCGTGTTTTCATTCGGCCCGGGAAACGGGTCATGGATCTTCGTTTTTTGGGGCATACTGTTTTCATCAGAGGGGGGAACGGCATGGATTATGAACTCATTGTGGTCGGCGGAGGACCGGCCGGTTGCGCGGCGGCGCTTTACGGGGCCAGAGACGGCCTGTCTACGCTGTTTCTGGAGCCCGGGGCGCCGGGGGGACAAATGTCGGTCACCGCTTGGGTAGAAAACTACCCCGGCTTTTCCGGAGTGGCAGGGCCGGATTTGTCGGAACATATGCTGGAACAGGCCCGGTCTGCCGGCGCCACGTTCCTCCAGGCCCAGGTGACAGGCCTGCGCTTGGCGCAGGCGGTTAAGACGGTACAGACTACCGCTGGAATCTACACGGCAGGCGCGGTTGTGTTGGCCATGGGCGCTGCGCCTCGGAAGCTGGAGACGCCGGGAGCGGAGCGCTTTCTGGGCCGAGGCCTGTCTTACTGCGCCACCTGCGACGGCATGTTTTTTCGGAATCAAACGGTGGCGGTGCTGGGCGGCGGCAACGGAGCCGCCGCTGCTGCCCGGAGCCTGTCCCGGCTGTGCCGTCAGGTTCATGTCATCTTTCGAAGAGAAACCATGCGCGCAGAGGAGCGGGAACAGAAGGCTTTGGCCGAGACTGAGAACGTGGTGCTGCATCCCGGCACGCAAATCGCGGAGCTCCGGGGCGGGGACCGTTTGGAGGCTCTGGGGCTGGAAGAGCGGGAAACGGGCCGACGATGGGAGCTGCCCTGCCGGGGGCTTTTTGCGGCCATTGGCCGGATTCCGGAAACCGGCCTGGTCCGCGAACAGGTGCAATTGGATCCAGCCGGATATATTTTGGCGGACGAGACCACCCGAACCAATCTGCCCGGTGTTTTTGCGGCCGGAGACATCCGGTCCAAGCCCCTGCGCCAGATTGTCACAGCTGCTGCCGACGGCGCCGTGGCCGCGCATCTGGCAGGCCGGTATCTGGCGCAACGTTAAGAATTCGGACCCCATTAAAAAACGAGGCCGGTTGCCGGTGCAACAGGCCTCGTTCTATTTTTTCTCTTTTCCGCCCAATTTTCGCCGGTATATGGTTTCCAACCGGGTGAGGAGAAGATCTGTGAGAAAAAAGGTCAAAACGCCCAACCCAAGACCGGTAGCCAGGACCCAGGGGGCTTCCTGTTGCACAGCTGCAACGATTTCCTCCATAGACAAAAGGAAAATCAGCACGGCGTACATCAGGCCGCAGCCCACCACAAATACCGCCAGTTTGGACAGCCACCGAAGCGGCCGCAGCCGAATCCGGTCCAGCCGCCCTTTGACAATGGGGTAATACCCCAGAAATACGAACAAAGCCGAGGCCTCTACGTCCGGGCATAGCAGGCAGCTCAGGATGGCCACGGCGCCATACCAGGCCCACGCGATTCGCCTGCCGCAGGTCTGCGTCACAGGGACCAGCATCAGGCAGGCCAAAACAGGGCAGAAATAGGTGGCGGCGGGAAACAATCCGCCCAGAACCATGGTTGAGACGGCCAAGGCGGCCAAAACGCCGCACAGGGCCATTTGTTTGGAGGTAGTCCACCTCATAGGCGACGTTTTTGCTTCAGCATGGAGTATTTGATATCCCACAGCTTTTGAGACAGGTCCACATAGTAGGTATGGGGGTTGTCAAACCGCTTGACCTCATCCCAAAGGGTATCTACCTGCTGCAGACAGTACGCCCGGATCTCCTCCAGACCGGGCTTCCGGTACACCAGCTTCCCGCCTTGGAAAATGGGGACCTGCAGCTCCTTGGCTGTAAAGTTATAGACCCGCTTGGTTTTCCAGGTGGCGTCCGGATCAAAAATCTCCAAATCCTTGGAATCATCCACGGTTTCATCGTGAACGCAGAGATAGTCGGCGATGGCTTTGCCTGTGTCGTTGCCGTAAAAACGGTACAGCTTTTTGAAGTGGGGGTTGGTAATTTTCCCCACGTTTTCTGAAATCTTAATTTTAGGCACGATACGGCCCTGGTGGTCTTCCACAGCGGCAAGCTTGTACACGCCTCCGAAGACAGGCTCCGACCGGGCCGTAATCAAGCGCTCGCCTACGCCGAACAAGTCGATGCAGGCGCCCTGGCGCAGCAGGTCCTGAATCAGGTATTCGTCCAGAGAATTGGATACCGAGATCTGGCATTCGGTCCAGCCTGCCTCGTCCAGCATCTGCCGGGCTTTTCTGGTGAGATAGGCCATGTCTCCGGAATCCAGGCGGATGCCGCACTTGGTGATGCCCAAGGGCTTCAGGACGGCGTCGAACGCCCGAATGGCGTTTGGGACCCCGGAGTGCAGGGTGTCGTAGGTATCGACCAGCAGGGTGGCGTTGGTGGGGTAGAGGCGGCAATAGGTTTGAAACGCCTCCAGCTCGCTGTCGAACATCTGCACCCAGGCATGGGCCATGGTACCGCCGGCCCGCACGCCGTAGAGCTGGTCGGAGATGGTGCAGGCGGTGCCGTGGCAGCCGCCGATATAGGCGGCCCGGGCGCCTAAGATTGCAGCGTCGGAGCCCTGGGCGCGGCGGGAGCCGAATTCCAGGACGGTCCGGCCCTCTGCCGCCCGGACTACCCGGTTGGCTTTGGTGGCGATGAGACTCTGGTGATTGACGGCCAGCAACAGGAAGGTCTCGATCAATTGCGCTTCAATGGCCGGGGCGCGGACGGTGAGAATGGGCTCCTGGGGGAAAATCGGCGTTCCCTCGGGGACGGCCCAGATGTCGCCGGTAAAGTGAAAATGACGCAGATACGTCAGAAATTCCTGGGAAAACAGATTCCGGCTTTGCAAATACGCCAGGTCCTGGGAATCAAAATGCAGATTCTGGATGTAGTCGATGATCTGCTCCAGCCCGGCTGCGATGGCGAAGCCGCCGTTATCCGGACACTTGCGAAAAAACATGTCAAAATAGCAAATACGATCCTGCAGTCCGCTCTGAAAATACCCGTTTCCCATGGTCAGCTCATAAAAATCGCAGAGCATGGTCAGGTTCAGCTTTTCTTTGGTTTCCATTCCGGCACCTCGCACCCGGCTCCCATCAGAAGCCAGTTCTATTGTACTGATTATATGCGTTTTCCCACCAAATAGCAACCTTTTTTTCGTTGACATTTACCGGGACAGACTGTATCATCAGGGCATAGCCTGGGCTTTGCGGCATAAAACCCCGGGCGGAAAGGATGGAGCAAATTATGGAAATTACAGTCGGCATGAAAGGGGAAGCGTCCACCCAGGTGGAGCGGGCCGATACGGCACTGGAGGTGGGCTCCGGGGATTTGCTGGTCTTCGCGACCCCGTGTATGGCGGCGCTCATGGAGGGCGCGGCCTGCGAAGCCATTGCCCCGGCCCTTCCCGAGGGACAGACCTCCGTGGGAACCGCGCTCCAGCTGGTGCATACCTCGGCCACTCCGGTTGGCCTGGAGGTTCGGGCGGAGGCGGAGGTCACCGGTGTCGCCGGAAAGGTCATAACGTTTCAGGTTACGGCCTTTGACGAATCCGGTGAGATTGGCTGCGGCACCCATCAGCGGGTCTTGGTTCACGCGCAACGCTTTTTGGAGAAGGCATACGAGAAAATATAAGAAGAGGGGCGCGCAAAGGCGTCCCTTGGCGCTTACATAAAAAATAAAAATGTTTATGAATTTTTTGAAAAACAGCGGCAAAATCTCAGGACTTGTGTTATAATGACCAGGGAAATGTGACGGATCCCGGGGAGACCGGGATCAGAATTTTGCTCCATTGTGCCCGGAGGAAACAGCATGCTGCCAAAGAAACCAAAAACCAGGTATACCCAGGCCATGGGACTCATTGCCTTTGCCGTGGGGCTTTATGCGCTGGTCAATCATCTGAGCGTCATTGGGTCGGTCTTCCACTTTTTGACGGATTTATTGCAGCCTTTGATTGTCGGCGCTATTTTGGCATTTTTTCTCAACGTGCCCATGCGCGGTCTGGAGCGCCTCTTTTTCCGCTTTCAGACCAAACGCCGCTGGAAGGTGCGGGAGCGGGCCAATGAGGTATTCAGCCTGATTATCACCTATGTCGGTGGATTTCTGTTGATTTTCCTGGTCCTTTATATCGTCATTCCCCAGCTGGTGGAAACCATTCCCGGCATTGTGTCCTCAGCGGAGTCGGCCTGGCCCAGGTTTATTGCCTTTTTGCAGTCTCACAACATGGATACGCAGCAGCTGGAAAATTGGATGTCCAGTTTTGACCTCGGCCTGATCTTAACCAAGGTGTGGGAAAACTATGCGCAGATCATCGAGACGTCCCTGAGCGCCGTTTCTTCTGTGGCTTCCGTGTTCACCATTGCGGTTACGGGATTTGTAATTTCCATTTACATTTTGTCCAACAAAAAGAAGCTGCTCAATCAGGGACTGCGGATTCTCTATGCTTACGTGGGGAAAAAATATGCGGACAAGCTGTGTGCAGTGGCTGCTCTGACCAATCAGACGTTTTCCAACTTCATCTCGGGTCAGTGTGTGGAAGCGGTCATTCTAGGATGCATGTTTTTTATTACAATGAGCATTTTGCAGCTTCCATATTCTCTGGTCATCAGTGTGTTCATTGCATTCATGGCGCTGATCCCCTACGTGGGCGCTTTTTTAGGCTGCGTGGTGGGTGCGCTTCTGATTGTCATTGTCAGCCCCATGAAGGCGCTGATTTTTATCATTACCTTCTTCGTGCTGCAGCAGCTGGAAGGACAGCTGATTTATCCGAAGGTGGTAGGCAGCTCGGTGGGGCTTCCGGCCATCTGGATTTTGGTGTCCGTCTTTGTAGGCGGCAAGCTGTTCGGCATTGTAGGCATGCTCTTCTTTATCCCCCTGGCCTCTGTGTTGTATTCTCTGCTGCGTCTGAATGTCAATCACAGATTAGAAAAGCGGCGCCTTTCCGTGACGGCGGAGGGGGTGCAGGAGACGGAAAAAGAAGATGCCTAGCGCAGTACAGCCGGTTTCATCCCCCGGGGTTCATGCAACCCCGGGGGATTGCGTTTTCTTTGAGACACCGGACAGGATTCTTCCCCATTCCCCCATGCCGTTGAATTATACTGAAGGGAGGGGGGATGCAGATGGCAAGCTGGAAGCAGTGGGGCCGCGCGGGGTTGACGGCGGTGATCCTGGCGGTGGCGTTGGATCTTTTGAATGCCGGACGAATTCAGGTAACGCCGTACACCGTGGTTTGTCCGGGACTGCCGGAGGCCTTTTCCGGCTTGAAGATTGCCCTGATTACGGATTTACACGGCGCCTTTTTAGATGCCGGAGGCGCAGCCCTGGCCCGGGCTGCCACCGGCGCCGATCTCATTGCCATTTCCGGAGATTTGTTTGACCGGAACACCAGACAAGGGCAGATCGTTCCTGCCATGAGGGCCCTGTGTCAGGTGGCGCCTGTTTATTATGTCTCCGGCAATCACGAGTGGACGGTGGAGGACCGGCAGCAAATTTGGGCGGAAATGGAGGAGGCAGGTGTTGTCCTGCTGGACAACCAATGGGTTGCCTTTCAGCGAGAAGGGGAACAGATTCTCTTGGCGGGGATTCAAGACCCCAACGGACCGGCGGACCGGGCTACGCCTGAGGCGGTTTTCGCCGGAATGCCCTCTGGGCAGTTTACCATTCTTCTGTATCACAGAAATACAGAGCCGCAGGCCTGGGGGCCGCGGGGCGCCGACCTGATCCTCTCCGGTCACGGTCACGGAGGACTGATCCGGTTGCCCTGGGTGGGAGGCTTGGCCGGTACCAACCGGGAGCTGTTTCCGAAGTACGATGGAGGCGTTTATACCGTCAACGGGGCGAAATTTGTGGTAAGCCGGGGCCTGGGGAATAATCCCGGCACCTTCCGCCTGTTTAACGGTCCCGAAATCCCCATGCTGACGTTGCGCTCCGGCTGATATCCCTGGCGGGCAAACATGCAGCCGTTTTTGGAATAAAAAGGGTTTGCTTTTTTTCGGATATTCTGTTATAATACCTCAAGTATCCCCGGAGCGTCCGAGAGGAGAATCATGTGGAGATGTACCCAAGTGGCTGAAGGGTTCGGATTCGAAATCCGATAGGCGCCGCAAGGCGTGCGGGGGTTCAAATCCCTCCATCTCCGCCAACGGCGAGCTGCCGTGCCCAAGTTACGCACCCCACAAAGTGGGGTGCGTTTTTGTATGCGTCGATGTGCCGGCAGTTAGGTGGGCATATGAAAGATCAAACAGGTTTTTAACTTGAGCTTACAGCGATTATCTAGTTTGTTCCAAACCGGTAAAATAATGTTTTTGGTCCGAGCACAGTTGACGGTACCCGGATCAGGCATGGGCCGGGCTTCCGGGCCTTGCGGTCGGTAAACCGTTTTATACCGGCGTGATATCAAACCAGCCTGTTATTGCGCCCGGCTGCCTCCTTTCAGCGCCGTCCCCTTTTGTGGGACGGTCAATTGGCTTACGTCCACGCCCTCCAGAGTCAGCAGCTGGACCTTTTTATCGATCCCGCCTGCATACCCGGTCAGGCTTCCGTTGGAGCCTACCACCCGATGGCAGGGAATGATAATGGAGATGGCGTTGTGTCCCACCGCCCCGCCCACCGCCTGGGCGGACATATGGAGCTTTCCGAATTTAGCCGCGACCTTTTGAGAGATTGCGCCGTAGGTGGTTAGTTCACCGTATGGGATTTCGCACAGGGCCGCCCAAACTGCCTTCCGGAAATCGCTGCCTGCAGGGGCCAGCTTCAGCTGGGAAATGGCGGGCTTTTCTCCGGCAAAGTAGCGGTCCAACCAGAGCTTCGCCGCCATAAGCACCGGGTGGTCCTTCCGCTCTTCCATGGGCTCTCTCAAGGTCCCGAGGAAATATTTCTGACCGGTCAGCCAGAGGCCAATTAAAGCGTCCTCCCGCGCCGCAAGGAAAAGGTCCCCCACCGGAGAGGGATAGTGTGTCGTACTGATGATTTCTTTCAATTTGTTCACCGCCTGATATTTACAGATTTTCGGCTTCAACGTTCCGGAAGAAATGAAAATTGTTTCCTTATGGCGCAGTGCTGTACTTCGGGACGAAATATTCCTCCCGGAACGCGCCCTCCAATTGTAAGAGCTGGATTTTTTTGTCTATCCCGCCTGCGTAGCCGGTCAAGCTTCCGTTGGTCCCCACCACCCGGTGGCAGGGGACGAGGATGGACAATTCATTTCGGCCTACGGCCTGGCCCACGGCTTGGGCGGACATTTTGGAGAGTCCTCTTTGACGGGCAATTTTCCGGGCGATTGCTCCGTAGGTTGTCGTTTGCCCATAGGGAATCTCCCGTAGGGTTTCCCACACCGCCATCTGAAAGGGGGTGCCGCTCATGTGCAGGGGCGGCATAAAGTCCGGCTGCTGTCCGGAAAAGTAAATGTCCAGCCAGCGTTTCACTTGGTGAAAGACCGGTATCTCCTTTTCCAGATGCTCCGGGTCCAGGCTGAGTGCGTAGTATTTCTCCCCCTCAAACCAAAGGCCGGTCAGCCCCACGGTATCGGCTGCCAAAAGAATCTCGCCCAGAGGCGATTGGTAAGTTGTGGTATATTGCATGACGGTTCCTCCTCAGAATATTGAGCCGGTAAAGCGGCCGCCTGCCGGACGGTCTCATCCAACGTTCGGCAAATTGCGAGGTTTCTTCTGTCCGTTGTATATTGCCGACGGCCCAAAAAGAATGCCGCCCTTTGGTTCGCACCGGAACTTAAGTCATGGAAATGAACAGGTCTATAATCATTGTAGCATAGCCCCGCAAGAGTTCCTCTTCCAATCCTGCCGGAAACATCCTCATACCGGCGGATGCAAATGATCGGAACATGTCAAATGGATTCGCTGGACGATTCGGCTGCGGAAGGAGAATCGCCCAGTGAAGAGCGGTGCGCATCGTTTCCTTGCGGTTCACCCCCAATATACCGACAACGCATCGGCGCGGATTGTGAAAAGGAAGCTGAGAAATGCCGGGTTTCATAAAGGACTTGATTCTATTTCTACCTGTGCGTATAATAGCATGTAACATGTAAATGGAAAGAGCACGCGTTTTGCAGTGAAATAGCCTGCTGTGTGAGGCGGCGTTCCGGCTTGAAAAAACAGCGCTGGATTTTCTTTCTCGTCGTTTTCGACAGATGGGATCAAGCCGGATAACGGTTCCTGTTTACGCAGCTTAGGACAACTGTGTTGTTTTAGATAAACTTTTAGATAACTAAATATATATATTAGATTTTTCGCTGCGCTTTCATATAGATGAGCCGCTTTTGTAGGCTTCATTTTGTGCACACCCTTCTTCCGACGGGGCAGCCTTTTACAGGAATTTGGTTTGGCAGATGGTATAACCGTTTTAAAATGTAAAAACAGGGAGAAAATGATGAAGATATGGCACATTTGATGCAAAGAAAAGCGGTTGGTTCTGGGTTATGTTTGGGGGCATGGAACCCGGAAATGCCGTCATAGTTAAAATCATGGAGGAATGCAAGATGAAAATTGAAAAAAACAGCGCCCTTTTGGTGATTGACATTCAGCAAGAGGATTTTAAGAAGATGCGGGAGGACAATATGCATGATCCCCAGTGGGATTGCATTCGGAATGCAAAACGAGTGCTGGATGTATTCCGGGCGAAGAAATTGCCTGTAATCCAGATCAGAGAAGTCCACCGGCCGGATATGGTGGACTTCGGGCGGGAGCTGGACGGCTCCGAGGGGATTCACTGTATGGAGGATTCTCCCGATTCCGATTACGCGCAATTGACTTATCCCATCAAGGGCGAATATTTGATTTCCAAAAGGAGATACAGCGCTTTTTTTGGAACAGATTTGGAGATTCTGTTGAAAGGGCTGCATGTTGATACGCTGTATCTGATTGGAGGCCTGACGGATGTCTGCATTCACTATACGGCAGTCGATGCCCACCAGCATGATTACCACATCAAGGTAGTGACGGATGCTGTGGCAGGCTCCAGCCAAGAAGCCCATGCATACGCCCTTCGGGCCATTCAATATTTGCAACGGGATGCCTGGACCACCGTTGCAGAGATAGAAAGTATAGCTTGCAACGGGCACTGAAGTAGGCTTGGGTAAATTGTTGAATTTGGTATTAAATTATGGGAATGCATGATAGAAACGATAAATGAGCATATATTTTAGACGAATACAAGCAAGGCCAACAACGATTCTCATGTTTGCAAAAAGTCTCCTCCAGTATTTCAAAAAAATTTTGGCGCGATTATTGCAGAGTCTATTTAATATAAAATAGCATAACAAAGCGGAGATATTATATAAGCGAATTATAGGACTCTTTGCATTTATTTTGAGACAGGGGGTAGTAAGTAATGTGGCATTATATAAAGCAGCACATTAAAAATGAGAACCAAAAGTTACTACGCTGTAATACGGGTGCACATGCCGATTTATAATTTTACAATAGGAATTTATAAAAGATATCTACGCGGTCACAAAAGTTTTTGCATACCTCTTGACAGCATTGAAAATTATTGCTATTATAATGGTGCTCCTCAAGATGACTTGTGCGCAGATGCCGGGAGTAGTTTATTAAATAGTAAATTCAATGGATATTTGTGCACAATTTTGAGAGCAAACGCATGGCCGGCGTTTACTATAATTATGTGCTTAATGGTTATATCATGGTACCGATAATTATCATTCTGTGGTGTTACAACCGCAGTGGCTGCAGACCGATTGTAGCTAGAGCAGGAAGTAATCGGGAAACTGTATGTAATTGGGAGGTTAGTACATGGAAGTTATTGCTGAAAAAATTGAACTGGATGAAATTGAAACTTTTCTTCATGTAGCAGCATATAACAATAACAGATTCAGCCCCTGCGGTTGCAGTTCGGAAGTGAACTGATAGTATATCCTTTGTAATTTGTGCAAACTGGGGTCCTGGTTTATAGGACCCCAGTTTGCACAAACAAAAATACGAGTTGTGTTCTTTTGGAAATGGGGTTGCTATTATGTATATTTTTCCGGGATATGTTACATACTACACAGAGGGTGATTCAATAGTAATTAATTCTAAATTACTTCAAAATAA
Organism: uncultured Eubacteriales bacterium; assembly: GCA_900546915.1. GTDB lineage: Bacteria > Bacillota > Clostridia > Oscillospirales > Oscillospiraceae > Faecousia > Faecousia gallistercoris. The sequence continues at coordinate 20,488 of UREY01000018.1, forward strand.
AGTGAAAATCACCAATGCACAGTTAAGAAAAGAGTTTATAAATATCTACAGCCAAGGAGGCTGTGAAAATATTGCAAGCCCGCTCACACAGTTTCTTCATGATCAAGAATTATTGTTAGAGGAAGATGAGCTGCTAGAAACATTAAATAAGGTAAAAGAAATTTTAAACAATAGGCTTCTTTTGACTATTATGCCGACGGAGGCATGCAATTTTCGTTGTCCTTATTGTTACGAGTCGCATCAAGCTATAACTATGTCGGAAAAGGTACTAGAGCAAGTTCAAAAGTATATTGCGGTGCAAGCACCTAGATTTAAACATATATGCATCAGTTGGTTTGGTGGTGAGCCAACGCTCTGCAAAGATATTATACTAAGAATTTCGAAGCAAATTTTTTGCCTGCAATCGAAATATATGTTTCATTACAGCGCTGCAATGACAACCAATGGATACATGCTAGATATCAATTCTTTTTTGAAATATTATGAATGCGGAATCACATCATATTTGATAACACTAGATGGGTGGAGACATGACAATACACGCCCACACGTATCTGGAAAATCAACTTTAAAAACCATTATTGACAACGTTATTGCAATTTCACACTTGCCCAAAGAAAAATACCAGTTTACAATTACACTTCGTCGAAATCTCTTTCCGGAGGATTATGATTTCACTTGGTATGATTACTTGAGCAAACTTTTTGGAAAAGATGATCGTATCTCTGTTGCGGTTTTTCCTGTTCGTAATTGGGGCGGCGATTCAATAAAGGAACTTAATCTGTCGTGGAAGGATAAATGTCGGGATCTTGTGCGCCTTCATGAAGAATATTTGCTAAAAAAACGACTTGCTTCTTGTGAAAAAAGAGATAAGCTATTTCGCGATGTTTGTTATGCATCTTGCCCTAATGGCTTTATAATCCGCGCCGATGGACGAATAGAGAAGTGTACTATTATTTTGGATCACCCCAAAAATCTTGTCGGCCGCGTAGATCCTGAAACTGGTGTAGAAATTGACGAAGATGCCAATTCCTTGTGGTACACTTCTGACATTAAGAAAGAGTGCTTGTCGTGTGCGAGTTTGCTTGAGTGCCTTAACATATCATGTAGAAGAAATGCGGTTGTTAATGGGTGCGGAGATAGTTTTTGTATGTATAAAGACGATTGCTACAAATAATTTAGTATAACAGTGTATAAATGGAGTTGAATAATGATATATTATATTAAACAAAAATGGTTTCAAAGCGCCCAAGTTTGTGTCCTGTTGATCTTGGAGTGGGGGCTGCAGGCTGCAGCGTCCCTGCTCATGATTCAGACCTTTGACGCAATTTTTCGCCTGAATGCGCACGATTTCTTGTTCTGGACCGGCATCAACCTTGTAACTTGGGGGTTGTACTTTGCCACGTCCTGTCTGCGCGAGATTGTCCAAGCTCGGACGATCCGGATTCTGAACAATGAGGTGCGTCACGATTTATACCGGACCCTTCTGGAAAAAAGCTATCAGGACTTCCACAAACAAGACAGCGGCGAATACATATCCTGGCTGACCAACGATGTGAAGCAGATGGAAAGCCTGGCCTGGAAGCCGTTTTTTGAATGCGTTGGACGGGGTGCTCAGGTCTGCTGGTGCATCTTGGCGCTGACATCGATTCATTGGTCTCTTGTTGTGGCGGCAGGGATCATTTCTCTGCTCATGTGGTTTGTTCCGAAGGTGTTTGAGAAGCGCCTGGAACGGCGGGGAAAAGATTGCAGTGAGAAGCAAGCCTCTGCGGTGGGGGAATTGAAGGATTTGCTGTCTGGGTTTGACATCTTTCGGCTGTTTCAAAAGGAGAAGCACTTCTTAGAACAGGCGGACGCTTCCAGCGAATTGCTGGAAAAGCCGTCTTATCGGCTGAAGCGGGCGCAGACCATTGCCTATGGGTTGATGGGTTATGTGAATGTGGTTTCCCAGTTTATCACGGATGTTTTGGTCATGTTCCTGGCCTTCAGCGGCAGGGTCAGCGTGGGCGTTTTTGCAGGTGCTGGAAACCTCACCGGCGGTGTGGCAACCGGTTTGGACGCGATTACAAAAAATCGCCTGTCCTTCTCTGCCGGAAAGCCATATTTTCAGAAAATCCAGTTCCAAACTAAACCGATTTCCGGTCAGAAAGGAGAATCCCAAATCGTTCCCATGGAGCATGGGATTACCCTCCAAAATGTGAGCTTTCAATACGGGAACGCGCCGGTTTTGGACAACATCTCGATGTCTTTTGAGAAAGGGAAAAAATACGCGCTGGTCGGCCCGTCGGGCTGCGGAAAGTCCACGCTGCTGAAGCTTTTGCTGGGATGGCTGCCGGACTATTCCGGAGCCATTTCAATTGATGAGACGGAAATCCGGAATTTTACGCCGGAGCAATTGCAACGGCAAATGAGCTACATTCCGCAAAACGTCTTTTTGTTCAACACCACCGTTCGGGAAAATATCACCTTGGGTGATTCCTTTTCGGAAGAGGAAATCCAGAAAGCGCTTCGGGAGAGCGCCTTGGAGCAGGAAGTCCTTACCATGGAACACGGGCTTGACACCGTCGTGGGGGAAGGGGGGAATGGGATCTCCGGTGGACAGAAGCAGCGCATTGCGATTGCACGGGCGCTCATCCATAAGCGCTCCATCCTGTTGGTGGACGAGGGCACCAGCGCGCTGGACCGGCAGAATGCAGACATTGTAGAAAATACGCTTCTGTGCAATCCGGAGTTGACGTTGATTTTGGTGAGTCATCATCTATCCCAAGAGCGCAAGGCCCAGTTTGAACAGGTTTATGAGATGGGCTAATGTGCTTTCTGGAACCGGAATCAAAGGAGATTCACCGGCCTTTTGAGCACAGCACCCCGCCTGTTAGACGGCGCAGCATGCGACCGAATCAGGCGGGGTGATTTTTGATGCAGAAAACAGATATACCGGGATTCCGGCGGCGAGGTTCCTCTCGCCGCCGTTCCCAATGGGAATTGCAGGTAAAAGCAGCCTGCTTAACTTACCATGCTTGAGGCTGCCGCGCGTTCTAGCTTTCCGACTAGAACCGTACGCCGACGCGCCGCATCACATTCCCTGTTTTTCCAGTTCCCGTAAGGCCCGGGTCCGCCGGAAAAACAGGCAGACGCCGATTCCCAGAAAGGCCAGGACGAAGAAAAACAAGGCGGCTCCGCTGCCCTTGCCGCTGCCGAAGACGGCGGTAAGCAGGGGACTGTTCCACGCGGCCATGGCCGGCTCAAAAACATAGTCTACCAAAACTCCGCCTAGTAAATAGCCCAAAGGAATGGTAAAAAACTGCAGGGAGTTTCTGACCGAATAGACCCGACCCTGCATGGATACCGGCGTGTTCAAACGGAGTACGACGTCCAAATTGGCGTTCATCAGAGGAATCCCAATCCAGCCCAGAAATCCGCCCATACTCCACACCCATATGTTCCGGCCCAGGGCCAGCATCAGGTTTTCCGTACACATGGAAAACAAGAGGCAATTGCAAATGACCCGAACTCTGCTTTTGGGCGGCGGGGCAAAGGAGGCAAGAAGGCTTCCGGCCAGCATGGAGATGCCGATGACCGTGTTGACAATTCCCATCGCCTGCTCCGAGCCGCCGCCTCTGGATAGCATCAAGGCCGGAAAAGCGGCCTGATACATGGAGGCCACAAGGTTGATGGCTGCCAGGAAGAGAATCAGGTAAAAAATACCGGTTTGCTCCCGGAGCCACCCCACCCCACTTTTGACGGAAGCAAGAAGATGCTCCTGCGCCCTTTGCTGTTCCGGTTCTTCCGGGATGCGAATGAACAGCAGGAGGGTGAGAAAAGCGAACAGGAATGTGGCAAGGTCCAGGCAGATCACGGCATCCATGCCCCAAAGCCCCATGACCGCCGTAGCCAAAATGGGGGTCAGAATGGTATTGACCGAATTGGAGAGATACCGCAGTCCGCCGACCTTCTGAAAGTATTTCTGGGGCAAAAGTCTGGTGACTGCCACCTCAGAGGCGGGCTGCTGCACGGTGTTCATCAGCCCTCCGACGGCATTGACCACATAGATATGCCAGATAGACAGGGAATTTGTTTTCAAAAGAATCAGAACAATCAAGGTGGTGAGAGCTGCCACGCTGTCACAAATCAGCATGGTCCCTTTCTTGTTCCAGCGGTCTGCCAGGGTGCCGGCAAAGATGCTGAACACCACGTAGGGGGTGTAGGAACAAACCATGAGAAGGGCCGTCATGAGCGCGGAGCCCTCCTGGCTGTAGGACCATATCACCAGCGCATAAGCTGTCATGGCGCTCCCCAGGGCGGAAAAGGATTGACCAAACCAAAGCACAAGAAACTTGCGCATTTCACGAATTGTACTTAAGAATTTTTTCATAAAGCCTTACTCCTAACGAATTATAAGATCCGGTTAGCGTGCAAGGCTGTCGGGAACAGAATGCTGTGATAGATTCTGCTCTGTGCAAGTCTGTTCCGTCAAAGCCTGCACAGAGCGTTGGCAATGCAAAGTCGCATACGCGGTCCTCCTGGTGTTGTAAAATTGGAAGATCATTTGAAATGCACCTGCTCGGTCGGTCTTCCAATACCGGCAGGCTGTGAGGCGTCCGTGATACAATCGAGATAGGACGGCCGGGCAAGGTTCCCTTGGGAACGCAATATCATGGGGTGCAGAAAAGTAAGGATGGGAAGTGCAGCATGCGCCTGTCACAGGCGGGAAATTGCCCAGGGCATGGCCCCCATTTCTGCCTCTGAAGAGACAGGGACCGCACAGCCCGGTCGGGCTGCGTGGTCCCTGTGACGGTGTCGTTTACAAAGTGGGCTGATTTGCCGCTTCGATAATCTTGACGAATTTTTCCGGCACCAGGGAGGCGCCGCCGATGAGGCCGCCGTCAATATCGGGCTGGGCCAAAAGCTCGTAGGCGTTTTTGTCGTTCATGGAACCGCCGTACAAAATGGAAATTGCCCGGGCGTTTTTCGAGCTGTACAGCTTCCGGATGACCGTGCGGATGCTCTCACAGACCTCTTCGGCCTGCTCGGGAGTTGCGGTCCGGCCGGTTCCGATGGCCCAAATCGGCTCGTATGCAATGATCACCTTGCGGATCTTTTCCTCCGGCACATTCTGCAGGCCGGTCTTAATCTGCATGGTAATCCACTCCTCCGTGATACCGGCTTCCCGTTGCTCCAGGGATTCGCCGCAGCACAGGATGGGGATCAAGCCGGCCTCCAGGGCGGCCAATACCTTGGCGTTCACATCGGCATCGCTCTCGCCCATGGCGCGGCGCTCCGAGTGGCCGATGATGACGTATTTACAGCCGGCATCCACCAGCATATTGGCGGCAATTTCCCCGGTGTAAGCGCCCGAGGCGTTGGCGTTCATATTTTCTCCTCCGATTCCAACCCGGGTTTCGCGCATAGCGCGAACTGCGGCGGGAATGCAGACAGCGGGAACGCAGAACACCACGTCGCACCAGCGGCCCTTGGGCAGGAGGGTCTTAAAGGTGGTCATAAATTCTTTTGTTTCGCTGGGTGTCTTGTTCATTTTCCAGTTGCCGGCGATGATGGTTTTGCGGTACTTTCTGTTCATGTTTTGAGCCTCCCAATATATCTATGTGCCAAAATGTGCATAGGAAGGCAGCGGGGGAGCGGCAGACGCCCTCGCTGCCAACGTTTTCCAGCCTTATTGATCCTGCAGGCAGGCAATGCCGGGCAGGACCTGACCCTCCAGGAATTCCAGGGAGGCGCCGCCGCCGGTGGAGATGTGCGTGATCTGACTGGCAAAGCCAAGCTGCTCGCAAGCGGCAGCGCTGTCGCCGCCGCCTACGATGGTGACGGCCTGAGAATCAGCCAGGGCCTGGGCGACTGCGATGGTGCCCTTTGCCAGGGTGGGGTTCTCAAAGACGCCCATGGGACCGTTCCAAACCACGGTTTTGGCGGACTTGACGGCATCTGCAAATAACTTCATCGTTTTGGGGCCGATATCCAGGCCCATCTTGCCCTCGGGCATGGCGTCTGCATCCACCATCTCCACATCTACAGGCGCGTCAATGGGGCTGGGGAAAGCCGGCGCAACGGCCGTATCCACGGGCAACAGCAGCTGGACGCCTTTGTCGGCAGCTTTGGCCATCATCTCTTTGCAGTAGTCGATTTTTTCTCCATCCAACATGGAGGTACCGATGCCATAGCCCTTGGCGGCCAGGAACGTGTACGCCATACCGCCGCCGATGATCAAAGTGTCTACCTTCTCCAGAAGGTTGTTGATGACATTCAGCTTATCGGAAACCTTGGCGCCGCCCAAAATGGCAACGAAGGGACGCTCGGGGTCGGCCAGGGCTTTGCCCATGATGCCCACTTCCTTCTGCACCAGGTAACCGCAGACTGCAGGAAGGTAATCCGCCACGCCTGCGGTGGAGGAGTGCGCCCGGTGTGCCGTGCCGAAGGCGTCGTTGACAAACAGGTCCGCCAGGGAGGCCAGCTCTTTGCTCAGCTCGGGGTCATTTTTGGTCTCACCCTTCATATACCGGACGTTCTCCAGCAGCATGACGTCGCCGTCCTGCAAGGCGGCAGCCTTGGCTTTGGCATCCTCACCGACCACGTCGTTGGCCATAATGACCTCTTTGCCGAGGAGCTCGCTGAGACGCTGGGCCACAATTTTCAGGCTCAGCTCAGGCTTCCACTCGCCCTTGGGCTTGCCCATATGGGAGCAGAGAATGACCTTTGCGCCGTGGTTGACCAGGTATTCAATGGTGGGCAGCGCGGCTACAATCCGCTTGTCGGAAGTGATTTTGCCGTCCTTCGTGGGGACATTGAAATCGCAACGGCAAAGTACCCGTTTTCCGGAAACCGAAACATCTTCAATGGATTTCTTATTATAGTTCATAATCATACCTCCTGATATTATGATGGTGGGGACCGGGATTACCAGTCCGTCATTTGACCAGATTCCTGCAGCTGGGGAAAATCCAGCTGACGCAGGGCTTCATACACGGTAATGGCTACCGAGTTGCTGAGATTCAGACTCCGAGCGCCTGAGCGCATGGGAATGCGCAGGCAGGCCGACCTATGACATGCCAAGAAATCCTCCGGGAGGCCACGGGTTTCCTTACCGAAAAAAAGGTAGCAGCCGTCGTGGAAGACGGCTTCGGTGTAAGCCCGCGGCGCTTTGGTGGACAGGCACCACATTTCCGCAACCGGATTCTTTTGAAAAAAATCCTCCAAATTGTCGTAGACCCGCACATCCACCAGATGCCAGTAGTCCAATCCGGCCCGGCGTACGGCTTTTTCAGAGATGTCGAAGCCCAGGGGACGAATCAGGTGAAGGGCGCTGCCGGTTGCGGCACAGGTCCGGGCAATATTTCCGGTGTTGGCCGGGATTTCCGGCTCGACCAGGACAACATGAAGCATAGAAGAGGACCTCCTGCGCTGACTTTGCATATTGTAAGCCAAATTCTCTTTAAAATCAATCCGAAAAAACGGATTTGGGGGAATTTTTCATAGTATCCACATAAAAAACCCAAAGGTTTTTGGAATTTTGTGAATTTTTTGCAGGCGCCGGTCCGGCGCTTTGGGAAAGAAGCCGGAAACTTCAGAAATTCTTTGCAATGTTCCGAAAGTTCCCACTTTCTTGCAGGATTTTCCCACGATGCCGCTCCGGGAAAAATTTGTCGCAGCACGTAGGACAACCGGGCTGCAGCCGTGTCTCCCGCGGAGTAGACTCGTTCTCCGGCAGCCGGTCCGACTCGGGAGGCCGAGCAGGATGCTGCGGCGCCTGCTTTCATACCGTCTGCAATCATAGGGCCCATGTTCGATTTTTCTCGGATGCGACCCGTGCTGGCTTTCAATATAGCATGGTTGCGCAAGAAACGCAACCAGAGATTCCTCTTTGGGAGCAAAAAGAAGAAAGCAACCGGCCGGCTCTCCGGAAAGAGAACCGGCCGGTTGCTTGGACGTGCCGCCGTCCGGAGTAAAAGAGAGCTCCGGGGCATGTTACTCCGATTCCGGCGGGTTGGTTTGGCGTACCGCTTCGTATATGGGGCGATTGGATTTGGCGGGCAGTACAATCAGGAAAAACATACTGCACAGCGTAACCAGGCCCAAACAGGTGGCAGCCAGGCGGTATGGCATGAGCTGCCCCAAAAGGCCGGCCAGAAGCTGGAAGGCGACGCCGCCTATGGAATACATGACGTCGAAGAAGGCGTAGACACGGGCGCGCATGGACTCCGGTAAATAGGACTGCACGGCGGTTTCCCGGATGGTGGCGCTGGCGCAGCCGAGCCCGCCGCACAGAAACCGGTTTATGAGCATCAGGGGAAACGGCATCCACAGCAGCGCGGCGTCCATGGTATCGTAAAAAGTATAGACCAGCTTGGTGAAGGAATACCGCTTCTTTACGGGAATCTCCCGGATATACTGAAAAAGGCCGCTGAGTACCCGGCCGATCATTTCGGCGCTTTGCAAAAATCCCAGCATGGTTACCGTAAGCCACGGCTGGGTCTGGTAATAGGCTTGGGTCAGAACGCCGACTCCCACGGAGGCCCCCTGGGTGATGCTCATGTAAGTATAGATATTCCGAATGCCTTTTTCTTTTTTTAGATAGGCAAATCCCTCCCGGATATCGGACCGGTATTGCCGGAGGGTGTACGATTCGGCGCGCGGCTTCTGAACCTCACGAATGCACCCTTCCACTACAACGGAGACCAGGGTCAGACCGGCTACCGCGCAAAATAGAGCGCCCATGGATACACGCTCATATAAGAAGGCGGCGACCGGCGCCATGAGGATGGTGACCAGGGGGTAAAGGGTGGCGCTGACGGAATAGCCTTTTTGCTCGGCTCCGGCAGGGATCAGGTCCGGGTACCAGGCTTGGTAAGCCAGACGGTAAAAGACGGAGACGGTGCCGACGATCAGAGTAAAGATCACATATAGTCCGTAGGAAAAGGCATGGCCTGTAATCCACAGTCCCATGGCCCCGTAGATGCAGGCCAGCAGAATATCCAAGCCCACAATCCATTTTTTCTTGCCCCCTTTGTCAATGAGCGGGGCAATCAAAATGGGCAGAATCATATCCGGCAGCATGCCGCAGACGAGAATCACGGCAGACAAGAGGGTGGACTGGGTTTTATCGAAAACCAGCAGGCTGATGGGCAGATTCATGGCCTCTCCGCCGATGGCGGACAGAACGGTGGCGGCTGTGATGCAGGAAAAATCCTTGGTCCATAAGCGTGGGCGGGATCGGTTCGGTTTCATAGGACGGTTCCTCCCTTTCTAAAGAGTTCAGTCCTATTTTACCATTTCGCTAAGCCGGCATAAACCCCATCTTTGTGAGAAATTGGAGCGGAGTACTCCTGCTTAAACGCCGTTTTTTGCGACAAACAAAGAAATCTCCTCTTCAAATGCAAGGGCTTTTTTATATTTGCGCTGCCGGACGTAGGCATCCAACACCGCTTCCCGGTAGAAATACAGGTGGCCAAAATGACACTCCTGTTTTAAGGCGCGGATCAAACGCTCCAGGAGCTCCAAATAGGCCGGGTTGTCCAGGTAATTCTCCTCCAGCTCCATGCAGGCCTCTTGGTATTTGAGATGATCCGACTCGGTTGCGTCCTCGGAGTCGAGGAGGGCTTGCATTTGGCGCAGAGCGGCCCTTGCCTCTTCCCGCTGTCCGCTGCGAAGCAGGGCAACGGCTTTCTTGTGGGACAGCGCCAGGGAGACGCCTTGTATCTTCTCGGCCCGGGCCAGATACTCTAAGGACAAATCGTACTGCTTTAAACTGATATAGGTGGCGCCCATGTTGTAGTAGGTATCTCCCAAAAACTGCTGCCAGCCGGTATTTTGCAGCAGGCGAATGCAACGCTGGTAATACGTGAGCATCATGGCTTCCTGGTTTAAACAGGCGTAGGCTGTGGCATTGAGAAAAAAGTAGTTGGCCAATTGGAAAAGATTGCCTTCATCCACGGCGGCGGCGACCAGGCGGCTTTCCATCCGGTGGATTGCGGCGTAGTCTCCACGGAGCAGGTACAAAAAGGCCAGCTCCATCATGGCGGCAGAGCAGTCTAAGCTTTGACAGGCTTCCCGGCACCACGTCAAAGCCTCCGGCGCCTGGGGCTGTGCGCGGCAGCGCAGAAGGCGGTACAGGGCCAGCTGCCGGCTGGTCATGGCGCGCTCCAGCTTTTCCAGCAGGGGAAGAACGGCTTCGCCGTGACACCCCTGCACCAGAAGCCAGCAGATGGCCAAGGGACTGTGGCGCAAAACCTCCTCCTGCGCCTGTAGCGACGCATAGACCTCCTGGGGGTTCAAGCCGTATTCCAAACGGTAAAAATAATCCAGAAGCGCTTGCCGTAGCGTTTTCAAAAGCCCCGCGTCCTGGGTATATTCGATTCCCAACCGCCGGAATAGGGCCGACAACAACGCCGGATCGGGGCATACGGTTCCTTGTTCAATTTTGCACAGATATGACGGCACGCACAGACCATAGCAGACTGCCTTTTGCTCCATGCCCTGGCGGAGACGCTCCGTGCGAAGCAGAGTTCCCGCCAGAAGGGCCTCCTGCTTTTCCATGTCATCCCTCCTACAATAGGCTGTTCTCAGTATACCACATCCTCCGGGGGTTGCCTATGAAATTTTGCGACGCAGGGTTCACGCCATGGGCAAGGATATTGCATAAAATTTGCCTCCCCGGAAAAGCTTTTCCATGGGAGGCGATTTTTTGTGGCAAAAAAGAAATTTTCCCGTCTGGGAGCGGCGGCGGCCGGAGCGGGGGCCGGGGTGGCCAACGGCCTATTCGGCGCGGGCGGCGGCATGGTGCTGGTACCGGCGCTGCAAAAGCTGACCGATGTAGAAGAGGAGAGCCTGTTTCCCACCTCGGTGGCTGTGATACTCCCTCTGTGCCTGGTGTCTCTGACGGTGTACGGCCTTCGAGGGGACCTGCCGTGGCAGACGGCTTGGCCGTACCTGGTGGGCAGCGGACTGGGCGGCCTGGCGGCGGGAATCTTTGGACGCCGGATTCCCACAGCCCTTTTGCACCGGGCTTTGGGCATTTTAATTATATGGGGAGGGATCCGGTCATTTCTCTAGAATCTGTTCCGGTCTGCATTTTGGTGGGCACGGTTTTGGGCTTCCTGTCGGGTTTGGGAATTGGAGGCGGCTCTTTGCTCATTCTTTGGCTAACCGCAGCGGTGTCCATGGATCAGCGGATGGCGCAGGGGGTGAACCTGCTCTTTTTCCTGCCGGCTGCCCTGACGGCTTGCTTTTTCCATAGCCGGCACGGGCGCTTGGCATGGAAAGCGGCGCTGCCGGCCATTGCGGCCGGGACCTGTGCGGCGGGGTTGTGCGCCTGGGCGGCAGCTGTACTGGATACGGGCCTGCTGAAGAAGCTCTTCGGCGGACTCCTCCTGGTCACCGGGCTCTGGGAGCTCTTTGGCGCTCACCGGCGCAGAAAAGACAAGTAGCCCTCCAGAATCAGAGAGGCCGCTACGGCGTCTACCGTGTTTTTCCTCTTTTTGCCGTGATAGTGCTGCTGAGAGAGAATCTGGTGTGCTTCCACGGTGGTGCGGCGTTCATCCCACAGGTGAACGGGCAGTCCGGACAGCACCTCCAGCTGCCGGGCGAAGGCCCGGCACAGTTCCGCCCGCGGCCCCTCGCTGCCGTCCATGTTTCGGGGGAGGCCGACAATGAATTCACCCACCTCGTTCTCCTGGGCCAGGCGGCAGATTTCCTGTGCGGTTTGCGCCGGAATCCGGCTGTGGATGACGGTGGTGGAGCCTACCAGCGTACACAGCAGGTCCGAAATGGCGATGCCCGTCCGGGCGTCGCCATAATCAATGGCCATCAGTCGTTTCATGTTGCGGCCTCCTTGCGCTTGTATGCCAGCAGGGCGGCCTTTTGCTCAGGGGTGAACCGGTAGGACTCCCGCATTTTGGCAATGGCCTTGTTCTGGGTAAAACAGTTGAGCCTTCCGCCGGCCAGGATTTTTAGGGCCAGGTTGTAGTCCCGGATTCCCAGCTCCGCCAGGAGCCACGCTGCAGCCATACAGACGTAATACCGGTCGTCGGTGAGGGCCTGTACGGTCTCGGCTACGGCGTCTAGATGGTCCGGTGTGAGAAAGTAATCCAACAAGACAATCAGGCCCAGACGGCGGGTGTAGACGGGCGCGGCGCGCAGGCAGGCCTGCGCAAAATCCCAGACCCGGGGGAGGTCTTCCCGGGCAAACCGAAACGTAGGGACGATGGAATCGGTCAGGGCCCAGGAGTCCAGCCACGGCAGCAGCGCCTCCAGCCGGCTCAGCTTTTCCTCCAAGGGCGCCTTGGCATAAGCGATGACCAGGCCCTGGAGGAGAACCTCCTCGTAGCATTCTCTCTGGGCCTGGGTCAAAAAGCTCCGCCACGGTCCCCGGGCGATCTCTTTGGCCAAGCTGCGCAGCCGTGGCAGCCGGACGCCCCAGATTTCCAGCGCCGTGTCCGGGCACAGCTTTTTTTGAAACGCTGCGTATTTCGGCTCTGCAGCATCCCGCAAAGCGGCGATGACGGTGTTTCGCATTCTTTGTCTCCCACCTTCTTGGTAAATCTGCCTGCATTTTTTGCTTGCGCTCCTATTATACGGGAAAAGTCCAAAAAAAGAAAGAAAAACTTGTTGACCTCCGACTTTCCATATGTTAGAATGACTTTACCTGCGAAAAGGGCTTTTTTTGTGCGCCCTTTTCAGCCCCGGGCGGCGGGACCGCCCGGTTCGCCGTCTCTAAATTTTTCTAGCCGGGGCCACACAGGGAGGCAATTTTTAAGGAGGTGCCGTTATGCGCGTGAAAGTCACTATGAGATGCTCCGAGTGCAAGCAGAGAAACTACAACACCATGAAGAACAAGAAGAATGACCCTGACCGTCTTGAGATGAAGAAGTATTGCAGATTCTGCAGGAAGCACACCATTCACAACGAGACCAAGTAAGCGGCCGCGAGCGGAAAGGGTGAAAACAATGGCTGAAACCAAAAAGGAAAATTGGTTCAAGAGAACCTGGAAACGAATTTGTAAGTTTTTCCGGGAGCTGAAGAGCGAGCTGAAGAAGGTCGTTTGGCCCACCTGGAGCCAGGTCCTGAAGAACGCGCTGACGGTCGTGGTCTGCGTTCTCATCGTCGGCGTCTTCATTTGGATTTTCGACATGGGCGCCAAATATGGCATCCAGGCCTTGCTCAGTTTGGGTAAGTAACCATGGCAGAAGCAGCAAAATGGTACGTGGTCCACACCTATTCCGGCTATGAGAATACGGTAAAGGCTACCATTGAGCGGACGGTGGAATCCCGTGGCCTGCAGGAGCAGATTCATGCGGTCTCCATCCCTTTGGAGACGGTGACGGAAGTCACGGAATCCGGCGCCAGCAAAACCTATGACCGGAAGGTGTTCCCCGGCTACGTGCTGGTGAAAATGATTATGAGCGACGACGCCTGGTATGTCATTAAAAATGTCCGCGGCGTTACGGGTTTTGTCGGTTCCGGCACCAAGCCCACCCCTCTGACCGACGACGAGGTCCTTCAGCTGGGGGTGGAAAAGCGGGAAATTGTGGTGAATTATGCCGTGGGCGACACGGTGCGCATTACCGATGGCCCGCTTACCTCCTTCACAGGCGCTGTGGAGGCTCTGGACCTGGAGAAAAATAAGGTCCGCGTGGCCGTTTCGATGTTTGGCCGCGAAACGCCGGTCGAGCTGGAGCTCGACCAGGTGGAAGTGATTTCCCAATAAACGCATCGGGCCGTAAGGCCGGAACGTGGGAGGGGCTTCGGCCCCGACAAGGATGCGCCCTGGGGCGCATGAACCACATTTATTCAGGAGGTGCTGATTATGGCACAGAAAGTAACTGGTATTATTAAACTGCAAATCCCGGCGGCAAAGGCGACCGCTTCTCCCCCTGTCGGTCCCGCTCTGGGCCAGCACGGTGTGAACATTGCCGCCTTTATCAAGGAATTCAACGCCCGCACCCAGGATCAGGCCGGCTTCAAGATCCCCGTGGTGATCACGGTGTACGCCGACCGTTCCTTTACCTTTATCACCAAGACGCCCCCCACCCCCATGCTGATTATGAAGGCCATCGGCCTGGAGAGCGGCTCCGGCGTGCCGAACAAAAATAAGGTCGGTACCATTACCCGGGCCCAGGTGCGGGAAATCGCGGAAAAGAAGATGCCCGATCTGAACGCGGCCACGTTGGAAGCTGCGGAAAGTCAGGTAGCCGGCACCTGCCGGTCTATGGGCGTTACGGTTGTGGACTGAATTTTGCTTGCCGAGGTTTTCGGGCAATCCGCCTGACCTCAAAAATGTGGGAGGATTATTCCGCATCACCACTTTAAGGAGGATAATACATTGTTTAGAGGTAAAAAGTACAGAGACAGCGCCAAGCAGGTTGACCGCGCTGTGCAATACGAGCCCGCCGATGCGCTGAGTCTGGTTGTGAAGACTGCGCCCGCCAAGTTTGACGAGACGGTGGAGCTTCATATCAAGCTGGGCGTGGATTCCCGCCACGCCGATCAGCAGGTCCGCGGCGCAGTGGTTCTGCCCAACGGAACCGGCAAGACCCGCCGGGTTCTGGTTTTCGCCAAGGACGCGAAGGTGGACGAGGCCAAAGAGGCGGGCGCCGACTATGTCGGCGGGATGGACCTGGTGGAGCGTATCACCAAGGAAAACTGGTTTGATTTTGACGTCGTGGTGGCATCTCCCGACATGATGGGGATTGTCGGTCGTCTTGGTAAGGTCTTGGGTCCCAAGGGCCTCATGCCCTCGCCCAAGGCGGGTACCGTCACGCCCAATGTGGGCGCCGCCGTCAAGGAGATTAAAGCCGGTAAGGTGGAGTACCGTCTGGACAAGACCAATATCATCCACTGCCCCATCGGCAAGGTTTCCTTCGGCCCGGAGAAGCTCCAGGAGAATATGGACACGCTGTTGAATGCGGTGGTCAAGGCCAAGCCTGCCGCTGCCAAGGGTCAGTATATCCGTTCCTGCGTCGTGGCCTCTACCATGGGCCCCGGCGTGAAGGTCAGCACGGCCAAATATTAAGCCGATTACCCCTCCTCCCGGCAAGCGCCGGCAGGGGGGGTATGCGGTTATATGCAAAAGTCCGGTGGACTGCCGGAATTTCCTATGCAGTCTAATGATAAAAGAGAGGATGATTGAGATGAAGAATTGGACAAAAAAGGGTGCGGTTGCAGCTCTATCGGTGGCTTTGAGCCTGTCGCTGATGGCCTGTTCCGCCGGTCAACAAACGCCGGAGGAGGTCATACAAAGCGCCCGGGAGAAGATGGAAGCGGTTCAAAGCATGAGCTACGAAATGACCACGGATTTACAGATGAGCATGGCCGGCCAATCCATTCCGATGACCATGACCGGCGTGGCAGACTTCATTGCCGAACCCATGGCGATGCACATGGATATGACGATGGATATGGGCGCGCTGGGTTCTACCGGTACCCAGTTGTATGCACAGGAGCAAGACGGGACGTATCATCTGTACACCGGCATAGACGATGGCAGCGGGAAAATGAGTTGGACGGCCCAAACTCTGACCGATGCCGGGCAGCTGGAGCAATACGATGCCCAGGCCTCTATGGATCTGTATCTGGACAACGCAGCCAGCTTCCAGGAAAACGGGACCGAGACCGTAGAGAATGAGGAAGCCGTCCGCTATGACGGCGTCATCAGCAACGACTCGTTGAATGAGGTGCTCACCGCCACCGGGATGATGGATCAGCTCTCCGGCTTGGGCGTGGACGGCGCAACCGTGGGATCGATGCTTACCGATTTGGGCGATATGCCTGTCAGCATTTGGGTGGGCCAGGAAAGCGGTATGCCGGTCAAATGTAACGTAGATTTGACGACTGTGATGCAGTCCATTATGACCAAGGCGCTGGAAAGCGCCGGCAGCGGAGAGACCGTCACCATGGAATCTGTACAGATTTCCATCGTGATCCGCAACATAAACGGCGTGGAGCGCATTGAGATTCCGCAGGAAGCTCTGGACTCTGCCGCTTAACAAGACGTAGGTATGCCGCCGCAGGGAAGAAATTTTCTGCGGCGGCTCACTTTTTCTCGGATTCATCCGGAAAAACGTCTTGACAACCTGAAAAAAACTGGTATAATGTAAAAGCTGCCAAAGACAGCAGGAGGCTTTGCCGTAATGGGGTTCCCATCCTGCCGAGGTTTGCGGAATTTGTGTATACATGTTCTGTGTCCTCATGTCTTGTGGCATGAGGCATTTATTTTTTCGGAGGTGACACACGCATGCCCAACGCAAAGGTTCTGGAGAGCAAAAAGGCGATTGTAGACGAGCTTGCCGGGAAGATTCAGGGCGCTTCCGCCGTAGTCTTCGTGGATTACAAGGGAATCAACGTGGCGCAGGATACCGACCTGCGTAAGCAGTTCCGGGATGCTTCCGTGGACTATTCCGTTGTGAAGAATACGCTGACCCGCTTCGCCGCCAACAAGGCCGGCTACAGCCAGTTTGACGAGCTCCTCAACGGCACGACTGCCATGGCCTGCACCACCGGCGACCCCATTGCACCGGCCCGGATTGTCTGTGAGTTTGCCAAGAAGAACAAAAACGTTCTGTCCATCAAAGGCGGTCTGGTAGAAGGCTCCGTGCTGACTGCCGAGCAGCTGAACTCCTTCGGCGAGCTGCCCAGCAAGGATGCGCTCATCGCGCAGGTTCTCGGTACGTTCCTGGCGCCCATTTCCAGCTTGGCATTTGTTCTGGATCAGATCCGGATCCAGAAAGAAGGACCCGCTCCTGCGGAGGAAGCTCCGGCGGAGGCCTAAGCGGTCCGCCCCAATGGTACCATATTTATTTTGAATTCATTTTAGGAGGATTTTTACAATGGCTAGTGAAAAAGTCACTGCTCTCGTAGAGGAAGTAAAGGGTCTGACCGTTCTGGAGCTGTCTGAGCTGGTTCACACCCTGGAGGAAGTGTTCGGCGTGTCCGCCGCTGCCGCTGCTGTGGCCGGCCCCGCTGTGGCTGCCGCCCCGGTGGAAGAGGAGAAGACCGAGTTCGACGTGGTGCTGAAGGAAGTCGGCTCCAACAAGATTGCCGTCATCAAGGTAGTCCGCGCCGCTACGGGCCTGGGCCTGAAGGAAGCCAAGGAGATCGTGGACAATGCGCCGAAGACCCTGAAGGAGGGCATCTCCAAGGAAGACGCCGAAAAGCTGGCTGAAGAGCTGAAGGGCGCCGGTGCGGTTGCTGAGGTAAAGTAAGCCGCTTTGGAAGTAAAAATGGAAAGGCAGCTGTGGAGAATTTCCGCAGCTGCCTTTTTGTCCCATCCCTGGGTGGGGAACGGGGCTGTCTCAAAATTTTGTAAATTTCCTTTTGGAAAAAGCTGTAAAAATGGCACAGAAAACGAAAAACGCGCGTTTTCTGTGCCGTAAATATTAGGCTACTTTTTAGAAGATTCTATTTTGAGACAGCCCCTTTGGATTAAGCTTTCTTGGTGAAGGCCGCCCCTACTACCTTGGGACCTGCGTTGGCGGCGATGACGGCGCCGATTTGGTAATTGCCGGAGGGGGGATAGCCCAGCTTTTCAGTCAGGAGCTGGGTCATTTCCTCCCGGCAGCTTTCCTCGCAGCCGTAAATCACCTCGTAAGGGGTCCCGGGGGCAATATCCTCGGCGGTCATTTCTGCGACCTTTTGAACCAGCTTGGCATCTCCCCGGCACTTTGCCGCTGTGGTGATTGCCCGGTCAAAGATTTTCATCACCGGCTTCAGCCCCAGCTTGTCCCCCAGGAAAGCGGCTGCGCTGGGGATACGGCCGGATTTTCCTGCGTATTTCAAAGAATAAATTCCAAAGTAAATTTGACGCCGGGGCAGGCAATCGGTCAAATAGGCCACCACCGCTTCTGCACTTTTGCCTGATTTGACCATGCGGGCGGCTTCCACCACAGGGGCTCCGTAGAGGGCGGAGTAGCCCATGCCGTCAAAGCAGTGAATGTGTACCCGATCCCGGTACTCCGGGTGCTCTTCCCAGAACTGATGGGCGGCCAGGAGAGAATTGCCGTAAGTGGCCGAACCCTCGGAGTTGATGAGAATTAGAATCAGATCGGTATAGCCGGCCTGAACCTCCTGAAGGTACAGCTCCTGAAATTCAAACGGGTTGATCTGAGCGGTTTTGGGAATTTCGCCGGATTGTTCCATCAGCTGGTAAAACTGGGCGTTGTTGAGATCCCGCCGGGGAACATAGGACGTATCTCCCAAGGTGACCTGGAAGGGAATGACGCGAATATCATATTGTTTTTCATCTTCTGAAGAGATGTCACTGGCCGCGTCTGTGATAATCTTGATTTTACTCACGGGAAGTCTCCTTTTCCTCTGACTGCGACGGAGGGTCGTTTTGCCAGATGTCTATCTTATGAAAAATTTCCCGTCCATTACACGCGGACAGCACAGAAAAATAGACGGAAAGTAACATTATAGCCTGCTTTACCGGGAATTGTCAATTCTTTCCTCACAATTTATACTTTTTGCACAATTCAGCGCCGGAGGGGACTGGATGAAATGGGCGGCTTACCAGAGTGTGATGGACCAGCGGTTTTCAAAGGTCTGCCCCGGCGCCACCTGGGTGATATCCGGCATCCGGCTCAGCTCCTCTACCATCTGATCCCGGCCCGGCAGAATCGACCAGGGTTCGATGCATACATAGGGCGCGTCTGTCTGGGGCTTGTGCCAAAAGCCCACATACGGCATCTGGGGATAAGAGACCGTCACGCCGTGGCTGCCTTTGGGGGAGGAGAGGGTGACGCTTTTGGGCGCATCGGCCAGTACCAGAGCGTCCTGGTCAAACAGGTCGTGCCGCAGGGGAATCCGGCAGCCGTCGGCCAGGGGATAGAGCGGGCGCTCCGGGGCAACCTGGAGGGCGGGGCTGAACAATACCCGCCGGGGGGTGCACGGCTCCGGGAAGGTCAATTCGTAGTCCTCAAACTGCAGCCCGTCTTCCAGCGGAACCTGGAAACCGGGGTGCCCGCCCATACCGCAATACAGGGGCGCTTCAGACCGGTTCTCCACCTGAAAAACAATTTGCAGCGTTGCGCGCTCTAAAGCGTACCGGATGCGGAAGGCAAAGCGATAGGGGTAGATTTCTCTCGTCTCAGGAGAGTCCGTCAGCAGGAAGGAGCAGGCGGATTGTGCCTGGCTTTCCACTTCCATTTGGGCATGGCGGACGAAGCCGTGAATGGTCATGGGATAGGCCTTGCCGTGGAGGGTGTAGGTCTTCTCATACAACCGCCCGACAAAGGGGAACAAATTCGGCGCCTGCCCGGTCCAATAGGCCGGATCGCCCTGCCAAAGGTATTCCCGCCCGGTTTGGGCGTTCCGGATGGAGGTCAGGGAACCGCCTTCCGGGCTCAGAGCTACCGTCATGTACGGATTGGATATTGAAATCATATGGCTTTTTCCTCCTCATTCGTTTCTACAGCTCATTGTTATTTTACCCCGCTGTCTCAGAAAATGCAACTGAAAAATCCTCAGGGCTCTGTTTGTAAACAAATCATGAAATGCCTTGACAGCAGGGAAGAAGATTCTCTATAATCTCATGTGACAAAATCCGGTAAAGGGGACTGAGACAATGGCAGAAAACCGTCAGCTGGAGCGGTCGCTGCAGGTGGTGCTGGAGCGGGATATGGTGCAGGCGCAGATATCGGAATTTCTGGATGGAGATTTGATGCAGTCGTTCCGGGAAAATATGGCGCCCGTCCGCTCTTTAATGGCCTGCTACCGCTGCGCTATGATGGAGGTAGAGACGAAGTTCAAGGTCCTGAACGAGCAGTTTTCTCTGGAGCACGATCGAAACCGCATTGAGTCCATCAAAACCAGGTTGAAATCTATGGACAGCATCCTGGAGAAGCTTCACAGAAGGGGCCTGCCGGTGACGCTGGCCTCGTTGGAGGAGAATCTCAACGACGTGGCCGGTGTGCGGGTCATCTGTTCCTTTGTGGACGATATTTACGTTTTGGTGGACTGCCTGCTGCGCCAGGACGATATTACGCTTCTGCAGGTGAAGGACTATATTAAGCATCCCAAGGCCAACGGCTACCGGAGCTTACATTTGATCATCTCCGTGCCGATTTTCCTCCAAGAGGAGACCAAGCGGATGAAGGTGGAAGTCCAGCTTCGTACCATTGCCATGGACTTTTGGGCCAGTCTGGAGCATCAGATGCGGTACAAAAAGGACATTGACCCCGCCGGCGCTGCCAAGCTGGCGGCGGACCTGGGAGAGTGTGCGGATATCAGCGCGATGTTGGACCAGCGTATGCAGGATATCAAAAATCACATAGAAGGACAGGAAACGGACACGCCGGGAGGGGAGCGCCTGTGAGAGAAGTTTTACAGCGAATGCCGGAGCTGCTTTTGCCCTGGTTTGCTGAAAACCGGCGGGATTTGCCTTGGCGCAGGGACCGGGAGCCCTATCACATCTGGGTTTCGGAAATCATGCTGCAGCAGACCCGGGTGGAGGCGGTACGGGGATACTACACCCGGTTTTTGCAGGCCCTTCCCACCGTGGCCGATCTGGCGGAGGTCCCGGAGGACGTGCTGGGAAAGCTGTGGGAAGGTCTGGGCTATTATTCCCGCATGAGGAACCTGCGGGCTGCAGCCCGGGAGATCCGGGAAAAGTGGGGCGGCGAAATTCCCCGGGATTACGATGCCATCCGCAGTCTGCCCGGCGTAGGAGACTACACGGCCGGGGCCATTTGCTCCATTGCCTACGATATGCCGACGCCTGCGGTGGACGGGAACGTCCTTCGGGTGTGGGCCCGTCTTTTGGAAGATGAGCGGCCTGTGGACCTGCCTGCGGTCCGCCGGGAGGTCCGGGAGGCCTTAGCCCAGGTCTATCCCACCGGACAGTGCGGCGATTTTACCCAGGCGCTCATGGAGCTGGGCGCCACGGTTTGCCTGCCCAACGGCGCGCCGCTGTGCGGCAGCTGCCCCATGGCCGGCTTGTGCCGGGCCGGGGCCTCCGGCCGTTGGCGGGAGCTGCCCTGCCGGTTGCCCAAGCGCACCCGGCGGGTGGAGGACTATACCGTCTTCATTCTGGACTGGGATGGTCGGTTTGCGCTGGAGCAGCGCGGCCCGGCAGGACTTCTGGCGGGACTTTGGCAGTTTCCCAATGTGCCGGGGAAGCTGGAGGCGCAGGAGGCGCTGGACCAGGCGGCCCGATGGGGAGCCGCGCCGGTGGACCTCCAGCGCAGCGCGGACCGAACCCACATTTTTACCCACATCCGCTGGAATCTGCGCTGCTGCCGCATTGGGTGCCGGGCTCCTGCGCCGGGCTTTCAGTGGATGACGGCCCGGGAAATTCGGGAGCAGATTCCGCTGCCCAGCGCCTTCCGGCAATTTTGGGATTTTTTGGAGCCATAAAAAACGGCTGCCGCACCAATGGACACGGGTGCGGCAGTGTGTTTAGGAACCGGTAAATTCAATTTGGATGTCGCCGTTGTTGTTGGACACGTTCAGCGTTTTGGATCCGCCTTCCTTGTGAGCCGGCAAATTGCAGGTTCCCTTTTTGACCTCGCTGGTCATGGCAAAGTCGTCGTAGCCGCCGGTGACAGTTCCGCGAATGTCCCCGTTTTTCGCGGTCAGAGTCAGGGCGCTGCCCACATCCAGCTGCTCCAATACAATGTCGCCTCCGTTTGCCGATATGGATACGTCTCCGGTTACCGTCAGGGGGGAGAGGGTGATGTCTTCGTTGGTGGAGGACACCGTCAGGGAGGATAACAGGGAATCGGGAACCTGGACCGACAGGACGCGCTGTTCTGCCGGGGCCTTGCCGCCAAAGTAGTCGGTCCAATTTTTGTCGGTTACGGCGGTCACGGACAGGACATGGTCGTCGGAGACGGAGAAGTCATAGGACTCTTTGGCGCTTTCATAGTAATCAATTTGAATTTCATCGTTTTGGGATACGGAAATCTCAATTTTTCTGTCCCGCACATCGATGTTGATTGCCTGGACTTCTGCTGCGCTTGCGGTGTAGCGCTCTTGACGAAAGTCGCTGCCGTCGGAGCACCCTGTCAACAAGGCGGCGCCCAGGATCAGACAAAGCGCAATTGCAAATAATTTTTTCATAGTTCCTCCTGCATATAAAAATTAGCAAATAACCGGATGCATGCCGGTTCGTCTGCCGGGGTGCTACTATCATAAACCTTTGTGTAACACAAGAGTCAAGAGGGAGTACAAGTTTTATGGAGAAATTTTTTTCCATTGGGCAAGCCGCAAAAATGACCCAAATGACCAGCGAAACCCTCCGCCACTATGACCGGATTGGCCTGGTTCAGCCCAGCAGGGTAGACGAGTGGACCGGATACCGGTATTATTCCAAGCAGGATGTCGTCCGCCTGCATACGGTTCGCGCGCTGCAACGGATGGATCTGTCCCTGCAAGAAATCAAGGAAGTGTTGGAGTATGACGAACTGGAGGAGATTGTGGATTTTCTGAATCGGGCGGAGAAAAAGGCAGAGGAGAAAATTGCGGCCCTGGAATACAGCAAGAAAAAAATTCAGTCGGTCCGGGCGGAATATGAAAAAAAGCTGCAGCAGCGGCAAAGCGCAACCGTAGCGTTTACCAAGGAGTTTCCGGAACGCGTGATCATGCTCTCGCAAACGTTACAGACGCCGACGCTGGAAAATCTCTGGAATTACCTGAGCCATTTTTACGACCAGGTGGACCCTTCCCAACGGGACGATTTTGCATTTGAGGACCTGGCGGGGATTTACACGGAGCAGGGCAAATCGTATCTCTTTGCGCTTTGCATTCGCTATCAGGATGCGGACAGCCTGAAAACCCTCCCGGCCGGGACGTATTTGTGCGCAGACTGTACCGAGGAGAACCGGGAGGAAATCCTGAGGGAGCTGATGCAGACCGCCCGGGAACGGTACCGGGCGAGCCCGGCGTTTACGGTGCAGCTCATCGTGGTCTCCGGAATTTTGCAGTGGAATTATCAGGCACAGGTATACCTGGGGCGTAAAAATGCGTAACAGGCGGGGCTGCAAATCCTGCAGC
>UREY01000019.1 GCA_900546915.1 uncultured Eubacteriales bacterium
GCAAAGCTCTCCACGGCGGTGATTTCATATGCGGTTACATTTGACGGTTACGATATTCTGAACGTCGCTTCCCATATAAGCAAGCCAAATATGTCCTCTGCTATCATGTGACTGCAAGGTAAACAACCAAGCAGTCACATTTTCATATATGAAACTCCAGAAGAACAAACTGACTCATACTCAGCCGAAACGAGTACGAGTCAGTTTCTCAATACAGCTCTTGCAGATCGCTTTCCCCCAGCACGCAGCTAAGCGGCAGAGCGCGCTACATCAATACTCATAGTCCGCAGCCATTCGAGTAGCCACATATTTGTGGACAACCTCCTTGGCAGCCACATGGTCCGGATGGACCTGATAGCCCGCCAGGGCTTCCGCGCTGTCAAACTCAGAATACAGGACATAATCCGCATCGCCCTGATAAGTAGGGCAGACTTCCAACCACTGCAAACCGGGAACGACGCCCACCAGAGGCTCCAGCGCCTGGGCGATTTCCTGAACGGCAGTCTGCTTATCGCAGCCGTCCTGCAGCTTATAGATGACAATGTGCTTCACCATTCTATTTCCCTCCAGCAACGATACCGGGGCTGGCAAGCGTCAGCCCCGGTATGTAGTCTGCATTAGTTTTCCTCGGAATCGTCAGCTTGATCGTTTAACAGGGCGCGAATCGATAGAGAAATCCGCTTATTCTCCGCGTCCACATCAATGATCTTCACCGTCACATCCTGGCCCTCGCTCAGCACATCCTCGGGCTTGCCAATGCGGCGGTCGGCAATCTGGGAAATGTGAATCAGACCGTCCACGCCGGGAATAATTTCCGCAAAAGCACCGAACGTCATCAGCTTCACAATCTTAGCAGGAACCACATCACCTATGGAGAACTTCTCCAGGAACTGGTTCCAGGGATTCATCTCCGGTGTCTTGTAGCCCAGGGAGATCTTCCGCTTTTCGGGGTCAAAAGCAATGACGAAGACGTCGATCTCGTCGCCTACCTTAACCACCTCGGCAGGATTCTTAATCCGGTTCCAAGACAACTCGGTCACATGGACCATGCCGTCCACACCGCCGATATCCACAAAAGCGCCGTAGGACGTCAAAGACTTCACCACGCCATGATACTTCTTCCCTACCTCGATCTCGCTCCAGATCTTCTCCGCAGCGGCTTTCCGGGCCTCGGCCGTCACAGCGCGGATGGAACCAATGACTCTCCGGCGAGAGCGGTTCACTTCCGTAATTTTCATCTTTACCGTCTGACCCACCAGGCCGCTCATATCGCCGCCCTTGGGAACGCCGGTCTGAGAAGCGGGAATAAAGACCCGGATGCCTTTCATGTTGGCAACCAGACCGCCCTTGTTGACCTCTGTGATATTGCCTTCCACCACAGTCTTGTTCTCACAGGCCTCGTTGACGATATCCCAGACCTTCAGGCCGTCCAGCTTTTTCTTGCTCAGCTGGCAGGTACCCTCCTGGTCGTTGACCCGAACCACAAAGACCTCAATTTCATCGCCCACCTT
This sequence comes from uncultured Eubacteriales bacterium, assembly GCA_900546915.1. Taxonomy (GTDB): domain Bacteria; phylum Bacillota; class Clostridia; order Oscillospirales; family Oscillospiraceae; genus Faecousia; species Faecousia gallistercoris. The sequence goes on from UREY01000019.1 coordinate 1,512, forward strand.
CAGGACATCCTCCGGCTTGATGCTGGGATCGTTGCTGACTTCGTCACAGGGAATGTAGCCGGCATGCTTCGTGCCCAGATCTACCTGGACTTCCGTTGCGCCAATGTGGGTGACTGTACCGGTTACCTTATCTCCTGTATTTAAAGTCTTGATGGACTGCTCCAAAAGTTCCTCGAAGGACTGCTCCTGGCCAGACTCAGCTGTCGTAATTTCGCTCATCGTGTTGTTGACCTCCTTTATTATCCACGCCGGCGTCGACGCGCCTGCCGTGATTCCAACATCTGAAACACCGCGGAAGAAATCCGGATCCAGCTCGGAAGACCGGTCCACCAGAACAACTCTGCCGCAATGTTCTCGGCAAATCATGGCGAGGCGGCTCGTGTTGGAACTTTTGGCATCACCCACAACAACCATAGCTTGACAGGTTTCTGACATGTTTGCCGCTTCTTTTTGCCGATATTCTGTTGCTCTGCATATTGTATCAAAAATTCGGAAGTTAGTAAACTGTTTTTTTACGATTTCGACGCACAAATTCCACAAATTTGCGGTGAGCGTAGTTTGGGAAACCAGACAAATCGGCAAATCCGGAGAAATCTCCGGCTGCTTGGCCCAGTCCTCCAGCTCCCGGGCGCTTTCCAGCACCACGCCGGTCCGGCACCAGCTGGCAATTCCCACCACCTCGGGGTGAATCCGGCTTCCTATGATCACAGGAACCCTGCCCTCCGCTTCCGCCTCCTGCACCAGGCGGTGAATTCGCTTGACAAAGGGGCATGTGGCATCCACCACCCGAACCGGCATACTGGACAGCGCCTCCTCCACATCTCGCGGAACCCCGTGAGCCCGGAGCACCACCGTCCCTCCAGGCCGGACCAGGGTGGGATCCTCTACGGCTTCCACACCCATCCGGGCAAGCCGCTCCACCACATGATGGTTGTGGATAATGGGCCCCAGGGTTTGAACCGGGTCCCCCTTCCCAGCAGCCTCTTCCACCAGGCGCACCGCTCGGTCTACTCCAAAGCAAAAACCGGCGTATTTCCCAATCTGGATCCTCATAGGCCAAGACGCCTCCGGATCGTCGATTCCAACGCAGCAAGCGCTTGCTCTCGGTTCAAATCCGAAGTGTCCAGAACCTCCGCATCCGCCGCCTGTTGCAGAGGCGCAACGGTCCGGGACATGTCCTGGGCATCTCGCTCCCGTATTTCACTCAGAACCGTCTCATACGCGCAGGAGAATCCCTTCTCCTCCAGCTCTTTTTGCCGCCGGCGCGCGCGAACTTCCGGAGAAGCCGTGAGGTAAATTTTTACATCTGCATGGGGCAACACAACGGTACCGATATCGCGGCCGTCCATCACAACGCTGTATTGCCGGGCCATATCCCGCTGCAAGTCCAGCAGGAAATCCCGAACGGCAGGATAGGCGGAAATCAGAGACGCCATCCGGGACATTTCCGGCGTACGGATTTCTCCCGTCACATCCATCCCGTTGAGAATCACATGCTGAAGCCCACCTGCATCGTATGTAAGCTTCAGATTCACATCGTCCAACAGCCGTTCAATTCCGTCTTTGTCTTTGGGCCCAATTCCCATCAGATCCATATGATAACCCACCGCACGGTAAATCGCGCCGGTATCCACATACACAAAGCCCAGATTTTGAGCCACCTGCTTGGCCAGTGTGCTCTTTCCCGCTCCTGCGGGGCCGTCAATGGCCACGCTGTATACCTTCTTCTCCCCCATAGCGTCTCCCTCCGCAATACAATATTTTTAGACACATGGACAAATTCCGTCCGCCGTCCAATTTCTTTCTCCTAAAAACGAAGCCTCGGATTTCACTCGCAGGGACCGGCTCCTTCATGCCGCTGCAACAGACCGCTTACAAGCAAGCCATGGCGGCGGCGTATCCGGTAGACCAGGCAATTTGCAAATTAAATCCGCCCGTATAGGCATCACAATCCAAAATCTCTCCCGCAAAATAAAGTCCCGGCAGCCGCTTGGAGCCCATCGTCTTGGGATCCACTTCTCCGATCTTGATGCCGCCGGAGGTCACGATGGCCTCCTCTACCGGGCGCTTTCCGGAGATCGATACTGCAAAGCCCTTCAATTCCTGAACCAGACTGTGCCGCTGCCGGCGCGTCAGGGAATGGGCAGGCAAATTTTCCGGAATCTGCGCCCGCCGCAAAACCACCGGAATCATAGACCTGGGCAGCAAATCCGTCAGAGCGTGGGCCATAGACCGGTTCTGATATTGCTCCAGGTCCCGCAGGATTCTGGCATCCAGCTTCTCCTCGTCCAAGGCCGGCTTCAGATCTATCACCAAGCGGTAAGAGCCGGATTTTCCCATATGCGCGCTGGCGCTGAGCACCGTCGGGCCGGAAAGGCCAAAATGCGTAAACAGCAGCTCGCCGAAATCCCGGTACAGGCACTTTCCCCCATCGTGATACAGACGGACCGCCACATTGCGCAGGGACAAACCCTGCATCTGCCGGCAGTCTGTACCCAGCTCCTCCAGCGGAACCAAAGAGCCGGTGGGCGGAATGATGGTGTGGCCCAGCCGGGCAGCCAGACGGTACCCGTCCCCTGTGGAACCGGTGGCCGGATAAGAACAGCCGCCTGTTGCCAAAATGACCTTTTCTGCGCCGTAGACCTGCGTCTCCGTCCGGACTCCGGAGACATGCCCCGCCTCTGTGCAGATCTCCGTTACCCGCCCCTGCTGAACCGCCGCACCGGACCGCTCCAGGGCCCGCTCCAACGCCTGCAATACACTGCCCGACCGGTCGGAAACGGGAAAAACCCGATTGCCCCGCTCTGTCTTTAACGGGCATCCCTCTGCTTCCAAGAATTTCATCAACTTCTCCGGCGGATACCGGGTTAAGGCACTATACAAGAATTTTCCGTTCCTTGGGATATTCTGCAGGACCTCTTCCGCCGTGGCGCAGTTCGTCACGTTACACCGGCCTTTCCCGGTAATCCGCAGCTTTTTTCCCAGCCGGTCATTTCGTTCCAGCAAAAGCACCCGCCGACCGCCCAGTCCCACATGAATGGCGGCAAACATTCCGGCCGCGCCGCCGCCTACTACAATTACATCGTACCGGTCATGCATCCGCCCTACTCCCCATCTGCTTTTTCATACACATCGTATTGCTCCCAAATTCGCTCCAAACGGCCGAACGTCTTGGTGAGCTCCCGGTTCCGCCGGGCGGCAACGGCCACGATGAAGGCGTTTATCAAACTCAACGGCGCAACCAGAGAATCCACCAGGGAAACCATATCGCTTTTCGCGCACAGAACAAAATCGGAGCACACCCCCACCGGGGACTCCCGGCTGTCCGTCATACCCACCACCACCGCGCCGCGGTCCCGGCAGAAGCAAACCCCTTTTCCCGTGGCTGCAGCGTACCGGGGAAAGCTCAGCGCCAAAACCGTGTCCTCTGAGCTGACGCCCACCAGCTGTTCACACATCTCTCCGGCTCCGGAAGCTGTAATTAAATGTACATCATCAAACATATATTGCAGGTAATATTTCAAAAATTCAGCCAACGACGCCGAGGACCGAACGCCCAATATATAGATCCGCCTGGCACGGAGTACCGCACTCACAGCCGCCCGGAAGTCCCCTCGGTCCAGTCCCTCCATGGTCTTCCGAATCTTATCCATGTCCGATTCCAGGACCGTATCCACGACATCCTGGTCCTTCAACCGGTCGCAAGCCACCTCAATGCGTTGGACGGAATTCAGCCTTTTCAGCACCAGCTCCTGCAAATCCCGCTGCATGCTGGGATAACCGTCGTACCCCAATTCCATAGCAAATCGGACCACGGTGGACTCCGATACGCCTACCGCCCGGCCCAGCCGGACGGCAGTCAGGAAGGCGGCTTTCTCATAGGTGTTCATGATATAATTGGCTATGGCCCGCTGCCCTTTCGAAAAGGACGGAGCCTTTTCTCTCAGCTGCGCCAGAATGTCCCTTGTCATAACGGCTTCCCCTTTTTCAGCTCCCGGCGTATAAGCGTCAGCTCCTGCGCAGTAAGATGACGCCATGCACCCAAAGGTAAATCCCCCAAACGGAGCGGTCCCTCTCCCACCCGCTGCAGGCGGGTGACTTGCATGCCGGCCAGATCGCACATGCGGCGGATCTGGCGATTTCTCCCTTCGTGAATGATCACTTCCAGGCAAGCTGTCTCCCCATGACGCTGCAAAAGACGAACCCGGGGCGGTCGGATGGTGTAGCCATCCAGCGTCACGGGACGGCCAAGCGCCTGTTCTCCCTGCCTGGTATAGCCCCGCACCCAGACCAGGTAATCCTTATCCACCTGGCAGCTGGGATGGGTCACAGCCTGACAAAAATCTCCGTCATTGGTAAACAGCAACAGCCCTTCGGAATCCATGTCCAGCCTGCCCACAGGCCAGACCCGGCAGCCGCAGTCGGAAACCAGCCGGGCTGCATCCGGGCGTCCCTTTTGGTCCCGAAGGGTCGATACATATCCGCGGGGCTTATTTAACATCATGTACAGCAAGCGGTCCGGCTCCGGCAGGGGCCTGCCGTCCAGCAAAATCTCCTGCACGGCAGGGTCGGCCTGGTCTCCCAGGCCTGCCACCCTGCCGTCTATCTGTAGCCGGCCGGCCAGAATCCATTCCTCAGCCCTCCGGCGGGAGGTTACGCCTCGGGCAGACAGAATTTTCTGCAAGCGTTCTTTCATTTCTTTCCTCCCAAAATACGTTCCAGCCAATTGGGTTCCTCCGGTTCGGTAGGAGTCGCCACCGACTCTCCCCAAACCACAAGAATCTTTCCCACCGGCACGCCGTCCAGCAGCACATGGGCCATACCGGCTTCTTCTCCAGCCAAAACCGGGGCATACACAAAACCGGGACCCGGAAAACGGGTTTCCACCTGCTCCCCCTGGGCCACGGGATAGGAAAAGTCCTCTGCCGCTATCAGGTCCACCGTCGCGCCGTCGCCGGAAAGAACGTCGAGCTGCCCCAGACATTGGCCTGCCTGAACCAAGCAGCGGGGCTCAAACTGCTGGAAGCCATAGTCCAGCAAGCGGGTGTGGTCGTTCCAATCATCCGGCGCATTAATCGTCACAGCAATCAGCTGCCGTCCGTCCCGGGTGGCGCTGGAAACCAAAATCCGGCCCGCCGCCTTAGTATAGCCGGTCTTCACGCCGTCGGCTCCTTCGTACCGCCACAGAAGCTTATTGTGGTTGGTCAGGCTCCGGTCTCCCACCTGGATGCTCTTGGTCGACACAGTCTTGGAAAAAACTTCATTTTCCAAGGCATAAGCCGTCAGCTTTGCCAAATCCCGGGCTGTGGAATAATGATTTTCGTTATCCAGTCCGTTGGGGTTTTCAAAGTGCGTCCCCGTCAGGCCCAGACGCCGGGCCTCATCATTCATCAGCTGTGCAAAGCCCTCCACCGTTCCGCCGCAATATATGGCCAATGCCACTGCGGCATCGTTGCCGGACTGCAGCATCAAACCGTAAAGCAGCTCCTGCACGGTCAATATCTCGCCCGCCTGCAAATACATAGACGAGCCCTCAATGCCCACAGCCTCGGGCATAATGCGGACCCGGTCCAACACATTGCACTGCTCGCAGACCACCAGCGCCGTCATGATTTTTGTGGTACTGGCAATGAGACTCCGGGCGTCCGCATTTTTTTCATACAACACGCGGCCGGAGCCGGCGTCCATCAAAATGGCATGCTCCGCCGACAGGTCCAGCGCCCGGACCGTTGTCAACGAAGAAAACAGAAGAACCAGGGCAGCTACAGCCGCCGCCGTACGCGTCAATCGCTTTTTCATAACATCACCGGCGGTAGCTTACCCCCGTCCGTGAAAAATTATGCAGTTTTCACAGCTTATCCCTGGCCGTCTTCCTCTTTTCCCTCGTGGTGAAACATGGCGCAGAGCTTGTCCACCAAATCCGGCAGCTGCTCCACCACCCGGTCCGCTGTGCAGCTGACCGGCGCCGCAATGGGCAGCATGCGAACCGATTCCCCCTTGATAACCAAAAAAGCAATGGGGGTCATCCGAACTCCCAGCCCGGTGCCGCCGCCAAAAGGATATTCCTGCCGGGAAGCAGCTTTGGCGGGAAAATCGGAGCCACCGCCGCCAAAACCGTAACTGATTTTGCAAATCGGGAGAATGGTAACGCCCTCCGGAGTCGTAATGGGATCTCCCACCACGGAGTTGACGTCTACAATATCCCGAATTCGTTGTAAAGTCGAATCAATCATGCCAGAAAGAGGATGACTCATATTTCTACACCGCCTTTTGATTTTTTTGTTGTTCATAAATCCGGAGCAACGCCGGTCCCTGACGAAGCAGGACCCAGAGGAGGCGGGCCGGGCAGGCCACCAGCTCCAGATTCCAATACAGTTCCGTGGTCTCCGCTAAAAAATCACAAAAGATCCGGATATCTTTGCGGCGCAACCGGAAAGCACGCTCCAGCAGGGGCATCGCACCTCCCACCGCCGCCCAGGCACGGCTGTACCGGACCGCCAAATCACAGGGATCCTCGCAGCCCAATTTCACCCAGAGCACCAGGCGCCGCACCAGCAGGCGCCTGTGTACATCGCCCAGCATCGTACGGAAAACCGGCAAATACGGTCGGAACTCCGTCCAGGACCCGCCTTTTTTAGGCTCTGCCTTGGGCGCAGGTGCAGCTTGACGCGCTGGCGGCGCCTCCGGCTTTTTCTGCAGCTTTCTCCACAGCCAACCGGAGCGGGAAGGCAGCAGTTGCCAGCGAACGGGTCCGGCCGCCAAGCGGAGGGTAAAACCGGAGGCATCATAGCAAACCTGCACGCCCACCGGCAGAACCAGCAGAAGTACCAGCAGCGCCAACAATCCTCCCAAGATCCAAAGCAGCACAGACATAAAACTCATGAGGCGGTTTCCGGCTCCGGAGGAGCCGCCTCCTCCAGAGTCAGCTGCTCCTGCGTTCCCAAATCCGCCAGCTCCAGTTCCGGCATGTCCTGCAAGCCGGACAGGCCGAAGGTCCGCAGGAAGTCCGGCGTCGTCCGATATTGATTGGGCCGTCCCGGCACATTCAAGCGTCCGCACTCTTCAATCAGCTTCTTATTGAGCAAGGCGGTGATCGAGTAGGAGCTGTCCACGCCCCGGATCTGCTCCACCATGGCTTTGGTTGCAGGTTGATAATACGCAATAACGCTCAGTGTTTCCAGCTGAGAGGCAGAGAGCTTGGGAGGCTTTCGGGTCTCCAGGGCACGGGCCACCAGGTCCGCCATCTCCCCGGCCGAGCACATCTGATAAGCCCCATCCAGCCGTACCACCCGAATTCCCCGCCGTTGAAAGGCCAATTGATCGGCCAGCCGGTCGACTGCCTCCTGCACCTCGCCGGGTTCACAGCCCAGAGCCTGACTCAGGCGCTTCAGCTCCACCGGCTCTCCGGCAGCAAATAAAATCGCCTCCACCGCACGTTCCAATTCCTCCGGCTCCATCAGTCATCCGTCTCCTTCCCTATGGCTTCTTCCGGTGTCCGAATCAGCTTCAACTCCGGGTTGTCACCTGTACCGTCATCCGTCAGCCAGACCGAGCTGGTCCGGCACAATTCCAGCACCGCCAGAAATGTCGCCACGATTTCCGACCGGCTGCGGCTGTCTTGAAACAGCTGCCGCAAACGCATGACCCCATGAAGCACCAGACGCCGGATGACCTCCTTGGCCTTTCTGGTCACAGGGAAAGGCTCTTTCCCGACGATGCCTTGAAAGCTGGTAACCGGCGGCGGCAACCGGCGGCGGCGGCGCTCTGCCACAGCAGCCAACGCACGGAGCAAATCCGCCGGCTCATGCCGGTACTGATACGTCGTACTCTTGGGCAGAGGCTCCGGGCCCTTGGTGAACAGAGCGCGGCCGATTTCGTTTCGGGCCTCCAGAAACTGAACTGCCTGCCGGATCTGTTCCAAAGTTTCTTTCCGCTGGCGCTCCACCAAAGATTGCCGCAGAAGCTCCATTTCACTCTCCGCCTCCGCCTGTTCACTGGCAGAGAGGAGCATCTTGGTTTTAATGAGCATCAGATGCGACGCCATGGTAATAAACTCACTGGCAATTTCTATATCCAGCCGTTTCATTTCGTCCAGATATGCCAGATACTGCTCCAAAATCGCCGTGATGCTCACATCTTCAATTTCAATTTTATTTTTGCTCAATAGCAAAAGAATGACATCCAGCGGGCCGTTAAAGTCCTCCATCTCCTCCGTGCGGGTGCGGACAATTCCCTCCAGATGGTAATTGGGTTCGTTCATTCCAAACTCCTACGCGGATACGCGTATCAACAGGTCAAAGGGCCAGCGGCAGACCGGCCAGAGCAAATCCAGCAGTCCTTCCCGCAGAAATACCAGAGGTCCGTCCAGCACGCCGAACCACAGCAAAAAAAGCAACACGAGAAATCCAAACCGCTCATATTGGAGCAGCTTGCCATACATCGGCCGGGGCAGAAAGGAAAACAGCACTTTGGAGCCGTCCAACGGCGGAATGGGAAAGAGATTAAAAACCGCCAGGCCCGCGCTGAGGACTGCCGTATACTGAAAAAACTGATCCACATACAGCAGCCACTGCGGCCGGTCCCAACGAAGATACACGCCTATGGTCGTGCTGTGCAGCAGCAACGCCAAAGCGGTAATTAGTACATTGGCCACCGGGCCAGCCAGCGCCGTGATCGCCGTATCCCGACGGAAGTGTTTAAAATTGCCGGGATTGATGGGAACCGCCCTCGCCCAGCCGAACCGGGCCACCGCCATCACCAGGAGTCCCACAGGATCAATATGACGGATGGGATTCAACGTCAAACGGCCGGCATTTTTAGCCGTGGGATCTCCCAGCCGGTAAGCGGCATAGCCATGGCTCACCTCATGCAAGGTGATACAAACCAAGGCCGCCGCTATGGTAATCAACAGCTCCAACAACTTTTCAAAATTCAGCTGGTTCAGCCAGTTCTGAAAGGCGCTCATATCATTCCTCTTTTCTGCAGAAATGGCCGGGATTACAAGCCAGCAGCGTATTCAGAGGAAATTATACCACTCTTTCTATCTTTCTGCAAGAAAAATTCCGCATTTTCCCACATTGGATGCAGATATAGACATTCTGGACGGCTGCGGCGCCGGATATACCTCTTCCGAACCCGGCAGCATAAAAAGATGCGCTCCGGAAGTCGTTTCCGGGGCGCACCCTGCCGTCATTCCTGGACTACAGATAACATATGACGCAAAAGCGTCTCCCGCCCGTCCCCCTTTTCAGCAGAGAAAGGAATCACAGGGCAGTCGGCGGGAAGCTTCAAATCCTGACGAATCTGTGTCAGATTCGGTTCAATTTCGGTCTTCTTCACCTTGTCCAATTTGTTCGCCACCACCACAAAGGGACAGCCCGAGGCCAAAAACCAGTCCGCCATGGTGCAGTCGTTTCGAGTCGGGTTATGGCGGGCATCTACCAGGAGAACGCCCAAATGCAACGGCATTTGCGCAAAATACGCCTCCATCAGCTTGCTCCAGCGTTCCTTTTCCTCGCGGGACACCTTGGCATAGCCATAGCCGGGCAGGTCGACCAAATAGACCCTTCCATCCACCAGAAAATAGTTGACATGCACGGTTTTTCCCGGCGCCTCGCCCACTCGAGCAAAGTTTTTTCGCTGTAATAGTCGATTAATCACAGAGGATTTTCCTACGTTGGACTTCCCGGCAAAGGCAATTTGCGGCAAGCCGTCTTGGATGAAATCCGAGGACTTGGCAACGGAGCGAATAAATTCTACTTTGTGCAGATTCATATATCTCTCCTACTGGCGAATAGCAGGCTTGCGCCCGGATTTCTTTCCCTCCACGGCAATGGGTGTGAGGTCCTCCCGTTTGAGGCGATCTCGAATCGGCTTTTCCAGCAACAGCGCCGCTTCCAAAACCGTGTCCACATGCTCCGCCGTGATAAAGTTCAAGGACTTTCTCACCGTCTGGTCAATTTCCTCCAAATCCCGCAGATTGGCTTGGGGAATGATCACCGTCTGGATGCCATGGCGCAGGGCCGCCATGGTCTTCTCCTTCAGTCCGCCAATGGGGAGCACCCTGCCTCGGATGGAAATCTCCCCGGTCATGGCAATATCCCGCCGCACCGGCGTCCCGGTCAGGGCAGAAACCATCGCGGTACACACGGTAACACCCGCCGACGGGCCGTCCTTGGGAACCGCTCCTTCCGGAAAATGCACATGAATATCCCGGGTTTTATAGAAATCGACCGGAATCCCCAGGACCTCCGCCCGGGAACGGATATAACTGAGGGCAGCATGGGCGGACTCTTTCATTACATCGCCCAGGTTGCCGGTCAACTCCAGCTTCCCGGAGCCCTCCATCACATTGACCTCCACTTCCAAGGTCTCTCCGCCCACGGCAGTCCAAGCCAAGCCGGTAACCAAACCCACCGGATCCGTCGGCGGAAGCTGATCCGCCGGGAACTTGCGAACGCCTAGAAATTCCTCCAAATTGCTTCCGGATACCGTAATCCGTTTGGGCGCGTCCTCCCCCACCAGGCGCATATCCACCTTCCGGCACAGCGCTCCCAGCCGGCGTTCCAAATTCCGGACGCCGGATTCCCGGGTGTAGCAGGTGATGATCTCCCGAACGGCATCATCGGTCAGACGCAGCTGGGCTCGCTTCAGGCCGTGCTTCTTCATCTGCTTGGGCAGCAAATGATCCTTGGCAATCATCAGCTTCTCCTCATCGGTATAGGAGCCCAACTCAATGACCTCCATGCGGTCCAGTAAGGGCCGGGGGATGGTATCGGTGGTATTGGCCGTGGTGATAAACATACATTCGCTCAGGTCAAAGGGGACCTCAACATAATGGTCGCGATACGTGCCGTTCTGCTCTGCATCCAGCACCTCCAACAGCGCAGAAGACGGATCCCCCCGGTAATCGGCCCCCATTTTGTCTACCTCATCCAGAAGCAGCAGCGCATTTCGAGAGCCGGCCTGGGACAAAGCCGTCATGATGCGGCCCGGCATAGCGCCCACATAGGTCTTCCGGTGACCCCGGATCTCCGCCTCATCGTGAACGCCGCCCAAGGAAATCCGGGCCATCTTCCGATTTAAGCAGCGCGCAATGGAATAGGCGATGGAGGTCTTACCTACGCCCGGGGGACCAACCAGACAAATGATCTGTCCCGGCAGCTCCGGCGCCATCTGCTTCACCGCCAAAATCTCCAAAATCCGTTCTTTGACCTTCTCCAGGCCAAAATGGTCCTCATCCAGGATCTTTCTGGCAGCCTGGATATCCACCCGCTCCCGGGTCCGTTTATTCCAGGGCAGCTCCAGGATGGTGTCCAGGTAACTGCGCAGCACAGCTCCCTCAGAGGAGCCGAAGGGCTGCTTCGCCATACGGCTCACGTCCTTCAGAAGCTTCTCTTCCACATCCTGCTCCAGATGCAGGGCCTGAATCTTGGCCCGGTACGCCGCCGCGTCTTCTTCCTCGTCGTCTTCGCCCAACTCATTGCGAATGACCTTCAGCTGCTCCCGCAAGTAATAGTCCCGCTGGCCTTTGTCAATTTGCTCGCGGGTCTTGTCCTGCATTTCAGACTCCAGCTTCAAAACCTCCAGCTCGTGACGCAGCAGGCGCACCGCTGCGTCCAAGCGACGCACCGGGTTCAGCTGCGCCAACAGCTTGGCCTTATCCTGGTAGCCGAAGGTGGCGTGCTGGCCGATGGTATCGGCAATGAAGCCCGGCTCATGCACAGCCAAAAGGCGGAGCTGCAGCTCTTGGGCAGGCTTTTGAAGGAGCTCCAAAAATTCATCAAAGAGCATCACCGCTTCCCGCATCAGAGCCTCTGCTCTGGGCGCTCCGGCATCGCTGTTCTGTTCCGGCACGGATTCCACCCGGCCGGACAAACAGGGCTCGGTCTGAAGCAACTGGCCAATACAGGCCCGGTACTCCCCTTCCACCAGGACCCGAACCAGGTCCCCCTGGGTACGCAGCACCTGCTTGATCTTTGCCACCGTGCCGATGCGGTAAAGATGCTTTTCCGTGGGCTCGTCGTCTAGGATATTTTTTTGCGTCACCAGGAAAATCCTTTGATCTCCCTTCATCGCCAATTCCAGCGCCTTCACAGATTTTTCCCGGCCCACATCAAAATGAAGCATCTGTTTGGGAAATACCGTCAAGCCCCGCAGGGCTAAAATGGGCATTTGTTCCGAAATCAAAATTTCACTCATAGTATCGTCTCCTTTCCGCACAGCCGCCGGGTACGGCGCCTGTGGAAATTAACACGCTGCCCCTGCAGAAAACAGCACAAAGGAGGCAGTTACCCTGCCCCCTTCCCGCATCTGTCGGCTTCCTCTCTGTGTAGGGCCAATTCCACCGGTTCAGGCGCCGGGCCGAACCCGGCTCTTTGCCCTGGGGTGATTTGCATCCCGGATAATCTGCGGCTGCCCCCCTTGGACACAGGATTCCGTTACGATCACCTTCTGAATAGACAAGTCGGAGGGAATTTCGTACATGATCTGGGTCATGAGCTCTTCCATCACCGCCCGGAGTCCCCGGGCGCCGATCTGTCTGTCGATGGCCTTTTGTGCAATGGCAGCCAAAGCGTCGTCTTCCATCTCCAGCTCCACGTGGTCCAGCTCCAGCAGCTTCTGATACTGCCGGGTCAGGGCATTCTTGGGCTCTGTGAGGATCCGAATCAAGTCCTCCTTGGTCAGGCTGCGCAGAGCCGTAATCACCGGCAGCCGACCCACCAGCTCTGGAATAATGCCGAATTTCAAAAGGTCGTGCGGCTGCACCTGGGCCAGCAGCTTGCCCACATCCCGCTGTTTTTTACTCTGAACCGGAGCGTCAAAGCCAATGGCAGAGCGGTCCGTGCGGGATTCGATGATCTTATCCAGACCGTCGAAGGCGCCGCCGCAAATGAAGAGAATGTTGGAGGTATTGACCTGGATCATCTCCTGCTGGGGATGCTTCCGCCCTCCTTGAGGCGGCACGTTGGCCACCGTACCTTCTACAATTTTCAGCAGCGCCTGCTGCACGCCTTCACCGGACACATCTCGGGTGATAGAAGTATTTTCGCTCTTTCGAGCGATTTTATCCATCTCGTCGATGTAAATAATTCCGCGCTCCGCCAAATCAATGTCAAAATCCGCAGCCTGAAGAAGGCGCAGAAGAATATTCTCCACATCATCGCCCACATAACCCGCCTCCGTCAGGGTGGTGGCGTCGGCAATGGCGAAGGGGACATTGAGAATTTTGGCCAAGGTTTGGGCGAACAACGTCTTGCCGCAACCGGTCGGTCCGATCAGCAAAATATTGCTCTTCTGCAGCTCCACATCCGAGTTGCCCCCAAAGTAAATCCGCTTATAGTGGTTGTAAACCGCCACCGACAGGGCAACCTTTGCCTCCTCCTGGCCCACAATGTAGCCATCCATAAAGGTTTTGATCTCCTTCGGCGTAGGCAGCGTCTCCGGAACCCGCAGTTTTCCCGCCTCCGGCTGGGGCGTGTACGCATCATCCAAAAGGGAACTGCAAACCCGGACACAGTCGCTGCAAATATATACGCCGGGACCGGAAATCATCCGCTCCACCTGAGTCTCTCGCTTCCCGCAGAAGGAGCAGCGGACTCCCTGTTCATCGCGTCTTGCCATGCATATCCTCCGAAAACTCAGCGGGTGGTGATGACCTTATCAATCAGGCCATATTCCAGCGCCTCCTGTGCAGACATAAAATTGTCCCGCTCACAGTCGGCTGTGACCGTCTCCACCGGTTTTCCAGTGCGGTCCGCCAGGATCTGGTTCATCCGCTTTTTAATCGTCTCCAGCCGCTTCAAATGTAGCGCCATATCGGTAATCTGGCCCTGGGTGCCTGCGGAGGGCTGGTGAATCATAATTTCCGCATTGGGCAGCGCCATGCGCTTGCCCTTGGCGCCGGCCGCCAGAAGGAACGCGCCCATGGAGGCAGCCATTCCCACACAGATGGTGGCCACATCGCACTTTACATACTGCATGGTATCGAAAATTGCCATTCCGGCCGTGACGCTGCCGCCCGGACTGTTGATGTAAAACTGAATATCCTTGTCGGGATCCTGAGACTCCAGGTACAGCAACTGCGCCACAACCAAGCTTGCCGTGGTATCGTTGACCTCTTCGGACAGGAAAATAATACGGTCATTGAGCAGCCGGGAAAAAATATCATAACTCCGTTCACCCCGGCTGGTCTGCTCCACAACATACGGAACTAAACTCATGGTCAAAATCTCCTTTCAAAGCTGAGACATTCTAACCAGAAAACCGGAGAATTATTCCTCCGTCTTGGTCTCTTCCTCAGGCTTAGGCGCCACAGGCACAGCCGCTTCCGCAATCAGCTTAACAGCCTTCCGGGTCAGCAAATCCTGTTTCAGGCTCTCCGCCTCCACCAATCCCCGGACCTTTTCCAGCTCCATGTGGTAGGTATCTGCCAGGCTCTGGTATTCCGCCTCGACCTCCTCGTCGGTAACCTCCAGGTTCTCTACCTTCACGATTTCACCCAGAGTCACATCCACCTTCGCCTGCTTCTCCGCAGAGGGGCGAAGGGCTTTGCGCATGGTACTCAGGTCGCCGCCCATCATCTTGGCATACTGCTCCATCGTCATACCGCTGCTCTGCAGCTGGTAAGCGAAATTGTTCATCTGGCGGTCCAGCTCTTCTTCCACAAGGGCTTCCGGAATGTCCGCCGTTGCGTTCTCCGCCGCCTTCTCCACCGCTGCCGACTCAAAAGCCCGCTCGATGGATTGCTTCCGCGACTCCAGCTGCTTGGCCCGGATGTCCGCCCGCAGCGCCTCCAGCGTGTCAAACTCCGACACGTCCTTGGCAAACTCGTCGTCCTTCTCCGGAATCCGCTCCACCGTGATGCCGTTCACCTTGATATGGAACGTAACCGGCTTACCGGCCAGCTCTTTGGCATGGTAATCGGCCGGGAAGGTCACGTCAATGTCCTTCTCCTCTCCGGCGGACATGCCCACCACCTGCTCTTCAAAGCCGGGGATGAAGGAACCGGAGCCCAGAACCAGATCAAATTTCTCACCCTTGCCGCCCTCGAAGGCAACACCGTTGTCAAAGCCCTCAAAATCCAGATTCACCGTGTCGCCGTCGGCCGCCGGGCGCTCTACCGTCTCACGGCTGGCCACGTTTTTGGCCATCCGGTCCAGCTCCGCCTCGACTTCCTCATCGGTAACAGAGGGCTCCACTTTTTCCACTTCCAGGCCCCGATACTGGCCCAGAGTTACTTCCGGGTAGAGCTCCGTCTCCAACACAATCGTCACAGAACCGTCTTCCGCGATATCCATGCTGGTCAAGCTGGGACGGCCCACCGCCTTCAGCTCCTGCTCTACAACTGCAAACTGGTAGACCTGGGGGAAAATCTCTTCCAGACCATCTTCATAGAACACATGCGCGCCGTAAATGGATTCGATCAGTTTCCGGGGCGCCTTGCCCTTGCGGAAACCGGGCAGTTGAATGTCCTTCCGCGCCTTCAGGTAAGCCTGGTTGGCCCCGGAGTCCATGAGATCTCTTTCAATCTCTACGGTAATCTTGGCCTTGGAGCTTTCCTTCTCAATGTTCTTTACGTTCATGTCGTTTTATCCTCCTATATTACAGGCTGTTCTGACAGCCATCCTGGTATACTCTTCTGTCCGGTTTTCGTCCGAAACGGCGCATTGCCACAGGTATCCGTCCTATTTTAGCAAACGATTGGCAAATTGTCCACCATTTTCTTGCATTTCTTCCGAAATAATCTTAGCCGGCTGAAAGTTCAGATAATCCGCCGCAAGGAGGCGGAACTCGATGCCGTCCCAAAGGCCCTCTACGGCCAGCTGATGGCTGCTGCCGTGGAGGTGCCCGTAATAGCAGGCCCGCACCCCGTACCGGCGCATCAACTCCAAAATCTCAGAACACACATACCCCCGGTACCGGGGCGGATAGTGCAGAAAGCACAGCTTGGTCCGCTCCCCTGCCGCCTGCAGCGAAGCCTCCAGCCGGCAGAGCTCCCGGCGGAAAACCTTTTCATCGTGCTGTCCGCTGCGCTCCTCCTCATAAAACCAGCCCCGGGTGCCGCAGATGGCATACCCGTTGTAAAAGTAACAATTATTATTGAGTACATACAGGTTTTCAAACCCATTTTCCTCACAAAACCGGTAAAACTTCGCAGCAGTGGTCCACCAGTAATCGTGATTTCCCTTTAAGATAATCTTTTTCCCGGGAATCCGGGCAATCCAGGCAAAATCAGGCCGGGCCTGCGTCAGGTCCATTCCCCAGGTCAGGTCGCCCAAAAGCACCGTCGTATCCTCCGGCCCAATGCAGGACACGCCCCGGTTCAGCTTTTCCAAATAACCTTCCCAAACGCCGCCGAACACATCCATCGGCTTGGACACGCCTAAAGACAGATGCAAATCGCCAATCGCGTAAAGCGCCATTTAGTCCCCCCTCCGGCGCAGCGCGGCCTGCCGCTGCAGGCTGTCGATCTGCCCCACAATATTTTCCACCGGCATGTCCAGCGCCGTCAGCACCTCTTCTCCCCAGCGCAACGGGCTTTCCTCCGCCACCAGAAGAGCCGGCGTTCCCTCTCCCGCCAAAGCGCGGTAGTCCATCAGGCCGCTGTATACCAAGGCGCTGTAGGGACTCAGCAAATAATCCGACGTGCTGAGAATTCTGGGAATCAGCCCGTTGGCCCGGTCCGCGCCGACCACGCCGACGAAAAAGCCCGCCCTTAAATTGGCATGCTGCTCCGGGTTTAGAGTAAACGTTCCCCGCCGGCTTCGGGCCTGACAGTAGTGCGCCGCAACGGCAGATCCCAACGCCTGGCAAATCAAACGCTCCAGATTGCAGGGCAGACCCACATCCAAAAGCGGCAAGCGGGTCGGCAGGCAGTCGCCGCTCAGGCGAAGCTCTCCCCGGTGCAGAAGCTCCCAGGGCGAGCCGTTGTCATTGCAAGCGCATATCACATCCCCCACGGGAAGTCCCATGCGCCGGGCATACCAGGCGGCCATGGGCATGGTAAACTCTCCCGACGCCACAGCCAAATGAACCGGCGCGCCCACGCGCAGCCAGCCGGACCGGCACAGACTACCGTAAAGCCCAAACAGCAGCGCCACGTCCAGCGCTACAAAGGGCCAGTTCCCCCGGGAACGCAGCCGGGAACCCAGCCGGTCGCACAGGCAGGCCCGCAGGCCTTGGAAAGAGCCGGTCTTCCGGTCCCACAGCTCCGCCACGGCAATCTTACGGCGGATAAAAACCAGCTCCGGCAAAATCCCATCCGGCCCCTGCAATTCACCGCCCTGAAGGCGCAACGGAAAAAATTGATTGAGCACGCCGGCCACACAGTCCCAAAACGGGAGCGCCAGCAGGGCCGCCAGGGCCGCCGCATCATATTGCGGCAGCGTCAGGGGAATAAACAGGCCGCCGTCCGGGCCGGTCGCCCGCTCCAAAGTGGCCTGCGCCGTATAAGTGACCGTACGGTCTAAGGTTGTGACATAGAGCATCGTTCCAGCATCCTCATGGCATTGTTCCAAAAAATATCCTCCAGCGTCCGGCGGGGCACGCCATGGCCCGCCAACGCCCGGGCCAGCGCGGGATAGCAATCCACACCGGTAAAGCCCTCGGGCAAACGCTGGCAGCCGTCCAAATCGCCGCCCAGCGCTATATGCTTCTCTCCTCCCATGTCCAGCCAATGCAGCACATGGCGGCAAACGGTTTCCAAAGTAACCGGCTCCTCTCCAAGAAAGCCGGTAAACAAATTGATTCCCGCCACGCCGCCGGTTTCACAGATGGCCCGGAACTGGGCATCGGTGAGGTTCCGGCTCTCCGGCCACACAGCTCGGCTGTTGGAATGGCTGGCCGACACCGGGGCCTGGGTGATATCCATAATATCCCAAAACGCCTCATCGCTGAGGTGGCTCACATCCACCGCCATGCCATGGCGCTGCGCCGCCTCCACAAAGGCCCGGCCCCGGGCCGTCAGGCCGCCGCCGGTTTTGTGAGAGCCGGCCAGGGGGTTTTGTTCATTCCAGGTCAGCGTCGTCATACGGAAGCCCCTGGCCGCCAGCTCTTCCAAACGGCCCGGATCAAACCCAATGCCGGCCGGCCCCTCCAGGGATAAAAAAGCCGCAATCTTTCCCCCCTGTGTGATTCTCCCGGCATCCGCCGGGGTTCCGGCCAGCTGAATTCTCTCGTTTTCTTCGATTTCAGCCAAGAGATTGTGCAAAACCGCAGAAAAAATCTCCTCCGGTCCGTAGACCCCATTGGGGTCCATATCCGGCGTGGTAAACACCGCAAAAAATTGTGCGTAAGCGGCCAGACAGCCGCCCCGTTCCAGGTCCACATGGCCCTCGTTGCGGGCCAAACGGCAAAACCTCTGCAGCTTTTGCGGGCTGATGAGCTCCAGGGCCGTATCACAGTGCAGGTCACATACCGGCAAATTCATGAAAACGCATCCTCCCAATGATAAATTTTCGGACGGCGCGTCTCTACGCCCTCCGGCGCATAAATTTCAATGACATCAAATCTAGGCTGCAATCCACTGGGATGGGTACTCAACCACATTTGGGCCGTAGATTTGATTCTCTCCTGTTTCCTTCGGTCCACATACTCTGCAGCAGCGGCAAAACGGTCGGACTTCCGAAGCTTTACCTCCACAAATACCAGATATCCGCCCCGCTCCGCGATGAGATCAATCTCGCCAAAACGGCAGCGGTAATTGCAGGCCACCAGCAAATACCGTTTTTTTCGCAAGTACGCCGCCGCCACCGCCTCGCCCCAAGGGCCGGTCAGATTACTTCCCGGCATAAAATTTTTTCAAAAAGCTCTGCCGGTGAAGGGGACATGGACCCAGCTCCTCTAGAGCCGCATAATGGCGCTTCGTCCCGTATCCCTTATGTACCTCGAACCCATAGCCGGGGTACTGCCCGGCAGCGGCGATCATAACGTCATCCCGGGTAACCTTCGCCAAAATGGATGCGGCGGCAATGCTGGCGCTTTTGCCGTCTCCTCCCACCACCGTCTGCACCGGCACATCCAGTTCCGGTTCCCGGTTTCCATCCACCAAAACCAGATCCGGCTTTTGAGATAATTGGGACACGGCCCGGGCCATCGCCAGAAAGGTTGCTTGCAAAATATTAATCCGGTCAATCTCTTGTTCTGTAGCAAAAGCTATGCCGAAGGACAGCGCCTTTTGACAGATGACGTCAAATAGCTCCCGCCGCTTTTTATCACTTAATTTCTTGGAATCATTGAGGCCCGGTATTTCGACGCCCAAGGGCAGCAGAACAGCCGCTGCGCACACCGGACCGGCCAAAGGCCCGCGCCCGGCCTCGTCCACGCCGCAGATCGCGCCCAGTCCCTGGGCGGCAAGGCCCCGTTCCAGCTCCCACAAATCCACCTGACTCATGCCTGCACCTCCAGATCCTCCGGGACCTCCAGGGTGAAGCGCCCCAGTTTTCCGTTCCTGTACTCCTCCAGCAAAACCCGGGCCATTCGCTCGGTGTCAATTTCCCCCCGGGACAGCAAGAAGCCCCGCTTCCGTCCTGCCGCCTCCAAAAGCGCATATCCCGGTACGTCTTCCGGGAAGTCCTCCAACCGGTACCGGTCCCGAAGCGCCTGAGGATCATGCTTCCACAGCATCTGCATCAACCGTGCCGCCAGGGCCTCCGTGTCCAGGACATCATCTTTCACCGCGCCGGTATAGGCCAGGCGGACGCCCACCTCCGGATCCTCAAACTTGGGCCAGAGAATGCCGGGCGTATCCAGCAGCAAAAGGCCGCTGTCCACCGTCACCCACTGCTTGCCTCGCGTGACGCCGGGGCGGTTTTCCGCCTTAGCGCCCTTCCGGCCGGAAATCTGGTTAATTAGAGTGGATTTTCCCACATTGGGAATCCCAACCACCATAATCTTCATCGGGCGATTCTGTCCCTTCGCCGCATCCCGCTGCAGCTTTTCCTGAAGCAAGGTCCGGACTGCGGGAACAAACGCAGACAGCCCCTTCCGGCTCTTACAATCTACGGCAATCGCCGCCAAACCCTGCTCGCGAAAGGAGGCGCACCAAGCGCGGGTGGCGGCAGGATCCGCCATATCCATCCGGTTTAAAAGCACCAGTCTGGGTTTGGGACCGCAGAGAGCGGCGAGGTCCGGATTTCGGCTGGAAATGGGAATTCTGGCGTCCAAAAGCTCACAAACCGCGTCCACCAGCTTCAAATCCTGCTCCATTTGCCGGCGCGTCTTGGTCATATGGCCGGGATACCACTGAATGTTCATTTGCTCCATTGCAATCTCCTTATGAAACAACCCCGATCCGGCCAAAATCTCTGGAATCCGTCACCTGGTCATAACCCGGCAGCATGATAAACAATACCTTGCCCAAAATATATCGGGTGTCCACCTGCCCAATAGCCGCCAAACGGCTGTCCGAGGAGTCGTTCCGGTTATCACCCATTAAGAATACATGCCCTTCCTCTACCGTCAAAGGAAAGGTCACACCCCGGTCGTAAAACTGGCGGTAGGTGGGCTCATTGATGTAGTCCTCCTCCAGAGCAACACCGTCTACATAAACGACGCCCTGTTCAAAATCAATGTCCACCGTCTGGCCGGCTGTGGCAATCACCCGTTTGACCAGGGGCTCGTCGTCAAACCGAGGCGCCAGGGCCACTACAATGTCTCCATTTTGAATGTCGGAGCCGGAGTAGAAGACATTGCTCAGCAGCGCCACATAATCTGTATGCACCAAGGTCGGGTACATAGACGAACCGGACACGGAAACCACCCGCAGGGCAAACACAAATAAAATGGTAATAAACGCCAGAATATATACCAAGTCATGGAGCAGCGTATAGCATTCTCCCCATCGGGAAGGCCTCTGCTCCAGCTCCTTGGGCTCTTCCGTCCGACTCGTTTGCTCTTCGTTCAGCTGATTGCTCTTCTCAGGAGATATAGAATTTTGTGGTTCATTTTGCATCGCGATCATCCCTCTATAGAATTGGATTTTTTCTATTATACACAAAAGGCACAGATAAAGAAAGGGGGCGGGCACTTTTTTTACGTTTTTTTAAAATCAAAGGGGGAAACGGCGTGTTTCAGCCCTTACGAAAAACAGAACGCGTTGCAAGAAGGCCTGCAACGCGAACCCGTCATTCCGGTTCTGCTTCTCATTTCCCCGCCAACGGCTGCTTTCGGAACAAAACAACCCCTGTCAACGCGGCAAAAATCAAATCTGCAACCCGGATTTTATCAAATAAAATAACAGCAAGCGCCAGCATGATCAAAATCACGCCGGTTCCGATGACATGGGAAACCCAACCGCTGCCCCGCCCGTACCAAAGGACAAATGCCAAAACGGCGCAGATCAAGGAAAACAGAAACCATCCCCAGACGAATTGCATGGCATAAACGCTCGCGGTCAGCTCTGCAGTAACATAGTAGGCCGTCAGCATTCCGCCGCAGAAGAAAAACACACGGGCTGCAGCCCACCAGGGGGTACTGCTGAATACGGAAATCAGCGTACACAAAAAAATCCACACCGACATCTGAGAAAAAACATCGCCCCAAGCTGCCGCGTACAAATCCAGCAGCTTTGCCGCCGCTCCCAGCGCCACACCGGCCGCAGCCACCAGGGCCGTGTGAAGGACCGCCCTGCAAAGAGGCGTCTTTCGCGTGGGCTTACGCATACGGCTTCGGTTTTCTTGCACGACATGTCCCCTCCTCTGCAACCGGCAAAGCGCATCCAACGCGCAAGGACGCGCCCACTGCGGCGCGTCCTTGTTCTGGAATAGGGATCAAACCCTTTCTTTGACTTTGGCAGCCTTGCCGAAACGATCCCGCAGATAATACAGCTTTGCTCTGCGGACCTTGCCGTGGCGAACGGTCTCCACCTTCACCACCCGAGGGCCGTGAACCGGAAACACCTTCTCGCAGCCGACGCCATAGGAAACCCGGCGCACCGTAATGGTCTCGCCAATCCCGCCGTGCTTACGGGCAATGATGGTGCCCTCAAACACCTGAATTCTCTCCCGGGTACCTTCTGTAATCTTCTGGTGAACCCGGACGGTATCGCCTACCCGCATCTCAGGCAGCTCAGGCTTCATGTATTGGCTTGTCAATGCCTTCATCAAATCCATTGTCATGTTCTCCTTCCATTAAGGCGTTCGTGCCTGCGTGACATCCGGCGCTGACAGCCCGGCGCGGCAGAGGACCCACCTGTTTTCAGACCGGATCATTTTACCATACGGTCTCAGAAAAAGCAAGGATTATTTTCGATTCCCTGCAAATATCGCAATCGTCGCAGACTCCCCGGCAGGTCCCACGCAACACGCTTCCCGCCTCTTCCGTCACGGCAGCTCCGGCGCAGGCTTTCCGGCATAGACCTCCCGGTACAGCCGCCGGGCCGCCTGCCTGGCTTGTCCGTCTGTCAGCGGCGCCGGGCGGGACATGAGCAGCAACGGAAGCGAAGGTCCGTTCCCCCGCAGACAGGGCATCCGGTAGGGATACCGGTTGAGATAAAAGCCGTTTCGCTCATAAAAGCCAATTCTTCTGCGCTGCAGCTCCCCCTCCGGCGGTTCTACCTCCAGCAGCATAGGCTTGCCCCAGTGTTTCCACACATATTCCAAAATTTCGGCTCCCATCCCTTTGCCCCGAAGCGGAGGGGCCACTGCAAAGTTTTCTAAAAAGACCATATCCTGCAGATTCCACAGCATGAGAAAGCCCTGCGCGCTTCCCCCCTCCTGCACCGTCAGCAGCTCCAGCCTGGAGCTGCCCAACAGACGGCGCATTTCCGCCGCTTCCCGCCGCTCCTCCTCCGGAAACGCCTCCTCCAGCAAGCGCATCACATCTGCCTCCACCGCCTCCGGCAAATCCTGCCAGCGGCGGTATACCCGATACTCCATATGCTTCACCCTTTCCTGAAAAATTCTCGTTTCCAGCTATTATACCGGGCTGCCCGGGAAATTTCTACTTATTTTAAAATTTATTCACGAATTAGACGCAATTTGAAGCGCTATTCTATTATAATAAAGGTACTGATACGCACTGGAGGTGTCGGAAATGAAAACCCGCTATTTGGTCACCGGCGCAGCCGGCCACTTGGGCACTGCTGTCGTTCGGGCCTTGACTGCCCGGGGAGACGCCGTACGCGCTTTGGTGCTTCCCGGAGAAGCGCATTTGCCGGAGCACCCTGTGGAGCTCGTCTATGGAGACGTGCGAAACCGGGAAAGCCTGGAGCCCCTCTTCCGGCAGGAACCGGACGAGGAGCTGGTGGTGATACACTGCGCCGGTGTCGTCAGCATCACCGCCCGGCCCGGTCCCAACCTGCGGGCCGTCAATGTGGGAGGAACCCAAAACATTGTGGACCTGTGCCTGGCCCATCATGTCAAGAAGCTGATTTATGTGAGCTCTGTTCACGCAATCCCAGAGCTACCCCGGCCGGAGCGCATTGCGGAAATTGGAAATTTCAATCCGGACCAGGTGGTGGGCGCCTACGCCAAGACCAAAGCCGAAGCGACCGCTTATGTGCTCCGCGCCGCCGGTGCGGGGCTGAATGCCAGTGTGGTGCATCCTTCCGGCATCCTGGGACCCTACGACTGGGGCATGGGGCATCTGACCGCCCTAGTGATGGACTATTGCCGCCACCGCCTCACCGCCGGTGTGCAGGGCGGGTATGACTTTGTAGACGTGCGGGACGTGGCCGGCGGCATCTTGGCCTGCTGTAAGCGGGGGCGGCCGGGCGCCTGCTATATTCTCTCCGGCCACTATGCCAGCGTACGGGATCTGCTTGCGATGCTGCATGAGATCACCGGCCAAAAGCCCGTGAAAACCTATTTGCCCCTGTGGTTTGCCCGGCTCACTGCGCCTCTCTCCGAGCAATATTACCGGCTCCGGCGTCAGCCGCCTCTGTACACCTCCTACTCGCTGTATACTCTGGAAACCAACGCCTCCTTCTCTCACGCCAGAGCCTCTCTGGAACTGAAATATCATCCCAGGCCCCTGCGTCAGACTTTGACGGAAACCGTAGCCTGGCTGCGCAGTCAGGGACGTCTGCCGGCTGTCACTTGCTGAGTAGAACAAAACGGCCATTCCGTGTGAAATACGCAAGCGTCCCACAGCTTGCAGGGACCGGCCGGTCGGTCTGTTTTCCGGACGTCTTTGCCCCGCCGTATTTCGGCGGGGCTTCCCTTTTGGCGCAATTTCTGTTATACTGAGATAAAATATAAAATTACTAGGAGGCATTTCTATGCCTGAATTTTTGCCCGTATGCCGGGCGGATATGAAGGCCCGGGGATGGGAGCAATGTGATTTTGTCTATGTCGTGGGAGACGCCTATGTGGATCATCCCTCTTTCGGCCACGCCATCATCAGCCGGGTCCTGGAGGCAGCCGGTTACAAGGTTGGGATTCTCTCTCAGCCGGACTGGAAAAACCCGGAATCCATCTGCGCCTTGGGCCGGCCGCGGCTCGGCTTTTTGGTCACGGGAGGCAACATGGATTCCATGGTCAACCATTATTCCGTCTCCCTCCACCGGCGAAAAACTGACGCCTTCTCCCCCGGCGGCGCCATGAATCTGCGGCCGGACCGGGCCACCATTGTATACTGCAATCTGATTCGCCGGAGCTACCGGGACATCCCCATCATCATCGGCGGGGTGGAGGCCAGCCTGCGGCGGCTGGCGCATTACGACTATTGGTCCGACCAAATGCGCCGGTCCATTTTGCTGGACGCCCAAGCCGACCTGCTTCTCTACGGCATGGGCGAACGGAGCATCCGGGAGGTTGCAGACGGCCTGAACAGCGGCCTGGCCGTTTCCGATATGACTTACATCGACGGCACCGTATACCGGTGTCGGGACCTGGACGACAGTCTGCCCACTGTGATTTTACCCGCCTTTGAAGAAGTCCGAAACCAGCCCCGGCGGTATGCCGAGAGCTTTCAAACGCAGTACCGGAACACGGACCCCTACACTGCCAAGCGGCTGGCCGAGCCCTACGGCCCCCGGCAATTCGTGGTGCAGAATCCGCCGCAGAAGCCCCTGAGCCAAGCGGAAATGGACGCCGTCTATGACCTGCCCTACTGCCGGAATGCGCACCCCAGCTACCGCAAAGCCGGCGGCGTTCCCGCAATCCGGGAAGTGAAATTCAGTCTGGTATCCAATCGGGGCTGCTTCGGGGCCTGTTCCTTTTGCGCTCTGACCTTTCATCAGGGCAGAATCATTCAGGCCCGCAGTCATGAATCCATTCTGGCCGAGGCAAAGCGCATGACGCAGGACCCGGACTTCAAGGGATATATTCACGATGTCGGCGGTCCTACCGCCAATTTTCGCGCCCCGGCCTGTGAAAAGCAGCTGACGCAGGGTGCTTGCCCCGGGCGGCAGTGCCTATTTCCCACCCCCTGCCCCCACCTCCGGGCAGATCACAGCGATTACCTGAGCCTTCTGCGAAAGCTTCGAAAGCTGCCCGGCGTGAAGAAGGTGTTCATCCGCAGCGGCATCCGCTTCGACTACGTTCTGGCGGACCGCCGGGATACCTT
Source organism: uncultured Eubacteriales bacterium (assembly GCA_900546915.1). Taxonomy (GTDB): domain Bacteria; phylum Bacillota; class Clostridia; order Oscillospirales; family Oscillospiraceae; genus Faecousia; species Faecousia gallistercoris. The sequence goes on from UREY01000019.1 coordinate 27,021, forward strand.
CCTCCGGGAGCTGGTGCAGCATCACGTGTCCGGCCAACTGAAGGTGGCGCCGGAGCATGTATCTCAGCCGGTGCTTTCCAAAATGGGGAAGCCCGGCCATGCCGTCTACCAGCAATTTTCCGATCAGTATTTTGCATTGAACCGGCAGTATCATCGCAAGCAGTACCTGGTTCCCTATCTGATGTCCTCTCATCCCGGATCCACCTGGAAAGAGGCGGTCGAGCTGGCGGAGTTCGTCCGAGATCTGGGTTACATGCCGGAGCAGGTTCAGGATTTTTATCCCACACCGTCCACCCTTTCCACTGTGATGTACTGTACCGGTTTGGACCCCAGGACCATGGAGCCGGTTTTTGTACCCCGGACTCCCCACGAAAAAGCCATGCAGCGCGCTTTAATTCAATACCGGGACCCCAAAAATCAAAAGCTGGTTTATGAAGCGCTTCATCTGGCCGGTCGAGAAGATTTGATTGGGACCGGCCCAAAGTGCCTGATCCGGCCGCCCAAAGCCGCCGCGCAACCGGCATCCAAGCGACGGACGGCCGCCAAAGGCCGCAGATAGTCCGCATATCCCCGTAGAGCCTGTCATAGAGTATTCCATACGAACTGGAATTTGAGGTGGAAGTATGGAACACACTGCCAATCAGGCCGCCATCCGGGGCTCTCTGCTGGAGCTGCCGCAGTTTTCTCACGAGAATCACGGCAATCGATTCTACCGCTTTGTTCTGGAAGTCCCCCGGCTCTCCGGAGCCGTGGATCATCTGCCGGTCATTGCCCGGGAAGAGGTCTTGAATCAAATGGATCTGTCCGGCGGAGAGCGGATCGAGGTACGGGGCCAAGTCCGCTCCTTTAACAACCACAGCCCAACGGGGCAGCGGCTCTTAATCTTCGTCTTCGCCAGCTCTGTGCAAACCAGCCGGGAGGAGCCTTGCAATGAAATCCTCCTCACCGGCGCCATTTGTAAGGCTCCTGTTTACCGGCGGACCCCTCTGGGCCGGGAAATTTGCGATGTTATGCTGGCCGTGCCCCGTTCATACCGGCGCTCGGATTACTTACCCTGTATCCTGTGGGGCCGGACTGCACAGGCCCTCTCCCAGTGCGCCACAGGAGACACCATTCGCCTGACCGGACGCCTACAGAGTAGGCTCTACCGCAAAGCCACCGAGGAGGGGGTAGAGCTGCGTACCGCTTATGAAATTTCCGCCCTCACCGCACAACGTGAGCCGGATCCCCTTCTTTAAAGACGGCAGACTTTGAACCGCCTTCAGAAGCCCGGCCGTCCCATGGAGACGCCTCCGGAAAGGCAGAGGAAAACGAAGACCAGATTTCCCCCGCCGGGGGCCGGCAGAAGGTCAACATTCGGCCTGTGGACGGATGAGGGAACGTCAGGCGAAAGGACCAAAGGGCAGGCGCGGCAGCTTTGTCGCGGCTGCCGTATTTATGGTCACCTGCTAAAGGAAATCCCCGGCTGGCAAACTGAACCCGAATTTGATGGCTCCGGCCGGTGTACAGCCGGATGTGAACCAAGGTCAAATTTTCCCGGGCTTCCAGCGTCCGGTAAGCCAGCTTGGCCGCCTTCACCCCTTTGCGCATGCGCCGGACCACAAAGACATGATTTTTTTCCTTGTCTTTCCAAAGGAGGTCCTCCCACACCCCCTCCGGCCCCATGGGGCGGCCGTGGATCAAAGCCAGGTACTCTTTTGCCATGCCTCCGTCCTGAATCGCCCGGGACAGGGCTGCCGCAGCAGCCTTGGTCCGGGCATAAACCATGACGCCGCCTACATTGCGGTCCAGTCTGTGGACCGGATATATGCTCCCGCCCAGCGCGTCCTGCAGCAGCCCCGGCAAAGAGCCGGGTCCTGCCTCGGATAAGACGCCCTGCGGTTTGATGCAAACGGCGATTTGCGCATCTTGATACAACAGCTCCATCTGAACTCCCCCTAGATTTTCTCTGAGTATACACGATTTTGCATGCCGATACAACCGTTGCACCCTTGCATTTTGGGCAAAAATCGTTATAATAGGGCCAGAATATTCAATACAAGCGAGGAATCGACAGTTATGACCACGAAAGATTATCAGACCAAGGGGTCTCTGCGCATCTTCTTCTCCTACTTTAAGCCCCACCGGCGGCTGTTTCTCCTGGATATGTCCTGCGCCATGTTGGTCTCCGTCATCGACCTGGCCTTTCCCTTAATATCCCGGACTGCCATGTACGAGTGGCTCCCCAATCGCGCTTACCGCACCTTCTTCCTTGTGATGGCCGGCGTGGTGGCGGCATATGTCCTGCGCAGTGCGCTCAACTATATCATCTGTTACTGGGGCCACACCTTCGGCATCCGGGTAGAAGCGGACATTCGCCGGGATTTGTTCACCCATATGCAGGACCTGGGATTTGATTTCTATGACCGGAACCGCACCGGCCAGCTGATGAGCCGACTGACCTCCGACCTGTTCGACCTGACGGAATTGGCCCACCACGGTCCGGAAGACACCGTGACCTCCTGCATCACCATCCTGGGCGCCTTGGCGGTTATGTTCTCCATACAGTGGAAGCTGGCCCTGGTGGTTGCCGTTCTGATTCCGATCTTCGCCCTGGTGGTTACCACACAGCGCCGGCGTATGTCGGCGGTCTCCAAGGAGGTCAAGCAGAAAATCGGGCACATCAATACGGAAATTGAATCCTCTCTTTCCGGCATCCGGACCGCTAAGGCCTTCGCAAACGAAAGCTGGGAGAATCACCGCTTCAGCCGGGCCAACGGGAAGTACAAAACCTCCAAGCGCCAGTTTCACAAAGCCATGGCGCGGTTCAATTCCACCATGGAATTTTTCCTGTGCAGCCTGCAGGTGGTTGTCATCGCCTTTGGCGGGTGGCTGATTATGCGGGAGCAGATGGACCTGGTGGACCTTTTGACCTTCTCCTTGTACATCGGCACGTTCGTCAATCCCATGCGGAAATTGGCCAACTTTTCCGAGATGTTTGCCAGCGGCTTTGCCGGTTTGTCCCGTTTCCGGGATATCATGAGCACCGAGCCCAGTCAAAAAGATCCCCCGGAAGCCCAGACCTTGTCCCATGTGACCGGCAAAATCGACGTCAATCATGTCAGTTTCGCTTACGATGGAGATCTGGCCGTCCTGCACAACGTGGATTTGCACGTAAAGCCCGGTGAGACCGTAGCCATTGTCGGTCCTTCCGGCGGCGGAAAATCCACCCTGTGTCAGCTCATCCCCCGGTTCTACGACGTGTCCTCCGGCAGCATTTGCATCGACGGCGTCGACGTGCGCAAGGTTACGCAAAAATCCATTCATCAGAACATCGGCATTGTTCAGCAGGACGTTTTCCTCTTTGCCGACACCATTTTTGAAAACATTCGTTACGGCAAGCCCGACGCCACGGAAGAAGAAGTCTACGAAGCCGCTAAGAAGGCTGAAATCTACGACGATATCCTGGCCATGCCGGACGGCTTTGACACCTATGTGGGCGAACGAGGCACCCTCTTGTCCGGTGGGCAAAAGCAGCGGGTATCCATCGCCCGAATTTTCCTGAAAAACCCCCCCATCCTGATTTTGGACGAAGCAACCTCCGCTCTGGATTCCGTCACCGAGGCCAAGATTCAGAGAGCCTTTGACAACCTCTCCCAGGGCAGAACCACCCTCATCATCGCCCACCGCCTGTCCACCATACGCTCGGCTTCCCGCATTGTCTCCATTGCCGACGGAGTCATTCAGGAAGAGGGAACCCATACGGAGCTTCTGTCGAAAGGCGGTCTTTACGCAGACCTCTACCGCACTCAGAGCAGTCTGGCATGCTGAACCGGCAGCAGTCCCAACAGCAACCAAATGACCGTCTGATTGAAACAAGCATAGCCCGCTTCCCTTCGGGGTTGCGGGCTATGTTCGTTACATTTACCTGCTGTTCATGTCAAAACTCTTTACAAGCTTTTTCAATTATGCTACTATAAGAATACAACGAAGAAACCTCTTCCTTAAAAGTGAAATTATATGCTTTTTCTATGTCTTTCCGAATCGAGAGCCTGTCGGCATGTACACGCATCGCTTTTTCCATATATGTTATGCTGTTGGTTCTCCAATTACATGGCGCGTTTTCTAAAATGGTGTCTTTGATATTCCGTGTCGCAACTTTAGGAAGTTGCCATTACCTGCCTGCATCAGACTTCTGTAAGCGATTCATTGCAACACATCTGGCGCATGGCCTAAGCCATGCGCCAGATAGACAATATGGGGGAGGGGTGCCGTATGAACCTATTCAGAAAGCATCTGCAGCGTACACCTGCGTTTACCGCGCTGTTGGCACTGCTGATGGCGGTGGCAATCGCCTTTTGCGCCATCGGCTTCGCTGCTTGGAGTGGCGCAAGAGCACAGTTTAAACAGGTAGATGCGCAATATACCACCATTGCAGTTCCGCGTGGAGACGCGTTTTGGACTGGCCTGCTGTACGAAAAAAAGCAACTGACACCTTTGACACTGCAAACAGAGCGGAACTATCCAGGGCTGTTGGCGGACGACCGCCGGGGCTTTCTAATGGCTCATGTATCTGGGTGCGATTCCCTATCTGCTTATGAACAAAACAATTATAGCAGTGCAGATTTTGATGCATACGGAAATTCTATGGCTGTTATCGCAGTGCGGTGTTCCTCTGTCACAGAAATGGATGCACCGATTGAGCAGGCGATTTTTGATGAAAATGGTGAAATTGTAGATTATGAAACAGTGGTAGAGCGAAGCTACTATGCCAATTTTTCTCTGGAAACAGTCGTCTGCCGTCTTCCAGCCTATGACATTCTACCTGAGGCAACGGAGATTACCTTGGGTTCCTCTTTGTTCACCGCTGATGGGCAGGTCCCCTTTGCAGTTGGCAAAACTTACCTGCTTCTTGGTACTTATGAAGGTCCATATGCTGTGCAGAACTATGAACTCGAGGAATCGGAGCCTGTGTGGACGTTTCCCTCCCCGGGAGAGCACCGCTTTACTCTTGACGGTAAGAGAGACAATGGAACATCCCGGAACAGCGACGATGGAAACATGCTGTTTTCCTGGCAGCAGATCAAAGAAGGAGAGGATGTCTATCTCTGCCTCACGGAGGACTCCCTTCCTTTTTACGCAGAGTATCATGGGGAATTGCAGGATTTTCTAAATAGTGATGCCGGGAAAGTGTGGCAAAATGAAATAATCCCCATGTGTGCGTTGAACTACGAAAGTGCAAGTGTCATTTTAACTGATTATGTAAACAGCCTACTCTTGTTTAATACCGGTGAAGCCGGTATCCTGGAGGGCCGCAGCTTTGAAGCCGAAGAATATGCAGACGGCGAAGCTGTATGCCTGGTCAGTGCCGCCTATGCGCTAAAGAATAATCTTTCTGTAGGCGATACCGTGAATCTGGATCTGTATCAGGCGGAATTGGGTTTTAGGGAAAACCCCAGCAGCTCTTTTCATGAGGAAATGGAGCCGGTGTTGGTTCAGTCCCCCTGTAAACCGAGCAATCGAATTGGGGTGCAGAAGGACTATACCATCGTCGGAATTTATACCGCGCCGGAGTTCTCTTCCGGCTTGCACAGCTTTCAGGCAGACACGATTTTGATTCCCAAGGCGTCTGTTCCCAATGCTTCCGCATATGAAAATATAACAAGTCCGCTTCTGTATTCCATCGTTCTGAAAAATGGTGGAGAAGCCGAATTTGAAGCATACATGGAATCCCTGGGCTATGGGGGTTCATTTGCATATTTTAATCAGGGCTATAACGCGCTGGCCAATACACTTTCGGTGATCTCTGCCAACGCTCTGCGCCTGCTTCTTATGGGATGCAGCGTATTCTTGCTGGCCATGTCGCTGTTCCTGTTTCTGAATTTTAGAAGAATGAGAACCGTCGTTCGGGGTATGCGGCTGTTAGGTGTAAAGGCAACAGCAGTTTGGTTGGAGCAGTTCCAAACGATGGCCACTTTGATTTTCATCTCCGTTATATTGGGGGCCGGATTGGGTTCGGCGCTATATAGGGCAGTAACGGCACTGGTGTTATCAGAAGCCGTTGCGCTGCGTCCTCAGGCACTCCTGCTTTGCGTTGGGGGCCTAGCAGCGGTGCTGATCCTGGCGGCGGCTGTATGTGCGTGGTTTGTAGCAAGGCGTAATCTTATGAGGAGTCAGGCATGAAACAGCAAAACAAAAAAATGGGGCAGGCGCTCCAGTGGATCACACTGGCGGTATTGTGGCGGCGCAAAGGCACCAGTATGCTTCTCGCCGCAGTAGCGGCTTTGGGGGTGTTTGCTTCGGCCGCTCTTCAAAATCTGACTGTTCGGCAAGAGGCGGCCATGGCAGATATGGTACGCAATACCCAAATCCATTGCGTGGTTACCAACCCCCAAGGCTCAAACAGCGACAACCTACAGATGTTCTCCGCTTTTGTAGATATGCTGACGGGAAAGCGGCACGAGCGGGGATGTTATCTAGATGAATATGTGAAAAATGTGCGGGCAAAGGCCTCCTTCTCACTGTCCCAGCCACAGGGCATGACCCTGCGGCGGATTTTAAGTTTTGATTCCGACAGCGCTCTGACAGCGGTAGCAGGCGTCCGCATTTCCTTGACGGCAGGTTGGACGGAAGCCGCATTTCAAACAAACTCCCGGGTGTGCATCATTCCCTCTGGATTGGAAACGCAGATTGGCGCAGATGGTCAGACCTATATCACGATCATCATGAACGATATGCCTATCAAGCTTCAGGTGATTGGCACGGTTTTCGGCAGCGCTGGAAATGTGATCTGGTGTCCCTTTTACTTGCAACAGCAAGAAGGAATTTCAGAGGCATTTCGGGTGGAAAGTTGTTCATTCGACATTTCGGACAATGCCAGACTGGAGGAGTGCAAGACCGCAATTTACGAAACCTTTATCGTGCCGGGCTTGTCCCATGTCAGCGATGGCCTAAGCTACGGGGTGTTCATTCAGGACGAAACCTATCAGAGTACTTTGGCGGAATTGCGCTCCAACCTCTCCATACTGCGGCTGCTGTTGCCCATCCTGATTGTACTGTGCGGTTGCATGGGATTTCTAGCCGCATATCTCACCACCCGCGGCCGGGTCCGAGAATTTGCGGTCATGCGGTGTCTGGGGCTCAAGCGGAACAGCATATTCGGCCAGGTATTTGAAGAGCAAGCCATACTGGCAATCATGGGAGCAACGGCAGGCGGGATTGCCGGTTTCCTGCTGGAAGGTTCTTACTCCGGCGAAGCGATTGCCAAGGCCGGGCTGATCTTGGTTATTTTCCTCGGAGGGGCAGCTGCTGCCAGTTGGAATGTAACGCGTGTGAACGTCATGAAGTTAATGAAAGTGGAGGAATGAGCCATGAAATGCTTACAGGCCAATGATGTCGTCTATGCCTATCAAAATAAATATCAAACCGTACGAGCACTAAACGGTGTCAGCGCAGACTTTATACAGGGGAAAATGTATGCCATCATAGGAGCCTCCGGCAGCGGAAAGACCACATTCTTATCCTTATTGGCTGGGTTGGATGTGCCGTCTGCCGGCAGCATCACCTGGAATGGGGAATCCACCACCCGGATTGACCGGGACAACTACCGGCTGGAGCATGTTTCTGTTATTTATCAAAATTTCAATCTGTTTTTTCATTTAACCGTGTTGGAAAATACCGCCTATCCGCTGTATGTCAGAAAAATGGCAAAGCGGGAAGCCGATATTTTGGCCAGAGAGAAGCTTTTGAGCGTGGGCCTAAAAGACGAGCAATTTAGGCGTTTTCCCAACATGCTGTCCGGCGGCGAACAGCAGCGTGTTGCCATCGCGCGGGCGCTGGCAGCGGGCAGTGAAATCATTCTGGCCGACGAGCCCACGGGCAATCTGGACAGCGAGAACAGCCGAAAGATTGTCGAGATTTTACAGCAGTCGGCCCATGCAGAAGGCCGGTGTGTCATCATTGTCACCCACGATCCCGCAGTTGCGCAGGCTGCGGACGTTATTCTTCACATGCAAGACGGCAAACTGATCGCAGAATCGTAAGACGAGTCAGGCCGACGTACGCTTGGGATGCAAATTGAAATTCTTGGTCGCTGCAGATTGCAACTCTGCAGCGGCCTTTTTTCTCTTTCTTCCATCGCCATGCAGGTTTCTGCGTAAAAACAGTCTGCGGCCGGTTGGCGGAGACCGGCGGCCCGATGGGTTTGCCGGGGCTTTTATTACGGCCGGTCAACAGCAGGCTATTTTCAGCCGCAGGCAGCACAATTTTCCCTTCCGGTGGATACATTGGGAATAAGGAGCCAGGGTGGGTTCTGCAGATTGCGCTCAGAACGCACAAATGCCGCACAGGCGGCCTTCGGACCGGCAACCTGTACGGCAGGCAAAAGAAGCCGGCCGGAATTCTGTGTACGGAACCCGGGACTCCTGCTTTCCAAACAAAGGGGCTGATGCATATGAACGATGTACAGGTCCCCCTGAACTGTCTGCGCACCGGACAGAAAGGGACTGTATTGCAAATAGATCTTTCCGGGGCTCTGGAACAGCGTCTGACGGATTTGGGCCTGGTGGAAGGGACCCAGGTAGCCTGCCGGATGACGGCGCCACCTGGAGATCCGTTGGCCTTTGAGCTGCGCGGCGCCGTCATCGCCCTGCGTGCTTCCGATGCCAAACACATCCTGTGCAGACTGGAGGGAGGAGGTTGAACGGCATTTTAAAGAAGCACGGTTCCCAGGACCGGATCATCGCCTTGGCCGGGAACCCCAACGTCGGGAAAAGTACGGTATTCAACAGCCTCACCGGCATGAATCAACATACAGGCAATTGGCCGGGCAAAACCGTCAGTCTGGCCAGCGGCCGGATGCGGTACGGCGGAAATCCGTACATTTTGGTAGACCTTCCCGGCACCTATTCCCTGAACAGCCGCTCCAGGGAAGAAGAGGTCGCTGAGGAATTCATTCAATCCGGTCAGGCAGACTGCGTGGTTGTGGTTTGCGACGGAACCAGTCTGGAGCGAAACCTCATTTTAGCCTTGCAGGTCTTGCAGCGTCAATCCCAGGCTGTGGTATGCGTAAACCTCATGGACGAAGCAGAACGCAGCTGCATTCAAATCGACTGCCCTGCCCTGGAGGCGGCCTTGGGCGTTCCAGTCGTCGCCACAGCCGCCGGGCAAGGCAGAGGTATGGCGCAGCTGCGAAGCGCCATCGAGCAAGTATCCTCCGGACGCAGAATCTGCACCCCGCACCGGCTTCCGCCGGATTATACCCCCCGGGACCTGGTGGCTCGGGCCGAGGCTGTGGCAAAACAGGTTGTCCTACGGGGAGAGAGCCGCTATCAAAAGCGGCAGCTCCAGCTGGACCGGCTCCTCACCAGCCGCCTGACGGGCCTGCCGGTGATGCTGGCGCTGCTGCTTTTGGTGGTTTGGCTGACGATTTCCGGGGCCAATTATCCATCCCGGCTTTTGCAAAGCCTGTTCGACCAAGGCTACCTCTGGCTGCACGGGCTTTTCACTGCCTGGGAACTTCCCTGGTACCTGTCCGGCCCTCTGTTAGACGGCATCTACGCCACAGCTGCCCGGGTGATCTCCGTCATGCTGCCGCCCATGGCCATTTTCTTTCCGCTGTTCACGCTTCTGGAGGACGTGGGATATTTGCCCCGGGCCGCCTTTCTCCTGGACCACGGCCTATCCCGCTGCGGCGCCTGCGGCAAACAAGCGCTGACTATGTGTATGGGTCTGGGCTGCAACGCCGCCGGGGTCACCGGCTGCCGGATCATCGACTCCCCCCGGGAGCGGCTGATCGCCATCCTCACCAACGCCTTTCTTCCCTGCAACGGACGGTTTCCCAGCCTGATTCTACTGGGTGCCATTTTCTTTGGGGCAGGCGGCTTGACCGGCGCTCTGCTGGTCACCGGCCTCATCGCCCTGGGAGCAGGCGCATCCATGGCGGCCTCCTGGCTGTTAAACCGGACTGTTCTGCGCGGAGAGAGCAGCGCCCTCATTCTGGAGATGCCGCCCTTTCGCAAACCCAGAATCGGGCAGGTGATTGTTCGCTCCCTGCTGGACCGGACTCTTTTTGTAGCCGGCCGTGCTGTAGCCGTGGCAGCTCCGGCAGGACTCCTGCTCTGGTTCTGCGGCAATTTGGGCTGGAATGAAAGAAGTCTTCTGGTGCATTTGGCGGATTTTCTGCAGCCGGCAGGCCTGCTGCTGGGAATGAACGGCGGGATACTGCTCAGTTTTCTCCTGGCTATTCCGGCCAATGAGCTGGTGATGCCCGTCCTTCTCATGATTCTCACCGGCGGAACCGCTCTAGGGGCAGAGCTCTCTGCCGGGGCGACCAAGGAGCTTCTCCTGGCCGCCGGTTGGACCTGGCAAACCGCCCTGTGCGTCATGGTCTTCATCATCTTCCACTGGCCGTGCAGCACCACGCTGATTACCATTCAAAAAGAAACCGGCCGCCTCCGCTGGACCGCTCTGGCATTCTTGCTTCCCACAGCTTTCGGCGTCATACTATGCATGGTCTTAAACCTACTTTTGCGGCTTGCTTAGGGCCCTTGCCCTTCAGACAGCCGGTTTAATCAGGCCCGCGCGCTCCAGCGCAGGGCGAAGCGCCAGATAAAAGACGCTGGCGGCCGCCACAGCTACGATCGCGTTAACCAATGTTGTAACCGCTCCGATTTTGGCCCACGTGGCGGCTGCATCCTGTGGAACCCCCAGGACGTAAGTCTTGTAGAAATAACCGACCACCGGATCGGCCACCACGTTAAAGGCCATGCCGGCAGCTGCGGAAGCCACTGTGCCCCACATTCTTTTATGCCCCTGCTTCTCTTGATTTAAATGAAACGCCTTTTGGGCCACCAGGCCCACAATCAAGCCAATTCCCAGCTTCAGCAGAAAGGTCTTGGGCGCGCTGGTTACATAGCCGCTGGTCAAATCCGCAATGGTCATCCCCACGGCGCCCGCCATGCCGCCCCACAGACCGCCTAAAAACAGGGCAGCCAGGACACAAAAGACATTGCCCAAGTGAAAGGCCGTCTTTTCCGCTCCCACAGGGATATCAATTTTGAAAAGAGCAAAGCCAATGTAGCACAACGCTGCAAACACCGAAGCCTGCGCCAGGGTGCGGACATCCGTCTTCCGGATCTCCGGGCCCCTCCGGACCCGGTGCAGGCCGGCTGCGCACAGCACCAGTCCCACCAGCGCTGCAATCAAACTCAGGGCGTACAGCAGCTCCCGGGATTGCCGGGCGCCCTCTGCAATGGCGCTGCCGCGAACCAATACGCTGCAAACCGTCCCCATTGCCAGCAAAAGGAAGCCTGTACCCGCTAAAATAGAGCCAGAACGTTTGGTCTTCATAAAGTTTACCTCCCAGTTACAAATTCCGGCTCTATTATAGCCCAAACTGGTCGGCTGAAAAGTACCAATTTCTTTCCAATTCACCAGGCCAGATCCTCCCCTGCCCGTAAAGGCTTCGCCTTGCAAACGATTCCGGGACGTGTTATCATACAAGAAACATGAAAAAGCGAGGAATGCTACGATGAAATTACTGATCGCGTCCGACATTCACGGCTCTGCCCTGTTTTGCCGCCGGCTTTTAGACCGGGTGGAGGCAGAAATGCCGGACAAGCTCTTGCTGCTGGGAGATCTTCTGTACCATGGTCCCCGCAATGATCTGCCCGAAGGGTACCGGCCCAAGGAGGTCATCACGATGCTCTCCGGTCTGAAGGACCATATTCTGGCCGTCCGGGGCAACTGCGAGGCGGAAGTCGATCAAATGGTCCTGCCCTTTCCCTGCATGGCGGACTACGCTTTGCTTCAGCCGGAGCCAAACCTCACCCTCTACGCCACCCATGGCCATTTGTGGAATCCGGACCACCTGCCGCCCCTGGCTCCGGGAACCGTCTTCCTGTTTGGCCACACCCATATCAAAACCGTCCGCCAGGTCGATCAAATTTTGGCTTTGAACCCCGGCAGCGTCTCCATTCCCAAAGACGGCACGCACAGCTTTCTCATCTATGAGGCGGGAGAATTTATCTTCCAGACTCTGGACGGAGAAGTTCTGAACCGGGTCTCTTCCCCCATGTAAATCCCATACCCAATCCAAAAGCCGGCGACGGGCACATAACCCCGAGGTCGGGAGTTTAAGCCCTCCTCCCGCAACCAGAAATGGGCCTGCTGCAAAACAGGAATTTGCAGCAGGCCCAGCTTTACGCCAATTTTCGTTACCGGCAGAGAATTAAGCCCGGACTTTGGAAAGCTTTTCACAATCCGGGCGTGCTTACGCAAGCTCTGCCGTTTTGGCAGGGCCTGAAGTCAGAATATCTATCTATACTATGCAGACTGTATTGCTTGTATGTGGGATGCGCCTTTTCACAGTTCTTCATCTGCTTCATTCACCGCTTTTTGCAATAAAAATGCCCTTGAGAGGCGCGCTGCGCGGCATATTACAACCGCCTCCCCACGCGGCTGACCGCCATCACAATTGCGTCGATACCCAGCAGGATCAGATAAGCACTGGCAAAGTAGCGAATCGTCGTCAGCGTAAACACAGGGCTCATCAGCATCATACAGCCCAGAATCAGTCCGATGATGTTGACGGCCAGTGAGAAATAGTACAATCCATTTCCGGCTACCCAACGGATCTGATGCAGATTGGATAGCCGGGAGATGCAGTGGGCAATAAACCAGATGGGAAACAGGAGGGTCAGTACAAGAGTACCCACCTGGGGATGGACGATCAGCATAAGGCCGGACATGACGCTCAATATGCCGGAGATCAGCGACAGGATGGGACCAAACCCGGTGTGCCGTTCCACCTGAATGTACAGAATAATATCCGCAATGCCCATGATGATGGCAACAACACCATAGGCAAGCACCAGGACAGTGAGGGCATAGCCGGGTTTCGCAAAGGACAAGACTCCCAATATGATCAGCAGAATACCGATGGCCAGTTCAAGCCAGCCAAAAACAGAGCGATTTCTCATTGCTTTTCGCCTCCTGTCAAAATCTCCATAAATTCATCGCCAGTGATGGTTTCTTTCTCATAAAGGAATTGAGCCAGTTCATCCAGCTTGGCGCGGTTATCCTCCAGAAGCTTTTTTGCCTTATCGTGCTGTTCCTTAACCAGCGCCACGACCTTCCGGTCGATCTCCTTCTGCGTATCCGGAGAACAGGTCAAGGCACTGTCGCCTCCCAGATACTGGTTATGGACCGTCTCCATAGCCACCATGCCGAAGTCGTCGCTCATGCCGTAGCGGGTGATCATGGCACGAGCCAGCTTGGTGGCCTGTTCTATGTCGTTGGACGCTCCGGTGGTGATGCGGCCAAAGACGACTTCCTCCGCAACCCGGCCGCCGGTATAGGTGGCGATCTTGTTTTCCAGCTCCTCTTTCGTCAACAGGTACTTATCCCCAGTATCCACCTGCATGGTGTAGCCCAGGGCGCCGGAGGTACGAGGGATGATCGTGATCTTCTGCACAGGAGCGGAATTGGTCTGCTTGGCCGCTACCAGAGCGTGTCCGATCTCATGGTAGGCAACCACCAGCTTTTCATCACTGGCGAGGATGGCATTTTTCTTCTGGTAGCCGGCGATGACCACCTCGATGCTTTCCTCCAAGTCAGCCTCGTTGACGATGGTACGTCCATTGCGCACAGCCCGAAGGGCGGCCTCGTTGATGATATTGGCCAGCTCCGCGCCGGAGGCCCCGGCGGCCATTCGGGCGATGGTGCGGAAGTCCACATCCTCCGCTGTTTTGATTTTCCTCGCATGGACCTTCAGGATGGCCTCCCGTCCCTGGAGATCGGGCAGCTCCACAGGAACCCGCCGGTCAAAGCGGCCGGGCCGGGTCAGAGCCGGATCAAGGGATTCGGGGCGGTTGGTGGCCGCCAGAATGATAACACCGGTGTTGCCCTCAAAGCCGTCCATCTCGGTGAGCAACTGGTTCAAGGTCTGCTCCCGCTCGTCGTTACCGCCCATATTACCGGAGTTGCGTTTCTGTCCAATGGCATCGATCTCATCAATGAATACGATGCACGGGGCTTTTTCTTTGGCTTGCTTAAACAGATCGCGCACCTTGGATGCGCCCATGCCGACGAACATCTCGACAAACTCACTGCCTGCGATAGAAAAGAACGGAACATTAGCCTCGCCTGCCACAGCTTTAGCCAGCATCGTTTTACCGGTACCCGGAGGGCCGACAAGCAGCACGCCCTTGGGCATAGACGCACCGGCTTCTGTGTATTTTTCCGGATTGTGCAGGTAGTCTACGATTTCCGCCAAGCTCTCCTTGGCCTCATCTTCTCCGGCCACATCGGAGAACTTTATCCCCTTTGTGGACTCGACATAAACTTTGGCATTGCTCTTTCCCATGCCAAAGGCCATGGCGTTTTTGCCCCCAGCTTGTTCCATCAGCTTTTTGCTCATATACTGGCCCAACCCAATGAAGATGAGCATAGGCAGTACGAAAGTCAGCAGAACACTCCACAGCGGAGAGACAGGTTCCTCACTCACCCGTGCGAATTTCGCTCCGGAGTCATGGAGGCGCACCGTAAGAGTAGGGTCATCCATTGGTCCGGTCTTATAGACGGCAGTGCCATCTTTATTGGTGAAGAGGATCTGGTTGTCCTCCACCTGAACCACATCAATATTCCGCTCATCGATCATATCCATGAAAGTGCCATAGTCCACTTCCACAACCTGGTTGCGTGTGAGCAGAGGGGTAACGAGCAAATTGAACAGCAGAATGCACAGCAATACGATGCAATAGTAATAGATCAATGGTTTTTTAGGCGATTTTACTTCCTTCATGACGGTCTCCTTTCCTCCTGTTGCGGGAACTGGGCCTTAATGGCCTCCAGGGAGAACAGCAGCGCCCGGTTCGCGGCTTGCATGGCAAAATCCAGTGCATACTCTGCCAATAGGATGTTTTCTTCTGCAGCGGCGTCTGGCTCCCCTGACATTTCCGCCAGTTGCTCCATATCAGCCTTGGACTTTTGTATGATTTGCTCGATTTCCTCATAGTTTTCCGCAAGTAAGGAAACCATTTTCGAATGGGAATACTTTAGTTTTTTTCGTAAAGCCAGTTCTGTTTCAGCGTATTCCCGGCTGATCGTCTCAATCTCCTGGCACAGTTGAGTATACTTGGCCGTCTCGCTTAGATGGATTCGGCAATGCAGTCTGCCAATCGTTTCATCCATCTCACATAGTTTCACGGTAAGAATCTCATGCGCCATATCAGCGCCCCCTTTCTGCTTATAATTGTAGGCATCATCTTCTAAACGTAAGCGTCAAACCTACCACCGACTTGCGGAAGGCTCTCCAATATGAAACAATA
>UREY01000020.1 GCA_900546915.1 uncultured Eubacteriales bacterium
GAACCTCCAGGGAGACGTGATTGCGCTGTACCGCAGCGACTACAATTACAGCACCGGTTCCTACTACGGCACGAGGCTTTCCGGCGGGCGGAGTAAGCGCAAAGGACGAACAGGGGTGCCTCAAAAGCAATTTTGGGACACCTCTGTACATAGACCGTGTTTAGCAGAAATTTTTCATTCTTTGCGTTTTGCGTCTTGACAAATTCCTGATTCCTGCTATAACAAGGAACGTTCCTGCGGGTGTAGCTCATCCGGTAGAGCGCCACCTTGCCAAGGTGGAGGTAGCGAATTCGAGCCTCGTCACCCGCTCCAGTTCCCGAACGCATTTGCGTTCGGGATTTTTTATGTGTGTACGCAAAAACGGCGGGGATCGATGCAGATGCTGTGATCGATCCTCGCCATTGTTGCTGTTGGGGGCGCGGTTACAGCAGGGAGTTTTGCAAAGACTGAAAAAATGCCTGCAGATTGGACCGGCTGATGGAGTATTGGGTGTAAATCCCCTGCTTTTCGGCCACCACAAAATTTTCGTAAAGCAGGTTGGCCATGTGGTAGGAGACGGTGGCGGGGGAGAGCTTCAGACGGTCACCAATATCCTGGCCGTAGAGAGGTTGATTTTTGAGTTCTTGAAGAATGCTGAGACGCCGGGTGTCGGAGAGTGCTTTGAGTCCACGGGAGAGACGGTTGACATCCTGACTGTATTTTTGATTCAGGGCGTGGATGGCATCAAAGAAAACTCCATAGTACAGGTAGGATGTGGACTCACTGCTCTCATATAGCGCGATGCTGCCAATGGGCACCAGGGTTGGAATCCACACGATGGGGCTCTTCTCTGGAACGAACTCCAGCAGATGCAAAATGCCGGGGTCTGGATTGGTTTGGAAGCTCTGGATTGCGCTGGGGATGCGCGACAGAAAGGGGGCTTCCATTTCGCGAAACAGCGAGGCTGCCTGCTCAATGATCTGTGCAAACTCTGCTTGGCAGGCTTCGGGGTCAGAAAAAGCCTGCAAGCAGGCGTACTTGTAATGTTCGATCCTGGGATATCCTCGCAGAAAGTGCAGGAGGCTGTGCAGGTCCTCAATAGACTCCAGCTCTTCTGCAGGGCACTCCAAAATACGACTAATGAGATATCGCAGCGCCGGTAAACGGCGATCCTGCGGCAGCTGGCTAAATTGAATATGCTTCTGCTGCATGCTATAGAGGGCGAAGCCCAGAGAGGCCCAGCATCCCCGAGCGGAACCAAAGTAGAAGCGAAGGGTTTCTTCCGGGATGTTCAGATTTTGCAAAATATGAGTTTCTACTTCTAATACAGGGCTGATGATGGTTTCCACCTCAGACAACGGGATACCGTGCTTCTCGGAGAGGGAGGTTGCAATGTCTTGCACGCTGTGGATGTCGCCGGGAGGCGAAAAGTGACGCGTTAGTAGATAAATACATTCGTAGGCAGGATCAAAATGATCCTGAAATTCTATATTCATGGTCTTACCCTCAATTCTGTGTTTTTTCTCATCATAGCACAGCCTGGCGTTTTTTGCAAGAAATGCCAAAAATATTTTTAAAATATTTGAAATATGGGAAAGTGGCAGGGTGAATCTGTATCTCTTCATAGTGAAAATGAAATTAAAATATAAGGGGGGCAGGCAAAACTGAGGCAGCCTTTCTCGGCAATATTTTGCTTCAGTTTTGTGCGGTTTTTAGGAAAATAATTGTAAAAATTTGAGAAAATAGAGGGAATTAGGGGAGATGGAAAATGGAAGCACCTCGCTGTTCTGCTAATATTTTGACGAAATTTGAATTAAGATGTTGACAGGAACTGGAAAGCTGTGCTATCATAGAAGAGCAGAGATGCAGGGCATAGTTCGAATTTTTTTGAACTATATGGCAATTACGGGACGAGAGGAGGGAAAGCGTGGATGTAGCAGTCTGCCGGCACGATGGTGGACTTGCCTGCGTAAACTCCAGCGACGGCCTTCTTGCGCTCGCGTGGACAAACCATTCCGACGAACGAAGATTGATATGACAGGGAGTGTGAAAATGAAAACAGGTAAACAAATATTGTGCTTCTTTCTGGCACTGGCCCTCATCCTTGGGCTGCTGCCCGCAACGGTTCAATCGGTTCGGGCTGTGGAGGCTGATCAGTCAGCAACGGAACCACTCGTGGACTTAAAGGCCGTGGATCACAGCGATGATGTTTACATTGCAATGGAAACGGAAGAACCCGCCCAGGTTCCAGAGGCAGACAGCAGCCAGGAGGAGAAAACACTTTACAAATTCTCCTTTTCTTTTAGTGTTCCAAACGCAAATGCCACGGTCTTTGTAGGCGATGAGGATATGGGGACCAGCTTTGAAGTGGAAGAGGGAAGCGATGTGACGTTTCGCATTGTCGCCCGGGGTTATAAGGTTGGCGTCCTTCTTTTCGGGGGGCGTCCCTTCCAACCCAATGCGGACGGTTCTTATACGGTTACGAATGTTCGCAGTAACTGTTCGTTTACAGTAATGCTGGCAAAAGCTGAGGGAGGGGAGGCAGAAGTTACCTTCCGCTGCACAAACGCGAAGGTAACAGTGGGCAATGTGGATTACACCGGCGGTACATATTCACATCCCGGTGGTAGTCTCTCGTTTACGGTAGAGGTGCCGGAAGGATATTACGTGCAGTCGGTAACAGCAACGCCTGCTCAGGATATCTTCTGCGGTTCAGAAATACGGAACCAGAAACTTGTGTATAGTGTGAACATTGAGCCAGACAACGAGGGTAAAGTTGCAATTGACATTGTGGCAGCGGAAGGAACAGAGGATACCTGGCCGCTGGAATATGTGTATAGCATAAACGGTCCCTCTATGACCTATGCAACGGTTAAGGCTTGTGACCCCACTTATGAGGGAGCGTTGGAAATCCCCAAAACGGTCATCCATAACGGTGTTCCGTTTCCTGTACAATCCATCGGGGAATATGCATTCATGGAGTGTTATACCCTGACAGAGTTGACAATACCGGATACGGTCGTCAGCATCGGATATATGGCGCTTAGCTATACCGGCCTTCGCCACATTCGGCTTTCAGAAAATCTGCAGAGCATGGATGAGGATTGCTTTGTTAAATGCATCTATTTGGAAGAGCTTACGCTGCCGGAGAGCTTAAAGGTAATTCCAGAACGAGCATTTGACAGCTGCTACGCACTACGAACGGTTGTTTTGCCGGATGGTCTGCAGGTAATTGGTGAATTTGCATTTTGGGCTTGCTATAATCTGTCAGAAATTACCATACCTGCGGGAGTGACGGAAATCGCAGATGGCACATTTATGGGATGTAGGAGCTTGGCAAAGGTCACATTCCTGGGCCCAGTGACATCAATTGGAGAAACTGCCTTTTATGATACGAGGTCACTGAAGCACATTGATTTGCCAGACAGCCTAACCTCTTTGGGAAGTGGCGCTTTTAAGCAGTCTCATCGTGATGGAGAAACAGACCGGAGCGGTGGCCTGGAGGAAATTGTACTTCCGGCAGGGCTCACGAAGATTGAAGAAGATACATTTAATGGCTGCTATGATATGCGGAGTGTACATTTTTTAGGAAAAGTAACATCTATTGGAAACTGCGCATTTTATGATACAAAATCCTTACAAGAGATTGACCTGCCGGAAAGTGTTTGCAGCATTGGAGAACGTGCTTTTTCCGGTTCAGGGTTGCAGAAAATTCTACTCCCAAAGGATTGTGTGGATGTTGAGCCGGATGCTTTCGCCTCGTCTGCGCTGGAGGCCTTTGAGGTAGATCCTGGGAACACAGCTTTTCAGGCGGGCGAAGATGGTGTGCTGTATTCTCGGGATGGAAAACAATTGGTGCTCTATCCTTATAGCAGGCAGGAAGCAGCCTACACAGTCCGGCCCGGGACAGTGGAGATTGGGGCATATGCATTCCGTGGTGTGCGGAATCTGGAGCACATCATCTTCCCGGATAGCCTGCGGGAAATTGGGGCATATGCATTCTATCGTGTGCAGAATCTGGAGCACATCATCCTCCCGGATAGCCTGCGGGAAATTGGTGATTACGCCTTTGCCCAACAGCCGAAATTGAAAGAAGTGGTACTGCCAGAGGGCTTAGAGGATATTTCCAGCGAGTACACATTTTTCTACTGCGATTCTTTGACGGAGTTGTCCCTTCCCACGACGCTTCGAGATATCAGCGGGTCGTATGTGTTTTCAGGAATTGGAATAACAGAGTTGGTCCTACCAGATGGCTTGCAGGACATTAGCGGAGACCATATTTTTAGTAATTGCGATGCGCTTTCTTCTTTGGAACTGCCAAAGGATCTGGAATTGATTTCCGGCAGCTGGAATTTTGCACGTACTTCTATTGAGAAGTTGACTTTGCCCGTGATGTTACAGGAAATCCAAGGCGAGGATAACTTCTATGCTTGTGAAAAGCTTTCGGAGGTTGTATTGCCTGCTGGCCTGCGCATACTTGGCGATGGGAGCTTTGGGAGCTGCACATTGCTGGAAAAGATTCAATTGCCGGCTTCGTTAATAAAGTTGAATTCTGGAACTTTTTCAGGATGCTCAGAACTTAAACACATAGAGATTCCGGAAAAGGTGACTAGCATTGGAAGCAGCTGCTTTGCTGGCTGCGAGAACCTGACAGAGCTGGAGCTGCCGGTGGAGCTTCAGGCAATTGGCGCTTCCTGTTTTGCAGGGTGTAATGGCTTGGAAGCGATCAATTTACCGGTTGGGCTGCAATCCATCGGAAGCTATGCGTTTGCTTGTACGGGAATTACGGAGCTGTCGGTTCCTCAAACCGTTACAAGCTGGGGTGATTGTCCGATTGGCGTCACGATGGGGGACAGAGGCTACGTGTATGACACCAGTCGAACCTATGTCATATATTTTGCAGGCGACCTTCCGGAATGGGAGGGAGTATACGGACTACCGAATATGACAAATTTGTACTGCTACTTTCCCCGTGATAACACGACATGGATGGAGGACCTACGGTATTTGATGGACGGACCGGCCTTCTTCCGGATACACTGGCTTGCAGCGGGCGTCTCCTTGCCAGAGTCTCTGGAGTTGACTGTAGGCTGCAAGCAGCAGCTGACCGAAGCGGTGCAGCCGGCTGAAGATCCCAACCTGCCTCTGACCTGGAGCAGCAGCGATGAGACTGTGGTGCAGGTGGATGAAACCGGTATGCTCACCGGAATAGCGCCAGGTACTGCGGTCATCACAGCTTCCGCAGGCGGCGGGGCCTACAGCGCCCAGTGCTGGGTGACCGTGCTGGAGGGCAGCGCGCCTCACTATGAAGATGTGCCGGAGGACGCATGGTACTATGAGGCCGTGCAGTACACCAGTGAGCATGGCCTGTTCCAGGGCATCACGGAGACGAAATTTGGCCCCCATATCACGATGACGCGGGGCATGCTGGTAACGGTCCTGTACCGCCTGGAGGGGGAGCCGGCCGTAGACGGCCAGACCCAGCCCTTTACCGATGTGGATGCCGGCCGGTACTATGGAGACGCCATTACCTGGGCGGCGAACAGCGGCGTGGTGAATGGCGTGACGGATACGCGATTTGCCCCTGAGGCGGCAGTCACCAGAGAGCAGATGGTGACCATCCTTTACCGCTATGCCGGCCTCGAGGGGGCTGATGTGACGGCGAAGGCAGACCTGGAGAGCTTCCCGGACCATGATCAGGTGAAGCCATACGCCCGGGACGCGTTTTCCTGGGCGGTGGGAGCCGGTATCATCCAGGGGAATTCCAACGGCGGCGTTACCACCCTGTCCCCCCGCAACAGCGCCACCCGCGCGCAGGTTGCAGCTGTGCTGATGCGTTACTTGGAGCAGCTGGGGTAATTGCAAGGCTGTTCACATGAGGATACCTGCTTCAAACTCCCCGGTGGGAACAGATTTTGTTGTTTTGCCCATCTCCGGCGAATGGGAACTGCGTACCGGAGGTGGGGGAGTAGGAATGGAATGAAAAAGTGCCCGGCTTCCTGGATGGGGCCGGGACAGGTAAAAAGGATGTGAGGTACAACATGGCGAATCAAACACGTAAACGCCTGCTTGCCCTGGCCCTGGCGCTTTGCCTGGCTTTGGGGATGCTCCTGCCCGCCGGGCGGGTCAACGCCGAAGGACAGAGCGCCGGAATCCTGACCGAGGTGACCGGAGAGGAGCGGGAACGGCTGGCTTCCCTGGCCGATGACGCCCTGGCTCTGGAGGAACCCTCGGAGGAGGCCCCGGCGGCAGACACGCCGGTCCGGGTGTTCATCGTCCTATCGGGCAAGAGCGCCCTGGAGCAAGGCTACGCCGCCTCTGCCGTGGCGGAAGCTACCGCCTATACGGACAGCTTGCTGAGCCGGCAGGAGGCGGTGATCCAACGAATTGAAACCCGGGTTTTGGAAGAGCCGCTGCAGGTGCGCTACCAGTTTACGGCGGTGGCCAACGCCATTTCCGCCGTGGTGCCCTACGGCTCCATGGAGGAGATTGCGGCCCTGCCCGGCGTGGAGCAGGTGTGCCCCGTCCCGGTCTACGAGACCTGCCAGACGGAGCTCTCTCCCATGACCATGACCACCGGCGATATGGTGGGAAGCTACGGAACCTGGGAGAGCGGGTACACCGGCGCCGGGATGCGCATTGCCGTCATCGACACCGGCCTGGATCTGGACCACCCCTCCTTTGACCCGGCAGCCTATGACTATGCCCTGAGCCAGCTGGAGGGCGACTGGGACCTCCTGGACCAGACAGAGATTGCCCAGGTCCTGCCCCGGCTGACCATTGCCAAGGACGGCCTGACGGCGGCAGACCTTTACCGCAATACAAAAGTGGCCTTTGGCTACAACTATGTAGACGGGGACCTGGATATTACCCACGATCATGATGCCCAAGGCGACCACGGAACCCATGTGTCCGGTATTGCTACGGCCAACCGGTATGTTCCGAAAGACGGCGGCTTTGCCTCCGCTGCCGAGACGGTGCTGGCCTGCGGCGTAGCCCCGGAAGCGCAGCTTCTGGTGATGAAGGTGTTTGGCAAGGGCGGCGGCGCTTATGCCGATGACTATATGGCTGCCATTCAGGATGCCATTTACTTGGGCTGCGACGCCGTCAACCTGAGCTTGGGCTCCTCCAGCCCCGGCTTTGTAGACCCGGTCGGCTCCGGTGTGGCTTTCGCGGAGCAGTTGTTCCAGTCCCTCACAGAGACGGACGTTGTGGTAACCATCTCCGCAGGCAACGCCTATAGCGCAGGCTTCCAGAGCGCCACAGGTACAGATTTGCACCGGACTGCAGATCCGGACATTGACACCGTCGGCAGCCCCGGCTCCTATGAGAATGCTCTGACGGTGGCCAGTGTGACCAATTCCGGATTGACCGGCCCCTACCTGTCCGTGGGTCAGATCTATGCCTCCTACACCGCAGTGGGCAGCGCTCCGGCGGGCCTTGTGAGCTGGGAGAGCCTGGACGAAGGCGGGGCAGGCACAGACTATCCCTTTGTTTTCCTGGGTGACCCCACCAGCGACACCGATACCCGGAAATACGCCATGTCCCGGAGTGACTTCAACGGGCTGGACGTAACGGGCAAGATTGTCCTGATTTCCCGGGGCGCCAATGCCTTTTCGGAAAAGCACAGCTTTGCCGCCCAGGCTGGGGCCAAAGCCGTCATCATCTACAACAACACCAGCGGTACCGTCAATATGGATCTAAGCGCCTCCACGGGAACCATTCCCTGTGTCTTCCTGACCCAGAAGGATATGCAGCGGTTTTTGGCAGCTGCGGAACAGGGAGCGGACGGCAGCTGGGGCGGCGTCATGACCCTGCACAGCTCGCCTACGGTTCTGGAAAATGGGGAAGACGGCTACCGCATGAGCGACTTCTCCTCCTGGGGCGTCCCCGGGGACCTGTCCCTGAAGCCGGAGATCACGGCCCCCGGCGGCAACATCTACTCCACCTTAGATGGAGGCGCCTACGGCTCCATGAGTGGCACCTCCATGGCAGCTCCGGCCATGGCGGGTCTGTCGGCCCTGGTGCTGCAGTACATCGAAGACCAAAATCTGACGGAACAGACAGGCCTGTCCGCCCGGGCCCTGGCGCAGGCCCTACTCATGAGCACGGCGAAGCCTCTGACCGAAGAGAACGGTTTGCCCTATTCCCCCCGGAAGCAGGGCGCGGGTTTGGCCAATGCCTACGAGGCCACTTCTGCCCAGTCCTACCTGCTGGTAGGGGCCGTGTCGGGTAACGACGGTAAGGTGAAAATGGAACTGGGGGATGATCCGGACCGAACCGGCAGCTACCGGTTCACCTTCACCGTATACAACCTGTCTCCAGAGCCTAAGACCTATGCCTTTGGCAGCGATGTGCTCACCGAGTCGGTGGAGACCGTAGACGGTGTCCGTTACATGGCCGAGTCTTCCTATGCCCTGACGCCACAGGTGCGCTTTGCGGTTTCTTCCATGCCCTATGATCTCACTGGGGACAACCGGGTGAACCGGGATGACGCCCTGGCCCTGCTGCGGCACTGCAACGGTACCCTGGCGCTGCCGGCAAGCAAGCTGGACCTGCTGGACCTGGATGGGGACGGCGGCGTGACCACCGGGGACGCCCAGCGGTATCTGTGCCAGCTGGAGGACCTGGAGGGGGCTGTGATGGAGGACACGGGCTGCACCGTGGCTCCCGGCGGCAGCGCCACCGTGACGGTGACCATGGACCTGTCCAAGAGGGACCGGGCTTACCTGGACGGAAATTTTGAAAACGGCATGTATGTGGATGGCTTTGTATATGTCCGGGAGGTGGAGCGGACCACCAATGAGGGGGTAATTCTGGAGAATGCGGATCTGTCCCTGCCCTTCTTGGCCTATTACGGCGGCTGGTCCGAACCTGCCATGCTGGAGGACGCATGGTATTATGACGAGGCCACCTTGGAAAACAGCTATTCCGGCGGCTATAACGCTGCGACGGTTCGGGTGGACGGCCAATCCTTTGCCTTGGGCATGAATCCCTTCCTTGCAGAGGCAAGCGATTATCTGGAAGACCGGAATGCCATCTCTCCCAATGGGGATGGAATGGCGGACTGCCTGGCAGGCGTTCAAATCTCCCTGCTGCGCAACGCGGCGGAGCTTTCTGTACGCATTGAAAGCGAAGACGGAAAGCAGGTCTATTATGAAGAGACCCAAAAGAATCTGAACCGGGCCTACTACCATACCGGCGCTGGAGCTTGGCAAAACACAATCCGGTCCATTCCCCTGGGCTGGGCCGGCACAGACGATCACGGTTCGACCTTGCCGGACGGCACAAAGGCTGTAGCCGCCATTACGGCCCGGCCTGGCAGTGGGGAGGAAGGACAAACCTGGCGCATCCCCATTACGGTGGATTGTGCCGCGCCGAAGGCAGATCTGGACTGCGCTGTTCTGGATTCTACGGCCAGAACCCTGACGGTGACCGTTTCGGATGATCAATACCTGGCAGATGCGGTGCTGCTGGACAGTGCTGGGGTATCGGTCCTTCAGCGGTTGCCGGTGGATGATAACAAGGCGGGAACTCATTGTACGTTGACCTGGGATTTGGAGGATGTTCGGACCAGGTTCTGCTATCTTGCTGTGTCGGACTACGCCATGAATACAGCGATTTACAAAGTAGACCTGTCAAGCCTCAATCCGGACTTTGAGCCAAGTACATTCTATGGGTATAACATTTATATGGAAGGACAAGGCACGTCCGGTTGGGTGAGCTTTACGGAGGAATCTGCAGAGCAGCCGACGTTGATGACAGCAGCAGAGCGGTCCTATACCGCTGCAGAGTATGTGGATGGATGTGTCTACACAACGACGGGAAATGAACTGCAAGTGATGCGGCCCGGTGAGTTCGTTCCGACAAAGATTGGCGATATCAAGCTTTCAGAATCGTCAACCTATTTTGAATTATCCAGTCCTACCACAACGGTGTTAGATATGGCGTACGATTACTCTACGGATACCATGTATGCTATAGGAAGTACCCAGGTGCTCCTCCACAATCGCTACGTGTTTTTATACACAGTAGATTTGGATACGGCGGAATTTACACAGGTTGGAGATTCATATATTTCATCAAGTACAGATCGAGGATTGGCAACACTGGCTTGCGATCTTGATGGAACGCTTTACGGCGTAGAACGTGGTCAACAGCTTGCAAAGCTTTATAAATTGGGATTCAAGGACGGTCATGTTATTTGTGAAAGAATTGGGGATAATACAGGTCTTCCTAGCGACTCCGTGACTCAGTCTATGACATTTGACCATAATACGGGGAATCTATACTGGGCGAATTGTTTCGTCTACACTGCCACAGAATCCCAGAATTTCTATGAGCATAATCTTATTCAACTGGATTTAGAAACCGGTAAGGGGACGGTGCTCGGACCAATCGGCGGTGTAGAAACCTGCGGCCTCTACGTTCCTTATGACCGGGGAATTGCGAAGAAACAGGTGGAACGGATCACCCTGGAGGAGACCGGCTGGCAATATGAGGGCCAGACACAGCAGCTGCAGGCAGCGGTCTTCCCGGTTACGGCGGAGGATCAAAGATTGATCTGGTCTTCCGGCAATGAGAAAGTGGCGTCTGTGGATGAGAACGGTGTTGTTACGGCGAAAGAAGCGGGAAAGACCACAATTACAGTTACTTCAGTGGCAAACCCCGAGTGTTCTGCCTCCTGTGAATTTACCGTGAGGTCCTTTGACGGCAAAGAGATGCGTGGTTATTTGGCTGATGTAGGAAATGGGGCGCCGGGGTGGATTCAGTTTCATGCGGCTGCACCGGAAGAATTTACCGTCCTGCGTGAGACGCCGGGTCTTCACATTACAGGTGCGGATTCCGGTAAAGGTGTGGTCTATGCCAGCGGATATACGGATGACGACAGGACAGAAGCGCTGTTTTGTTTGGATCCGGATACGTTGGAGGTGCAGGAACGCATCAATGTTGGAATGCCATTTGCGGATATTACCTATGCCTCCGGCCATGATATGATATTCTTTGTATATCAAACGTACTTTGGCTTCGTTCCGCTGACAGCTCTAACCTTGGGTGAAAACACGTATCCTGCCGGAACGGCATTGTACTTTGATTTGAGCGATTGGGTAGGCGATGATTACTTAACTGGAGTATCAGATGAGTTATACGATAACGACTTTTCTTGGTTTACGGTTATTACTGCCAGTGGTTTGGGCTATAGTCTAACTCTTTCGCCAACTTTTCAACTTATGGTGATGAGTGGTATAGATCTGGAGGTTGAAGCCTTCTCTGAGCAAGGAAACTCCCTAATTTACTCCCATTCCCCGGATACTGGAAATGCGGTGTATTACTACAGCGTGCAAAACCAAACCCGGCAGGAAACCACCCTGTATGCAATTACTGGAGATATGAATGTAAAGACACAGACATTAGTCCTGGGTTCATTTGGGGACGGCAAGGCGCCTCTCACCGGTATCTTTGTAGACTACCTGGCCGAGGCTGGCCTCCATGGCGCAGAGCTCCCCGAATCTCTGGAAGGGGAGCCTTTCCTGACCCTGGAGGCGTCGGATCTCCAGGTGTACCGGCCCCCTATGACACAAGAAGCTCAGCCGTAAGACGCAACGCGCCCGGGGCCTGTGCCCCGGGCGGGAAAGGATGATGAATCGATGAAAATGCGCTTTTTCAGTATACTGCTGGCCCTGTGCCTGCTGCTCTCCACCGGCGTTCTGGCGGCTTCGCCAGAGGCTGTGACCGGCAGTGCGCAGGCCCTGGAGACCGGCATGGAGCTGACCCTGATTTTGCATACGGCTAACACCAACGGCAAAATTGCGGTATCCTATCCGGCGGAGCTGGAGCTTCTGGAGACCAAAACCGGTTTCGGCGATGAGGTCCTGTGGGACATTGACCCGGCAAAGCCGGGCGAGCTTTCCCTGGCCTGGATCAGTGCCAGGGACATCCCCGCTGAGACCACGGCTCTGACCCTGACCCTCATGGGGAAGCCCGGCAGCTACACCTTCCAGGTGAGCCCCCAGGAGCTGCAGCGCGACGGCACGGAAATTAGTTGCCCGGCCTTTTCCGTAAACGGCCAGATTGTGCACGACAAGCCCTGCCCGTCTGCGGCCTTCCAGGACCTGTCCCAGACGGCCTGGTATCACACCGGGGTGGACTACGTGCTGGAGCGAAATTGGATGATAGGCGTGAGCGCCACCCATTTCTGCCCCGGAAACGACATGAGCCGGGCGATGATGATTACAGTGCTCTATCGCCTGGCGGGGGAACCGGATGTTTCGGGTCTGGAATGCCCGTTTCGGGATGTGAAGCTGGGGTCCTGGTACGCCGATGCGGTTTGCTGGGCGGCTGCTAACCAAATTGCGTTTGGTGTGTCGGGAGAACACTTTAACCCTTCCGGGACCTTGACCCGGGAGCAAATGGCAGTGCTGCTCTACCGCTATGCCAAGCTTCAAAAGGCGGATACTGCGACCACATCAGAGCTGACGGACTTCCCCGACGGCGCTTCTGTGAGTTCCTGGGCCAAAGACGCCATGCAGTGGGCGGTTGGCACAGGCTTGATCTGTGGTATCCAGGAAAATGGCAAGCTGCTCCTGGATCCGAGGGGCAACTCCACCCGTGCCCAGGTTGCGGTGATCCTGATGCGCTTTCAGGAAGAGGTTGCATAGGAAAAGCCGGCTTGCAACGGCAGTGAACTCTGAATATCCCCAAAGAATGAACCAGCCGGCCCCGTTTGAGGCCGGCTGGTTGATTCGGTGCGCCAGGCATGTGCAACAACTAGAGAACCTCTGGATGCCATTTACGACAGCTATGCCATGCGTAAATTCACCGGTATTGATTTCATGACAGGCCGCACGGCCGGCACGTCTGCTATGTTCTCACCGTCCTATGGAGATTACTTAAAAAACACACGGTGAGTTTTTTAAGTTTGGGGATATTATCTCATAAAAGCGAGCTGCTAGGTGGGTGGTTATTGAGCATTTACGTTATTTCGAGTGTCTACTCTAAGGGGACTATATCAGGCTATTGGGACGGAACGGCTTCTGTTTTTGCGTCAGGGTATGCCGTTCATTCAGAGAAGTGATAATGCTGCGAACTGTTTCGCCCTCTGCATACCTCTGGTAAATCTCCCGCACAACCGGGGCGGTCAATGGGTTAATTCTGAGATGCTGGTCCTCGGTCAGCTGATAACCGAGGGGAATCTCGCCGCCGTTGTTTCTACCTTTCAGCGCGTTTTCTGTAAGACCCCGGTTGATTTTCTGTGCCAGTTCCGCCGAATAATATTCCGCCATTCCTTCCAGCATGGATTCCAGAATAATACCCTCCGGCCCATAGGAGATATTTTCCGTGGCGGATACCACCTTGACGCCGTTTCGCCTGAGTACCGCCTTGTAGTGGGCGCTGTCGTAGCGGTTGCGGGCAAGCCGATCCAGCTTCCAGACCAGCACGGTATCAAACAGCCCTTTTGCGCTGTCCTGCACCATGCTCTGAAATTCCGGGCGGTTATCTGTCTTGGCGGAAAGCGCCCTGTCAATGTAGCTGCGCAGAATCGTGATCCCGTTTTTCTCTGCGTATTCTTCGCATTCTCGAAGCTGCCCCTCGATGCTTTCCTCACGCTGATTGTCGCTGCTGTACCTGGCATAAATCACCGCTTTCATCCGCTCTTATATCGTTGAATTTGGTCGCCCATATGGACGTCCAGTAGAAACATTCAGCAAATTATAGGTTATCCGTCCACATCTCACACTGGCTGAGCACTGTGTTGATGGCATCCTCCACGCCTTCCGGCGGGTATTTATACTTTTTCAACAGGCGTTTCACCATCTTCCGCATCCCGGCGCGGGCGGTCTCCTTTTTCTGCCAGTCAATGGTTCTGTTTTTACGCAGCATTTCCGTCAGTTCCCTTGTCATGGAGATAAGATCGCCGTTTTGGTAAAAATCCTTGACTGCTTCCGGCTTGGTTAGTGCATCATAGAAAGCCATTTCCTCCGGCGTCAATCCTAACGCCTCTCCCTGCTTATGTAGCTCGGCAATCTGCGCTGCCGCTTCCAGAAGCTCCTTAATAACCTCCTCGTTGGTGATGAGTCCGTTATAATAGGCGTTCATCAGCTGCGTAATTTTCTCCGAAAACTTCTGCGACTGCACCACGTTGGTGCGGCGGAAAACCGCCACCTGTTCCGCCATCAGCTTGCGCAGGATTTCCACCGCGATGTTTTTCTCTTTCATCTTCGCGATCTCTTCCAGCACGTCCGGGTCGAACAGATTGAATTTTTCGCCAACTGTTTTGCTGTCAAACAGGTTAATAACGCCCTCACTCTGCACGCTGGCCTTTAGCAATTCGTTTATCTGCGCGTTGATTTCGTTCAGCGATAGTGGTTTGCCGCCTTTTCCGCCGATGGTCAGCTTCATCACGGTAGAACGCACCGCCTCAAAATAGGCGGCCTCGTGCCGCTCCTGCTGCGTGGTCAGGCTGGAGCACAGGGAATGGGCCTGCCTGAGCAGCAACGCTTCCTTCAGGAACAAATCCTTCCGATCGCGGACGGAAGCGTCCAGCACAAAGTTGACACCTCCGGAAATCGCCTTTGCCATATCCAACGGGCCGCCACGCATAAATCCGCTGAAATCAAACCCGTGCATCAGATCCTTGCAGACCTGCAGTTTTTCCTTAAATTTCGGGTAAGCCACCTTGGAAACATCCATATTGCCGTATTTGGCGCGGTCGCGGTCGGTATATTCTTTCATTGCCGCTTTCAGCGCCGAGGCGATCCCCACATAATCGACAATCAGACCGCCCTCTTTATCCTGGAAAACGCGGTTGACCCGGGCGATGGCCTGCATCAGATTGTACCCATGCATGGGCTTGTAAATGTACATGGTAGCCAGGGAGGGAACATCAAAACCGGTGAGCCACATATCCACCACAATGGCGATTTTCAACGGGTCGTCGTTGTCCTTAAACCTGCGGGCCAGTTCTTCCTTGTGGGCCTTGGTGCCGATGATGGCTTTCCAATCCTCTGGATCGTTGTTGCCGCCAGTCATGACCACCGCCACCTTCTCCGTCCAGCTAGGACGCAGCTCCAGGATCTTGCGGTAAATCTTCATGGCGATAGGGCGGGAGTAGGCCACGATCATCGCCTTGCCGGTGAGCAGATTGGCTCGGTGGACTTCATAATGGGAGACGATATCCTCGCAGAGGGACTGTATGGTAGAATCCGCGCCCAACACACTTTCCATCTGCCCCAACATTTTCTTGCTCTTTTCGATGGCGGCGGAATCGGCCTGCTGCTCGAAAAGCTCATAGGTGGAATCGATCAGTGCCAGCGTGTTCTGGTCGAGCTTCAGGTGGATAACCCGGCTTTCGTAATACACCGGACGGGTAGCCCCGTCCTCCACGGCCTGCGTCATGTCGTATACGTCGATATAGTCGCCGAACACCGAACGGGTATTGCGATCTTTGATGGAAACCGGCGTTCCGGTGAAGCCCACAAAGGTGGCGTTCGGCAGGGCGTCCCGGATTACCCGGGCGTTACCCACCACCACACGAGCCTCCTTTTCGCCTTCCGCGTTTTCGGAGAGGATGACCTTCTCATCAAAACCGTATTGTCCGCGATGGGCTTCATCCGCCATCACGACAAGATTCCGTCGCTCCGACAGCGGTTTTTCTCCCCGTTCAAATTTAAACATAGTGGTAAAAATAATGCCGTTCGCAGTGCGCCCCTCCAGCAGCTCCTTTAAATGCTCCTTGCTTTGCGCCTGTACCGGCGTCTGGCGGAGAAAAGAAGCGCACTTGGCAAACTGGGCGTAAAGCTGATCGTCCAAATCGATGCGGTCGGTCATCACCACGATGGTAGGGCTGTCCAGCGCCTCCTGCAATAAATGGGCATAGAACACCATGGACAGCGACTTGCCGCTGCCCTGGGTGTGCCAAAACACGCCGCCCTTGCCGTCGGTGGCCGTGGCGATTTTTGCTTTCTCGATCGCTTTACGCACCGCAAAATACTGGTGATACCCCGCCAGAATCTTCACCGGCTTCTGGCTGTCGCCGGAGAAGAGGATGAAGTTCTTGAGGAGATCCAGCAGGCGTTCCTTTTGGAACATTCCCTCATAAAAGGTGTCGAACTGCGCATAGGCGGTGTTTTCATAGCGGTCGTCCCTGGTCTTCCACTCCATGAAGCGGTCAAGACCGGAGGTAATGGTTCCCGCTTTGTTGGCGGACAGGTCGCTGATGACGCAGATAGCATTGTAGATGAACAGGGAGGGGATGTCCTGCATGTAGTTACGGATCTGGTTGTAGGCATTTTCCGCCCCCACCTCGTCCTTGGAGGGGCTTTTCAGCTCCATAAGCACCAGCGGCAGGCCGTTGATAAACAGGAGTATATCCGGGCGGCGGTTGTTGCCGTTTTCTATGTAGGTAAACTGATTGACAACCTGAAACGTGTTGTTCTCCTGCCTTTGGTAGTCCAGCAGGTAAACGATGGCGGCACGTTCCTCCCCCTTGGCAAAGTATTTGATCTCGATGCCGTTCTGGAGGTAGTCCATGAATACCCGGTTTTTCTCTATGAGACTGCCGCCCTCAAAGCTTTTCAGCTTGCCTATGGCCTCCTGAATCGCCTCCGGCGGCAGCTTTTTGTTGATACGGGCAAGGCTATCAAGCAGTACCGCATCCAGCAGGGGGCTTTCATAGTCCCGCTCCAGCTCCGGCGCGTAGAGATGGGTATAGCCCATTTGCTCGAACAGTTCGATGATCGCCTGTTCATAGGTGGCTTCGGTGAAGGGCATGGGGATACCTCCTTCTACTTTCAAACTCTATAGGTTAGCAATATCAATTGTGTATCCATTGTTTCTCATTTCTTTTGCTAAAGAGACTTTAGCTTCTTCTACATTTTCTTTAAAAGGAATATATATTAACCCCTCGATATCAGATGGCCGTTCCATCTCTTCCGCCTGAGATAATAAAATAGCAACTTTTGAGCGACCAATACGGGCCAAAAGCATTCCTAATTCTAAAACCACATTTTGACGCGCACGAAATTTCTTTTCTTCTTCACGCCCTTTAACATAGCCGATGTCGTCTGGCGTTGCAAGAACAATACCAAAGTTTACTCCGCCCGTATGTTCTTCTAGTTTTTCGATTATTGTTTGGCCAGAAGAAACAAGCTGATCTATTATTACAGGCTCCAAATCCCATCTTCTAATCATGGCTTCTAATTGTGTACGAGCGTTGTGATCGTGTCCGTAGACAACAAAAACTTTTTTATTAGATTCATTTGAAATATCGCCTTGTTTCCTGGACAGAAGTTGTTCAACTTCAGCTTTATTCTTGCCTTGACAGTTCACCTTTCCGCTATCCCAACAATTTACAATACAGCCGTTAGAAAGTCTATATACTGTTCCCAAATCATTCCCGGTACGCTCTTCCTTATTAATAGAATACCCGTTGGATTCTAACAGTTGCCTAACTTGGTCTTTTGTCAATTTTCTCACCCTTTCTAATTGTATGTCAAACGATAATTTAGCGGCTTAGATCTGAATGGCGGAAACATCTATCTCGCCGGACATTAACCTGGGAAGGAGCGCATCCCGAATAGATACAAGCCTGTTGTTTTCTTCCTGATTCGAGACAATAGTAGCCGCCATTGGAGCAATGAGAGCATTAAAGCGATTCAAAGTCTCCTTGTCAGGCAAAAGAAGTTCGAGTGCCTTTACGCGATCTCTAGGCAACTCTGTCTGACCAGTGCTGCCTGTATGAAGCGACTCGATTTCTCTTTCATGCTGGGTTCCCCACAACCCAATATAGAAGGTCATATTTTCTGCGGCTGGTCGGACAATCGTAACATGAGAATCAACAGTAAGATTATGCGGCTGAAACCAGACCTGCGCTGCTCTCCCTAAAGTGCCATCGCCAGTTGAGTTGATTAGCAAGTCCCCAAATCGAAGCCACTTATCATTGATGACTTTCGGCCTATGGCTTCGTGCAAAAGAAAGATCAATCATGTGATTGCGAATGCACTTCTGATTGATTACAATTTGGTCGGTATCATCAGCGTATTTTGGAGTTATACCGCGACTCACCAGCGCCGTAATGCCTTCTAAAGTGACATTCTCCCATTCGTCCGGTGCAGTGCCCCCGAATGGAACACAATCAACAAACCATGATCTAAAGATCGCAGCGGCTTGCTGCTGTAAATTCTCGTTTATCTTGTTGTTCAGCTCGATTTTGTCGTCCAAGGAGCCCAGAATGGCTACTATCTTTTTTTGTTCGTCAATAAAGGGTAGTTGCAATGTAACTGCGTTCAGATTAGCCTGACTGAGCTTGGGCTGAGCTGATCCCGTGATATATCCCGATAAATCCATACTGTTGATGAGATAGTGAAGGTACTGAAAATCACAGAGTTCATTTGTCTGCACGATATGCGCATGATTATTAACCCAAAACTTTCCTTTTGCTACTTGAGCTATATTTTGCTTCTTGGATTTTAGGTTTTCTCCATCTTCTGCAATCAGTAAATATGTGCCATCAAAGATATAATCATTTACATAATCAATGACACCTTGAGCTCCGTAGTATCGGTAATTTCCTTGCCGTTCTGAACGCTGTTTTGCAGATAAAGGAATTCTCTTTCGATCAAAGTTAATGGTGACTTCATCAAACCGGAAGGTTTCACACTTCATACCCAATCGCTCCCAATCTGTCTCTGATTTGCTCTTCTAGCTGGTGGGATTTTTGGAACAGCTCCGACAGCTCCCCGGTGAGGCGGGCCATCTTTTCCTCAAAGGGTTCGCCGTCGTCCTCCTGCTCCTCTATGCCCACGTAGCGACCGGGGGTGAGGATGTAATCCTGCCCTTTGATTTCCGCTGTCGTCGCCACAGCACAGAAGCCTTTTACATCCTCCAGCGTCCCCGCTGCAAAGGCGTTGTAGGTGTTGGCGATTTTTCTGATGTCTTCGTCGCTCAGTTCCCGCAGCTTACGGGTAACCATCGTGCCCATCTTCCGCGCGTCGATGAACAGGGTTTTGCCCTTTTGCTTTTTGTTCCTGGAAAGGAACCACAGGGAAACGGGAATCTGGGTGGTATAGAACAACTGCGACGGCATGGCGATAATACAGTCCACCAGATCCGCTTCGATGATATTTTTCCGGATGTCCCCCTCGCCGCCGGACTGAGAGGAGAGGGAGCCGTTGGCCAGCACCATGCCCATGCGGCCGTTTGGCGCCAGGTGGTAAATCATGTGCTGAAGCCACGCAAAGTTGGCGTTGCCCGCAGGCGGCATGCCGTACTGCCAGCGCACATCGTCGGTGAGCTTATCCGCGCCCCAGTTGGAGAGGTTGAAGGGCGGGTTTGCCATGATATAATCCGCCCGCAGGGTGGGGTGGTAGTCGTTAAAAAAGGTGTCGGCGTTGTATTTGCCCAAGTCGGCGTCAATGCCGCGGATGGCCAGGTTCATCTGCGCCATTTTCCAGGTGGTGGGGTTGGAATCCTGCCCATAGACAGAGATGTCATTGATATTTCCGGCGTGGTTCTCCACGAACTTGGCCGACTGCACGAACATGCCGCCGCTGCCGCAACAGGGGTCATACACCCGCCCGTTGAAAGGTTGGAGCACCTCCACCAATGTTTTGACCACGCATTCGGGCGTAAAAAATTCACCGGCCAGCTTGCCCTCGTTTTCAGCGAATTTTCGCAGGCAGTATTGATAGGTGTTGCCCAGGATATCCCGCTCGCTGCCGTGCTCGATCATCTGGATATTGGTGAACAGATCCACTACTTCGCCCAACCGGCGCTTGTCCAGCTCCGGCCGTGCGAAGTTTTTCGGAAGGATATCCTTGAGCCGCTTGTTTTCCTTTTCGATGCTGCGCATGGCGTCATCAATAACCGTGCCGATCTCCGGCGTATGGGCCGCAACGGAAATGACGCTCCAGCGGGCGTTGGCCGGAACAAAAAAGATGCCCTCGGAGGTGTATTCGTCAACATCTTCCTCGAAGCCGTCGCCTTCCGCGACAAGAGCCTGGTATTTTTCATCGAAACGGTCAGAAATGTATTTAAGGAAAATCAGCCCTAAAACAACGCTTTTGTATTCCGAGGCGTCCATATTTCCACGCAGAACACAGGCAGCGTCCCAAATTTTCTTTTCAAAGCTGTTGGTTTCAATCTTCTCCATTTTTATTCCCCATTCCTCATAATCCTACCGTTATTTTACAGGATTTCTCCCGATTAGACAAGCCAAAAAAAGCCGCAAGCTTATAGTGCTTGCAGCTTCTTTTGGACGGCGATTCATTTTACAAGAAAAACAATAAATCCGAACCCATCGCCAACCGGCACAAGGTTCGGATTTATTCGTTTTGGTGGAGACTACTGGACTCGAACCAGTGACCTCTTGCGTGTGAAGCAAGCGCTCTAACCAGCTGAGCTAAGCCTCCGCACCGAACGTTCTTCATTATACCAGGAATTTCGAAAAAATCAAGCCCCAATTTTATTTTTTTGTGCGTTCGTAAAAAATGGGGTCGAGGCTCAGGCGCGCGACTTTGTGCGGCTCGTATTCTCCAAGAGGGATATCGCCGGTTCAGATCAAACAGGCGTTGATGCGGGGAAGGGGAGTGGCCGGTTACTTGCTCCCCGGCGGAATTTCCCCGCGATTCCGGGGAGCGAATAAATTTCTGTTGTGCTCAGAGAAAAGATTTGTTATAATGAGTAGAAATGAAAAAAATGGATGTGGATTGCCGTGAAGTACGGAACGTGGAACATCGCCCGGCCGGAGGCCGGGGTGGTAAACAGACTGATTGGAGCGGGCTATTCTCCGCTCACTGCGATGGTTTTGGCGGGGCGGGGGATAGACGCTCCGGAAAAAGCGGAGGCGTATCTGGATTGCAATTGCCGCCTGCCGGATCCGTTTCTCATGACGGATATGGCTGCAGCCCGGCAGCGGATTGCGCTTGCTCTGGAGAACAAGGAACGAATGGCGGTTTTTGGGGACTATGATGTGGACGGCGTTACGGCGACCTGCCTGCTGACGGACTTTTTGCGGAAGCGGGGGGCTGATTGCCTGACGTACATTCCCGGACGTCTGGAAGAGGGCTACGGTTTAAACGCCATGGCCGTCCGTCTTTTGGCGGAGCAGGAGGTTACGCTGATTATTACCGTAGACTGCGGCATTACTGCAGTAGCGGAAGCGGAGCTGTGTCGGGAGCTGGGAATCGATCTCATCATCACCGACCATCATGAGTGCAAGGACCGGCTGCCGGAGGCGGTGGCTGTGGTGGACCCCCACCGGAAGAACGACGGCTATCCCCATCAGAATCTCTCCGGCGTTGGGGTGGCGTTTAAGCTGGCGGCGGCCTTGGCTGGGAGCCAGGAGGAAATTCTCCAGGAGTATGCCGATTTGGTATGCCTGGGGACGGTGGCGGATGTCATGCCGCTGCAAGGAGAAAACCGCACGTTTGTCGCCCGAGGCCTGGCGTCTTTGCGGCAGACGAAGCGGCCGGGCTTAAAAAGCCTGATGGCTCAGGCCGGCTGTGATTCCGAAAGCCTGAATGCCGGTTCCATTGGATTTGTGCTGGCGCCCCGGGTGAATGCAGCCGGCCGAATGGGAGAAACGGAGCTGGCCTTGGATTTATTTCTCACGGAGGATCCCCAACGGGGAGAGGAGGTTGCCGGCCGCCTGTGTTGCCTGAACAAGCAGCGGCAGGATGTGGAGCTGGAGATTTACCGCCAGGCGGAGGCCATGCTGGATGGACAGAGTGCGCCGGAGGCCATTGTCTTGGCCAGCCCCGAATGGCACCAGGGCGTCGTCGGCATTGTGGCTTCCCGCATGGCGGAGGAGTTTTGCTGTCCCACCTTTCTCATTTGTCTCGACGGCGATAAGGGAAAAGCCAGCTCCCGCTCCTATGGAGGCTTTAATCTCTTCGCTTCGTTGACCCAACTGTCGGATTTGCTGGAGAACTATGGGGGCCATGAGCTTGCCGCCGGCTTTACCATTTCCCGGGAAAATATTTCCTCTTTCCGGCAGGCAATTTGCCGTCTGGCCCAGGATTTTTACCGGCACACCGGCCTGCGTACGGCTCTGACCGTAGATTGCGCAGTGCCGCCGGAGCTGTTGACGACGTCTAACGTGGAGGCGCTTTCCGCCTTGGAGCCCTGCGGCGCCGGATGCCCCCGTCCGGTGTTCATGCTGGAGCAGCTGCAGATTGAGCGCATGACGCCCGTGGGAGGCGGTCGCCATTTGCGCCTGCGCCTGCGCCGCGGGCACAGCAGCCTGAACGCCATCTGCTTTTCTGCTACGGCGCAGAGTTTGGCTATCTCGGAAGGAGAGCTGGTGGATTTGGCATGTACGTTGCAGATCAATGAATTCCGAGGCGTCCGGTCCGTTCAAATCAGCGTGCTGGATGTACGGCCCAGCTGCCCATGCCCCTGCCCGGATGATCCGTCCCCGTATCGTCATTTGATAGACCGAACTCTCACAGCGGCTGAAGCGGCTGAACTGCTTCCGGGCCGTCCGGTTTTGGGGGATATCTGGCGATATCTGGCGGCACACGGCCCTGTTCTTCAAGCGGAGCCGGTGTGCCTTTGCCGGAAGATTGTCCGCCGTACCGGACGGCCGCTGGGCTTGTCCCAGCTGCTGACCTGTCTGGATATTTTCCGGGAGGGAGGGCTTCTCACGTTGGAGAAGCAACATAAATTCCTTACCATCACCTTGACTGCAGGAGCCCAGAAAGCCGATCTGACGCAGAGCGGCACGATGCAGTACCTGCAGCAGCTGAAGGAGCGCTGATTTTATGGAAACTTTTGCCGAGCACTATGAGTCCATGCGGCGTACAATTTTAAGATGTATGCCGGGGGCGGATATGGAGCTGATCGACCGGGCGGTCCGTTATGCGCAGGAGCAGCATGAGGGGCAAAAGCGGAAAGACGGCTCCCCTTATATCATCCATCCTCTGGCCGTGGCGGAAATTGTGGCGGAGATGGGATTGGATACCGACGCCATTTTAGGCGCTCTGCTCCACGATTGTATCGAGGATACGTCTACGACCCATGACGAAATTGCAAAGCTGTTTGGACTGGTTGTGGCGGAGCTGGTGGAAGGGGTTACCAAGCTGACCAGAGTGGAATACTCCACGCTGGAAGAACAGCAGATGGAAAACCTGCGCAAGATGTTCATGGCTATGAGCAAGGACATCCGGGTGATTCTGATTAAAATTGCAGACCGGCTGCACAATACCCGGACGATGCAGTTTCAAACGCCGGCCAAACAGATTTCCAAATCCATGGAGACCATGGACATTTACGCACCTCTGGCGCACCGCTTGGGCATGCAGAAAATCAAATGGGAGCTGGAGGATACGAGCCTCAAGTACTTGGACCCGGATGGCTATAATGAGATCATGGATTATTTAAAACTCCATGAGGAAGAGGCCACGGCATTCATGAAGAGCATCCAGTCCCAGATCACAACCCGCCTGTCCTCTGTGGGAATACATGGAAGCATTTATGGACGAATTAAACACGTGTACTCCATCTACAGGAAGATGAAGGACCAGCATAAGACCATGGATGAGCTGTACGACCTGTATGCATTTCGGGTGATTGTAGACACCATCCCCGACTGCTATAACGTATTGGGTCACATTCATGATTTGTTCAATCTGGTACCGGGCCGGTTTAAGGACTACATCTCCACCCCAAAACCTAATATGTATCAGAGCTTGCACACGACGGTGATCGGTTCTCAGGGAATTCCCTTTGAGGTTCAGATCCGCACCTGGGAAATGCACCAGACGGCCGAATACGGCGTTGCGGCCCACTGGAAATATAAGCAGAAAGGCGCCGGCAGCGGGGATGAGAAGAGCTTTGAATGGGTCCGCCGCCTGCTGGAAAGCCAGCAAGATACCGATGCGGAGGATTACGTCCATTCTCTGAAGATCGACATGTTTAACGATGAGGTCTTCGTTTTCACGCCCCGGGGCAACGTGATTAATTTGCCTGCCGGCTCCACGCCGATCGACTTTGCGTATGCCATTCACTCCGGCGTGGGAAACTCCATGGTGGGCGCCAAAATCAACAACCGGATTGCCGGCTTTGATGCTGTGCTGCACAACGGAGACATTGTAGAAATCCTCACCTCCAAAACGGCGAAGGGGCCCAGCCGGGACTGGCTGAAAATCTGTAAGAGCAATCAAGCCCGGTCCAAGATCAAGCAGTGGTTCAAGCGGGAAAAGCGCGAGGAAAATATTGTGCACGGCAGAGCCAGCTTTGAAGGGGAAATGCGGCGGATGAACCTGAACCCCGCTCTTCTGCAGGACGATGAGCTTTTAGCGCAGCTTCTGAAAAAGCTGAGCTTTGAAAGCCTGGATGATTTGTATGCCGCCATCGGCTACGGCGGTCTGACTGCAGTCAAGGCTGTGGGCCGGATTCGGGACGATCTGCTGCGATATGCCAAAGGCATCCAGAATCCCACGGCGGGACGCGACGGGAATGTGAATCCTCTGCGGACCAACCCGGATGTGCCCAATCAAAACCGGCACAGCGTCAACGGAGTGATTGTAGAGGATATTGACTCTTGCATGATTAAATTTGCCAAGTGCTGCACCCCGGTGCCTGGGGACCCCATTGTGGGCTTTATTACCAAGGGCTTCGGCGTATCCATCCATCGGGCGGATTGCCCCAATGCCCAAAGCCGAACCGATCCCCGTCAGGCAGCCCGGTGGGTTCGGGTCCGCTGGGCTCAGGAAGACAACCAACCCTTTACGACGACCCTGGAGCTGGATTGCACAACCCGGGACGGCTTGCTTTTGGATGTGGCCACGGCCATGACCTCTGCCAAGGTCCGGGTGAAAGAGCTCACCGGCCGCGATTTGCCCGGCGGGCACAGCATGTTTACCGTGTCCTTTGAGGTCAAGGATGTGGCCGAGCTCAATGCCGTCCAGACGAAGCTTTTGAACATTCGGGATGTTTTGGATGCCCGCCGGGGCCAGAACTGAGCGCCTTCGCCGGTGTGCATCGGTACAAATACAGACGGCGGCCATGGCCGCCCGGGAAGGATGTGGTGTGATGCGCGCAGTGGTGACGCGGGTGGCCTCTGCTTCTGTCAAAATAGACGGGGTCACGGTTGGAGAGATCGGCAAGGGCTTTCTCATTTTGCTGGGCGTCGGGCCTGGAGACGGGGAAGCGCAGTGCCGGCGTCTGGCGGAGAAAGCGTTGGGCTTGCGGGTGTTTGAAGATGGGGAAGGCCGAATGAACCTGGGGCTGGAGCAGGTTGCCGGGCAGGTTCTGGTGGTGAGTCAGTTTACCCTGTACGGCAATTGCCGGAAGGGCAGACGCCCCAGCTTTACAGAGGCGGCGCCGCCGGAATTGGGAGAGGCGATGTATGAGCGCTTTCTCCAATTGTGCCGGGAAGCGGGATTTCCGCCGCAGCACGGGAAATTTGGGGCCCACATGGAGGTGGCCTCAGTCAATGACGGGCCTGTGACCCTTCTTCTGGACACAGACCAGCTGATGGAAGCGAGGAGATCATCATGATATTGGTAGAAACGTTACCGCTGGGATCCTTGAGCACCAATTGCTATTTGGTCCGCCGGGAGGGGGCGCACGACTGCCTCCTCATAGATCCCGGAGCCGACGGCCGGCAAATTGCCCAGCGGCTCGGGCGGGAAAATTTGCATCTTGTCGCCATTGCTCTGACCCATGGTCATTTTGATCATGTGGGCGGTGTGAAGGATTTGCAGCAGGCGACAGGCTGTTCTGTCTGGCTTCACAGGGCGGATCTGACCTTGCCGGAGTCTCTGACTGCCGGGCCTCTGGAGCCGACGGATTTCTTTGACGGCGGCGACACGGTGGTTTTGGCCGGTGTTTCCCTGGAGGTCCTGCATACCCCGGGACATACGCCGGGCTCCGTCTGCTTCTTGACGGAGGGCGCGCTGTTCTCCGGAGATACGCTGTTTGCCCGCTCCTGTGGGCGGATGGACCTGCCCGGCGGCAGCCCGGCGCAAATGCGCGGGTCTTTGGACCGGCTGCGTCAGCTTCCCTTTGCGGGTCCGGTGTACCCCGGTCATGGCGGTGCTACGACTTTGGCGGAGGAGCGGCGTTGGAATCCCTATTTGAAAGGGGAAGTCCGTTTATGAAGCTGCTTCTGACCGGGCACGAGGAGCGGTATGCCATAGAGCAGCTCCAGCTGTCTTTGTTTCCGGGAGAGCAGATGGAGCCGGTGGACGGTCCTTTCCAGGGCGATGGGGCGGAGTCGATTCTCTTCCGTGGGGAGACGTATTTATCCGCCACCACGATTATCTGGTATCATGGTCAGGTATCCCAGTGCGTTCGCCGGATGCATTTGGAAAAGGAGACGGTGCAGCTGCGGCGGCGTCTGCTGCAGCGGAGCTACTACGGCGCGGCTTGCCCCCTGCTGCCGGAGCCGCCGGCCTGGGGGGCCCTGGCAGGGGTGCGTCCGACGAAAATCACGACGAAATTCCTTCTCGAGGGCGGCTCGGTCCGGTCTGCAGAGGCGTTGCTGAAGCAGGTCTACTATGTCACGCCGTTGCGGAGGCAGCTGTGCATGGAGGCGTCTCAGGCCACCGTGCAGGCGGTCAAACTCTTAAGACCTGGGGATGTTTCGGTATATGTGGGGATCCCCTTTTGTCCCACCCGCTGTGCGTATTGCAGCTTTGTCAGCGCTTCTGTTTCCCGGTCGGGGGCGCTGTTGGAGACCTATCTTCAGGCGCTGCTCCGGGAAATTCAAGCAGTCGGCCGGATGTTGGCAAGTTCCGGCCTCCAGGCTCGTACACTCTACATAGGAGGCGGCACGCCGACTACCCTGTCGGCCGAGCAGTTGGAACGGCTGTTGTCGGCCATTGACCGGCATATTTCTTTGACCGGCTGTCTGGAGTATACCGTGGAGGCCGGTCGTCCGGATACCATTACCGGAGAGAAGCTTCAGGTTTTGGCGCGCCATGGGGTTCGGCGGGTGAGCATCAACCCTCAATCCATGGATGATCGGGTTCTGGCCCTGTGTGGACGCCGCCACAAGGCGGCGCAGATTCCGGAGAGCTTTCAGCTGGCCCGTCAAGCCGGGATGGAAGTCATAAATATGGATTTGATCGCCGGACTTCCGGGAGATACGCCGGCCGGTTTCCAGGCCTCCCTGGAGGCTGTGGCGGCGCTTGCGCCGGAAAATATCACCGTCCATACCCTGGCGCTGAAAAAGGGCGCAGATCTCTATCAACATCCGGAGCGGCTGCCCGACTCCGAGGCCGTGGGGGAGATGATCCGCTTTTCTCAGGATTATCTGCGTCGGCAGGGCTACAGGCCTTATTATCTCTACCGGCAGAAATATATGTCCGGCAGCTTTGAAAATGTCGGTTGGTGCAAACCGGGCCGGGCATGTCTGTATAACATTTATATGATGGAAGAGATTCATTCGATCATCGCTCTGGGGGCAGGGGCGATGAGCAAGGCGAATTTTCCTGGAGGCAGGCTGGAACGGTTTCCGAACCCCAAGTTCCCCCAGCAGTATTTGGAACGGTTAGACCATGTGATTGCGGAAAAACAGCGGCTGCTGCAGCTGCTGCGGCAAGGAAAGGAATGAACTATGGATCTTCTGTTTTCCGGCGTGACGATTGTCACCATGGATGAAGCCATGCACGTGTACTTTGACGCTTACCTGGGAGTCACGGGCACGAAAATTTCATACATCAGCAAAGATCCTCCGACTCAGGCGCCTCAGAAAATTATGGACGCCACCGGAATGGTTCTGATGCCGGGACTCATCAACTGCCATACCCATCTGGCTCTGAGCTTGCTCCGGGGTTATGCCGAAGACTGCGGCCTCAGCCGGTGGCTCAGCGACTGTGTCTTGCCCCGGGAGGACCGGATGGATCCGAGAGCGGCCCGGGCCGGTGTCCTGCTGTCGCTGGCCGAATGCATTCGGTTTGGAATCACCTCTGTGTCGGATCTGTATCCTTTTCCGGAGGTGACGGCGCAGGCAGTGGCGGAGGTGGGACTGAAAGCGAACATTGCGCCGGCGCTCACATTATTTTCCGACGAGTCGGAAGA
This sequence comes from uncultured Eubacteriales bacterium, assembly GCA_900546915.1. GTDB lineage: Bacteria > Bacillota > Clostridia > Oscillospirales > Oscillospiraceae > Faecousia > Faecousia gallistercoris. The sequence goes on from UREY01000020.1 coordinate 28,006, forward strand.
TTTTGATTTTGAGAAAGACCCGTCGTGCCGGAAGCTGCAGGAGCTGGTGGACCAATGGCATGGCTACGATGCAGGCCGCATTTGTGTGGATGCCGGAATTCACGCGCCGTATACCAGCCATTATAAGCTCTGGGAGCCTTTGAGCGATTACGCCGGGGAAAAGGGCCTGCGTATGCAGGTGCACCTGTCGGAGACGGCGGGGGAGGAGGCGGAGAGCCAGGACCGATGCGGCCTCACGACGGCTCAGCTGCTGGACTGCCACCGGGTGTTTGACGTACCGGCTGCTGCGATTCACTGTATTTATCTGAGCCGGGAGGATATGAGCCTTTTGGCGCGGCAGGGGGTGAGCGCGGTCCACTGCCCGGTGTCCAATTTGAAACTGATCGACGGCATTGCGCCGGTGGAGGAAATGGTCCAGGCCGGTATGAATGTGGCTCTGGGCACGGACTCCGCCGCTTCCAACAACAACTTGGATTTGTTTGAAGAAATGAAGGCAGCGGCTTTAGCCGCAAAGATGAGGACGCAGGACCCGGCTGCGCTGCCGCCCCAGGCTCTGGTGATGATGGCAACGGTATGCGGCGCCAAAGCCCAGGGGCGGGAGCGGGAGTGCGGCATGCTCAAGGTCGGTATGGACGCGGATCTCATATTGGTGGATTTTACAGCGCCGCACCTGATGCCCTGCCATAATGTGTGGAGCAGTTTGGTGTATGCGGCCCGGGGTTCCGACGTTGCCCTGACGATGGTACGGGGTAAAATTCTCTATGCCGGCGGTAAGTTTACCACCTTGGATCTGGATTCCGTTGTACGGGAGTTGCGGGACTACGCTTTGGACCGGGTTTTTTCGTCGGAGCAGAGTCAGACCGTCACAAGCTCCGACCGCGTTCCGGCGGGCTAAGCGGTCCGACAGCGCGCTGCTTGGTTTGCTCCAAAAGATGCGGTGAAAAAGAACCGGTCTGTGGCTGTCGCGTTTCCTGACGGCACAATGACCCGGATGATTTCCACTTAGAAAGAAGGTCTTTCTTTGGCTTCTAATAAAAAACAGTCCTTTCTCCATGGCGCGGCGCTGTTGGCCGGTGCCACAGCCATTGTCAAGGTGTTGGGCGCTCTGTATAAGATTCCCCTGGGAAATATCATCGGCGACGCCGGCTTTGGCTACTTTAATACGGCCTATGACATCTATTCCGTCCTGCTGATGATCTCCACAGCCGGCTTGCCTGTTGCGATGAGCCGGATGATTGCGGAGGCCGGAAGCCTGAAACGCTACGGACAAATCCGGCGGATTTATCAGACTGCACTGTGTATTTTTCTGATTCTGGGCGTGGGCGGGACGGTGTTGATGACCGGCTTCAGCCGCCCCCTGGCCAATTGGATGAATTCGCCCAATTCCTGGGCGGCCATTGCGGCGTTGGGACCCTCTGCTCTGCTCATGTGCTTGACTTCCGCGTTCCGGGGATTCTTCCAGGGGCAGGGAGACATGCGGCCCACCTCCGTCAGCCAGGTCCTGGAGGCGCTTTGCAAGCTGGCAGTGGGCCTGGGGCTGGCCTGGTTCATCATGAAGCAGAAGAACGACACGGCCCTGGCTGCCGGCGGCGCTATCTTAGGCGTAACCTCCGGCTGCCTGATTGCCACGTTGTACATGTACAATTCCTACCGTCATGCCCGGCGAGGGCTTTCCTCGGGGGGCGGCGGCGTGTCTTCCTTCAGCCGGACGGCCAAGCAGCTGCTGTCCATTGCCATTCCCATTACCATCGGTTCGGCCGGTTTACAGATTATTACCCTGGTGGATACCAAGGTGGTGATGTCGCGGCTCATTGGAGCGGCCGGATTTTCCCAGGCGGAGGCGGATTCCCTGAAGGGCGTATACAACTTTGCTCAGACCATTTTTAATTTGCCGTATGCTTTTGTATCCCCGCTCTCCATCAGCATTTTACCGGCCATTGCGGCGCAGCTCACGCTGCGTAACGCCAGAGGCGCCAGAAAGACAGAGGAATCCGCTGTGCGCATCCTGGGCCTGATCACCATGCCGTGTGCGGTGGGCTTGGTGGCTTTGGCGCAGCCCATTATGGCGCTGCTCCGGGGCTACACCGGCGAGACGTTGTCCGTTGCCGGTAATTTGTTGGCGGTCCTGGGAGTAGCCCTCATCTTTACCAGCGTGGTCATGCTGACCAATACCATTATGCAGGCCCATGGCTTTGTGTATTTGCCGGTTATGAATATGTTTATTGGCGGCGTGGTAAAAGTGATCGTCAACTACATCCTGGTAGGAAATCCAAACATCAACATTCAAGGCGCCCCGGTGGGTACCCTGTGCTGCTATTTATGTATTACGGTTCTGAATATCTTTACCATGCGAAAGGTGATTCGCAAGGCGCCCAGTGTGTCCAAGCACCTGCTGAAGCCGTTGATCGCCTCTCTGGTGATGGGCGCGGTGGCTTACGGCGGCTGGAGGCTGACGGCTGCGGTGACGGACAGCAGCTTGATTCAGTGCGCTCTGCCTATTGCGTTGGCAATGGCTGCCTACGTGATTTTGGTCATAGCGCTGCACATTGTCACGTATGACGACTGCATGCTCCTGCCGAAAGGAGAAAAAATAGCAAAAGCGTTGCGGATTCGGTGATTTTTCCGGGTTTGTAAATTTTCTCTTGTAAACCGGGACAAAATATGATAGATTCATAGGGCGCAATGTTGCGCCCAGATTACCCAGGAAAGAGGCATTGAACGATGAATAAAACTGAATTGATTTCCGCCATGGCGGAACGGTCCGGCCTTTCCAAAAAAGATACGGAGAAGGCGCTGAACGCCGCCCTGGAGACCATTACCGCCGCTTTGGCTACCGGAGACCGGGTGCAGTTGGTGGGCTTCGGCACATTTGAGACCAAGGACCGTGAGGCCCGCACGGGCCGCAACCCCTCTACCGGAGAGCCGATGGAGATTCCTGCCGCCCGGCTGCCTGTATTTAAAGCCGGCAAGGCGCTGAAGGATACCGTAGCTCTGTAGTCAAAAGCCGACGGCGCAATGCGGCCGCCGGCTTTTCCTCTACAACAGACGTCCTGCCGGGGAAAGAGAATGCCCGAGCGGGAATCGAGCGAATGCTTTGCTCCATCCTGGGGCAGCATGTTAAAAGGAGAAGAATATGAGACTGGATAAATTTTTAAAGGTGTCCCGCTTGATTAAGCGGCGTACCGTGGCCAACGAAGCTTGTGACAATGGACGCGTCAGCGTCAACGGCCGGGTGGTCAAGGCCTCCTATGATGTGAAGGTGGGCGACCGGTTGGAGATTGCCCTGGGCGGGCGCACGCTGGCCGTTGAGGTATTGCAGGTGGCGGAGACCGTGCGCAAGGACGATGCGGCGGCGATGTATCGGGAGGTGTAACCATGGAGCGTGCAGCTCTGGTTCTGGAAGGAGGGGCCCTCCGGGGAATTTTTTCAGCCGGCGTCTTGGACTTTTTAATGGGCCAGGGCGTACAGTTTCCTTATGTAGTCAGCGTTTCTGCCGGGACGTGCTGTGCAATGAGTTATCTGTCCGGGCAGATGGGCAGGACCCGGGCTTGTATGATGCCGGACCCGGAAACCCGGTATTACGGTTTGCAGCAGTTTCGGGAGTCGGGCCAATTCATGGATTTGCGAAAAATGTTCTTGGAATACCCCTATGGGCGGTTTCCGTTTGATTTTCAGGCCTATTTCCATGCGGCGTCGGAGCATGAGATTGTGGTGACCGATCGCGAAGACGGCTTGCCCCGATACTTAACAGAGCGCTCTGATGAGCGCCGTTTGGGCTTGGCTGCCATGGCTTCCTGTTCCATTCCGCTTCTCAATCGTCCCGTGGCGCTGGACGGCCGCTTTTATTACGACGGCGGGGTGGGGGATTCCATACCGGTTGGAAGAGCGCTGTCGAAGGGCTATGGGAAAGTCGTGGCCGTTCTCACCCGGCGGGCGGGCGTTTATCCCAAGGTGGGTTCCAAGGCCCAGGCGGCGTACCGGGTTTTTTTCCGGAACGATCCGCAGTTCCGGGAGGCGCTTTTATCCCGGCCTGCCCGGTACCGGGCCCAGGTGGCCTATTTAAACCGGCTGGAAAGCCAGGGGCGGGCTTTTGTCATCCGGCCTCAGGTGCCGGAGCTGTCCCACCTGGAAAAAAATCCGGAGCTGGCCGCCAGCTATTACCGCCACGGTTACACGTGGATGGCCGGTCGGTGGCCCGATCTGCAGGCGTTTTTGAGCAGGGAGCCGGAATAAAAAAGAGGTCCCCGGCCATAAAAAATTTGCCGCCTCGAACAGAGCGTACGCTCTGAAACGGGGCGGCAATGAAACGGGGTTCATTGGGCAGCGTCCATGGATTTGAGCTGCAGCTGCAGTTTGTCCGCAATGAGGGCGATGAATTCGGAATTGGTTGGTTTTCCCTTGGTATTGCTGACGGTGTAGCCGAAAAACCGTTGCAGCGTATCCAGATCGCCCCGGTCCCAGGCTACTTCGATGGCGTGGCGGATTGCCCGCTCTACCCGGGATGGGGTGGTGCCGAAGGTTTTCGCAACTTGAGGATACAAAACCTTGGTAATGGCGTTGATCACATCCATATCATTGACTGCAATGACAATGGCCTCCCGCAGGTATTGATAACCTTTGATGTGGGCCGGTACGCCGATCTCATGAATGATGCCGGTTACCATGGACTCGATGTTCGGCTCCGGCTGTGCCGGCCGGCGGACCAGGGCGGGGCGCTTGGTTGCCTGGCTGGCGCGAATTTCCTCCAGTCGCTCGACCAGCGCAGACATATCGCAAGGTTTCAGCATCAAATACTGCACGCCCAGGTTGGATACCGTCATCGCTACGTAATCTGTCACGAACCCGGAGGTCACCAGACCGACAGGCGGCTTGTCCATGGCATTGGCATAGCGCAGAACGCTGATGCCGTCCCGCTTGGCCAGCATGAGATCCAGTACCAGAATATCCGGCTTGGTTTGTTCCAGCAGGCGGACCGCCTCTTCTCCGTCCGTGGCTGTGCCCACCAGGTCGTAGCCGTCCAGCTGCTGCAGCTCGTTTTTCAAGTGACCGCAGAATGCCTCGCTGCTATCTGCGATCAAAACCTTGATCCGATTCTCCATGAATTTCCTCTCCTCCAATCAGTTTAGACACCGCTCTGGCCAATCCGCATAGGCCGTCGCTGCGACGGTTCTAAATTATCATAAAGCCGCAGGTTTTGCAAGGTCATTTTCATAACAATCGTTCCCTAAGGTTCGACTAAAATCTTGCTTTCTAATGAGAAAACCGAATTTTTTGTTATGTTTTGTCGAATGGTGATGCTTTGTGACGCTGTTTTTTGTCAAACAGAAAGTTTTCTTGACGAATGCAGGCGGTGATAGCAGGAAGAGCATTTCTCAACAACCGCACATGATGTCTAGGATGACCCGGTCGGTCTCCCGCATTCCGCTTCTGGCCATCCGCCCGACATTTCCGATGGTATTGTCCACGCCTTTGCGGATGATGCCGTCTCCGTCCAGGAACTCCTGACCGTGGCAGTAAAGCTCATACCCCAGAATTCCTGCGTCAATGGCGGCTGCAATTTTGGCGGCGCAGGAGGCCTTGGCGCCGTCACAGACCATGCCGGATACCACAGCCAGGGCGTTGACGATCGTATGGGCGACGGTCTTGTAGTCTCCTCCCAGAAGATAGGCGATGCCTGCGCCTGCGCCGCAGCCGGCGCAGGTGGCGCCGCAGAAAGCGGACAGACAGCCGATGCCGGTCTTTTGATGAATGGTCACCAAGTCGGACAGGGTGACGGCCCGAAGCAGCCGCTCCCGGTCGGCGCCTACCGCCTTGGCATAGACGGCTACGGGCACGGAAGCGGTGATGCCTTGGTTACCGCTGCCGGAGACAATGATCACCGGCATTTCGCAGCCGCTCATACGGGCGTCGGATCCGGCGGCGGCAAAAGCCCGGGCCAGGAAACGGACGTCCTCCCCGTAGACCTGACGCAGCGTCCGGCCCACATTGGCTCCCCAGGAGCCCTCCATACCGGCCTGGGCAATGGCCAGGTTGCAGTCGATTTGGCGGCCTACCAGGGGCTCCAAATCTTGGATATCGGCTTCCTGGGCAAAGTCATAAATCTCCCGGACGGACATGGGGTGAGCCGGTTTGCCGCTGTTTTCCAGACGCCGCCCCTGGTGGATGACTTTCCCGTCTCGTTCCACAAGGAGCAGGTTGATGTGATTGCCCTGGAGCACGGCGCGGGCGGTGACGCCGTTTTTTTGCCGCAGGCAAATCTCAATGTACAGCAGCTCGTCGTTTTGTGCGGGAAATACCCTGATGATGTTCCGACGCAAAAGCGAACGGATCTGCACCTGCTGAGACGGCTCCAGAGCGGCTAAGACCTCCAGCTTTCGATCCGGCTGCCCGGAGACCAGTCCGGCTGCGACGGCTGTCTCGATGCCTCGCAGACCGCCTGTATTGGGTACGATGACGCTTTTCACGTTTTTGATGATATTGCCGCTGACCGTGACTTCCACCTGAACGGCCAGCTCCGGCGCGCCGCCCCCGGCCGCCTGCCATGCTGCGGCGGCGCAGTAGGCGAGGGCTATGGGCTCGGTGCAGCCCATGGCGGGAATTAATTCCTGCTGCAGCAGAGAAAGATACCGCTGGTATAACGTCTGTTCCATAAGTCCTCCCGGATCCCTGTGTTTTTGAGTTTCTTTACAAAACCCCTAATTTTAATAAAAACAGTATAGCACATATTTGTGAAATTTGCCAGTATGATTTCGCTTCCTTCCGGCAGACTCTTGGAAATGGAATAAACGGCTGGTTTCAGCCGGTCAGGCAGAATTTTCACAGCTTGTTTCCACAAGCTCTCGTTTTTTGGCTTCCAAAAGAGACTGCCGCTATAACCGGGGACAAGCCCTAAGTCGCTGCCCTGAGGCCTGCATATAACTGGGAAATTTTGACTACCGATTGACAAGTTACGGTGCAGCTTTTTTGCAGAATTGCTTCTTGTAAGCAGGAGAAGAATCGTGTATACTAAATTGCTGTCCGGTTACCCGGCGAGTTTTACATGGTAAAGGATTATTATGACATTTCAAGAACTTGACTTATTGCCTGCGATTTTGCAGGCTGTGAAGGAAATCGGATATACGTGCCCTTCGCCGATTCAAGCCGCCTCGATCCCACAGGTTTTGGCCGGTCGGGATTTGATTGGCTGCGCCCAGACGGGTACGGGGAAAACGGCGGCTTTTGCAATTCCCATTCTCCAGCGGCTGGAGAGCCGCATCGGCCGGTCTCATCAACCCATTCGGGGGCTGGTTCTCACGCCGACTCGAGAGCTCGCATTGCAAATTCAAGAGAGCTTTACCCGGTACGCCAAATATTTGCCGGTTCGTTCCGCCGTAATCTTTGGCGGCGTGGGCCAGAACCCTCAGATCGAGGCGATCCGGCGAGGCGTCGACGTGCTGGTGGCGACGCCTGGGCGGCTGATTGATTTGCACAACCAAGGCTATGTGGACCTGAGCGGACTGGAAGTTTTCGTTTTGGATGAAGCCGACCGGATGTTGGACATGGGCTTCATCCGGGATGTTCGAAAAATCATTGCTTGGCTGCCGGAAAAACGGCAGACGCTGCTTTTTTCTGCCACGATGCCTCAGGAAATTGCAGAGCTTTCCCAGACGCTTTTGCATAACCCGGCTTGCGTGGAGGTGACGCCGCAGTCTTCTACGGTGGAGGCGATTGTGCAGAAGCTTTACTATGTGGCTCAGCAGGATAAAAAGCACCTGCTGTCGTATGTCCTCCAGGAGAAAAGTCTCACCAGCGTCCTGGTTTTCACCAACACCAAGCATCGTGCCAACCGGGTGGCCGAGCTGCTGAACCGGGCTGGAATCGCCGCCATGGCGATTCACGGGAACAAAAGCCAAAACGCCCGGGTTCTGGCCTTGCGCAGCCTAAAGGAGGGGACGATTCGCGTCCTGGTTGCCACGGACATTGCGGCCCGGGGCATCGATGTGAGCGGATTGCCCTGTGTCATCAATTATGAGCTGCCCAATGTGCCGGAGACTTACGTGCACCGCATCGGGCGTACCGGTCGGGCAGGGAAGCCGGGGCTGGCGATCAGCTTTTGCAACCCGGATGAGCGGGCGTGGCTTCGGGATATTGAGAAACTGATCCAGAAGACAATTCCTGTGGAGAAGCACCACCCCTGGTCGGCGGAGAAGCCGCAGAGCACGGAAAAGAGCGTAAAAAACGGCTTATGCGAGGCAACGCCCAAGGCGGCTACCCGGTCTCGCCGCCAGACGGGGCAGCAGACAGGCCAAAAGCTGAGGCTGGATCCCATGCCCCTGCCGACTCCCTCGGCGCCTTTCGAGCCGCCCCAAGCGCCGCGCCGGGTCTTGCGCTCAGACCCTTGGATCCCCGGCCGGGTTGTGGCCTCAGCCGACGGACGCCGGAACAGAAAAAAGCAAAATCAACGTCCCGCCGGGAAGTGAGCTGGGCCGGATGAGCCGGAGAGCTGCGCGGGCTTTCCGGCTCACGTGCCTTGTCAAAAAGGAAGACGCCTGCTGCAGACGGTCCGGCTCGGCCGGAGGTTTGCAGCAGGCGTTTGCAATCTATTGAGTTTTAATTGTAATTCTGGAGAAGCCAGCATATGGCGTTGATATAATCCTCGCCGTAGCCTTTGTTCTGAAAATCCTGCGTGCTGGATACGTCGGGGAATTCGAATAAACAGGCGTCGTATCCCACGACATAGGCTGCCCAGGAGGCGAAATACCCGGAGCCGCCGGACAGGGAGGTATAGCGGTTGCTGGGAAAATACCGGGCGAAAGCGCGGTAAATGGCGCCGCTTTGGCCGCCGGAGACAATGGTTTGCCGGTACCATCCGTGGGTGTCGATGAGCACATTGCTGCCGGAACCCTGGACGGATTGGACAAACCTTGCCAAAGCCTGGGCCTCCCGGGCCTGGAGGGGGGCGGTGCCGTTATAGTTCCGGCCGTCGGAGCGGCTTTGATACCGGTAGGGGAAGCTGCGGTTTAGGTCGATGCCGACGCCATAAATATTGTTGCCGTTGGCGTCCAGGCGATAGGTGGTGCACCGGCCGGGACCGTTGCAGGTCCAGCCGTCATATAACCCGTCCGGATTTAAGCAGGGAAGCACATACACCGACCAATCCCCGCTGCGCACCAGCTCGTCGTAACGGTCTTCCAGGACCTGCATCAAATCTTCTGCGGTATCGACCAGCAGTTGGCCGTCCCGGCTGAAATTATCCTCCCAGCCATGGATGGCAAAGGCCAGGATGATGACATTTTCTCCGTCTCCGTACCGGTAAGCCTTCAGGTCCCGGCCTGCGCCGCTTTGACCGTAAACGAGGGTTTCCATCACTTGCTTTTGGTAGGGCGTCAGGGTAAACAGCTTCCGGTATTCCGGCCGGACCAGGCGGGTGAGAGTAGCAGCCAGCTCCGAGCGGCGGATGCTGCTGTCGGGAAGGAAGGTCCCGTATTCGTCATGGCCGGTGAGAACGCCGGCCCGGTACAGGGCGGCTGTGGCAGTCCAATAAGGATCCCCAGGGGCATAATCCGGCAGAATTTCCACTTGATTGACGGCGGCCAGCTCTTCTTTGGGTAGGCTCCGGTACAAAATTTCCGCGACTTCCGCTCGGGTAACCGGCCGGCCGGGAGGATCTGCTGCCAAGCTCTCCGGCAAAATACCGTATTCTGCCCCCCGGGTCATGTAATAGGTGTACCACGGCTTGCCGTAATCCGCCGAAGTGTCTGGGATCCCCCAATACTTCTCATAGATCCGGACGGCGACGGCAACTGCCTGACTCAGCGCCACGGTTCCATTGGGGGAGAACCGGTCGTCCCCGACGCCTTGCATCAGGTCCATGGCGTAAACGGCCTGGATGTAGGGGTAATGCCAGGCGTCGGAGGATACGTCCGGGAAAGGAAGCTCCGGCATGGATTCCGGCAGTGCAAAGGCGTCCATGCCGGTATCCGGCTCAGAAGGCTCCGGAGCGGAAGGATCTGCCGGAATGCGATATTCCGGCCGGACCAGACGACTGAGGATGGCGGCCAACTCTGAGCGGCGAATCTGACTGTCCGGCCGGAAGGTACCGGCGTCGTCGTTTCCCATGAGAATGCCCGCCCGGTACAGCGCAATGACGCCATTCCAGTACAGGTCGCCTTCTGTGTAATCCGGCAGGGTCGTCACATCATGGATGGCTTCCAGCTCCTGCTCCGGCAGGCTGCGGGAGAGAATTTCCGCCAGTTCTGCCCGGGTGGCCGGACGGAGGAGGGAGACATCTGTCAAGGATTCCGGTAGAATGCCGTATTCCCTGGCCCGGGCTATGTAGTAAGTATACCACGGCTTGCCGTAGTCCGCCGAGGCATCCGGAATGCCCCAATACTTTTCATAGACCCGGACGGCCACGGCAAGGCCCTGGGTGAGCGGAACGGTGCCGTTGGGGGAAAACCTGTCTCCGCCGGTTCCGGTCAGCAGCCCCAGCGTATATGAGACCTGCACATAGGGATAGTACCAGGACCGCTGGGAGACGTCGTCGAAGGGAATGTCCGGCAGCTCCTCCGGCAGCTGAAACGCTTCCATGCCCGGCCACTCGGAAGCCATGGCCTGGACCGGCAGCATCACCAAAATGAGAAAGATGCAAATGATACGGCTCCATAGTCCCCTGCGTTTTTGTTTCACGAAAGTTCACTCCTTTTCTCGCCTGTATTCTGTTGTGACATCATATACTACTACGAATGCGCGTTCTCCTTTTGTTTTACCAAATTAAAATAAGATACAGAAGCATCAAATTTGCATCAAAAAAGTACAAGCAATTTCCCGGCACCTCCTGTTTTCTGCCGCATACCTATGGAAAAAGGAGGAATCTCTATGGACCCATTTGACAAGACCCAAACCGACCCGATCTGGCAGAGGGTCTGGAACCATCAGCCTCTGACGCCGCCTGCGCCGCCGGAGCCTGTCCGTCCCACTCCGCCGCCCAGACCGGCTCCTCCCCGTCCCAGACCGCCTGCACCGGTTCCGCCGCCTCGGCCCATGCCGCCGCAGCCCGCTCCGCCGGTGCGCCCCGGGGTAACCTGGACCAGCCAGGAATTGCTTCATCAGTCCCGGGCGGAGGCGGACTTTGGGCGCAGGAGCTTGGCGCTGAGCCGTACCATGGGAGCCAGGGGACGAATTGCGTTGACCCAAATTTCCCGTCAGGCCATGGAACGCTCCGCATGTCTGCGGGGGATGGCCCGTCCGGAGCAGCGGGGACAGCCGGACAGGTCGCGTCAGCCGGAACCCCGGCGGGAGTCGACCGAACGGGCTCTGTTCCAGCTTTTGACCCAGGCGCGGCAGTTTGAGGGTCTGTATGCAGCCAGCCAGAATCACCCGATGTATGGCTCTGTGTTTGCGCAGTTCCGTCAGGAGCTGACCCAGACCATCCGCATTTTGCTTTTATTACTGGGCGGCCTGGGACGGTAACCGGCGTAATCCGGGAATGCGTCTATGTCCCAAGCAGGGCGGCAAATGTTTTATTTGACGCCTGCTTGGGCTATTGCCGGGTGGGGTGGCCTTGGAGCCGGCGCACGAAGGCGGCCGGATCCGGCGCTTGAAAAAAAGCGGAGCCGGCGACCAGAATGTCGGCGCCGTGGTCCAGGCAGGTCTGGAATGTATGGGAATTGACTCCGCCGTCCACTTCCAGCATACAGTGGAGCTTTTGCGTATCGATCCAACGCCGGAGGAAGGCGAGCTTCGGCATGGTATCCGGGAGAAAGGCCTGCCCGCTGAAGCCCGGCTCTACGGTCATGACCAGCAGCATCGAGCACAGCTCCAGATAAGGCAGAACCGCTTCGGCCGGAGTGCCGGGCTTCAGGCTGAGACCGGGCCGGCACCCGCATGCCCGGATGCGGAGCAGGGCGGCCCGGATTTGCTCCGGAGTATCGGACTCCACATGGACACAGACCATGGAGGCCCCGGCTTTGCAAAAGGCTTCTACGTAGCGGACAGGCCGGTCGATCATCAAGTGTACGTCCAAGGGCAGCTCCGCCACCTGGGCAATGGCCCGGACCACAGGCATGCCGATGGTGATATTGGGGACGAACTGACCGTCCATCACGTCCACATGAATATAATCCGCGCCAGAACGGGCAATGGCTCGGAGGTCTCGTTCCAGATTGGCAAAATCTGCCGAGAGAATGGAGGGAGAAACCTTAGCCATGACAGAACCTCCTATAAAAAAACAAAAATTTCCATGCACCGGCAGAAAAGTCCGGGCATACTAGTGAATGTGCGGACGCCGCTTCCGAAAAAACGCAGACCGTCCGCTTCAAATACGGGAGGCTGCTTCCAGCCTCCCGATTGGAAATTACAGAATTAGAGTATCACATTTTCGGGAAAAAGGCAACAGATTCCGGGGAAATTTTCAGAATACGCGGAAGCGGGCTGGACATACTACTCCCGAACCCAAAACAAAGGAGGCCAGCCATATGAATTGCCATGCCAACAAATCCATTGAGTGTACGGTGGTGTCCTGCGCCAACCACTGCGGAGATGCCAATTACTGCTCCCTGGACAAGATCCTGGTGGGCACCCATGAGTGCAATCCCACCATGGACCAGTGCACCGACTGCATGTCCTTCCGCAAGAAATAACTTGACACAGCAATAAAAAAGCGCGATGCGAGACGGAACGGTCCGTTTTACATCGCGCTCTTTTTTATGTTTATGCGGCTTTTTGAATCCTTACATTCCCAGAGACGGAGTCAAAGGAGAATGCGCCGCCGCCCTGGCCGCAGTAGTACACGTCTCCCTGCTTGGAGGTGGAAAATTGGCAGTCCAGCTTGCCGGATACGGAGTCCAGCTCGGCGGAGAAGGAAGCGTCTGCGGGCAAGGTGATTTGCACATGGCCCGAGACGGTATCGGATGAAATTTCTCCGGGAACTTGGCTGAGGGAGAGAGTCATGTCAGCCGATACTCCGTCCAGCTCCAGACGATTCGCCTGTCCGGACAGAGTGAGGCCGCCGGACACCGTGTCCATTTCCAAAAAGTCAAAGCTGCAGCGCTCCAGGAGAATGGAACCGGATACGGAGTTCAGCCGGCAGTTCCGGGCGGTCAGATCCTGGCCGGTTACGGATGCGCTGGTTACGTCAATTTCCAGGTCGGTCAATTGCCCGGCCAGAGACCGGGGGATTTCCAGGGTCAGGTTCTTTTTCGGGGTACGGAACCCGAATAGGCCGATTCCCCATTGAGATTTACAATATTGAATGATGAGGCGCCCACCCACGACGCGGTAGCGGAGCTGCTCATCCTCGTCCAGTCCTTCGTTTTCCTGAAAGACCACGGAATTCCCGTCGGTCAGAACCAAGTCCACCGTGCCGTCGACCCAGTTGATCTCCAGGGCGTTGAGGTTTTCGGCGGGGACGGAACCGCTGCCGATCTGATATTGGCTGCTTTCATCGTAGTGTAAGGCCCAGTTGCCGAAGGATATCCCTTCTATTTGCAGCCCCGGAAACAGGCCCAGGCACCACAGTAGAAGTCCCAGGAGAATCACGGCGGTCAGACTCCATAGAACGATGCGCACAATGGCGCCGGATTTGTTTGTTTTCATGATAATCAACCATTCGGCCGCTATGCGTCCGCACAAATAGGAATGAAAGAG
>UREY01000021.1 GCA_900546915.1 uncultured Eubacteriales bacterium
CCGACGTTTTGAGTCCTATAAAATTGTGTATGTGCTAATTCTGTGGGAATTTAGGGTTTTACGAATCATGAAGAGCAACTCAGTAAAAATCCCGCCTGCGGGCGCAGACGGGATTTTTGGTGGGGGAAGGTGGATTCGAACCACCGAAGGCATAGCCAGCAGATTTACAGTCTGTCCCCTTTGGCCACTCGGGAATTCCCCCATATTGGATTGTTTAAGATGGTTGGAGCCGGTAGACGGATTCGAACCCCCGACCTACTGATTACAAATCAGTTGCTCTACCGGCTGAGCTATACCGGCCTCTCAAACAGAACACGCTTATTATAGCCATGCACGTCCCGGTTGTCAAGAATTATTTTCACCAATTTTCTTCATTTGAGTCCGGCTGTCGCGCAGTTTCTTCTGAGGGGAGAAGAAAAGCGGCTGCCGCCGCTTCTTCAGTCCTCAATTCTTCGAATATCGGCGCCCAGAGCGGTCAACTTGCCGATGAGATTTTCGTAGCCCCGCTCAATATAGTGGATATTTTCCACAAAGGTTTCTCCCTGGGCAGCCAGACCGGCGATGACCAGGGCGGCGCCGGCCCGCAGATCGTGGGCCTTGACCGTTGCGCCCCGGAGTCCGTCGCAGCCGGTGATGACCGCTGTTTTTCCGCTGACTTGGATGTTGGCTCCCATCGCCCGAAGCTCCTCGCAGTACGCGAAGAACCGGGTTTCGTAGATGCTTTCCGTAATCCGGCTGACGCCTTCGGCCAGGGTCATGCAGACGCCGATCTGCCCCTGCATATCTGTGGGGAAGCCGGGATACGGCAAGGTTTTCACCGTCGACCGGCGCAAACGCCGCACCTTCTGCACCCGGATTGCGTCGTCATATTCCGTAACCTTAGCGCCCATTTCCCGGAGCTTGGCGGAGATGCAGTCCATGTGCTTGGGGATGACATTTTTGATCAGTACATTACCGCCGACCGCAGCCACGGCGGCCATGTAAGTACCGGCTTCAATCTGGTCCGGAATGATGGAGTAAAAACCGCCGTGCAGGGCCTTGACGCCGCGTATTTTAATGACGTCCGTACCGGCTCCGGAGATTTTAGCGCCCATGGTGTTCAGAAAGTTGGCCAGGTCCACGATATGGGGCTCTTTGGCGGCGTTTTCAATGACGGTTTGACCGGGGACCAGGACAGAGGCGATGATGATGTTGATGGTGGCGCCTACGGACACCACATCCAGGTTTACCCGGCCGCCGCGGAGCGGCTCTTCTCCCGCGCGGGCGTCCACGTAGGCATCGGTTTCCTCCACCTCGGCGCCCAGGGCCAAAAATCCCTTGATATGCTGGTCGATGGGACGCGGAGCGAAATTGCACCCGCCGGGCAGGGCCACCCGGGACCGGCTGAACCGGCCCAGCTGCGCGCCAATGAGATAGTAAGAAGCCCGGATGCGCTGCACCAGGGCCGGGTTCGGCTCCGTGTAAACGACGCGGCTGCAGTCAATTTCCACCGTGTCGTTGGGCTCCCGCCGGACTGAGGCGCCCATTTGTTCCAGAATATCCAATAAAATGTGCACGTCGGAAATATCCGGCACATTTTCAATTCGGCAGCATCCCTGTACCAGAAGCGTAGCGGGGATGATCGCGACGGCGGCATTTTTGGCGCCGCTGATGGTGATGGTGCCTTCCAGCGGCCGGCCGCCCTCGATTTGATACCTTGGCATGGAATGATCCTCTCCCGTGAGTCGTGCTCGTTGCGGACGGTTTCCACAAAAAGCCAATTGTTACTATACCATGAATGTCTGGGATTGTAAAGAAAAAAGATGGATTTTCTCAGGACGGGCCCGGCAGACGGTTTCTCCGGGGAACCCGTTCGCCCGGGATTGCGTTTTGATTTCCGGACTGCTATAATGAAAAAATCAGGAGGGAACATGATATGAATACGTTGCTGCATATTTGCTGTGCGCCCTGTGCCAACCAATGTATTGAGGTTCTGCGGGCAGACGGATATGACGTCACCGGGCTGTGGTATAACCCGAATATCCACCCCTTTACAGAATATCGCGCCCGGAGGAACTGCCTGCGGGCGTATGCCGAGACCATTGCGCTGCCGCTGCTGGAGCGAAATGACTATGGCTTGCGGCCGTTTGTCCGGACCGTAGTCCAGGACCTGGCCGACCGCTGTGTAAAATGTTATGAAATGCGCTTGTTTGAGGCGGCCCGGCAGGCGCGGGAGGGGGGATTTGACAGTTTTACTTCCTCCTTGTTTATCAGCCCTTATCAAAAGCATGCGCTTATGCGGGATGTGGCGGAACGAGCCGGAGCGGAATATGGCGTCGCCTTTCTCTACCGGGACTTTCGCCCGTATTTCCGGGCCGGACAGGAGCGAGCGAGGGAGCTGGGATTTTACATGCAAAAATATTGCGGCTGTATTTTCTCAGAGGAAGAGCGGTATTTGAAGGCGTCGAAGATCATTCCTTAAAACTTTATGCGGGACTGCCCTCCGGGTGGTCCCGTTTTTTGCTGCCTGGGCAATTCTTAATTTTTGCTGAAAAATTGTGAAGTTTGCTTTTCAAATGTGGGGCCTTGTTGTATAATCGAAGCGTGTAAAATTTTGATTTTTTTCATTTTGCTGGTGCGTATAAGGGACGATGCGCATTTTTCTTAAGTAAAGAGATTATTTGCGAGAATAAAATTGAGAGATGAAAGGCAGCGCAGGGGATGTTGAAGATATGGAGATGGCTGAGGTTTTGGATTGCACTTTGGGGTGGAAAATTTTTCCTGTTTTGGTATTGCCGCACCGGACATGTGCGCAATGACAAGCCTGGTATGGCCGCCATGCGGCTATATGGAGATTTTTTAAAATATGTGGCCAAGCCGAAGTGCACCATCGTGGTGACCGGAACCAACGGGAAGACGACCATCTCCGGTTTGATTGCCGGCCTGCTGAGCAAGCAGGGGATGCGCGTTGCGTTCAATGATTGGGGCGCCAACCACCATGCCGGTATTGCCAGATGCCTTTTGGATGCAGTCAGTATTTGGAATCGTGCAACCAAGGATGCAGCGGTGATCGAAGTGGACGAGCTGATCTCTCTTTGGGATATTCCGGCGCTTCAGCCGGATTATATTCTGGTCAGCAACCTGGCGCGGGATTCCATGCTTCGCAATGCGCACCCGTCGTATATTTATGACCGCCTGGAGCGAGCCATAGCGGCTTGCCCTCATTCCGTGGTAATTGTGAACGCGGATGACCCCTTGAGTTGCTTTTTGGGAAGGAACAACCGGCGCGTCACCTTCGGCATAGCCGACCAGCACACCGATCCTCTGCCGGCCCGCGCCGATGATTTTGCCGTTTGCCCGGTTTGCGGCGGCAGGCCGGAGTATCGGTACCGGAACTACCGACAGATCGGGGATTTTTATTGCCCCAGGTGCGGCTTGCATGCGCCGGAGCGGGACTATCTGGTGACGGAGATCCACCGCCGGAACCACTGCTTGACGCTGCAAGACCCGGAGCAGACCCACAGCTATCCCATGGTCTCGTGTTCTTTGCACAATGCGTATAACTTGGCCCCGGTGATTGCACTGTTTCGGGAGCTGGGATATGCAGCGGCTGAGATCAGCAGAGGTCTGGATGGCGCGCATGTTTTGGCTTCCCGGGAGAGCTGGGAGACGGTGGGCGGCATCCAGCTGGTGACCCACATTGCCAAGGGCCAAAATCCCACGGCGGTATCCACGGTATTTGAATTTTTGGCCAAGGATACGGCGAAAAAAGAGATCATTTTGATTTTGGATGAAGTGTTTGACAATCCCCTCAAGACAGAGACGGTTGCTTGGATTTATGATACAGATTATGAATTCCTGAACCAGAGCAGCATCCGAAAGATTATTCTGGGTGGGGCCCGGTATCTGGACCACCGGCTGCGGCTGCTCCTGGCCGGAATTCCGGCGGAGAAGCTGGTTTGCCTGCGGGAGGAGGGGGATACGCCGGCATACGTGGACCTCTCCGGCGTGGAGAAAATTTTTATTTTGCACGATGTGAACGCCGTTTCCCGCGGGCGGATGATTCGGGATGCGGTGAAGGCGCGTATTTTAGAGAAAAGAGGGGAATTGGTTGAGAATTGAGGTGTTGTTTCCGGAGCTGGGAAACTTATATGGAGACCATGGCAACATCCAGTATTTGACTGCCTGCGTGCCGGAGACGGAAGTGATATACACTGGAAATTTACAAGAACCCGAATTTGTGCGGGGCACGGTGGATTTGATCTACCTGGGTTCCATGTCGGAGAAAAACCAGGAGCTGGCCATAGGCCGCTTGGCGCCGTATGCCGACCGGCTGAAAGGGTATATCGAGAAAAACGGCGTTCTCTTGGCTACAGGCAACGCCCTGGAGCTGTTCGGCGCTTACATCCAGGAGGATCGCCGCCGGATTCCGGCTCTGGGCCTTTTCCCTTATCACAGTGTGCGGGACATGGAGCACAGGCACAATTCTATGTTTCTCGGTACCTTTGGGGGCATGAAAATTGTGGGGACCAGGTCGCAGTTTTCCTTTTCCTATGGAGAGCTGCCCCATCCCTTTCTCCAGGTGACCGGCGGGATTGGGATGAACCCCGAGGCGAAAACGGAAGGCGTTCACTACCGGAATTTTTTTGCGACTTATCTGTTGGGACCGTTTTTGGTGCTCAATCCCCTGTTTACCATGTATTTGCTGGAGAAGCTGGGATATACGGGGCCGTTGGCCTTTCAGCGGGAGGCGATGGAGGCGTATACCTACCGGTTGCGGGAATTGGAGCGCCCGGGCGTCCGTTTTCAGATGGGAGAGCACGGCTGACAGCCTCTTCGGTACCCTTGACCCGTGCGGTATAATAAATGGTACGGCGGTGATTTTAAGAGAAGCATCTGCGGCCGGTTTGCCATGGGGCTTTTGCAGCGGCAGCCGGTTCCGATGAAAAGGAGAGGATGAGCCATGGGACTGGGAACGAAACTGGCCATTTTTGGCCGGCGTCTGAAGAGCGCCAGCCTGCGGCGTATGGGCCGGAATATTCAGGCGATTCATCAGGAGACGGGGAAAAACCGGCTTTTTTTGTTCTGTGATATGATTTGGTGTACCCTGCACTATGGGGTAGGCTATCTGGATTATCACGTGTTTGGCTTTGCCTGTAACCGGGGACCAAACCGGAAGACCTTCATGACGATGAACCACAATGTGGCATTGGCCAGAATGGTGAACGACGCAGCGTGCTACCCCCTGCTGCAGGATAAATTTCAATTCCTGCAGCGTTGGGAGGAGTTTCTGGGTCGGCGTTGGTTGGATTTGCGGCAGGCGGGCCCTGAGGACCTGGCGCAGTTCTGCCGGGAATGCGGCGCGGTGTTTATAAAGCCCCATGCTGACTTTGGGGGCAAGGGAGTTGCGCGCCTGGAGCCCGGCCCGGAGACCGATTTTGAAGAGCTGCACCGGTCCTGCGTGGAAAGCGGGCGGTATCTGGTGGAAGAGGCCATCGTACAGCACCCGGAGGTTTCAGCTTTGTGCCCTCAAAGCGTCAATACTCTGCGGGTGGTGACCCTCTGGGCGGAGGGAGCGGCTAAATTTGTATACGCCCTACTCCGGGTGGGCAGCGGCGAGGGGAATGTAGACAACATCTCCAGCGGAGGCATGTATACCTGGGTTGGGGCCGATGGGATCTTGGATTTTCCGGCTTTTTGCGACCGGACCGGGCTGTATTACGACAGCCACCCGGTTACCGGCGCGGTGTTTCGTGGGTATTGCCTGCCCTTTTTTCGAGAAGCCGTCGCCTTATGCTGCCGGGCTGCCCAGGTGGAACCCCGGCTGGGGTATGTGGGCTGGGACGTGGCGATTACGCCGGACGGACCGGTTTTGGTAGAGGGCAATCATCTTCCGGGCTATGATATGGCCCAAAATGCCCGGTTTCACCCGGACGGCAAAGGGCTGCTGCCCACATTTGAAGCGCTTCTGGGCCGTCCGGTTCCCAAGGCGTAATATGGCACCGGAGCGAAGTTCCGGATGATACCCGTTTCCCTGGCGCCCCGTTGGGCAACATAGGGAGGCGGGTATTTTTTTGCCGGAAAGATAGGGTAGAAACAATCCGTTACAGAATTGAAAAATTTGGTTCATTGTGTTACAATTTTTTTAAAAAAGTACGGAGGAGAACGCCGATGAATCTGTTGGGCGTTTTGACCAATACGCTGGCTGTGCTGGCCGGCGGCGGGGTGGGCCTACTGTTCCGGCGCGGTCTGCCGGAAAAAGTGATGCATGGCGTGATGACCGGAATCGGCTTGTGCACCTTGTATATCGGCATTTCCGGTAGCCTGGCGTGCCGGGAGCCGCTGGTCTTCATCCTTTCCCTTGTGCCCGGGGCGGTCATAGGGTTTTTGCTGGATATCGACGGGGCCTTGGGCCGCTTCGGCCGCTGGGTGGAGCGCCGGTTTCCCCGGGAAGCCGGGAAGGACACGCCGGTAGCGGAGGCATTTGTCACAGCCAGCCTGGTGTTTTGCGTCGGCGCGATGACGGTGGTCGGCTCTTTGGAAGCCGGGCTCACCGGCAACAATGGGACGCTTTTCACCAAATCCCTGCTGGACCTCATTTCCTCGGCCATGCTGGCAGCCAGCTTGGGACCCGGTGTTTTGTGTTCCGCCGCTGTGGTATTGGTGGGACAGGGCGGCTTGGTTCTCTTGGCAGGAGCGCTGTCTCCGCTTTTGACAGAGCCGGCGGTGACCGCCATGTCGGCGGTCGGCTCTTTGCTCATTGTGGGCTTGGGGCTGAATTTGCTGCATGTTGCCAAGATTCCGGTGGCCAATTATCTGCCGGCCATTGTTCTGGCGCCGGTGGTGTGGCAGCTGGTTACTTTGTTTTCATAAAAGGAGCGGGTGATTCCAGTGAAGAAAATGCTTTTTCTCATGAATCCCTATGCCGGGATGCGACGGGCCAACCGGGTATTGACGGATATCCTCTCCCTGTTCAACCGGCGCGGGTATGAGGTGACGGTTCATATGACCGCCGGTCCCGGAGATGGAGCGAGCGTGGTGGAGGCGTTGGCCGGTAGCATGGACCTGGTGGTTTGCGCAGGGGGAGACGGCACCTTTAACGAGACGGTGACGGGACTGCTGCGCAGTGGAGCGGATGCGCCGGTGGGATATATTCCTTGCGGCAGTACCAACGACTTTGCCAATTCCCTAAAGCTGCCGGTCAATGTGCTTCAGGCCGCCCAGGTCATTGTGGACGGCGTTCCGGTGCCCTATGACGTGGGGCGGTTTGGAAACCGGTATTTTTCCTATGTGGCGTCCTTCGGCGCGTTTACCAAGGCCTCCTACTCGACGCCGCAGAACGTGAAAAATGCCCTGGGACATGTGGCTTATATTTTGGAAGGAGCCAAAGAGCTGTTTCAGATTCCCAAGGAGCATGTTGCCTTCGAGACGGACAGCGGCAGCTTTGAGGGAGACTATCTGTTCGGCGCCGTCAGCAACTCCACGTCTGTGGGCGGCATCCTGACCCTGGACCCCAGCGTTGTGGATATGCGCGACGGGAAGTTTGAGCTGATGCTGGTGCGTCCGCCCAAGGATGCCGGGGAGCTGGTCGGCTGCATTCAGGCTTTAACCAGTCAGCGGTATGATACGCCGATGCTGACCTTCCGCACGGCCAGCCGCCTTGTGATCACGGCGAGTCCGGAAATGCCTTGGACTCTGGACGGAGAAAAGGAAGAGGGGCACCGGCAGGTTACGGTGGAGAATTTGCACCGTGCCATTCGGTTGATTCAAATGGAGGGCGAAATATGAAAAATACCACATTGTGCTACATCACCCGGGGAGACCAGGTCCTGATGCTGCATCGGGTGAAAAAGAAAAATGATTTAAACCAGGATAAGTGGATTGGGATTGGCGGAAAATGCGAGGAGGGGGAGAGCCCGGAGGAATGCTTGCTCCGGGAGGCGAAGGAGGAAACCGGTCTGACGCTGACAGACTTCCGGTATTGCGGCCTGGTGACCTTTGTCTCGGACCGGTGGGAAGGAGAGTATATGCACCTGTTTCAGGCGGAGGGCTTCACAGGCAGCCTGTGCGCGTGCGAAGAGGGGGAGCTGCAGTGGGTGGATCGGGAATGTCTGAAGCAGCTGCCCCAGTGGGAAGGCGACCAAATTTTTTTAGATCTGATGTGGCGCAGAGCGCCGTTTTTCTCATTGAAGCTGTCTTACACCGGCGACAAGCTCACGGATGCGGCCTTAAACGGAAAGCCGCTTGAGAGTTTTTCCTCTCAAGCGGCGGCGGACGGCGATATGCCGACATGCACGTAAGCCGGTTCGGCGTTTTAAGTGGAAGACGCTTCTTTCGCCTGGTGCAATAAGGACAAAAGCGTAGGAATTTGCCCTTCAAACTCCACGCCGTACCAGCCGGCCTGGGGGTTGGCGGCGGTGGCGGCGATGCAGGCGGAGACAAAGGCGGCCGCCACTTGGGCGGAGCGCTCCAGAGACAGTCCGTTCATCAGGCCGCCGACGCAGACGGAGGCGAACAGGTCTCCCGTACCGTGGTAGGATTGGGGAAGCCGGGGCAGGGCGTGGGAGAAGCTGCGGCCGGTCTGATCCATGCCCCATACGCCCACTTGCCCGGGCTGTGTGGCCACGCCGGTCAGCAGTGCCTGCCGGCATCCCAGGTCCAGCAATTTTTTCAGTAAATCCTCCATATACTGGGGGCAGGGGGCGGGATCATACGCGGTACCGGTGAGCAGGCACGCCTCGGTGAGATTCGGCGCGATGATGTCCGCCTGCGCGCATACCTGCGCCATGGCCTTTGGAAACTCCGGACCGAAGGCGGCGTACAGCTTGCCGTGATCGGCCATAGCCGGGTCTACGAAGATGAGGGGGCTGGAGTCTCGAAATTCCTGGAAGAAGTCCAGTATTTGCCCACACTGGGCGGGAGAGGCCAGGTAGCCGGTATAAATGGCGTCGAAATGAAAGCCCTGCTCTTTCCAATGCTTGGCGATGGGAGCGATTTGATCGGACAAATCCAGGCAGGTAAAGCCGGAGAACATGGTATGGGTGGACAGTACCGCCGTGGGGACCACGGCGCATTCCACACCCATGGCGGAGATAACCGGCAGGGCGACGGTGCTGGAGCAGCGGCCCAGGCAGGAAATATCTTGCAGAGTTACGATTCGCTTCATGTGATACAAACCTCCTTTTGTGAGATCATACGCCCTGGGGTGAGAAAAAGCAATTGCCAGAACGAAGACGAAATGTCAGGCCAGAAATGCAGGATAGAGTCGGCAAAAATTCATAGTTGTTCGTGATTCAAAAACATTTGACGCCGAAACTGACTCTGAGATGGGGACGAAGGGCAAAGAAGCCGCAGTTTGGTGAGGGAGAGACGAGGCGAAGCTGGTAAAACAGCCAAAAGAAGCCCGGAGAGACGACGGAATATGTTGTGAATTTGACGGAAAAATTGGAGAGGCTTCCAGTCTTCCCCAGACGGATTGTTGAGAATGCTGAAAAAACAGGTGGTAAACGCAGTTGCTTTTTATAAAATTGGACAATTTCTGCGATTTTAGGAGGAAAATTGCAAAAAGAAGTTGCTTTTAGCTGGACAATGTGGTATAGTACAGTAAAACTGTTGGAAATCGGAACTTTTGCAATGCAGTGGATAACAGCAGGCGGAGCTCCGGTTTTCCCAAGTAGACTGCGGTTTTTTATTCGTCAACTTGCATAAATATATAGTAAAATCCGGCAGAGACACTCTGCCATATGGAGAAATCGACGAAATGAATACCAACGCTGGAAAAATGCAAGATTGTGCTTGCATTTTTCCGGGGTGGGCAGTATACTTATCACATGTTAATATTTTGTTGCCGCGCCTGCGGCACGAATATTATAAAAATGCGGCTGGTTTTTCCAGTCCAAATCATGTTAAGGAGGAAAAGAAATGAAAAAGCTGTTAGCCTTGCTGTTGGCGGCGGTTATGGTCGTGTCCCTGGCGGCTTGTGCCGGTACCCCTGAGGAAACGACGCCGTCCACCGACCCCGCAACCGAGCCCGTAACCGAGCCGGTTGAGGACACCACAGAGCCCTCCACGGAGGCGACGACCCGGGAGAACAAGCTGATCTTCGGTACGACGACGGATATCACCGGCGACTGGACCGGCGGTATTGTGACCAACGGCGCTACCGATATGATGATCAGCAGCATGATCAACGACTATGCCACGCTGGTCACCAACCAAGACGGTAACTATGTGGAGAACCCCACGGTTTTGAAGAGCTGGGAGCGGACGGACAATGAGGACGGCTCCGCCACCTACACCATCTCCATCAACGAAGGCCTGACCTATAACAACGGGGAGCCCATCACCATTAAGGATTATGTCTTTAAGATTCTCCTGCAGTGCTCTTCTGCTGCTGCCGGCTTGAACTTCACCAGCGCTACTCACACTGCGGTGGTAGGCGGTGCGGATTATCGTGATGACGCCGTCGATGTGCTGTCCGGCCTGAGGATTGTGGATGATTACACCATGTCCTTGAGCATTGTGCCGGACTTTGCCCAGTACTACTATGCCGATACCTATGCTGCCGTCGGGCCCTGGAACATCGCCTACTGGATCGGCGAGGGCTATGATGTGGCCGACGACGGTGAGGGCGCGTACTTCACCAAGGACGGCGAGAAGGTTAACCTGGCTGTGGAAGATGTTCAGGACCAGTTCAACGCTGCCAAGGCTGCCTCTTCCGATGTGGTTTCCGCCGGTCCCTACAACCTGACCAAATTTGATGCGGCGACCCGTCAGGCCACTTTGGATATCAACCCCAATTACGCCGGTAACTTTGAAGGCCAGAAGCCTTCCATTCAGACCGTTGTAATCACCAAGGTAGAAGCCAGCACATGGGCGGACGCTCTGAAGACCGGTGAGATCAACGTGTACGAAGGCATTGCCGACGGCACCGAGGTCAACACCGTTCTGGACATGATTGACAACGGCGCCGAGCTGCAGACCGTTCAGTATGACCGCGCCGGCTACGGCAAGATTCAGTTCTTCTGCGACGTGACTCCCACGCAGTTTGTGGAAGTCCGGCAGGCCATTGCCATGCTGCTGGACCGCGCCAGCTTTGCCGATACCTTCTGCGCCGGCTGGGGCTCCGTGGTGAACGGCCCCTACTCTCCTGCCATGTGGCAGTATAACGAGTCCAAGGATGTTCTGGCCGACAACCTGAACACCTATCCGTACGACGTGGACGCTGCCAATGCCAAGCTGGACGAGGGCGGCTGGACCCTCACCGAGACCGGCGACACCTGGACCCAGGGCTCCGGCCTGCGGTACAAGGAAGTGACTGCCGAGCAGGCGGAGAACATGGAAGAGTGTGTCACCCTGTCCGACGGCCGCATCCTGATGCCCCTGATCATCAAGTGGTGCTCCTCCGAGGAGAACGCGGTTTCCGATCTGCTGGCTACCATGCTGGCCAATGCCGATGCTGTGAAGAACTCCGGTATGTCCATCGTGCAGGACGTGGTGGACTGGGATAGCCTGCTGAACGCCATTTACCGGACGGATGCCGACGGCAATGCGGTGGCTCCCTTCTACTCCATGACCAACCTGGCCACGAACCTGACCTCCACCATCTATGACTTCTCCTTCCAGTGGACCGACGATCCCGAAATGGTGTCGATTGGCTATAACACCTGCTACCTGTATGACATGGACGAGGGCGGCCTGGATCAGCTGTCCATGGACATGGTCTACGCGGTAGAGGCCGGCGATGACGCGGCTTATCTGGACCTGTGGCAGAAGTACATCCTCCGCTGGAATGAGCTGCTCCCCGAGCTGCCGCTGTACTCCAACATTTTGGTGACGGCGATTCCCACGTGGGTGGAGAACTACGAGGAGAACGCTTACTGGGATTTCGCACATGCCGTTTTGTACGCTTCCATTCCCAGCGCACAGTAATTCCGGTTTGACCGGCATTTGATCCCTGCGATTCGAATGGGGACGGGCGTCTGTCCGTCCCCATTTTCGTACCACAGGTTGCCGCTGGCAGACAGGCCGCAGCTGCAGGCTGCGGTATGAAGCTTCTGATCGCGTCGCAGAGAAAAAACTAGGGGAAACTCACCTCGGCCTGGCTTGAGTTGAATAGAGACCCCGGAAATGGATGGTGTTTGTTTTGACAAAATATGTTTTGAAGCGACTGGTGTACATCGTGGTAGTGTTCTTCATTGTCTCCTTCCTGATGTACTGCCTGTTTAGCCTGATTCCCTCAGACCGCGCCAGAACCCAGCTGGAGCCTTTAAAGCAGCAGCTGAAGCCCGAGGTGTACGAGCAGATGTACAGAGACCTGCGTGAGCAGATGGGCTTGGACGATCCGATCATCCTGCGCTATTTGCGATGGATGGGCCTCGCCAAGGACAAGATGACGGGAGAATTTAACGGCATTCTGGAGGGTTATTTCGGTTACTCTCAGATGCGACAACGAGATGCCATTGACGTGATAAAAGCGCCGATGGGCAATACGATCCTGTTCAATCTTGTTACCACGATTTTGACTCTGGCAGTTACCATTCCACTTGGTATCTGGTGTTCGGTGCATAAGAACAGTAAGTTTGACCAAGGGGTTCAGGCTGTTACCATCCTGGGTTACAGCATTCCCCAGTACATTATCGCGTTAATTTTCGTCTTTGTGTTTGCCGTGCTCTTACGATGGTTCCCGGTGAACGGCGCGGCGACGCCAGGCGCCAACTATACGGGACTTCGGGGCTTTGCAGACCGTATGTATTATATGGCGCTGCCCATCATTGTCAGCGTCTTCAGCGCCCTGGGCAGCATGAGCCGGTATGTCCGGGCGTCTATGATTGATGCTTTGAGCATGGACTGCATCCGTACGGCCCGGGCGAAGGGCGTGCGGGAGCGTGTGGTCATTTACTCCCACGCATGGCGCAACGCTTTGCTGCCGGTGATTACCTCTATCATCGGCTGGTTCCTGGCTATTTTCTCCGGCTCTTTGATTTTGGAGAATGTGTTCTCTCTGAACGGCATGGGTAAGCTTTACATCGACGCGTTGAACGCCAAGGATGCAGAGCTGTGCTTGGCAATTCAGATGTTCTATACGATTGTGGCCCTGGTGGGCAATTTGATTACGGACCTGGCCTATGGGCTTGTGGACCCGCGGATCCGGGTCAATAAATAAGGGAGGCGCGGAAAATGACGAAGAATAAAAAAAGCAGTACAATTGGAAGCGCGCTCCGCCGCATGTTCGGACTGCAAAAAAAGCAGCTGAGCTTTCAGGAGGAGGAGGCGCTCCAGAGCCCTGGCCGCGTGGTTGCCAGAAACTTCTTTCACCGGCCCACGGCGGTGTTCGGCTTGGTAGTCTTTGTTCTCATCTTCCTGTTTGTGATGATCGGTCCGATCTATATGCCCATAAACCTGGGATATTCCGACTCGAGCCTAGCGAATATTTCCCCCGGCTATTATATGATGGACGTTCCGAAGCAGCTGATTTCTGAGGGCATCCAGGATATCATTGCCGGACCGACTTACGGCTTTGGCTTAAGCAACACAGGAAAGATTTACTCCTGGGGCTATACCCGAGTCAGCGACGCCATTGACATGAAGGACATTCCCGCAGAGCTGACGGACGGCAGCGTAGACATCGCATTTTTGGCCGCCGGCAGCGATCATGCGGTTGCAATTGATACAGAAAATAATTTTTATTTCTGGGGTAACACGCGTCTGCGTCAGGACCAATACGAGAGCAATTCCGAGCTGAATATGGCCTTGCGCCGGGGCGACCTGGAAATCAAACAGCTGGAGGCAGGCAACCAGTTTTCGATCATTCTGGATACAGCCGGTAACGTGTATCTCTGGGGTAACCCCTCCGGAAACGAGCTGGACTGCCGGGATAAAGAACGGATTGAAGAAGGCGAAGACAAGGAGCCCCGTCAGTACCAGGGCAATATTGAGAAGGTTGCCGTTACGGACCACTCCTATATCGCGCTGTTGAAGGACGGCACGGTGGCCTACACGGGATATGAAAAGGACAATGCGCTGAATACAAACCTTCCTGTAGAGCTGACGGACGGATCTGTTCGCGTGGTGGATATAGCCAGCACCAGCCAGAATGTGGCGGCTATTGATGAAAACGGTAAGATTTGGGTCTGGGGCGTTTCCACCCGTAATGAGAAGAATGTGCCGGAAATGGAATCCAAGCCGGTGAAGGTTTACGGCGGCCGCTTCCATTATACGGCGCTGCTGGAGAACGGCGACGTGGTCTCCTGGGGCGACGATATGTACGGCCAGGCCTCTGTGCCGGGCTCTGTAGAGGATGCAGACATCGCAGCTATTTACACAGGTGGCAACCAGAACTACGCTGTGACGACAGAAGGCAAAGTGCTGACCTGGGGTCTGAAGGGCTTCTTATGCGGTACCGATGATCTGGGGCGTGACATTTTGGCCCGTATTGTGAACGGCGGTAAGATGACGATGACGGTGGGCGCCATTGCGGTTGTAATCTCCACGCTCATTGGCTTGATTTTGGGCGGCATCGCCGGCTATTTTGGCGGGAAGGTGGATATGGTTTTGAGCCGTGTGGCTGAAGTGTTCGGCGGCCTTCCGTTCCTTCCTTTTGCGTTGATTCTTTCGGCGGTGATTCCAAGAGAGATTAGCGTGACGCAAAGAATGTACATCATCATGTGCGTGCTGGGCGTTTTGAGCTGGGTTCCCGACTTCCGCCTGGTCCGCGCTCAGATTTTCAGCCAACGGGAGCAGGAATATGTTACGGCTGCCAAGGCCCTTGGCGTCCGGGAGGGCAGCATTCTGCGTAAGCACATCATTCCCAACGTGATGAGTGTTTTGCTGGTGTCCATCACCCTGAACTTTGCCACCTGTATGCTGACAGAATCCACGCTGTCCTACCTGGGCTTTGGTATTCCCCTTCCTACGCCTACCTGGGGCAATATGCTGAACAGCTGTAATAACTCCATCGTCATCCAGCAGTATTGGTGGCGTTGGGTATTCCCTGCGGCGATCTTCGGCTTGTGCACCATCTGCATCAACCTGATGGGCGACGGCCTGCGGGATGCCATGGACCCCAAGAGCAATGGGCGCTAAGGAGGAAGAGACAATGGCATTACTTGAAACAAAAAATTTGCACACCTATTTTAAAACCCGTCGCGGCACGGTGAAAGCGGTCAACGGCGTGTCCTATTCCATTGAGCCCGGTAAGACCCTGGGTGTGGTGGGGGAATCCGGTTCCGGAAAGTCCGTCTCCGCCATGAGCATCCTGCGGCTGCTGGACGGCAATGGCTATATCGATTCCGGCGAGATTTTCTTTGACGGCAAGGACCTGACCAAGGTTCCGATGAATGAGATGTATCACATCCGTGGAAATCAGATTTCCGTAATTTTCCAGGAGCCCATGACCGCTTTGAACCCGGTGTTTTCTGTGGAGCGGCAGCTTTCCGAGCCGTTTCTCATTCACCGGGGCATGAGTAAGAAGGAGGCGGCTGAGGCTGCCGTCCAGATGCTGGCCGACGTGAAAATCCCCAACCCGGAGGTTGTGGTGAAGCAGTATCCCCACCAGCTTTCCGGCGGTATGCGCCAGCGCGTCATGATTGCCATGGCGTTGGCCTGCGAGCCGAAGCTGTTGATTGCGGATGAGCCGACCACGGCGTTGGACGTAACCATCCAGGCCCAGATTCTGCATCTGATGAACAACCTGAAGGAAGAGCATGGGACGGCAATTATGTTCATCACCCATGACTTGGGCGTCATCAATCAGATGGCTGACGATGTGGCGGTGATGTATTGCGGCCAGGTGGTGGAGCATGTGCCTGCCCGGGTGCTGTTCTCCAGAAAGGCAAAGTATTCTCATCCGTACACGGAAGGCCTTTTGGCTTCGGTTCCCCGCCTGGATACGAAGTCCAGCCGGTTGGACGCCATCCCCGGTGCAGTTCCCCATCCGCTGGATTTGCCGAAGGGCTGCAAGTTTGCACCGCGGTGTAAGTATTGCACCAAACGGTGCATGGAGGAAGAGCCGGACCTGATGAAGGTCGGGGAAAATCAGGAAATTCGGTGCTTCTATCCGGAGAAGGAGGCGCGCCATGCAAAATAAAGAAGGACGCAAGGTTTTGCTGCAGATTTCCAATCTGAAGCAGTATTTCCCGGTGGGAAAGAAAGGCCTGTTTGTCAAAGCCAACGATGGCATCTCCATTGACATTTATGAAGGCGAGACCTTCGGCTTGGTGGGAGAGTCCGGCTGCGGAAAGTCGACTCTGGGCCGTTCCGTCCTGCAGCTGTACAAGCAGACCGACGGCCGCACCATGTATTTTGGCCGTACCATTGATGAAATCGCTCCCCAGTACGCCTATCGGACGTTCCGGAATCTGGAGGCCCGCAAGGAGCATATGTTTGCCACCCGGAAGAAATACGAGGAATTCCAGGCGGAATATGACAAGCTTCCGGAAAAAGAGCAATACCTGAAGCATGCGGAGCTGACGAAGCTCCGCAAGGAAGCCAACGATGCCATGTTGGATGTGGCGACCCTGGTGGGCGGCTTAATTGTTGCAAAGGACATGAAGCCCGTAGCGGAAATCTACATGGAAGAGTTTAAAATCTCCAAGGAGCTGCGGGATGCTGAGGACCGGCGGACGGAGATTCAGCTGGATTTGGATGACGCCTCTTTCGCGCTACAAAAGGCAAAAGAGGCGGGGAAATCCACCTCTTCGGCGGAATCGGCTTTGAGCAAGGCAAATGAGAAGATGGCCCAGTGTCAAAAGCAGATTCAGGAGATCCAGAGCCGCATTCAAGAGGTCCATGGGCGGATTCAGAAGCTTCGCCAGGCTCATCAATCGGACCCCGACTATGAGACCTATGAGGCGTACCACAGCAACGGCATCGACCTGGCCCGCCTGACCTATTCGGAGATGCGCCGCTTGCGGAGCGATTTGCAGCTGATTTTCCAGGACCCCTATTCTTCCCTGAACCCCAAGATGACGGTGGGACAGATCATCGGCGAGGGGATGCTGGCGCACAAGTTTTTCCGCCGGAATGATGACCGGATGAAGGAAGAGATCATTCGGGTGATGGATGAATGCGGCTTGGCGCCCTACTTCCTCCATCGTTATCCGCACCAATTCTCCGGCGGACAGCGGCAGCGGATCGGCATTGCCCGTTCCTTGGCACTGCGGCCGAAGTTTGTGGTCTGCGACGAGGCGGTTTCCGCCCTGGACGTTTCCATTCAGGCGCAGATTATCAACCTCCTCCAGGAGCTGAAGGAAAAACAGCACCTGACTTATATGTTCATCACCCATGACCTCTCCGTTGTAAAATACATTTCGGACCGCATCGGCGTGATGTATTTGGGCAACATGGTGGAAATGGCCCCTTCGGACGATATTTTTGCCCATCCCCTGCACCCCTACACAGAAGCGCTTTTGAATTCCATCCCCACGACAGACGAGGAGGCTGCGAGAAAGCCGGAAGTGCTGGAGGGAGATATTCCCAGCCCGGTCAATCCGCCCAAGGGCTGTAAGTTCCACACCCGCTGCAAATACTGCACAGAGGTCTGTACTCATGTGGTACCCGAAATGCGGGAGATTCGCCCCAACCACTTTGTGGCGTGCCATCATATCCTGGAGAAAGGCTCCGGGGAAGGCTGAGCATGCTGCTGCAGCGTAAAATTGACCGGGCCATGAAATGGTCCCGGGATCGCGGACTGCGGGCGGAAGGGGTGGACCCGGAAAAAGAGGAGATTCAAGCGGAACTTCGCAAACACAGCGCCAAGAAGGAAGAAATTCCCTCCATGGAGGAGCTGATTGCCCAGGAAAAACAAAAGGAATTGGAAAAAGTGGAAAAGGGCGACGTAAAGGCCATGATCTTGTCGGCTATGATTACCATTTTTCCGGTTTGCCTCGGCGTCATCCTGCTGATCTGCTTGGTTGCCTACTTCTTTATGGTCCGATAGCGCGATGCAAATCAACAATGCCCCCATAGGGATCGGGAGGATAAGACCCGATTCCTATGGGGGCTTTTGCACATGAAAATCGTTTACGGTGTGGGCTCTAAGGCATCTACCTCCTTGAGCCACAGGGCTGCCGAAGCATCGGACGCCATACGCCAATCTCCCCGGGGGGATAGGGCGACAGAGCCGACCTTGGGCCCATCCGGCAGACAGCTGCGCTTAAACTGCTGCTGAAAGAAGCGCCGGTAAAAGTTTCGAAGCCATTTTAATATGGTTTCGTTTGTATATTTTCCGCGAAATGCCAGCTTCGCCAGGCGATAGACTTTCCCAGGCGCACAGCTGCACCGGACAATTTGATACAGGAAAAAATCATGGAGCTCATAGGGACCGACCAGGTCCTCGGTCCTTTGAGAAATCTCCTCTCCGGTGGGCGGGAGCAGCTCCGGAGAAACCGGAGTGTCCAAAATGTCTTTCAGAATTTCCGATAATGTCCCGTCTGCCCGGCAGGCCACATAATGCACCATGTGACGCACCAGCGTTTTGGGCACACTGGCGTTGACGGCGTACATACTCATGTGGTCGCCATTGTACGTAGCCCAACCCAAAGCCAGCTCACTCAAGTCACCGGTACCGACGACCAGACCGTCCAAACGGTTGGCCAGGTCCATGAGAACCTGGGTCCGCTCCCGGGCCTGACTGTTTTCATAGGTGACGGAGCGATCAGCGGGCGGCAGCCCAATGTCTTGAAAATGCTGTGCCACGGCCTGGCCGATGGGGATTTCCTGAAAGGAAACGTGTAACGCCAGGGCCATTTTTTCCGCATTGGAGCGCGTCCGGGCGGTGGTACCGTAGCAGGGCATCGTGACGGCGATCAGGCGCTTTCGATCCCAGCCCAAAATATCGGCAGCCCGGACCATAACCAACAGAGCCAGCGTGGAGTCCAACCCTCCGGACAGGCCCACCAGCGCGGTTTTGACTTGGGCGTGGCGGAGCCGCCGGGCAAGGCCTGCCGCCTGAATGGAGAGGATCTCTTCACAGCGGCTTTCCCGGCCGGTGGAATCGGCAGGCACGAAAGGATGTGGGTCAATCGTTCGGGTCAACAGGGTTTCTTCCGCCGGAAAATCCAGAGGTATTTCCAGAAAATGCTCCGGTCGAACCGTCGTGAAGGTGGTTTGACGGGAGCGCTCCACGGACAGATGCCGCACATCCATTTCCGAAACCAGAAAATCGGGATCCATGGTGTGGGATTCCGCCAAAATTGTGCCGTTTTCCGCAATGAGATTGTGGCCGGAGAAGACCAAATCCTGGGTGGACTCCTGGCTACAGGCGCAGGCGTACACATATCCGCAGATCAGCCGGGCGGATTGCCCGGACACCAGGTCGCGGCGATAGGCTCCTTTGCCGATGGCGGCTGGAGAGGCGGATAGATTGACGATGACGGTTGCGCCGGCCAGAGCCAAATCCTGTGACGGCTGCCGGGGGGCCCAGAGGTCCTCACAGACTTCACAACCAACGGCCAGCTCAGGAAGCTGTGGACAAGTGAACAAAATGTCCGTTCCGAAGTAAACCTGTTTCCCGTTGCTCCAGTCCCCGCTGACCCAGAATGAGCTTGCGGGAGCCGGTGTAAAGTGCCGGGCTTCATAAAATTCTCCATAATTGGGAATGTGGGTTTTGGGAATCAGGGCCAGGACTGTCCCATGGTATAAAGCGGCCGCGCAGTTGTACAGCTGCCCGTTCCAGGCGAAAGGCAGGCCGACAAAGGCGAGGACCTGCGTATCTTTTGTGGCCTGAGCGACTTGCTTCAGGGCCGAGAGCGCCTCCCGGCGCAGCGCCTCTTGACTGAACAGATCCTGACAGGTGTAACCGGTTAAGCACAATTCCGGAAACACCAGGATCCGCACTGCTTGGTCCGCCGCCTTATGGATGGCTTGGATACATGGTTGGGCATTATAGGCACAGTCTGCCACCCGCAGGGGGAGGGATGCGGCAGCTACTTTTACAAATCCGTCTTTCATATTCTTCTCCTCACAATCTGACCGGCAGTTCCATTTCACTCCAGCTGATCCAAGTTTAAACTAAATGCGGGGAGGAACTCCTGAAGGAAATAGTCCAGCTCTGGCCGGTTCATGGCCTGCATGGCTTGCATGGTTTGTCTGGCGGCGGATTCAAATTCCAGGTTTCCCGCTTTTAATTCTTCCACGCATTTGATGTAAGCAGATAACTTGTCCGCAGCCTGGATGATGGGGCGTATTTCCGGGTCGTCCTCCAAAATGAGGTGCTCATAATGAGGCCGTAAAACCTCCGGCAGCATGGACAAAAGCTTTTTTCCGCTGACCCGCTCCACTTGTTTGTAGGCTTTCTGAATCTCCGGATTTGCATATTTCACCGGAGTGGGGAGATCCCCGGTCAGGATCTCCGAGGCATCGTGGTAAAGTCCCGCTGCAGCGCACTGCTCCGGCTCCGGCCCCGGCAGCTGTAGGATATCCCGGCGGATGAGGGCCAGACCGTGGGCCAATACAGCGGCCATGTGGCTGTGTTCCTGTACATTTTCAGGAAAACTGTTGCGCATCAGCCCCCATCTGGCAATATACCGCATGCGGGAGATCAGGGCGTAAAACTCATTTGCCATGGGCGAGCTCCTCCAGGACGGCGGGAATTTCCCAAGGGGTCCGGCACAGGTAAGTGGCGCCGGCGGACAACAGCTCCGCCTCGTCCCGGTATCCCCAGCAGGCGGATATACACGGAATCCCGGCGGCCCGGGCGGTGGCGATGTCCACCTCGGAGTCGCCGATGTAGACAGCCTGTTCTTTTGGGGTCCCCAGCTGCTCCAAAGCCCGGATGACCATATCGGGAGCCGGTTTTCGCGCCACGCCCGGCGCCTCCCCCAAGGCCAGGTCAAAGTCTGGGAAATAGGCCCGCCACAGAGACTTCGTGGCGTCGTCCGGCTTGTTGGAGACAATGGCCAGCCGCCACCTGTTGGCCTTCAATTGAGAAGCGGTTTCCAGAATGCCGTCATACGGGCGGGTGGTTTCGTTGCAGTGTTGGGGATAATATGCCCGATAAAAAGCCATGATCTCTTCGAAATTTTCCGGTTCGCCGCCGGCGGACCGGCGCATTTGCTGTGCCGCGCCGTTTCCCACGAAGGACCGCACTTCCTCCAGGCTCCGCTCCGGTAAATGAAAGGCCCGCAAGGTGGCATTGGTTGCATTGGCGATATCTTGTAAGGTATATAGGAGCGTTCCGTCCAAATCCCATAAAATTGCTTGCTTCATTCCTTGACCTCCATCCGTCACCATCACATAATCTGTAAAATGTATCCCTTCAGATACCAGGCGTTTTCCGATGCCAAGTCTGCCGGGTGGTCCCGGCTCTGCATCATGGTTTCCAGCAGGCGAACGGGACGTTCCGCATCTGCGGCTGCCTCCTGCAGCATTTGCAAAAAAAGCGGAGGCGTCATAAATTGACTACAGGACCAGGTGGCCAGGTATCCTCCGGGCCGGACCAGGCGCATACATCGTAAATTCAGCTCCTTATAGCCGCGATAAGCCCTTGCCAAGGCGCTTTTACTTTTGGCAAAGGCGGGAGGATCGCAAAGGACCAGATCGTATTGCCGCCCGGACAGACTGTAATTCCGCACCAGGTCAAAAGCATTTGCGCAAAGGGGGGTAATTTTTTGCGCTACGCCGTTGTTCTCGGCGTTTCGAGTCAGCATATCCAGGGCGTCTTGGGAGACATCTACAGACTCCACGGATTTGGCGCCATATAGTGCGGCGTGAATGGAGAAGCCGCCCGTATGGCAGCACAGGTCCAGAACCCGCGCATCGGCGCAATAGGGCCGGATGCGGCCGCGATTTTCCTGCTGGTCCAGAAAATGCCCGGTTTTTTGGCCGTGGTGTAGATCTGCCAGCATTTGGGCGTCGTGCTCCCGGAAGGAAACAAGCTCCGGAACCCTGCCGTACAGGCATCCTGTGCTTGGAGGGAGGCCTTCTTTTTCCCGAACGGATAGATCATTTCGTTCATAAATTCCCAAAGGCGAGAACAGTTCGGCCAGGCACTCTACGAGGACAGGCTTCCAGGCTTCCATGCCGAGGCTTACAATCTGTAACGAAAGATAATCTCCAAATTTATCTACAGTGAGCCCCGGCAAACCGTCGGACTCTCCAAAAACCACCCGGCAGGTCTGAGAAAAACCCAGGGCCTTCCGGTAGGTCCAGGCCCGGGCCAGGCGGCGGGCAAAAAAATCCGAATCGATGACCTCGTTTGGATCCTGCGTCAGAATGCGCACCAAAATCTTAGAGCGACTGTTTAAAAAACCCCGGGCGACAAAGTTGCCCTTCCCGTCGACAACGTCCACCACTTCCCCATCGGTGCAGCCTTCGTCGATCCAGGCGGCCTCGTTGTCATAAACCCGTCGTTTTCCCCGGCGTAGATCCCGCTCCTCTCCCCGGCGCAGGCAAACCTGTCTCAGCTCCATTTTGACTCCTCTCCGCGGGGTGCAGTTGACAGGTGCGCCCCAGCATGTTATAATGTCATAATATCAGAATAAAACCTTCCCGCCCGGAAGGAGGGGGATCATTGGCAGATTCCAATGCAACCAAACGTGCCCTTGCCGCAGCCATGAAGCAGCTGATGGCGAAGATGCCCTTTGCCAAAATCAGTGTCGGAGACATTTGCCAAGTGTGCCAAATGAACCGCAAAAGCTTTTACTATCATTTTCAGGATAAGTATGACCTGGTGAACTGGATCTTTCAGACCGAATTTCTCATGGCTGTGCAGCGCCGCCCTTATGAAAGCACTTGGGCTTTGATTCGGGACCTGTGTGAGTACTTTTATGAGAACCGCGCGTTCTATTGGAACGCGCTGTCCGTCGAGGGGCAGAATTCCTTCCAGGACTATTTCCGGGAGGTGCTGGATCCGGTGGTCCGGGCTTATGCCGAGGATCTTTTTGACGGAGAAGGGGAGGACACAGCCTTTTTCATCAACTTCTTTAGCGATGCCTTCATTGCGGCGATGCTGCGGTGGCTCTCCAGCCGGAACTGCATGCCGCCGGACCGGTTTACCCGGCTGCTACGCCGCAGCGTTTTAGGCGGCGCACAGATTCTGGCGGATAGTACCCCGTAAATCCCTTCCTATGATACCCTGTTTTCCACGAAATTGCAACGCCCCGGACCGGCTTTTTCCGAACCGGTTCGGGGCGAAATGCGTTGGAAAGTCCTGTTTGACCCCACGTGGCAGAGGGCGTTTCCATGCTTTTAACGGCCTTTCCTCTGGTTCGGGTCTCGGATCAGCTCCAAAATGACTTGCCCGGCCAGCTGGAGCCCGGCGCAGGAGGG
This sequence comes from uncultured Eubacteriales bacterium, assembly GCA_900546915.1. GTDB lineage: Bacteria > Bacillota > Clostridia > Oscillospirales > Oscillospiraceae > Faecousia > Faecousia gallistercoris. The sequence continues at coordinate 23,248 of UREY01000021.1, forward strand.
AACCCAGGACACAGACGCCGGGGTGCTGCGGCGGCCGGGCGGCGGGCTGTCTAAGGGGACGGGGGTGAGAGCCGGCTCCGGGCTGAATAGGACCTTGTGGTGTGTGATACCGCGCGCTTTTAATTCCTTTCGTATGACCCGCGCCAGGGGACAGAAGGAGGTTTGCTGGATGTCTGCAATCCGGAAAGCGGAAGGATCCAGCTTGTTGCCGGTGCCCAAAGCGCTGAGAATGGGAATCCCCAGGCGGTGCGCGTTTTCAATGAGACTCAGTTTGCAGGAGACCAGATCAATGGCGTCGATGATATAGTCATAAGCCGTGTCCAGAAAATAGGCCTTGTCCGCTTCGTTGTACTGCTTGGTGATGGCGCGGACTTGACAGCTGGGGTTGATATCCAAGACCCGCTCCGCCATGACCTGGGCCTTAAATTGCCCCAGGGTGGAGTGGAGGGCGCAAAGCTGCCGGTTTAGATTGGTCAGACTTACGGTGTCGTGGTCGACCAGGGTGAGGGATCCGACTCCGCCACGGGCCAGCGCCTCGGCGGCGTAGCTTCCCACACCGCCGATTCCGAAAACGGCCACGTGACACTGCGCCAGTCTTTCCAAAGCGGATGTACCCAGGGCCATTTCCTCACGGAGAAAAGGATGTTCCATATGCATACCTCAAAAAGAAGGCGTACTGCAAAACAGCGTTTGCAGTACGCCCGATTTTTTGTCGAAGAATCTACAGCCGTTGCTTAGTTGGTGCTGGACGAAGACTGCAGGGACACACCGGTATTGACAAGCTTGGTACCGACTTCCCGTGTGGGGGTGATGGCGTCGGTCAGACCGGTATACCAGGTGTTGTAATCCTCATTGGTTTTGGCGTTTACAATGAGAGAATCCCGATAAGAATACTGACCCGGGCCCACAAAGTAAATCAGATGGCAGCCATACTCGGTTTCTACGATGCCGGTATCGCCGGCCTTCCGGCTGGTGTCGAAGATCCAGTCGTTGAAGGCGTCTACCATTTGGCCGGGGGCGACATTCTCATACAGACCGCCGTTGGTGTTCGAGCCGGTGTCGGTGGAGTGTTCCTCAGCCAGCTGGGCAAAATGCTCCTCGGTGGGATCCTCTTCGTACTGCGCTTGAAGCTCCTCGATTTGCTCCTTTGCCTCTTCGGCAGTGATGTTGCCGTCCGTTGTGGAAATCAGGATGTGCCGTACGTTCACCGTGCCCACGTCTGCGTTGTCGGTGGAGTCCAGGAACATGACCACATAATAGCCGGCGTCATTGTCGGCGGCAAGGTATGTGGTGTCTCCAGCTTGCCGGCCGTCTTCTACGATCCAGTCGGACAGGGCGGAGGGCAGACTGGACTTCAGGACGTTTTCATAGAGCGTGGTGTCCTCTTCCTCCTCTGTGGATTCGGTTTCATCGGCGGCGTCCTCGTCGGTGGAGTCTTCCTCTTCAGCGGCTTTGGCGTCAATCAGCTCCTGCAGAGCGGCTTTCAACCCTTCCTCATTGCCTTGGTTGGATTCCGCCAATTCCTTCGCGGCGGCTTCGGCGTCGGCCAGAGCGGCGGCCGCCTGCTCCTCGGTGGGATCTTCCACGCCGTCTTCGTAGTAGTCGTCCGTGTTCAGAAGATAGTAGCGGTACGAATAAGAGTTGTAAGCAGTGGGATCCTCAGCGCCGTAGGCGTCGATTTCTTCCTGCGTATAGTCCAGATCGCTCAGATACTTGTTGGCATAGCTGCTGGCAACCTGCTGAACGGTCAGATAGTCCCGGTAGGTAGACTCATTGCAGCCCCGGCCGTAATTGGCACGGATCATGGCGGAGGCGCTGTTATAACCGGATAAACTGGCATAGTCGGACATGCTGGAGACAATCTGGTCGATTGCGCCTTGCTCTTCTTCCGTTAGGGTATAGCCGTTTGCCAGGGCTTCGTCATACACGGCGTAGGTATTGCGGGCTGTGGTGATGGCGGTATCCAGGAAATAGTCCGCCCAGGTATCATATTCATCCCCGGCATACTCCTGCTCGTCCAGGGGCACGCCGGCGGTAACCATGTAGCTGATGTAAGCATTGCTGTTAATGGAATCCAGGTAATAGTAATTCAACTCGGCGGCAGTCAGCTTATGACTGCCAATGGTGACGGCGGTCAGGGTGCGCTCCAACACGCCGGTGTTGACGACGGCGGCCAAGGCGATGCCGATGACCATGAGACCAATTACCACGTAAAATACGATGGTCCAGGCCTTGAGCCGTCTGGCAGCTTTTTCTTCCTCCGTTACGGCTTGCCGCTTGGTCGTGGGGGCGGCAGCCGCTTGCTCCTGGCGGAGCTTCTTGTGGCGCGATGCACTCATGATTGATCAGATCCTCTCATTATCCTTAGGAATTGGGTACCGGCGGGTAATCCGCATAGACGAAAGCTATTATACCCGAAAATCCCCCTGGTTTCAAGTATTCTGCCGGGAAAAAAACAGAAATGGCAAAAGTTTTTTATCAGCGAAGCTTATTTGGGTTCTGCCCCGGACCGGAATACTTCAATCATTTCACCGGTGAGGCTGTCGGCGGAGTGGTCGGTGGGAAGGGCCTGCCGGGAAAACCATCTCGCCTCGGCCAGCTCGTCGGTCTGAAGGCGAATGGCGGCCGGACCGGTGAGATCGGCGAAAAAGCCAAGGAGCAGACTGTCTGTCACGACCCAGGGCTGGGATTTATAAAACCGAAGATTTCCCACCTCCAGTCCCGTTTCCTCCCGAACCTCCCGGCGGACGGTCTGTTCAATGGTCTCCCCGATCTCGTGAAAGCCGGCCACCAGCGCGTAGCGCCGGAAGCTGCGGCCGGCGTATTTGGTCAGCAGGAGCAGATTGCCGTGGCACACGGCCACGATGACCGCAGGGCAGATCTTGGGATAGACGGTTCGGCCGCACACGGGACAGACCAGGGCCCGTTCGGTGGTGCTGCGGATCATGGGTTTGCCGCAGGCGCCGCAGAACCGATTTCCGGTGTACCAACGGGTCAGGCTCTCTCCCACGGCGCATGCATAGACGGTCTGCTTGGGCCCCAGCGCCCGGTAATGGGAGATGAGGGAAAAGCCGGGAACCTGCGGCAGTTGCCCGGGTAAGAAATAGCGGGTCCGGTCGATGGAAAAGGCGTAGGTCCAGCGCGAAATGCCGGTGCACTGCCCGACGGTGGGGAGGATCAACATACCGGATTCCACCCTGGCGAAAACTCCTCCAGGGGCGCAAGCCAGAACCAGATCGTCCGGGTCCGGCGGAGCAAAGCGCATAGCATTACAATAGGTGTACGGCGCGATATCTTGCAGCATGATGTAGCTCCCTGTATGTAAACGTTAAGAAGTGGAGAAGAAGACGGGAATATCCCGTCGGGGGATCTTACTCCAGTGAAATAGAGGAATCAGATCGTCCGGCCGGATTGGCTCCGGCTGGGGCAAAAGGCCGGCCCAGCAGGCCAGCAGTCCGGTCAGCGCTTCAGGACGCATTTGCCGGGAGAGGATCTCCAAATCCAAATCCCGGTCCCGCTTGGACAGACGGCGGCCGTCCGGCGCCAGCAGCATGGGCACGTGGTAATAGCGGGGATGGGGGTAGCCCAGGAGCTCCTGCAGGTAAAGCTGCCGGGGAGTGGAGGACAACAGATCCCGCCCCCGGACGACCTCCGTGACACCGGCTGCGGCGTCATCTACTACCACGGCCAGCTGATAGACGAACACAGAGTCTGCCCGGCGAACGATGAAATCGCCGCAATCTCCGGCCAGATTTTCCGTGTACGCTCCCTGAACGCCGTCCCAGACGGAGAGGGTCCGGTCCGGGACCCGGAGTCGCCAGGCGGGCGGACGGTCAAACGCAGCCCGTTCTGTGGGGGACAGATTTCGACACCGGCCGTCGTAAACATAGACGCCGTCGGCCCTATGAGGGGCGTTTACGCTGTGGAGTCGGCCCCGGGTACAGTAGCAGGGATACAGCAGGTCCCGATCCCTCAGCTGCTGAAAGGCCTCTTGATAGGCTTCTGTCCGCATACTCTGAGGGGGAGCCTCCCGGTCCCAGGTGAGGCCCAGCCGGATGAGATCCTGGCGAAGCCGCTGGGCATAGTCCTGTCTGCACCGCTGAGTATCCAGATCCTCCATACGCAAAATCCATTCTCCCCCCTGGGACCGGACGGAGAGCCAGGACAACAGGGCAGAAAACAGATTGCCCAGGTGCATCCGCCCGCTGGGCGTGGGGGCAAAGCGGCCCACGGCGCTCATAGGTCCTCCTCCGGCAAGTCCACCCAGATGGGGCGATGCCCCAAAGCGGGAATGACTTGCTCCAAAATGTCTGTGGTGGCGATGCGCAGGGTGGAGGTGTTCCGGCAGGGGTGCAGGCCCCAAAAATCGAGCTGCAGCAGCGGCCGGTCCAGGACCAATTGTATGGCCTGCCCCTGGTCTTGTAGGAGGCATAAGAGACTGGCGGAGCCGGGCTGGACGCCCAAGAGTCGGGTAAAGTCCTCCGGCTCGGCAAAGCTCAATCGGCTGCAGCCCAGCTGGGCGGAGAGGTACTTGGTTTTAAATTTTTTATCTCCCCCCAGCAGGAGCAAATAAAACTGTGTTTTTTGGCGGTTGCACAAAAACAGATTTTTCGCAATGGGCGCGCCTAATATCGTCTCCACCTGGTGGCAGGCTGCGATGTGGAAAGCGGCGGCATGATCTACCCGGTGGTAGGCAACGTGCAGGCGATCCAAAAAATCGTAGCAGGCGGTCTCCATGGGGTCCCGGACGGAATCATGGGAGGGCCGTCCGCAACGGAGTTGCCCTAAATTAAAATCCATAAAATTTCCTCAATATACAATGTTCAAATCGTCTGCATCGACGTCCTGCCGGTAAGGGTTGCAGCTGCTGTTGATGACGTCGGCTACGCCCTCCGGGTCCAGGACGTAGTAGGAAGCGCCGTCAATCATGTCGGCGTACCCCGGCAGGGTGGCGGTCTGCATATTGCCAAAACCGGAACGCCAGGCGTTCAGGGCAATCCAGAGCAGGTTGCCTGTGGTGAGGTCGGAGGTGGAGGAGGCCTGCATGGTGGATAAGACCTGGGGGACTTTTCCGATGTTGGATATGGTCAGCCACTGATCCATGCAAGCGGAAATGAACTGCCGTTGGACATCAACCCGCCCCAGATCCTGGTCGGCATAGCCTTTCCGGAAACGAACCAGTCCCATCGCCTCATAACCGTCCAGCTTTTGCAGGCCGGCCTTGAGATCAATGTACAGGTCCTGAGAGGGGTCTTCGTAAAACATATCCATGGGTACGTCAAATTCTATCCCGCCCATCAGATCCACAATGTCCACAAAAGCGTCCAAACTGACCAGCATGTAGCCGTCGGGCCGGTAGCCGATGATATCCGACACATAGTCCAGGAGAGCTTCCATACCCTCTTCTCCGCCGTTGTTGCGGCCGTAAGCAGAGTTCAGCTTGGCGTTGCTGCCTGCGGTTGTGTGGGTCAGGGTGTCCCGGGGCAGGCTGACCAGGTTGACGGCCTTTTCCTGGGCGTTCAGGTATAGCAGCATCATGGTGTCGGTTCTGGTTCCCTCCTCGTCGGTGCCGCACAGCAGAACGGTGGCCGCGCCGGGCTTTCGTGCTCCAATGGGGGCGTCTGTTTGCGGCATCCGTATGATGCTGCTGAGCCACAGGTATACCCCTGCCGCAGCAATCAGAAGAACCAGCAGGAGCACCAGGAAAAATTTCAGCACCCGGTGCTTTTTCCGGCGCTTCTTTTTGGGCGCTTTTCCGGCGGGAGCCGGGCGGCTCGGGGCGTAACCGTCCAACCGGTCCTCTTCCCAGGCGCTCCGGCGGGGCGTCTGGGTTCCCGCCGAACGGCTGGTTCGGGCGCGGCCCTGCTCCTGAAAGTCTACGTTATATGCAGGAATGGCGGATTCCCGTACCGGTTCCCGCTCTTGGGGAATGGGCTCCTGGGGGCGTCCGTAATTGTTCTGGTAATTCCGAACATCCCGGCCGTAGTGGTTGCTATAGTTGGCGTAAAAGCGAAGATCCTCCCAAGGCGCGGGCGTGGAGTCTTCTTCTGGCGCTTCCGGCGGCACATCGTCCAAAACCTGATCGGCCTTGCGCAGGAGTTCTTCCAAATCGTCGTCATTGCCGTTGGATTGCCTGGAATAGGCCATGGAGTCTACCTCCTTTTTCTCAATATTGTTTAGCCTATATTGTAGCGCAAACCCCGGGGAAAGTAAACGGCTTTTCCGCCGGGAGAAGATTTTTATGGATTTTTTAATGATTTGTGATATAATAGCTCTGTCTTTGCGCCCGGTTTTGCAGGTCCGGGCTCCGCATGTCACGATGGAAAGGATGATAACAGATGGGACTTTCTGCTTCCGCCCCTTGGGTGAATTATTACGGCAATACGCCGAAATCCATTGACTATCCCCGCAAGACCATGTATCAGCTGCTTTTGGATACTGCCCGGAGATATCCGCAAAACATTGCTTACGAATTTATGGGAAAATCCACGGATTATACCACGTTTCTCCGCCGGATTGAACTGACCGCCCGGGCTTTTGTTGCCCTGGGCATTCACAAGGGGGACCGGGTGACGATTTGTATGCCCAATTCTCCCCAGGCGGTGGACTGCTTTTATGCGTTGAACCGGATTGGTGCAATCCCCAATATGATCCACCCCCTGTCGGCATCTCACGAGATTGCGTTTTATTTAAATGTCTCGCACAGCAAGGCCATTGTGACGCTGGACCAGTTTTACTACAAGGTGGAGCAAATCCTGCCGGATCTCAATGCGACCTGCCGGATCATCATTGCCAAAATTGGAGACGAGCTCCCCGGGATCAAAAAAGCGCTGTTCCCTCTGACCAAAACGGCCCGTTCCGTCCAGAAGCTGCCTAAGACGGGTTATATCCTGTGGAACGATTTCTTAAATGCAGGACGCCGCTCCAAAAAGGAGTTGCCGCCTGACGACGGCAGATATGACGACTGCGGCGCCATTCTCTATTCCGGCGGGACTACGGGGACGACCAAGGGAATCATGCTCTCCAACTTAAATTTTAACGCCTTGGGACTGCAGACCATTGCTGCCTCCGGGTATGACTCGGTGGCCGGGATGAAGATGTTATCTATTATGCCCGTTTTTCACGGATTTGGTCTGGGCATTGGAATTCACACAGCCCTCATCGGCGGCGCAACCTGTATTCTGGTTCCCCAGTTCGGTGTGAAGCTTTATGCAGATATTCTGAAAAAGCAGAAGCCTAACCTCATTCCCGGTGTTCCGACGCTCTTCGAGGCGTTGCTCCGGGCGGATTCTCTGGACGGCGTGGACTTGAGCTTTTTGAAGGGAATTTTTTCCGGAGGAGATTCTTTATCGCCGGAATTGAAGAAAAAGGTGGACCTGTTTTTGAAGGAGCACAACTGCGCCGAACAGATCCGGGAGGGTTACGGCACCACGGAGTGCGTCACGGCTTCCTGTCTGACGCCCAAGAACTATGCCCGGTCGGGCTCTATTGGCGTGCCGTTCCCGGATACATACTATAAGATCGTGAAGCCCGGTACGTCCGAGGAGCTGCCGGCCAACACAGACGGTGAGATTTGCATCTCCGGGCCTACGGTGATGCTGGGCTATATGGACAATCCGGAGGAGACGGCGCAGACCCTGCGCCGCCACGATGAGGGCCGAATCTGGCTCCATACCGGCGATCTGGGCCGGATGGATCAGGACGGTTTTGTTTACTTCCGGCAGAGAATCAAGCGGATGATTATCACCTCCGGGTATAACGTCTACCCATCTCAGCTGGAGAACATCATCGACGGCCATGAAAAGGTTCTGCTGTCCTGCGTAATCGGCGTGAAGGATCCCTACCGGGTTCAACGGGTCAAGGCCTATGTGGTGCCGATGCCGGGAATTGAGCCTACGGAGGAGCTGAAAGCGGAAATTCTGGCGTATTGTGAAAAGCGAATTGCCAAATACGCCATGCCGCGAGAAATTGAATTCCGTACGGAGCTGCCCAAGACTCTGGTGGGAAAGGTTGCCTACCGGGTTCTGGAGGAGGAGGCCAACAGCCAGGTCCGGCCGGAGGAGAAATGAGAAAGCGGATTTGGGAGCTGGATGCCCTGCGGGGACTGTGTATTTTAGGCATGGTTCTGGTGCATCTGGTCTATGACATCCGGGACCTGTACGGACTGGCGGATTTTGCCTACCCGGCGGTGTTTACCTTTGTGATGCACTGGGGCTCGGTGTTGTTCCTTTTGATTTCCGGAATCTGTGTCACGCTGGGACGCCATCCGGTGAAACGGGGTCTGGTGGTTTTAGGCGGCGGGATGCTCTGCAGTCTGGTCACGGCGGGAATGTATGAGTTGGGCTTGCAGGACCGGAGCATTATCATTTGGTTCGGCATTCTGCATTGCCTGGGGATTTGTATGCTTTTGTGGCCCGGGCTGAGCCGCTTGCCCAGCTGGGCGTTGGGAGGGCTGGCTCTGGTGCTTTTGGCGCTGGGCTATTGGTTCCAGACGCTTACCGTGCCGGTAACCTGGCTGTTTCCCCTGGGGCTGACAGCGCCGGATTTTGCGTCCAGCGATTATTTTCCCCTTCTGCCCAACCTGGGGTGGTTTTTGGTGGGCGCATTTCTGGGCAGAACGGGATACCGGCGAAAAGAGAGCCTCCTGCCGCAGTTTCCGGCGGAGGCGCGACCGGTTCGCTTCCTCTCCTGGTGCGGCAGGCAGTCGCTGTTTATTTACCTGCTGCACCAGCCGGTTCTGGCAGGTCTTTTGGAGCTCTATGTCCTGCTTTTCCGATGAATTGGCTGAAAGTGGATCCAATGAGAGGCGATATACACCCGAGGGAGGGGGATATCGCCTCTTTTCTGGCATTTTTGAGAGCGGGTTTCGGAACCGGCCGAGCATCTGCAAAGGGCATGGTGCACGACATAAGAAAAAACCGCCGGCTCCTTTTGTAAAGCCTGTCCCGGTACGCCGGACGGAGCGCGACGGCCGGTTGACCGAAATCAAATTCTCCCGCCGGAGAAACGAAGCAACAGGGGGTTGTCGCGCAGACACCCCCTGTTGCTGTGATATTACGTTGTTGCGTTTCCTAAATTCTCATGCTTCGGGCGCTGACCGGACGGCAGGACTGACAGAAGCTTTTTTGGCACAGCGGCGGCGCCTGCGGCGGCGGGATGGGCGAGCGGCTTCTGCCTTTTCCGCCCGTTTGGCATAGGCCTGAGCGGCCTCAGAGTCCCCGCGGTAGGTCAGGCGGCTCACACGCAGGGTGCCGTCTTCTGTCGGCGACAGCCGGATTCGGACCAAGAAGTCGCCGTGCTCCGGACATTGGGCCAGGGCCATATACCGGCGGCCCGGCTGGGAAAACCAGCGGCGGCAGGTCATTTGCGCGCCGCAGGTGGGGCACAGGTTATCCGGACCGGCCATCTGCGCCAGGGCTTCCTCTTTTCCCGCCAGGCCGGCGTACACTTGGCGGGTCAGACAGCCGGGCAGCTCCGCTCCATGAAAACCGTTTTCATGCTCCTGCAGCGCCTCGTTGTACTCCCGGATGCCCCGTGCCAGGTCCAAGCGGGCGCAGATCAGGGCGGTGTGGTATGCGTCGCCCAGGGCGTCGTGGGCAGGGCGACTGGGAGGAATCTGAAAGAGCTCCATGGCTGTTTTCAGCGCCTTCTGAGCGTTGGAGCCGTCGGTTTGGGCGTTGAACATCATTTGCGCGTTGTACCACCGGCTTGTCCACTCCGCCGGCAGCGCAAACAGAGCTAAGTTTTCCTGTAAAATGGCAATGTCGTCAAAGCCCCAGGTGAGGAAGATGACGTCCGTTCCGCACCATGTGCGGAAGCGTTCCACGGCTTCCGGGAAGGGGAGCCCCTCGGCTTTGAGCTGCGCTTCCTTAATACCGGTGAGTTTGGACACCCGTTTGTTCAGGTGACGGTAAAACTTCGGCTTCACCATAATTTGAAACTCATCGGCCACGGTCTGATCTTCTAAAATGCGCACGGCGCCGATCTGAATGATTTCACCTCGAATTTGCACCGGGAGCGGCTTCTTGGCGGTGGGGGATCCCGGCCAGGGCTGGTTCCATTCCATGTCCAGTATGATATAATCCATGGGGACAACGACTCCTGTCTGTCAGCTTTGCGTCAGTTTTTACATCATATCACATGTTTGCACAAGCTGTAAACAGAAAGTTTTGCCTTTGCTGAAAAGAGGATTACCGCTCTCTGTTTTTCTCCATTTTTTGCTGCTTGGAAGGCAGCTGTTTTTTATCGATATCCCCCTCGGCCCAGCCGGCTTCCTTTTGGCAGACGGGGCATTTGGCGTAAGGCTTCTCGGCGACATAGCTGTAGCCGCAGTTGATGCAGCGCCAAATAATGGGCTGGGGCTTGTGGTACAGGGTCTCCTGGGTGAGCTGGTTGTGAGCCTGCTGGAACACGTTGTGGTGCAGCCCCTCGATGGAGGAAATTTGCTCAAAAAGTCTGGCCACATCGGCGAACCCTTCCCGCCGGGCCATTTCCGCAAAGGCGGGATAGGCGGTGGTGAATTCCTCCAGCTCGCCGGCTGCGGCAAAGGCCAGATTTTGGGCGGTGTTGCCCAAGGGGAAGGGGTAGCCTGCGTCGATCTGAATGTTTTCCTGAGGCTCCGGCGCGTGCTTTTGGATCATTTCCAAAAATTCCTCTCCATGCACCTTTTCGTTGTCTGCCGTTTCCAAAAAGATGCGCGCCAAATACTCCTGGCCTTCTTTTCGGGCAATATCGGCGTAAATGGTGTACCGGTTTCTGGCCTGGGATTCGCCGGCAAATGCCCGGGCCAGGTTGATGCGGGTTTCTGACTGCATAAAGTCCATAGAAGGTTGCCTCCATTTTGTAATCTTTCCATATCATGCCCGGAGATGGAGAAATTATACTGTGCGCTCCGGCCGTATGGGGTTCTCGCCCGGAGCATCCGGAGGAGGGGAAAGGACGCCCGGGTAGGTCTTTGCCGTTCCGGTTATCAAAATATCTTTCCGAATTTGAATTGCAGCGAGTTGTATCTACGGTTTCCACAAATCGAAGCACAGAAAATTGTGGTTTTTTAACAAACTTTTCTTTTTGTAAAAGTTGCGGATTGCACAGAATCACGGAGCGTGCTACAATCCGAGTAATGATACGAGATTTCGTAACAGAATTTCGCTACTCGTTTTCCCGACCCGCATGGGAAAGCAGGTGCGAAAGAAAAATGAAGGGAGTAAGATGTATATGAAGGAAACCTGTTTGAAACGGCTGTTATCCTTCGCCCTGGTCATTGCCATGGTCGTGTCTCTGTGCCCGACGATGGTCTTTGCCGGCGACACGCTGCCCTATCGGGGCGAAAGCGCCTTGGGCGAGAATGAGCCGACTTCCCATGGCTACCGGGCAGAGGACCTGCTGTCCTGGGACCCGGCCACGGACCCTTATGCGGATTTGCTGCGGGCCCGGGTGCCGCTGCAGAACCGGATTGAGGCGGTGGCCGCCACCCAGGCCAATCCGGAGCTGAACCCGGAAATTCAGTATCTGACGTTGGCCGGAGATTACGGCAACGCCTTTTTCGGCGGAACGTCCTATACCAATGAGTTTAGCGAATACTGCTTTAATTTCTGGCAGTACATCGACTACTATGCCCCCTGGCACGGTCAGACCACGGCCACCACGCCCATAGAGCTGTGGGATGCCGACGGCGAGCGGAAGGGAACTTCCCACTGGGAGATGCGGGCCTTTGAGTTCGGTATGATGAACCTGCCCAACGCCGCCTATACCAATGCAGCTCACAAGAACGGCGTTTTGTCTCTGGGCTGTATCTTCCTGCCCCGGGCTTATCAGTCCTGGCGGACGCTCATCCAGCGGGATGAGGAGGGGAACTTCCCGTATGCGGACAAGCTGGTGGAGATTGCCGAGTACTACGGCTTTGACGGCTGGTTTGTGAATCTGGAAGGCTCCGACACGCCCACCGGCGAGGCCAAGACCGAGCTGGCTGCCATGCTGAAGTACATGCGGGACAAGGGCCAGTACATCCAGTACTACAATGCCGGCGGCAGCATCGACACCCAGATGATGGATGCCGGCGCGGCGGATTCCTTCTTCAAGGATTACGGCTGGAGCACCTCCGGCGCCATCTCCGAGGTGGAGAAGTACGGCATTGCGGCCGTACACGGCGGCTTTGAAGCCGGCGGAAACCGCTGGACCAACAACTTCTCCAAAATGTGGAGCAACGACCAGGTGGTGTGCTCCATCGCCACTTTGGGTACCGACTTCGTTCATGCGGGCCTGGACGAGGACTTCGGCAATTATCTCGATTTGCGCCGGGAGACGGATGAATTCCAGTGGATGAGCGCCGTTCGGGAGCGGATGTGGTTCACCGGCTCCTCCGGCAATCCCACGGATTCCTCCACTTCCACCAATTCAGAGGTGGGCGTGAGCCGCAACAGCATGCCCGGCATTGCCAGCATGATCACCGAGCGGTCTGTGGTATCCGGCGATACCTTCTATACCAATTTCAACACCGGCCACGGCCTGGTCTATGCGGAAGATGGAGTGATCTCCAACGAGCATGAATGGGCCAATGTCAACATTCAGGACATTTTGCCCACCTGGCAGTTCTGGTTTGAAACAGCGGGCACGGAGCTGCAGGCGGAATATGACTACGGAACCAAGTACAAGAAGGCGTTGACCGGTACCTGGTCTGAAGGCGAGCAGCAGGGAGATTTCACCTACGGCGAATTTGATTTCGATCTGGTGGATCCCTATGAGGGCGGCTCCTCTCTGGCTGTTTACGGCAAGGTGGATGCAGACAACTACATGCATCTGTACAAGACCGATCTGGAAGTTACGGCTGAGACGCAAATGCAGGTGACCTTCCAGAAGACCTCTGCCGACGATGTGGCCATGAGCCTGGGACTGGTGTTTGCCAAGGACATCGACACCGAGCACAATACCTATACCGTGACGGACATTCCTCTGGAAAATACGACGGAGGTATCCGACGGCTGGATCACCGCCACGGTGGACCTGTCTGCGTTTGCCGGAGAGCAGGTAGCTGTCATAGGGCTGAACTTCAAGGGGACGGCCGACAACTATCAGATGCATATTGGCAGCATTTACTATACCTCCGGCAGAGATTTGACCCCGGATGCACCTACCGGTCTGACGATTGACAAGGCCTACGATACCAACGAGATGGTAATCTCCTGGGATCTGGGCGATTATGACACCGTCAAGCAGTACAATGTCTATGCCGTTCTGGACGGTGTGGAAATGTATATGGGCGGTATTTACGACGAGATCTACTATATTAAGGATCTCTACGATGCCGACGGAGAAGTGACGGTGAAAGTGACCGCCGTCGGCGCCGACGGCAGCGAGAGCGAGGCCGCTTCGGTGACCTATGATTACAGCAAGGCGGTTTCCGATGTGAAGGTGGAGACGGCTGACGGGGTGGTACGCGTTTCCTGGACCCCCGCCGATCCGGCTGCTGCAACCCAGCTCTCCCTGTACGTGCCCATGAACGGAGAGACCTACACGGCCACGGCGGCTGCAGGCGAGACCTCTGTGGAGATTGCGGTACCGACCGGCGCCGACGCCGACGGCAAAGCTTTCGTCCTGACCATTGCTCCGGAGGGCGGCGCGGTCAAGACCTACGACGGGGAGCTGGACGACAGCTACTGCATCCCCTATGATGCGCCCATGACCAACCACAAGCTGACCTCTCCGGTTGCCTGTACGGATTGGTACACCCTGGAGCTGACCTATACCACGGAAAGCGGCGCTTCTTCTACCACCACCTACACCAGAGGTAAGAAGAGCCACGGCGAGACCAATAACGACTGGTCCCGCTTCCAGAGCCTGCCCAATGACATCGCCACTCTGGTGGTGACCCTGACGGACTATGACGGAAACGTCTCGGCTCCGGTGTCCTATCTGTTTGTGGACGGAGAGCCTGTGGATGTAAACCGGGAAGTCGATGAGGAATATATCCCCGACCCCGCCCTGCTGCAGGCGGTTCGGGAGCAAATCGGCACCACCCTGGGCGAGCTGATGGAATACACCGGAGGCTTGGATTGCTCCGGCCTGGAGGTAAGCGACTTGACCGGTCTGACGCTTATCTCCGGCCTGACCGACTTGAACCTGTCCGGTACGCCGGTTCAAGAGCTGACCTCTTCCATGATCCCCGGGAATTTGAAGACGCTGGACCTCACCGGCTGCACGGGCCTGGTTTCCGTGGAGCTGGAGCAGTATCCCGACCTGGCGGTGACCTTTACCGGCTGCAGCGCCCTGGAGACCCTGGAGCTGGACGGGACCCACATGACCGTGGTGGATCTCACCGGCTGCACGGCGCTGAAGACCCTCTCGATGCAGAACGCTGAGACGGAATCGGTGAATTTGTCCTCCTGTGTCAATTTGGAGAATCTGGATCTGTCCGGCGCGCAGACGGCGGAGCTGGATATTACGAAGCTGACCCGGCTGCACAATTTTGATCTGTCCAACAGTGCAGTGGAGGCCATTGTCGCGGCAGACGCCGCCAGCTATACCAACGTTTACCGCTGGAATTGGGAGAACGCCAAGCTGGACCTGTCCGATAACACGGCGGAGGGGAAGCTGAAGGCTGGAATTGCCGATTATTTTGCCACCCATGAGGTGCCTGACGAGGTTAGTCAGGAGGGAACGCAGGTGGGCAGCGGCGATCTGGACTCTTGGAGCGGCGGTACGCTGAATCTCACCCTCAGCAGCGAATGCTTCCTGGCCGACGTCACGGTTACGAATCCGTACAGCTCGTATGGATGGTATGACAACTTGACTCAATTTTCCGTGGCGGTTTCCGTGGACGGAGAGGTCTATGAGGAGGTTGCCGAGCTGTCCGGCATTACCACCGATACGGCTACGCTGCAAATGCCGGAAGGAACCCGGGCCAAGTATGTGAGAATCACCAGCACCGACACCGGCGACTATTACAGCTGGTTTACGGTAAACGGTTATCTGGTAGCGGAAAAAGGCTTCACCTACGGCGGACAGAAGCCTGCCACAGAGCGGGATGCGGTGAAGGATTTGCAGGTCATTGCCGACGGCACGACCTATCAGCTGCTGGATCTGCTGACGGAAAGCTACGCCTCCACCCATACGAGAAGCGGCAATCTGCTGCGCGACCTGACGGATGCCGACTGGATTGATTCCAGCTATGTGACCCAGCAGATTACGGCGCCCAAGGGCGTCACGGTGGCCATCACCGATGCCGAGGGCGGCGCGTATGTGCCGGAAGTGGAAGGACCCTCTCTGGGCGTATTGGATGATACCACCAATGTGGCCCTGAATGCCACGCCTTTGGCAGCTTCCGGAAGCAGCTCTTACTCCGAAGGACCGGAGAAGCTGTTTGACGGCTTGTCCGCCACCAAGTGGTGTACCAGTGGAACCTCCGGCTGGCTGGGCTTTGCCCTGGATGAGCCTGCCATTGTGGGCCAGTGGCATACCTTGAACGCCGGCTCCGAGGGAGCGCAGTACATCACGGTGGGCTGCCGCCTGCAGGTTCTCAATCCGGAGTCCGGTATCACCGATGAGGATTTCCTGTCCATGTCTACGACAGAGCAGAGAAATATTTTGAGAAATTCTTCCTACTGGAAGGACCTGAGCGCTTACGCAGACAACACGGAAAACGAAGTCACGGTGGATGTGGATCAGGAGAACCTGACCTCTGCCCAGGTGTACCGGTTCTATGTGGACAAAGCTATGCCCGGTTCCACCTATGGCGCCGTTCGTGTCTATGAGCTGGAGCTCTATGCCTACACCGGAGAGCTGGGTGCAAACATCAACGGCGTGTTTGTGGCAGATACCGTTGGCCAATACCATGCGTCCTTCATCAAGGCCAAAGAGGAAATTGCCTCTGCGGAGATCCACGTTGCAGTTCCCACTGTGCAGGACGTGGAAAAGCTGATTGATGCCATCGGTACGGTGACGCCCGACAGCAAGGAGGCTCTGCGTGCGGCCCGTACCGCCTATGAAAACCTGCCGGAGGACCAGAAGGAGCTGGTGGGTAACTACGAGAAATTGGTCAAGGCCGAGGCAGCTTATCTGGCTCTGGCCGATGCGGTAGAGAAGCTGATTGACGCCATTGGTTTTGTTACGCTGGACAGCAAGGAGGCCATTGAGGCTGCCCGCACCGCGTATGATGCGCTGAACGACGAGCTGAAGGCCATGGTTTCCAACTACGAAACTTTGCAGAAAGCGGAACAGGCCTATGCGCTTTTGACCGAAACCGAGGATTTGATGGAGCAAGCCAAGGCTGCACAAGAGGCCGCAGAGGCTGCCCAGGCCGCTGCGGAAGCTGCCCAGGCTGCTGCGGAGGCCGCTCAGCAGGCCGCCCAGGAGGCTGCAAGCTCTGCAGCAGAGGACAAGGCTGCTGCGGAAGCGGCTCAAGCGAAGGCTGCCGAGGCTCAGGCGAAGGCAGAGGCTGCCCAGGCTGCCGCTGAGGCTGCCCAAACTGCTGCGGAGCAAGCTGCCGCCGCTGCCGAGGCCTCGAACCAAGCCGCCGCTGCCGCTGCCGCTCAAGCTGCCGAAGAAGCCCAGAAGGCTGCCGAGGAGGCTGTGGCCGCTGCGAAGAGCGCGGCCCAGGCCGCTGAGGCCCAGGCCAAGGCCCAGCAGGCCCAGGAGGCTGCTGAGGCTGCTGCCAGAACGGCTGCCGAGGCCCAAGCCAAGGCGGAAGAGGCGCAAAAGAAGGCGGAAGAAGCGGCTGATTCTACGTCAGAGGATCAGGAGGCTGCCGAGCAGGCGGCCAGAGAGGCGGAAGCTGCCAAACAGGCTGCAGAGAATGCCCAGGCGGCTGCCGAAGATGCCCGGAAGGCGGCAGAGACGGCCAAGCAGGCTGCCGATGAGGCGAACCGGGAAGCGGCCGAGTCCGCTGCACTGGCTGCAGAGTACGCCAAGAAGGTGGCTGAGACCTACGCCGAAATCGTACAGATTAAGACTGAGCTGATTGAACGCCTGGCTGAGGCCCAGGAAGCTGCAGATCGGGCGGAAGAGGAACGGAAGGCGGCTGAGGAAGCCCGGAAGGCTGCGGAAGAGGCCCAGAAGAAGGCAGAACAGGCAGCTTTGAATGCGGCAAAATACAATGCGTATACAGAGCTGGCCAAGGTGGACACCAGCGAATGCAATGCCGAACAGCTGGAGCTGGTGCAGGCCATCTTGGTCGAGACCCGGCAGGTTGTTCAGGATGCCGCCACCACGGAGGAAGTAGACGCCGCCTTGGAGGAGGCCTGGAAGGTAATTGAGGAGGTCATGTCCCTCGTCTGTGCCTCCGACCTGTTTACCGACGTGAAGATGGGCACCTGGTATCACGAAGGCGTGGATTTCATGGTTCGTGGGGGCTACATGGAGGGAGTCGGCAACGGCCTCTTTGGCGTGAACAGTCGGGTTACCCGCGGACAGATGGCGACGATCCTGTACCGGATTGCAGGGGAACCCGGCGTAGAGGGCCTGGAGAATCCCTTCCGGGACCTGAAGAACGGCAGCTTCTATTATGACGCCGTGCTTTGGGCTGCCAGCGAGGGAATTGTGCAGGGCTATGAAGATGGGACCTATCAGCCTGATGCCTATATTTCCCGCCAGCAGTTGGCCACCATTTTGTACCGCTACAGCGGGCAGGCCAAGGTGGAAGAGAACGTGCTGTCTCAGTATCCCGATGCCGGGCAAGTGGCGGGCTATGCCGAAGAAGCCATGAACTGGGCTGTGGCCAACGGCTTCATCCGCGGTGTCGCCAACGGCTCTGTCACCACGCTGAATCCGGCGTCCACGGCAACCCGGGCCGAGCTGTCCACCATCTTGATGCGTTACCTGACCGAAGGGTAAGGCGGCGTGCCGTTGTGTGGATGATCACGTAAGATAAACTGGGAGCCGGTCAACCCAACGAG
>UREY01000022.1 GCA_900546915.1 uncultured Eubacteriales bacterium
GTATTGTTTCATATTGGAGAGCCTTCCGCAAGTCGGTGGTAGGTTTGACGCTTACAGAAAACCGCAGCCTCTGTGGGCCCGTTTCCTTTTCCGTCCTATGCCGTGCACGCCAAAAGGCGGCACAGCCCAAAGCCATGCCGCCTGAGAAAGGGTCTTCCTACGCCGGACCTCCAAGGCTCAAGCCTCGCCGTCCGCCTCTTCCGGATGCTCCGGGGCGCCCTCTTCCGTTACGGAAGCCGGCAACGCCGTCTGCTCCGCGTTGACATAACGCATCAGCTCATCGCCTGTGATGGTCTCCTTGGCCAGCAGATACAAGGCAACCTCATCCAAAAGATTCCGGTGATCGGAGAGAATCTTTTTGGCGTCGGAAAATACCTGGGCCAAAATGGCCTGCACCTCTTGGTCCACCTGGGCCGCCGTGTCCTGAGAGCAGTCCATATAAGCCTGCCCCTCCAGATACTCATTCTGTACCGTGGACAGAGCCATCAAGCCAAACCGGCTGCTCATGCCGAACTGCGTCACCATCCGTCTGGCCAGATCGGTGGCGCGCTGGATATCATTGGACGCGCCGGTGGTCTGTACGCCGAAAGCGACCTCTTCCGCCGCACGACCGCCCACTAGGCTTTTCAGCTCGGTCATCAGCTCATCCTTGGTAGACAGGTATTTTTCCTCCTCCGGCATCTGCATGGTATAACCCAGAGCGCCGGTGGTATGGGGAACAATGGTGATCTTGGACACCGGCTGGCTGTGCTTCTCCAGGGCAGCCACCAAAGCGTGGCCCACCTCGTGATACGCAACCATTCGTTTTTCCATATCCGTCAACACGGTATTTTTCTTCTCCGTACCGGCGATGACCGTCTCAAAGGAAACCATCAGGTCCTCCTGATTCACAGCCTGCCTGCCGTGGCGCACGGCCCGCAAGGCGGCTTCGTTCACCAGGTTCGCCAAATCCGCGCCCACGGCGCCGGCGGTAGCCTGGGCAATCTTATGCAAGTCCACATCCTCCGCCAGCCGGATCCGCTTGGTATGGACCTTCAGCGTGTCCAAACGGCCCTGAAGATTCGGGCGGTCCACAATGATCCGGCGGTCAAACCGGCCGGCCCGCAGAAGCGCCTTGTCCAAAATCTCCGGCCGGTTGGTGGCAGCCAAGCATACCACGCCCTTGGATGAGTCAAAGCCGTCGATCTCCCCGAGAAGCTGGTTTAAGGTCTGCTCCTGCTCGCTGTTGCTTCCGAAGCGAGCGTCCCGGGCCCGGCCTACCGCATCGATTTCATCGATGAAAATGATACACGGCGCCACCTTGGACGCCTGCTGGAACAAATCCCGTACCCGGCTGGCGCCGACGCCCACAAACATCTCCACAAAATCCGAGCCGGAAATGGAGAAAAACGGTACATTGGCCTCCCCGGCCACTGCCTTCGCCAGCAGGGTCTTACCTGTGCCGGGAGAGCCCACCAGCAAAGCGCCCTTGGGCAGCTTCGCGCCGATGGCAGCGTACTTTTGCGGGTTATGGAGAAAATCGATGATCTCCTGGAGGGATTCTTTCGCCTCGTCCTGGCCCGCCACATCGGCAAAGGTGACGCCGGTCTGTTTTTCCATGTAGACCTTGGCCTTACTTTGCCCCACGCCCCCCAGGCCGCCGCCCATGGAGCTGCTCATTTTCCGCATGAGTAAGCTCAGCAGGAAAAAGGTCAGGCCCAGAATCAACAGATTGGATAGAATAAATCCTATAATGGAATTATCCTCCTGCGGCTCCTGGAAAACCGTAACCCCCTGGCTCTGGAGCTGCAGCACCAGCTGGGTGTTGTCGGTATTGGTGATCAAACCCGTATAATAAATCGTCTGGGACGCGCCGGGCCGGTCCGCCTCTTCTTTGGTGATAAACAGGACGCGGTCCACCTCGAACTGAACCTCCGCCAACTGATTGTTTTGCACCATGGTGAGAAAATCGGTATAGCTTTTCTCCTCCAGCTGGGCGCTGGTAATGGAATTGTACACCCAGTTAAACAGAAGGACAATCACCACGGCCAGTACCAGAAGAGGCAAGCCGGTCCGCAGGGGGTCCCGGCCCTCTCTCCCGCCCTTATTCTTGTTTCTATTGTCTTGATTGTTGTTCATCAGGTCATTGGGCCTCCTTTTATTTCAACAGAACACCCAGGGCAACCGGCCAGTTGCCGGATTGGTTCATCGCTGCAAGGAAAGTCGGTTTTAAAAAATCTGCCCATCGGTTTCCAGATTATCATAACACACAACGCCGTTTCCGGCAATGAATTTTCTGCCCGCGCCGCGTGAATTTTCTGTGAATTGACATCCGGAAATTCCGTCATTTTCAGGAAAGTTACAAAGTGTAGTTGTTCCTTTGGTGGTTTTTTGCTATAATAGGTATAAAATGGCCGGGTTTCTTCTTGGAAGCGCCCGGAGCCGCCTGGCAATAGCTTACCGCCGCCCGGTCAACTGTATACCTCAGGCAGGCAAATTTTCATAAGGAGAACCCCCATGAAACAACGTTGGAACCACACTCCGTCTTCGCCTGAGGGCGAGGAAGAAACGGGCCTGCTGGAAGGACGCAACGCCATCCAGGAAGCCCTTCGAAGCGGGAGAACCATTGAAAAAATCTGGATTGCCTCAGGAGATACAGACCACGGTCTGGCCCGCTTGGCCGCCCAGGCCCGGGAAAAAGGCGCGGTGGTCCTTTCTGTGGACCGGCGCAAGCTGGATCAGATGAGCCTCACACATGCCCACCAGGGAATCATCGCCCAAACCGCCGCCCATGCCTATGCCTCTGTGGAGGATATGCTGGCGCTGGCGGAGTCCCGGGGCGAGCCTCCGCTTCTCGTAATCTGTGACGAGCTTTCCGACCCCCACAATCTGGGCGCAATCCTTCGGTCTGCCGAATGCGCCGGCGCGCACGGCGTGATCATTCCCAAGCGCCGCAGTGCGGGCCTCACCCCCGTCGTGGCGAAAGCCTCGGCGGGCGCGCTGGAGTATATCCCGGTGGCCCGGGTCCCAAACATCCCCCGCGTTTTGCAGGAGCTTCAGTCCCGGGGCGTCTGGGTTTACGGTACGGCTGCCGACGGCGATCGGGAGCTGTACGACGCCGATTTGCAGGGACCGGCCGCCATCGTCATCGGCAACGAGGGGACCGGGATGGGCCGCCTGGTGCGGCAGAGCTGCGACGTTCTGGTCCGCATCCCGATGCGCGGCCGCATTTCCTCGCTCAACGCCTCCGCTGCAGCAGCGGTTTTATTATATGAAGCAGTACGGCAGCGAAAATAAGTCTTCGGGCCTTCCGGCCCATGCGGAGGTCTAAACCTGCATGAAAAAAAAGAAGAAAAAGCAAAAACTGTCCCAGCCCATGCCGGAGGCAGTCACACATCGCTCCGGCAAGGCATCCCAGGACGGCAGCTTTTCTTTGGAAGAAATAATGCGGGAATTCGGCGGCTCCGACGGAAGTCAGTCCCCTCCGGAGTCAACTCCCGCCCAAAAGCCGGAGTCCACTTTGCCGGACCCGGCCCTTCGGTCCCCCATTCCCCGCCACCGCACCACAGATCCGGACCCAGAGACGCAACGGTACAACGGTGCGGACGAAGCTCTCCCAGAGCGGCAAATTCCACGCCGACCGGAGGAAGCCGCCGCAGCACCGGAGGCAGCCCCTCCGTCTGATCTCCCAAAGGAGAACCCACCTCTTCAGTCAAAGCCGGACGGGACCAGCGTCCCGCCCAAAGGCAGCAGGCTCTGGCCGGAGTTTTCAAATCTGGATGAAATGGCCGGTGTCCTTTCTCCTCCCCGGAGCCGTCCCCGCTCAGACGATTCCCGCTGGCGAAAGCCGGGCAAATCCTTCGCGCCCTCTGAGGCGGAGGCTTCGTCCGCTCCGGTACGGCCCCGCTGGGAAACGCGCTCACCGGAGTCGTCTGCCATACCGGAGACCCGACGGAAATCCGTGTGGGTGAACTCCGCCTCTCGAAAACACCCTGAGCCGGAGCCGTCCGCTGCCCCAGAGCCCCCGAAGTCCCGGCGGCAGCCGGCCGACCTCCCCGGAAACCGGCAGCAGCCGGCTCCCCCGAAGGCCCCGGTCAAACCGCCCCGGCCCCTGGACACACCGGAAACGCAATACCGCCGGGCCGGCAGCCGGAGGCGGAGCCGCCTGGTCCGGTTGGGGTTCTGTCTGTTTTTTGCGCTGGCGGCTCTGGCATTGGGCTTTTGCCGTTCCCAGGAATACTTGGACGCTTTTCCATACCAAAAGTTACTCGCCGCCGGAGAACCGGCCCTGCTCCTACTTTGCACGGCATTGGCGTATGATGTGCTCACCTCCGGCATCCGGAGGCTCCTGCAGCCCGGCTTCAGCCTGCTCACCCTGATCACCCTGGAAGTGGTAATCTGTTTGGCCGACGGCTTTCTGGCCCTGCCCGGCGGCCGGGTTACATATTGTCCCCTGGTTTGTCTGCTTCTTTGCGCCGCCCTGTGGAGCCTCTCCTCCGCCGATGGCGCCACATGCGCCGTCATGGACCCGGCCCGTAAAGGCGCCGGAAATCTGGCTCTGACGCGGGAGCCCAATGTGTTTCAAAAGCTGTCCGGCGTACTTTATGGCCCAGGCAGCCTGCAGGAATTCCTCCAGGCCAATCACCGTCCGGCCGGGCCGGAGCGGGTCCTGGACGCCTACGCGCTGGCTGTGTTTCTCCTCTCCGCCGGAGTGGCAGGGTTGACATGCCGGGGAAACACGGCGCATTTTCTTCAATACTGGAGCGCCACGCTTTTGGCCGGTACGCCCCTGGCCGGCGCCATCGTTTGGTCCCGGCCCTGGTGCATTCTCTCCCGGCGGCTGCAGCGCCTGGGGGCGGCGCTGTATGGATGGACCGGTATTTGCCGTCTGGACGGCAAACTGGTGGTTCCCATCTCGGACGAGGATTTGTTCCCGGCGGAAAACGTCAAAATGAACGGCGTAAAATACTTTGGGGGCCAGTCTCCGGATCATGTGGTCGCCTACGGCGCCGCCGTCATTTCCGCTGCAGGCAGCGGACTGTCCAACATTTTTGAAGAGCAGCTGGAAATCCGCGGCGCCCGCCGCTATTCCGTCTCCAAGCTGCGCCGGTATGAAGTCGGCGGCGTGGGCGCGGAGATCGGCTCAGATTCCGTTTTGGTCGGCTCTCTGCGGTTCATGCAATCCATGGGGGTGGACATGCCTGCCGGAACCCGGGTGAGTCAGGCCGTGTACGTCGCCATCAACGGCAGTCTGGCCGGCGTTTTCGCCGTCCACTACGGCGTAAGCCGGTCTGTATTAGAAGGACTCAGCGCACTGACCGTCAGCCGGGGTGTTTCCCCAGTGGTCACCGCCGGAGATTTTATCATCACAGAGTCCTTTCTCAGGTCCAAATTCCGGATCAACACCGCCAAACTCAAGATGCCGCCCTTCCCTGCCCGTTCTGAACTATCACAGAAGCAGGCCTCGGAGGCGGCCCGCCCCTGCGCCTTGCTGCAAGAAAAAAAATTCGGCACGCTGGCCTTGGCGGTAACCGGCGCAAGGGCCTTGCGTACCGCCACCCGGTGGGGACTTTTGTTTGATATCGTCGGCGGCATCATGGGCATGGCCATTATGGCCGTCTTAGCCGACCTGTCCGCCGGCGGCGTCATGTCTCTCGTCAATTTGACGCTGTTTCTCCTGCTCTGGTCCGTTCCCAGCCTGCTGCTCAGCGGCTGGCCCCGAAATGTCTAATGAAACAAGAACCTGTGCATCCGTTTTCCGCGAATGCACAGGTTTTTTCTATGACAGGCAGGCTATTATTTGTGCTTGAGCAGGGCCTCCCCTGCCTGGTAAATGTCGCCGGCCCCCACGGTGAGAATGACGTCATCCGGCTGGGCAAGCCGCCGGAGATACGTCGTCACCTCCGGCAGGGTCTCAAAGAACACCGCGCCGGGCACCTGATTGGCCAGATCCCTGGAGGAAATGCCCACGGTATTCCGCTCCCGGGCGGCATAAATCTCCGCCAGAACCACCTGGTCCACAGAACGCAGCTCCCGAACAAAATCATCAAACAAAGCTGCCGTACGGGAATAGGTGTGCGGCTGGAACGCCAGGATGATCCGGCGGTATCCCATCGCCTTCACCGCCGCGATGGTCGCATGCAACTCGCCCGGATGATGGGCATAGTCATCGTATACATCCGCGCCGTTATAATTGCCTTTATATTCCAGACGGCGGCCCGCCCCGTGAAAGCTCTCCAGGCCCCGGGTAACCGCCTCACCGGGCACGCCCAGCATCCAGGCCACGGCAACCGCCGCCATGGCGTTGGCCGCGTTGTGTCGGCCGAATACGTTTAAGTGTACCGCACAATAAGGCGCCCCGTCGCAAACCACTTCAAAGTCCCGCCAATCTGCGGAATAGTGCGTTCCGTGAATCCGGTTGCCCTCGGAAATCCCAAATGTGATAAAATTGAGGCCCTGCAACGCGTCCATGGTATTGACGTCGTCCCCGTTGGCCAAAATTCGGCCGGTCTCTTTGGGAACCAGCTGAACGAATTTGCGGAAGGATTTCTGAATGTCCGCCAAGTCCTTAAAATAGTCCAGGTGATCCGCCTCCACATTCAACACCACCGCCAAAGTGGGGAAGAAGTTTAAAAAGGAGTCGCAGTATTCACAGCTCTCTAAAACAATGGTGCTTCCCTTCCCCACCCGGTGACCGGCGTGAAGAACGGGCAAATAGCCCCCGATCATCACCGTGGGATCCCAGCCGGCAGCCAGGAGAATGTGGGTGACCATGGAGGTTGTGGTGGTCTTTCCGTGGGTTCCAGAGATGCAAACGGCGTTTTGATAGCTCTGCATCAGGACGCCCCAGGCCTGCGCCCGCTCAAAAACGGGAATCCCGGCGGCTCTGGCCGCCGCGATTTCCGGGTTGTCGTTGTGGACGGCGGCCGTACGGATGATGCAGTCCGCTCCCTGAATGTTTTCCGCGCGGTGTCCGATGAATACCCGGATCCCATGGTCCCGCAGCTCATCTGTGGAAACCGAAGCGTTCATATCCGAGCCGGTCACCTGAATTCCCATCCCCTGGAGCACCAGCCCCAGCGGGCGCATGGATACGCCTCCGATGCCAACCAGGTGCGCCCGCTTCCCCGGAATCAAAAAATTGCGAATTTTATTATTACGAGCAGCCATATCAAACTCCCTGTTTTCCATTCGATTTTCGTTCGGCTTTTCATTATAATATAGCGGCCCCCGGTTTACAAGTCATTTTTTGCTGCCGGGGGAAATTTCCGCCGGTCTCCCTTTCGGAAGAAAACGTGCCGCAGAACAGCGGGCTCACAGCCCGGCCGTTCCACGGCACATAGGAAATGTGAAATGCTCAATCCCGGCGGAGCGCCTCAATCGGATTGAGATTTGCCGCCTTAACGGCAGGCAGAAGTCCAAAAATGACGCCGATCAGTGTGGAGAAAACCACGGAGATCACAATGGCCGGCACGCTGACCGCCACCGGGATCTGGTTGAACCGGGAGATCAACTCCGCCAGTCCGATGCCCGTCAGAACGCCCAAAACGCCGCCCATACAGGTCAGAACCGCAGCTTCGGTCAAAAATTGGCGAAGAATCCGGCGGCGTTTGGCACCCAGCGCCTTTTTCAAGCCGATTTCCCCGGTCCGCTCCGTAACCGATACCAGCATAATATTCATTACGCCGATGCCGCCTACCAGAAGGGAAATGCTGGCAATCCAAATCAGCTGATTGTTGGTGGCGTTGCTCATCTCCTGCAGCTGCTGCGCCTGCTCCAGCAGGTCTTGACTGCGATACACAAAAGCTGTGCTGGCAGAGTCCTCTTCTCCGTCCTGCGTTTCCTCCTCGGTCTCCAGCGTATCGACGCCTGTCAAGTTGGAGGCCGCACCGGCAGAGATTTGGCTGGCCGTCAGGGCATCGGCCACATTTTTCCCCGCCCGGGTCATGGCGTCGGTATTCTTGGCCTGAACCGCCACAGATTGGGGCTCATCAAACTGGTACACAATGGGCCAGGTACGATCCGGCAAGAAGATGGAACCGGCGGAAGTATCTGCATATAGCTGATAATCCTGCATGTTTTCAATGGTGGGCGTAAAGCTCTGCATCTTGGCCACCAGGCCAACGACGACAAACGTATCGCCCCGGATTTCCAGAATTTTTCCAATGGGATCCTCCTCCGGGAACAAGCTGGAGGCGGCCTTTTCGTCTAAAATCGCTACCTTCCGGCACTCCTGAAAATCCGAATCCAGAAAGCCCCGGCCCTTGGTCAATTGATAGCCCACAACGGAAAAGTAAGCGTCATCCACACCGTACACAGAGCCGGAAAAGGCTGTGTTTTGGTAATACACCTGATCCACATTGTTCCGGACCCGGTAAAAGGAGACCCGCTCCACGCCGCTCAGCTGCTCCAGCTCCGCTCTCGTCTCCTCCTCTATGGTGCGCACCCCGTCCGGAATGCTGTTCCAAGCCATATCATACGGATAATCTGTGCCGCTCTGATAAAGCTGAACCGTCACCACGTTGTTGCCGGCGCCGATCAGATTTTGCTTAATCTGTTCATTGGTGCCCTTGATGGTAGAAACGATTGTAATGATGGAGGCAATGCCGATGATAATACCCAGCATCGTCAGGAAAGAGCGCATTTTGTGCCCCCAAATTCCTTGAAACGCCAATCTGATATTTTCCATGCCGGAGCCTCCTTAATAATTGTACAGGTCGCTGAGGTCTTTCAGCTCCGTCGGCGCGCCTTCTTCCACACCGTAGGGGAAGGCGATGTAAGAATCGGTCGATACCCCGCTGTAAACCTTAATGTAGCTGCCCCAAAGCGTCGGGCCCGTTTGAACTTCCCGCTTTTCCAAAAGGCCCTCGTCATTCTGCACATAAACGTAGCTTTTGCCCGCCTCGGTCCGGATAAAAGCGGAGTCCAAATAGAAGCCGTCCTCTTCTGCATTTGCAGAAGAATAGGTGATCTGGGTATACGTGCCCGCCTCCAAGTTGGCCGATTCGTCGATGGTAACGGTAAACGGGTAATAAGACACCGTGGGATTTCCGTCTCCGGAGTACCAGGTGCCCGTCAAGGGATAATCCCCAACGGCTGTGATGGTTCCCTCAAAGCTCTCTCCCGTGTTATACGACATGACCTGCACAGTCTGGCCGATCTCAATCTCATTTCGGTTCAGTTCGCCTACAGAGCCCTGAATAAAAAAGCCCCCGCCGCCGGACACCTTCACCACCGGCTCGTTGTTGGCCAAAGCCTCCTCCGGCGTTTGGACGGATACCACATAACCGTCCACTTCGCTCTTGACTTCGCCGTTGTCAAACTCTTTTTTCATGATCTTATACTCAGCTTCCGCCATTTTAATGGAAAACTGCAGATCCTTGATCTCCGCCTCCTTATCCGAGCGCATCTGAGCAATCTCGTTGGCGGTATACCCGCTGTTCATATCCACGCTGCTTCCGGAGCCGGACGAGATGTCGGAACCGGCGTCGTCGTCTTCGTCGTCCTCCTGCTTCTGGCTCACCTGGAAAAACGTAAACACATACCGCGTCACCAGAGCGGGCTCCGACGGCGTTGTGGGCGGAACCGGCTCTGTCGTCGGAGGCGGATCCGGCTCTGTCGGCTCCTCCGTGGGCGGCTGCGTCGGCTCTTCAGAAGGATCCGTCGACGGTTCCGACGAGGGTTCGTCCGTCGGCGCATCGGAGGGGGCCGTCGTCACCTCCGAGAGAAGATGCACGCCGTAGCTTCCCCCCTCAGCCGCAGTCGTCGTAGCCGAAGCGGCACCCACCGTCTCTTGTACCGCCTGAAAATACACCCCCGTACGGCTGAGCAGCGTCCCGGCGGCCCTGTCGTTTTGCCGGACCTCCAGGATGGTATATAAGCTTTCCGCTCCGTCCAAAATCTCCGCAATCAATGCATCGTCAAAGGTCTGACTCTGCCGGACCCACAAAACCTTGGGGTCTCCAGCCGTACCGGCTCCCCCCAGGTCCAGAAAGCGCCTTTCGCCCAGCTCCTCAGACGGTACCTGAGAAGCCGGTTTGGTGGTGGGCCTTGTGGTCGGCTTCGTGGTGGGACGGGTGGTGGTGCTGTAGGAGATGGGTTTCATCTTTTTAATCTCGGCCAGCTGGTCCTGGGCGTCCTCCAGTCTCAGCTTAGCTCTCTGAATCTCCAGATCCTTCCGGTCCAGAGAGAGCTGGGACAATGTGGTATCATAGGTCAGGAGCGTCGTACCCTTGGTCACCTTCTGCCCTTCCTGCACATGGATCTCGGTCACCTCCTGAGTCGCAGAGAGGTACACCGTCTGAAGCTGATCGGTAGAGACAGAGCCGGAAGAGGTCTTTTCATCCCCCCAGTAGTTCATCACCGAAAGCTGGTTGATGTCGTAAACACCCACCGCCGCTTTCGGCCTCTGGGTGAAGTACAGCGCCAGACCGCCTCCCACGGCAGCCACCAAAAGGACGCTGACAATCGGAATCCAAATTTTCTTACGCTTTTTCATGAATCGCTATCCTCCTTCGGTCCGTCCCGCAGCAAGCGGTCCAGGCCTGCCAGCAGGTCCTCCGGCTCCTCTGCCGCCGCCGGCTGCCGGAGGGGAGGAGCCGCCGGGATCTCCGGCGCCTCGTCCTGGAGCCGGCCGTCCAGGATGTGGTAGACCTTGTTGGCACAGGCCGCGATGGAAGGCTCGTGGGTAATCATCAAAATGGTCATCCCCCGGTCTGCCAGGCCGCGAAAAATCTCCATGATCTGATAACCGGCCGCCGTATCCAGAGCGCCGGTGGGCTCGTCCGCCAGCAGCAGCTCCGGGCTGCCCACCATTGCCCGGGCAATGGCAACCCGTTGGCACTGACCGCCGGAAAGCTGATTGGGGTAAAAGTGAATCCGGTCGGCCAGCCCCACAGACTCCAGAGCCTCCTTGGCCCGGGCCCGCCGTTCTTTCTGCCCTACGCCTGCGTACAAAAGCGGCAGGGCCACATTATCCAGAGCCGTCATCTTGGGCAACAGGTAAAAGTTCTGGAATACAAAGCCAATGTGCTTGTTCCGAATCTCCGCCAGCTGGTTGTCGTTCAGCGTACTCATATCCTGATCCTTCAGGATATACTGACCGGAGGTGGGCAAATCCAGGCAGCCGATGAGGTTCATTAACGTGGTCTTCCCGGAGCCGGAAGGGCCCATGATGGCGATATAGTCCCCCTCCAACACCTGCAGGTTGACATTTTTCAGCACCGGCACCACATTTTTTCCCCGGGTATAGTCCTTACAGACATCGCGCAATTCCAAAATCATAGCCTTACCTCACCAGATTGCCGCCGGAGGCCGTTCCTGTTTCCGCCGGATCGGCCGCCAGGTCGCCGCCGGAGCCGCTCCCGGAGGTGGGCGCAGTCTGACCGGCATCCTGAGACGGGTCGACGACCGGCTCCGGATCCTGCCCCACGGTGTCCTCCCCGATGGGAAGCGTTTCCACAACATTTCCATCGTCGGGCATCTCCGGATCGATCTGCTCCACAGTCTCGCCTTCGGGGAGTTCTCCGCCGGTACCATCCTCCACGGGCTCCGTCGCCTCCGCCGGGTCGTGGGTAATGACTGCTCCGGCCACACAATTCTCATCCGGGAAGGCAATGAAATCCTCCACCGTCAGTCCGTCCAGAATCTCATGCGCCATGAGGGCCTCGTCATAGCCGCCCAGGGTCACATAGCGCTTTTCCAGGCGGTCTTTTTCATTGGCCGCCCAGACGTAGGGATCGCCCTGCTCCTGCCCTTCCTCCGGCTCTTCATAGCAGAGGTAATACTCCGGCAGCCAGAGCCCGTCGGAGGCCGTCTCCGCGCCGGCCGGTTCCAAATATACATGCTGGCCCAAAATCAGGCCCTCGGCGCTGTCCAGCTCCACATAAAACGGATACTTACTGGACGAACTCAGCTCGCTGCTGCTCATACTGCCGAAATACATATCATTGGGATTGGACTGCGTTGCACTTTCCAAGTCAATGAGGCTTACCATACCCGTCCAGCTCTGCTCCGAGTCCGTGCGGGAATAAATCCGCATGGCGGTCCCTTCTGTGATGGTCCCCATATTCATTTCATTGATGGTCCCTTTCACGCGATAAGAGCCGCTTTGCTGAATGGTGATATAGGGCTCGGTGTTGCCGTACGCGTCCATCCCGGTTTCGCTGACGGAAACCACCCGGCCGGAAACGGGAGAGAGCACCTCGGCGTTGGCCAGGGTCGTTTTGGTCTGAGAAATCTCCCGCTGCTTTACCTTAATGTTGTAATCATTTTCCTTTTTTTCGGCTTCTTTGGACTGGATTTCCACAGTATAGCTCAGTTGTTCGTCTTTGGAGGCGTTTTTCTGTTCCTTTTTTAAAGCCGTGATTTGAGACTGCAAGGTAGTAGAGGCATTTTGCAGCTGCTCCAGCTCCAGGTTCTGCTTGTCCAACGTGAGCTGAAGCTCCTCCGAATCATACTCGAAAAGCACATCCCCCTGGTTGACGTCGTCGCCCTCGGCCACATGGAGCATGGAGACCGTCCGCTCCGAATCCCGCTGGATCTCGGTCACGCTCTCCGAAACCACAATGCCCGGAAACGCATCCTGGACTCCAATGGCGCCCATTCCGGTGATCTCCCCTACGTTCTGCACGTAAACCTTTGCCGCCGGCGTATTGTCGCACCCCCACAGCCCCAACAGAGCAGCGGCCGTTACCACGCCGGCAATCCATTTTTTCCGCATATATGTATCCTCCAAACGAAATCGTTATTTTATCACACCTAATGGCATCATACCGAAATTTACCGGGAATGTCAACGACGGCTGCCATTAAAAAAGCTTAAATTTCTGTTACGGGAGTGTGAATATCCCACGGCTCAAAACCGGTCCACCATATCCCGGTGGGTACAAATCACCGGCAAATTCTTTAACTCCTCCCGGGCAAAAAAACGAAGCTCCCGAGATTCCGCGCTAAGGCGCAGCTTGGGCTCCTGCTCCAGAGAGGCCCGGTATAAAACGACCACCATGCGCCAAACGCTGCCGTCCTGAAAGCTGGCAATTCGCCCGGGCTCATCGAAAACCGCCACCTTTTGAAAGGCCGCTTCCGGCAAGCGTAGCCCGGTCTCCTCCCAGACCTCCCTGGCAATGGCCCGCCGCTCCGGCTCCCGGCCCTTGACACCGCCGCCGGGCAGCCCCCACAAGTCGCAGTCCCGCCGCCGCTCCAGCAGCAGCTTGTCCTGCCACTGCAGCAATACATTGACGCCCAAATGCGCCGGGCGGTTCGGCTTCGGGGCCCGGGGATCCTGGAAATAAAACGTCGCAATGGACATAAAATCAGCTCCTTCTCTGCCGTTACCGTTGCTCAAGTCTATTATACCAGAGGTTTTTTCAGAACGGAACCCCTAATTTCCCCCGCCGGAGAAAACGCCGTCTTTTTTCAACGACCAGGCAAGTTTGCCCGCCTGTCCCCATATAGTAAACCGAGGTGAGGACATGCGTCGAACAGGTACGATGTTTTATAGCGCCCTGCTGCTCACCGGAGCAAACCTGGCCCTTCGAATGGTGTCCATGGGGTTCCAGGTCTATCTCTCCGGTCAGATTGGCGCAGCGGGAATCGGTCTTCTGCAGCTGGTCATGTCGGTGTCCATGCTGGCCATGACCGCCGGCATGGGCGGGATCCGCACTTCCACCATGTACTTAACTGCGGAAGAAGTTGGAAGAGGCCGACGGCAAGGCGTGGGCCGGGTATTATCCGCCTGCTTCTTATATAGCTTTTTATTCAGCGCCACCGTGGCCCTGCTGGTTTACTTCTGCGCCCCCCTGTTGGCAGAACACTGGATTGGAGACACACGAACTCTGCCTGCGCTGCGAATCTTCGCCTCATTTTTGCCGGTGGTATGCCTGGGCGGGGTGATGACCGGGTACTTTACCGCTGCCGGACGGATCCGGGAGCTGGTGGCCGTAGAGGTCCTGGAACAGATCATCTCCATGGCGGTCACCGTGGTCCTCCTGTCCCAATGGGCCGGCGGCGATCCGGGCCGGGCCTGCTGCGCCGTAGTGGGCGGCAGCAGCGCCGCCTCACTGGCAACCCTGCTGTGCCTTTTGATTTTACGGCGCCGGGAGACAAACCGCTTGCCCGACCGGCAGGAAAAGCCCGCGCCGGTCGCCGGCCGCCTGCTGCGGGTGGCTCTGCCCTTGGCTCTGGCGGACGACCTGCGCATGGGCATTTCCACCGTGGAGAACCTAATCGTTCCCCGGCGTCTGGCCCTGTTTCCCCAGTCTGCCGAGCCTCTGGCCGATTACGGAATCGTGTGCGGCATGGTCTTTCCCACCCTCATGTTTCCAGCGGCTATTTTATTCTCCTTAGCGGAGCTTCTGGTACCGGAGCTCTCTCGATGCGCCGCCGGGGAGCGGAAAAAGCGGATTGCCTATCTCACCGGCCGCAGCCTGCGGGTCGCCCTGCTATACGGCTTGGCTGCCGGAGGGGTTCTGTTCACCGCGGCCGAGCCTCTGGGGATGCTGCTATTCGACAATCCCTTGGTGGGACGGCAGCTGAGGCGCTTTGCCGTCCTGGCTCCCATGCTCTACCTGGATGCCGTAACCGACGCCAATGTAAAAGGGATGGGACAGCAGGTAGCCTGCGTCCGGTACAACACCATTACCTCCTGCCTGGACGTGATCTTTTTGTGGCTGCTGCTGCCGCGTTTCGGCTTGGACGGATATTTTCTCAGCTTCGTGGTCACCCATGCCCTCAATTTCGCTCTCAGCTTCCTCCGGCTGCGGAAGGTGACCGGTTTCCATCCCCAATTCTCCCTGATGCTGCGGTCGATAGGCGCCGCCGTGCTCAGCCTATGGGTTTCCTCCCTCCTCCCCCCGGCCGGCGGATGGAGCGGCGTACTCTTCCTGGGCGCCGGCTTTTGCAGCGTCTTCTTCCTGCTGCTGGTCCTTTTGGGCGTGGTGGGAAAGGACGACCTGCGCTGGGTCCGGGGATTGATTCGTCCGGCCAAGGCGTCCGGCCCAACCTAGGGCGAGCGCCGCGTGATCGGCAGCCAACGATCTCACAACCAAAGCCCCATGGGGGACGGCGCAAGCCATAGCTTGCGCCGTCCCGTTTCCATTTAAGTCTCCATGACGTTTTTTCGGATGGTGCCGATGGCGCTTTTCTCCAGGCGGGACACCTGCGCCTGGGAAATGCCCACCTGACCGGCCACCTCCATCTGGGTCTTGCCGTCGTAAAACCGGAGTATTAAAATCTGCTTTTCCCGCTCCGAAAGCGTCTGAAAAGCATCCCGCAGGGCAATCCGCTCAATCCATCTCTCGTCGGTATTCTTGGTGTCCCGCACCTGGTCCATGACGGTCAACGGATCTCCTCCGTCGGAGTACACCGGATCGTACAGAGAAATGGGCGCGGCAATGGCGTCCATCGCCCGGGACACCTCCTCCAAAGGCAGCTCCATCCGCTTGGCGATCTCCTCCAGGCTGGGCTCCCGGCCGTTTTCACCCATCATGGCTTCCTTACACTGTAGCACTCGATAAGCCGTATCCCGCAGCGAGCGGCTCACCCGCATGGCGCTGTTATCCCGGAGGTAGCGCCGCACCTCTCCGGCAATCATGGGCACGCCGTAGGTGGAAAAGCGCACCTCCTTGGTCTCGTCAAAGTTGGCAATGGCTTTCAAAAGGCCGATGCAGCCCACCTGAAACAGATCGTCGGGATTCTCCCCCCGTCCCACAAACCGCTGGATCACCGACAGCACCAACCGCAGGTTTCCCTCGATGAGCGCCTGCCTGGCCTTTTCGTCCCCCGCCTTGGCCAGCTTCATCAGCCGGACCATTTCATCGTTCTTCAAGGTCTTCAGCTTAGCGGTATTGACGCCGCTGATTTCCACTTTTCCTTGCATGTCGTACCTCCGGAATCTTTCTGCAGCACTCCAATGGTCCCGCAGGTAGTATTTCCCGGTGGGACAATTTGATACCAGAAGGTCCGGCTGTCCGGTTACATCGCGAATTTCCTCTTGTATTTTGCCCCACAGACTGCTATACTCACGGGAGCAACCGTCTCGGGCAGCGCCCGGACGCATCACCAATTTTGAGACGGGGGAGTGAGCCGATGAATTACGACGAGCTGTTGGAGCTCACCATTGACCTGGCCTTTCAGCTCCAGCTGTGCGGCGCGGAAACCTATCGGGTGGAAGAGAGCATCGTGCGCCTGCTGGAAGCTTACGGCGCCCACGGAGAAGCATTCGCCATACCCAACTGTATCATCGTCAGCCTGGAAACCCAGGACGAACAGCACATGACCCGGATGCGCCGGTCGGCCTACGGCTCCACAGACTTGGACGGCGTAGAGCGGTACAACGCCCTGTGCCGCCGGATCTGCTGGGAAAAGCCGCCTTTGCAGGAGGCCATGGCCATGCTGCAGGCAGAGAAGAAGGCCGCTAAGAGCTACCGCCTTCCCATATCTCTGCTGGCCTATTTTCTGGCCGCCGCCGGATTCTCCATTTTCTTTCGGGGTACCTTGCTGGATGCACTCTGCGCCGGGCTGTGCGGCGTCGCCGCAGGCCTGTGCCTTTTGTTTATGAATAAGCTCCACGCCAACCCGTTTTTTAAGACTGTGGCTGCAGGCTTTGTACTGGCCTTTCTGGCCCAGGCCCTGGCCACAGGGGGCTTAGCCCACAACGTGGACGCGGCAATCATCGGCGCTCTGATGCTTTTGGTCCCCGGCCTGCTGTTCACCAACAGCGTCCGGGATATCATCTATGGAGATACCATGTCCGGCGTCAACCGCATGGTGCAGGTTCTGATTACCGCAGTTGCCCTGGCAGTGGGCACCGGCGCAGCCGTTTCCCTGGCCCGAAATCTATGGGGAGACCTGGCCAGCGCCGGCGCTCTGGTCCAGCACGGCCTGCTGGTCCAATGCCTGGCCGGATTTGTCGGCAGCCTGGGGTTCTGCCTCTTATTCAACATTCACGGCATCGGGATGCTCCTGTGCATTGCCGGCGGCATTGCCAGCTGGCTCATCTATCAGCTGTGCAGCTACCTGGGCATGTCCGACGTCACCGGCTTCTTTCTCTCCGCCGCTGCGGTTTCTGTCTACGCCGAAATGATGGCCCGCATCCGAAAATGCCCTGCCACCTCCTTCCTCATTGTGGCGCTGTTTCCATTGATTCCGGGTGCAGATATTTATTACACCATGGACTTTGCCGTCCGGGGAAACACAGACGCTTTCCTAGATAAGGGCATGCACACCGGCGCCCTGGCGGGCGCCCTGGCCGTCGGCATCCTTTTGGTCTCCACCGCTTTCCGGATGTGGGGCGTCTGGCGGCATCACAAAAAAATCGCCTCCAACCCGCAGCCGGACAAATCGGAGACAGGAAAATGAGGGGCTGTCTCAAAACCCAATTTTTGCAAATGTCTTTTTATAAAAAGTTGTAAAAATGGCGCAGAAAACGAAAAACACTCGTTTTCTGCGCCATAAATATTAGAAGATTTTAGAAAACTCTATTCTAAGGCAGTCCCTGCTTCGACGCGCGGAGCTGTTCGCAAAACTGGGGACACAAGATTTACAACCGGCGAATCACCTTGCATGGATTGCCGACGGCCAGGCAGTTCGGCGGAATGTCCTTCGTCACGACGCTTCCGGCCCCGATGATACTGCCCGCTCCAATCGTGACCCCCGGCAGAATCATGGCCCCGGCGCAAATCCAAACATGGTCGCCAATGGTCACCGGGTGCGTATATTCCAAACCGGCCATTCGCTGCTCCACATCCATCGCATGTTCCTCCGTGATGATGCAGACGTTGGGAGCAATCATGACATGATTCCCAATGGTAATTTTCCCGCTGTCCATCAGCTTTCCGTTGACATTTAAAAAGAAATCGTCCCCCACCACAATATTATATCCATACGTGCAAAAAAAGGGCTGCTCCACCGTACAGTTGCTGCCAACCCTGCCGAATAATTCCGCAATCGCCTTCCTTCTCCCTTCCCGGTCCAAGGGATTCATACGGTTGTACTCATACAGCCGGCTCACCGTCCTATCCCGGTCCGCAGCCAGTTCCGGGTCACCCGGTTGATACAGCATTTCCGCATATGATTTTTCCTTTTCCGTCATGTCTCATCTCTCCTTTCGGCCTACAACCGCGCATTTTTGTGCGCTTCTATTTTGCCCCCGTCCTACGGCAATTTGTACGGTACGATTACCCTCCAAAACGGAAACGTTTCCCCTCCGGAAAAATCCCTATCAGAAACGGCGCCTTTCCCCGTCCCTGATAGGGATCTATGTCCATGTTCCACAGCGTTCCGGCTTGACCCACCGCGCTTGTCTGCATACACGCCTACCAGAACCGGTTACCGGCCCGCCGGACGGTGGAGACATACACAAATACAGTCGCCACACCTACAACAAAGGTCGCACAGATCATCTCCTCCGGGTAAAAGCGCAAATACGTACCGCCCAGAAAGGTGAGCGCCGTCATCAGACATAGTAAGCCAAGGGCCAGCATTCTGGGCCACATAAAGGCCAAAAAGCCCGCAGGATCGGCGCAATCCTCCGGCTCACAGCCGTGGGGGTAAATAAATTTGTTGGGCTTTAGTTCTCTCCAGCTTTTCATCTGGATCGCCATCCGGAGGCTGTACACACCACAAACTATAAAACTGACCAGCAGTAAAGCATCTAGGAAAGCATTCATGGGCAAGCTCCTTTCTCCCGAAGTAGACCTACACTGCGTTCATTATACCAGTCCTCAATTCGGATTGCAAGAAGCACTTGTAAATTGGGGAAATCTGTGGTAAACTAAATTGATTTATTTGATATTTCCCATCTATTAGGAGGCCCATATGCATTTTAGCTTCTACCCATAGCTCCCTCCGCTCCGTTGCCCATTACAAATTTATGGAGGGAAATCCTATGCCAACCTTACAAGAAGAAATCGGCCGTCGAAGAACCTTTGCCATCATCTCTCATCCAGACGCCGGTAAGACCACGCTCACAGAAAAATTTCTGCTGTACGGCGGCGCCATTGCCCAGGCAGGCGTCGTCAAGGGGAAGAAAAACCGCCGGGCCGCCGTTTCCGACTGGATGGAAATTGAAAAGCAGAGAGGAATCTCCGTCACCTCCTCGGTGATGCAATTTCAGTACAACGGATTCTGCATCAACATTCTGGACACACCGGGCCACCAGGACTTCTCTGAGGACACCTACCGCACGCTCATGGCGGCAGACTCCGCCGTGATGGTCATTGACGGCGGCAAAGGCGTAGAAGCCCAAACCCGGAAGCTGTTCAAGGTCTGCGCCATGCGCCGCATTCCCATTTTTACATTCATTAATAAAATGGACCGGGAGGCCCGGGACCCCTTCGACCTGCTGGAGGAGCTGGAACGGGAGCTGGGCATCGAGACCTACGCCATGAACTGGCCCATCGGCTCCGGAAAAGAATTCCAGGGGGTATACGACCGGCAGGGCAGTCAGCTTCTTTTCTTCTCCTCCGGCTCCGCCGGAAAAAACCGGGCGGGCAAGCAGGAGATCGACCTGTACAGCGCCCAGGTCTCGGCGCTTCTGGGGGAGCAGAAGCACCGGCAATTGATCGACGAGGTGGAGCTTCTGGGCGCCGGCCGGGACTTTGATCTGGCCGAGGTTCAGGCCGGACGCCTCAGTCCCGTATTTTTCGGCTCGGCCTTGACCAATTTTGGAGTCGAACCCTTCCTGGAAGAATTTTTGAAGATGACTCCGCCGCCCGCCTCGCGGGTGGCAGATTGCGGCGTCGTAGACGCCTTCTCCCCGGATTTCTCCGCATTTGTCTTTAAAATCCAGGCCAACATGAACAAAGCGCACCGGGACCGGCTGGCTTTTCTCCGTATCTGCTCCGGCAAATACGAACGGGAAGCCGAGGTCTTTCACGTGCAGGGCAACAAGAAGATGCGGCTGAGTCAACCCCAGCAGCTCATGGCCGCCGAGCGAGAGATTGTGGAGGAGGCCTACGCCGGGGATATCATCGGCGTGTTCGACCCCGGTATTTTCTCCATCGGCGACACCATCACCACGCCGGGAAGAAAATTTCGATTTTCCGGCATCCCCACCTTCGCCCCGGAGCATTTCGCCCGCGTCTCCGCCCGAGATTCTATGAAACGCAAGCAGTTTGTAAAAGGCACGGAGCAAATCGCGCAGGAGGGCGCCATCCAGATCTTCAAGGTGCCCGGCTCCGGTATGGAGGAAGTGATCGTAGGCGTCGTGGGCGTTCTGCAATTCGACGTGTTCCAATACCGGATGAAAAATGAATACGGCGTGGAGCTGCGGATGGACCATTTGCCCTACGAAGAGCTCCGGCTGATTGACCGGTACCCCGGGGATTTGCAGGATCTGAACCTGGGCTCCGACGCAGAGCTGTTGGAGGACTATCGAGGCAGAAACCTGTTGGTCTTCACCAGCTTCTGGGCCATTGACTTCACCTGCCGCCGGAACCCCGGCCTGGAGCTGTCGGAAATTACGGTGGATCAGGCGGCAACCTGAAGCCGGAGCCGGTCTGCAGCACAGTCGGAAAAATCCGCCGCCCAAAAGGCCGGTTTGACGAAATCCCGGAAAAAATCAAAAAAGCTCTTGCTTTTAACGGCTGGATGTGCTATTATAGTCGGGCTATTGAATTGACGGGTGCCATGCGCCCTTGGAGCACAGAGCAGAAAGAGGTGAAACGACATGAAGGAAGGTATCCATCCCAAGTACGAACAGACTACGATCCGCTGTGCCTGTGGCAACGTTTTCACAACCGGTTCCACAAAAAAGGACATCAAGGTTGAAATCTGCTCTAAGTGCCATCCCTTCTACACCGGTAAGCAAAAGCTGGTCGATACCGGCGGACGCGTGGATCGGTTCAACAAGAGATTCGGCCTGAAGTAAGCCTTGGAAAGTCCGCACCGCGAAAGTGGTGCGGACTTTTTTCTAGTTTTATGAAACGAGGTGACCATATGCCCCAAGAACATGGGATAGACCGGGCCGTTCTCGTCGGCCTGCATGCAGATTGCTTTTCTAAGGAGGAAACGGCGACCAACGCCACCTTGGACGAGCTGGAGGCGCTCCTGGAGACAGCCGGGGGTCAGTGCACCGCCAAAGTGCTCCAGAACCGCCGCACGCCGGATTCCCGGACCTTCATCGGCGCCGGCAAAGCAGCGGAAATCCGCCAGCTGGCCGAAAACACCGAGGCCAATATGGCAATTTTCGACAACACCCTCTCCCCCTCCCAAATCCGGGTTTTGGAGGAAATTCTGGGCGTCACCGTTTTGGACCGGAGCGCCCTGATTCTGGACATTTTCGCGCAACGGGCCAAAACCGCCGAGGGCCGACTCCAGGTGGAGCTGGCACAGTATCAGTATCTCCTGCCCCGCCTGTCCGGGATGGGAACCAGCCTGTCCCGGCAGGGCGGCGGCATCGGCACCCGCGGCCCCGGCGAGACGCAGCTGGAAACCGACCGCCGCCACATTCGCAGCCGCATTGCCAAGCTGGAGGAGGAGCTGACCCAGGTCCGGCAGGTCCGGGCCGTCCAGCGCCGCCAACGCATCAAAAACTCCGTTCCGGTCGTCGCCCTGGTGGGTTATACCAACGCCGGAAAGTCCACCTTGCTCAACCGCCTGACCGGGGCAGGCATTCCCGCCAACAATCGGCTGTTCGACACCCTGGACACCACCTCCCGGCAATGGACCGTGAGCGAAACCTTAAGCGTCATTCTCTCCGACACCGTCGGCTTTATCGCCAAGCTGCCCCACCACCTGGTAGACGCCTTTCGCGCCACCTTGGAAGAGCTCTCCTTTGCAGATCTTCTGATTCACGTCATCGACGCATCCGACCCGGAGCGGGACAGCCACATTGCAGTGGTGGACAAGCTGGTGGAGCAGCTGGCAAAGCCGGGCGTTCCCATCATCCAGTGCTTCAACAAGGCAGATTTGGTGCCTCCCGAAGAGCTGCCGGTGGGGAGCAACCGGGTGGCCATTTCCGCCAAGGCGGGCTCCGGACTGCCTGCGCTGCTGGATCTGGTGGAAGAAAATTTGAACCGGGGCCAGCGCCGGGGCATTCTGCTTTTCCCCTATGCCCAAGGCGGCCTTTTGGAGCAGCTGCACCGAGAGGCTCAGGTCCTGTCTGTGGAGTATACCCCGGACGGCATTCAGGTGGAGGCCGTTTGCGGCCCCATCCTCTACGGTCGTCTGAAAGAATTTATCGTCCGGGAGAGCTGAGCATGGAGGAGTATCTCATTCCCACCGCCTTCGGTCAGGCGGAATTTGTAGAAAAGAAATCCCGCTTCATTGGACACATCTGGCCCACAGAGACGGAAGCCGAAGCCATCAGCCATATCGAACAGATGCGCAAGCTCCATTTCGACGCCACCCACAATGTCTGGGCGTACGTCATACAAAATGGGCCTGTGCGCTTTTCCGACGACGGAGAACCCGGCGGTACCGCCGGAATGCCCACCCTGCAGGTGCTGCAGAAGGAGGGGCTGTTCAACGTCACCTGCGTGGTCACCCGGTACTTTGGGGGTATCCTTCTGGGCGCCGGCGGCCTGGTGCGGGCCTATACCAAAGGCGCCAAGCTGGCTGTAGACGCCGCCGGAAAATCCATAAAGCGGGTTTGGACCTGCCTGTACCTGCCGGTCCCCTACAGCTGGTATGACCGCATGAAATTGGAGGTGGCCGCCTTCGGCGGCTGGATCCGAGACACCCAATTCGGAGCCGACGTGGAGCTGGAAGTCCTCCTGCCCCAGGCGAAGACCGCCCCGTTTTTGGACCGCCTGCGGGATATGTCGGCCGCCACCTTGGAAGCCCTTGTCACCGGAGAGGAGTACCGGGCCTTTCCCCTGGCGGAAGACTCCGGTACGCCTTGAAATTCTCTTGAAATTCTACACTACGGAGGTTACAATACAATATGGAAATTCGACCCTATGCCCCCGCCGATTGGCCTCGCATAGAGGCCGTTCACGACGCAGCCCGAAAAATAGAGCTTCATCAGGCCGGTCTGGACGGCGCATTTTTGCCCCTGTCTATCGCGGCCCAGCGGGAGGGGCTGTTTGACTATACCATTCTCGTGGCCCAGGACACAGAGGTCACCGGCTTTGTTGCCTTTACCCAAGAGGAGCTCGCCTGGCTCTATGTGGACCCGGCCCGCCACCGCCGGGGAATCGGCCGGGCTCTGGCCCAGGCCGCCTTGGCGCAAATGGGGCCGGGGCCCCGGACCGTGGAAGTCTTGGCCGGCAATTTGCCCGCTCTGTCCTTGTACCGTTCTCTGGGATTTACCCAGGAGGAAATTGTGCACGGCCATATGCCGGGCAATGAGGATTTTTCCGTCACCGTCCACTGCCTGTCGACTCCGGAGGAGCCCTCGGAACCGGCTTAAATCCGGAAGCATCCGGCCCGGGCAGGCCGCTTTGCCGCATTTTGATCAGACACTTTCATCAGGGGGGAATCAGAATGACCATCCGGCAAACCTTAGAGCAGGAAGAACACCGAAGACTGGATCCCCGCGCCGCCTTTTCCGATCAGTCCCGGGGGCGGCCGATTCCGGAGCCGGAGCGGGAGGACGACGTCCGCACCTGCTTCCAGCGAGACACCGACCGCATTGTACACAGCAAGTCGTTCCGCCGCCTGATGCACAAAACCCAGGTCTTCCTCCGCCCGGAGGGGGACCACTACCGAACCCGCATGACACATACCCTGGAGGTCGCGCGAATTGCCCGGACCATCACCCGGGCCCTTCGCCTGAATGAGGACTTGACCGAGGCCATCGCCCTGGGACACGACCTGGGGCATACGCCTTTTGGTCACGCCGGAGAGGACGCCCTCAGTCAGGTCCTGGGAAAGCCCTTCCGGCACAACGAGCAATCCCTCCGGGTGGTGGATATTTTGGAGAAAGACGGCCAGGGGCTGAACCTTTGCCATGAAGTTCGCCTGGGGATCCTGGGCCATACCGGAGAATATATCCCGGAGACCCTAGAGGGGCGGATCGTCCGAAAGTCCGACCAAATCGCCTACATCAACCACGACATC
Source organism: uncultured Eubacteriales bacterium (assembly GCA_900546915.1). Lineage (GTDB taxonomy): Bacteria > Bacillota > Clostridia > Oscillospirales > Oscillospiraceae > Faecousia > Faecousia gallistercoris. The sequence goes on from UREY01000022.1 coordinate 23,982, forward strand.
GACGACGCCATGCGGGCCGGGATTCTCACCAACGACGACATTCCCAGACCGATTGCCCGCATCCTGGGCGAGACGCACAAGGACCGGATCAATACCCTGGTCACCAATATGATTTCCCACACCCTGCAAAGCGGCGAACTGGCCATGGATCCGGAGGTGAACGGCGCCATGCAGGATCTGCGGGCGTTCATGTTTCAGCGGGTGTACCGAAACCCTGTGGCCAAGGGAGAGGAATCCAAGGCCAAAGCCATCATCCGGCAGCTGTACGAATATTACATCCGCCATCCCCAGGCTCTGCCGGACACCTTCCAGCCCCAGCTCACCTTTGACGGGATGGAGCGGACCGTCTGCGATTACATCGCCGGTATGACGGACAAATACGCCGTGGACAAATATACCGAACTGTTCATTCCCTCCGCCTGGCAGGTTCGGGGATGAGCCCGCCGCTACAGTTTTTGATAAAGAAGGTCCATGTATGAAAAAACGCCGTCTTCACACCATGTCGCCCGCCTGTACCGCCCTGGCTCTGGCCGCCGGCACACTCCTGGCCGGCGGGGTTACGCTGGCTCTGCAGCAGGGCTCCTTGCTCGCTACCCTGTCCGCCTTCTGGGCCGAGCCCATTCTCTTTGTCCTCAACCTGTGGCCGGTGGCCGCTCTGGCCCTGCTCTTCTATTTTCTTCTGGGGAACGCCTGGTACGGCGCCGGTTTGACCACTTTGATTTGGGGCCTGTTGAGCTACATCAATCTCGTGAAAGTAGACGCCCGCGGCGATCCCTTCGTCCCCGGCGACATCCTGCTCCTGACCGAAGGCATGGAAGCTGTGGGAAACTATCAGCTGAATATGCATTGGGGTAAGCTGGCGCTTCTCTTGGGCCTGAGCTTGGCCCTGATTCTCCTGGGCACGGGAGTAAAAAGCGCCCGTCCGCGCCTTGTTATCCGCCTGGTTGCCGCTTTGACCGTGGTTGCGGCATTTGGGACGACCATGGCCTTTCTTTACCCGGACTCGGAGCTGTATGATCGCATGGAAGGCCCCAACCGGGCCAACGTACCGGCGGTATACGAGGCCTTCGGCTTTCCCTATTGCTTCCTGCACAACTTCAATCTCTATCCTGTGGACAAGCCGCCGGGATACAACGCCCAGGAGGCTGCATCCTATGAAGACACCTACCGGGAAGCAGAAGCTGCGCCGGAAACCGCACCCAACATCTTGATGGTAATGTGCGAGGCCTTCACCGACCTGCCGAATCAGGCCGCCTTTACATACACCGGCGAAACCAACCCCATCGCCGCCTACAACCGGCTTGCCGAGCAGACGTTATCCGGGCACTTGGTCGTGTCCAACACCGGCGCAGGCACGGCCAATACGGAATTCGACGTTCTGACCGGTATGATGACCAACCGCATCGGCACCGGCACCACCTCCGCCTTTCGGGTAGTCCACCGCAACATCGACTCCATCCCCCGCATGCTGACCCAGGCCGGATACCGCACCTTTTTCCTGCATCCGGGCCAGAATTGGTTCTACAACCGGGAAAGCGTGTATTCTTATCTGGGCATCACGGATCAGGTATTCCAGGATGCCTTCAGCCGGTCCGACCTGGTGGGAGATTGGATTTCCGACGCAGGGTTTCTCCGGGTATTAAAAGAGTCCCTGGAAGCGCGGCAGGGGGATACGCCGCTGTTTACCTACGCCGTCACCATCCAAAATCACCAATCCTACGGCGCCGGAAAATACGGCTATGTACCGGACCCGCCTCAAACCGACATCGCCCTCAGCGACGCGGCCCGCACCTACTTATCCGTGTATTTCAAAGGCCTGCAGGACAGCGCCGCCATGCTGGAAGAGCTGACAGAATATCTGGACAGCCTGGACGCTCCTTACCTTCTGGTATTTTTCGGAGACCATCAGCCCAACCTGGGCGGTCATTATCTGGCCTACCGGGAATTGGACCCGAATTACGGCTCCACCGACACCGTAGAGGAAACGTTGCAGCCCTATACCGTCCCCTACCTCATCTGGGGCAACGCCGCATACCGGCAGGACCACGACCTTCTGGCCCAGGCGCAGGCATGGAATCTTCCGGAGACCATCAGCAGCCACTATTTGGGCGCCCTCACCTGCCAGTTGGCCGGTTATCAGGGCCACGACGGCTATTTTGACTTTTTAAACGCCCTGCGGGAACAGCTTCCCGTCTCCTCCGTATACGGCTACCAGCTCTCCGACGGCTCTTACACAGACACCCTTCCGGATGATCTTCAGGCCTTGGAAGACATTCGCTGGAAATGGCAGTATTACCGGCTCATGGAGCAGCCGCTTTCCTGAATCCATACCCATCGGTCCCTATCCCGAAAGAGCCGGCGCAGCGCCGGAACGGGATGGGGACCGGCGTTTTTCCCAGCGCCCGGAAATTTGAGAAATTTAAAAATTTTTGGGGAGACTTTTCTGGAAAACTGTGATATAATGACTTGGAATGGGTCAGTGTGCCCTGGCCTGTACCTGAAACTTTACCCGAAGGAGATCTGTATGAAAAATCTACGCGGCATCATTGTAGCTGCTGTGTTCGGGGCCTTGACCGTGCTGCTGCAGCAGCTGGCCCAGCGTTACAGCCTGCTGCTGGATATGGCGTATCCTTTCGCCTCCAAAACCGTCCAGGAGGTCCTGAGCGAATGGAGCGGGGGGGTGGATTTTTGCGTTTGGCAGGTAATTCTGGCCGTGTTTCTGATTGCCGTAGTGGTATCCATCGGCCTGATGATTCTGTTCCGGTGGAATTTCTTCCGGTGGCTGGGTTGGGTCTTGGCCCCCGTGTCCATCGCTTACTTTCTCTTTACCTGCGTATGGGGGCTGAACTACTACAACCGCCCCATTCAAGAAAGCATGAAGCTGGAGACCGGCGACTACACGGTGGCAGATCTGCGAGACGCCACGGAGTTTTACCGTCAACAGGCGGACCGGCTGGCAGGGCAAATGAACCGGGACGAAAACGGCGATTTGATTCTGGCGGATTTGGATGCGCTGAACCAGTCGTTAGAAACCGCTTTTGACAATTTGGTGTGGGATTACTCTATTTTTTCCGGCTCCCGGGGACCGGTCAAGGCCTTGGGATGGGACAGCCTCTTCAGTCGTTTCGGCGCAGCCGGCGTTACCGTCGGCCTCACGGGAGAAGCCGCCGTCAATATGGACGAATACGCCGCTACCATTCCCTTTAACATGTGTCACGAGGTGGCCCATCTTCTGGCCATAGCCGTGGAGGATGAAGCCAATTTTGCCGGTTACCTGGCCTGCGAATACAGCGACGACCCGGTATTCCAGTATTCCGGCTATATGATGGCCTATCTCTATTGTTCCAATGAGCTGTACAAAACCGATCGGGAGGCCTGGCAGGAAATCCGCAGCCAGGCCGCGCCGGAGCTGCTGCACGATTTAAACGCCAACAATCAGGTGTATGAGGAGAATCAAGGCGCCGTGCGGGACACCGCCCAAACCGTCTATGACAGCTATCTTCAATCCAACGGACAGGAAACCGGCGTGGAATCCTACAACATGGTGACCGGTCTTTTGGTTGCCTGGCATCAGGAGAAGTACGTCATTCGGGAAGACGAGACGGAGCCCACCGTATTTGATCCGTATAACTACGACGAGGTCTTTCCGGAAAGCCCGGCAGAAACCACCGAGCCGGCTGCATCCACAGAGGAGGGTTAACCCATGGACCCCATGCTGGAAGCCCTAAACGCCGGACTGCCCGACCTGGGGCTATCCCTGCCCGCAGGCGCGGCGGAAACCATGTGCGCCTTTGGACAGGCTCTTCTGGAAAAAAATCAAGTCATGAACCTCACGGCCATCACAGAGCCCAGACAAGTCGCCCAGCTCCATTTTCTGGACAGCCTTACGCTCCTGACCCTGGCGGATTTCCGGCACAAGCAGGTGATCGATGTGGGCTGCGGCGGCGGTTTTCCCGGGGTCCCTTTAAAAATTGCATGTCCGGACATGGGTTTAACCTTGTTGGATTCTCTGGGAAAGCGCATGACCTGGTTATCGCAGACGCTTCCCGCCCTGGGGATTGACGACGCTGTGTACCTGACCGCCCGGGCCGAGGAAGCTGTCGCCTCCCGAAGAGAGCAATACGACTTTGCCGTCTCCCGCGCCGTTGCGTACCTGCCCATCCTGTGCGAGCTTTGCCTGCCCTATGTCAAAACAGGAGGCGCTTTTCTGGCCATGAAGGGCGCGGCAGCGCGGGAAGAAATTCAGTCTGCCCGGAACGCCATGGCGCTTTTGGGCGGGCAATTGGAAAGCCTGGCAGCTTTTTCCATCGCCGGGGCGGAACACGCCGTCGTTGTAATCCGGAAGGTGCGTCCCACTCCGGTCCGCTTTCCCCGCCGCTTTGGTAAAATAAAGCAACAGCCGCTGTGAGCTTTTGCCGAGGAAATGCCCCATGTCCGTAACCTGTCAAGCGACTGGTGATTGACAAACTCCACAAGATGTAATAAAATAGACCTCACAGTTGTACACAAGCAAAAAATGAACGGGCGCTTCAGCCCTTCCGGAGGGAATATACGATGTCTATGTTTGAAAAAATTGTAGAGTATGCTTCCCGGCAGCTGGAAATCCCCGCCGAAGAAATCACACGGGACACAACCTTTGAAAGCCTGGGCGTGGATTCCCTGGATATTGTAGAAATGACCATGGATTTTGAAGCTGAGCTAGGCGTAGAGCTGGACATGGAGGGCGTCAAGATTTCCACGTTCGGCGAGCTGGCCGACTATATGGAGGATAAGCTGACCTAAGAAGCCGGTTTTAATTGAATAACCCTTGTTATCAGCGGCCGGCTTATAACAAGGTCGCACTAGTCGGGGAGATAGCGGTGCCCTGTCGCCTGCAATCCGCTACAGCAGGGATGAATTCCCATACCCGGGCAAGTTACAATACCGTCTGGCCTGCGTAAGCGGCGTTGAAGAACCGGTCTCACGCAACGGGTTCCCGTGAACCATGTCAGGTGGGGAACCAAGCAGCATTAAGCGGATCCGCCCGTGTGCCGTGAGGTTGCCGTTTCCGAGCTGGCTGCGCTGGTATCGGGTGTTGTGCTTGTTCAAATGTGGGTGTGCGATCTTGTTATGAGCCGGCTTTTTCTGCCCATTCACCAAAATCAGGAGGGAATATCCGTGTATCAGGCCCTGTATCGGAAATACCGGCCCCAAACCTTCGATGAAGTCGTAGGACAAGGGAGCATCACAAAAATCCTGAAGGCCCAGCTCCAAACCGGACGGCTGAGCCACGCCTACCTCTTCACCGGTTCCCGGGGTACGGGCAAAACCAGCTGCGCGAAAATTCTGGCCAAAGCCGTCAACTGCCTGAACCCACACGATGGAAATCCCTGCAACGTCTGCGCCGCCTGCCGGAGCATCGACGCCGGCAGCTGTATGGATGTGCTGGAAATTGACGCCGCATCCAATAATGGAGTGGATCATGTACGGGAGCTGCGGGACGACGCCATTTACACCCCTTCCCAGGTCCGGCGCCGGGTGTATATCATCGACGAGGTGCATATGCTCTCCCTCTCCGCGTTCAATGCCCTGCTGAAGATCATCGAAGAGCCGCCGGAGCATTTGATCTTTATCCTGGCAACTACCGAGCTTCACAAGGTACCGGCTACCATTTTATCCCGCTGTCAACGCTTTTCCTTCCGGCGTATTTCACCGGAGGATGTGACCCTCCGGCTGCAGCATATCGCCACCCAGGAGCACATCTCTCTGGAGCCGCAGGCCGCCATGGTCCTGGCGCGGATGGCCGACGGCGCCCTCCGGGACGGCGTCAGTCTCTTGGATCAGTGCGCATCCGCCGCAACCGGTCCTGTAACGGCAGAGGTCGTCTATCAGTGCCTGGGACTGGCCGGTGAGCAAAAGGCAGCGGAGATGATGGAAGCCATCGCCGAAAAAAATACCCGGAAGGCTTTGACGCTGTTCGACCGGCTCTATGCCGACGGAAAGGACATCGGCGCTCTTCTGGATGAGCTTTGCGCCTTGGCCCGGGACCTTTTAGTTCTGAAAACCGCCCCTACCGCAGGCCTGTCCATGCTGTCCGGCGTCTCCACAGAACAGGAGGCTCAGGCCTTGAAGGACCGGCTCAGCGCCGGAGAGCTGATTCAAATTTTGAAAACCCTGCAACAAACCATGGCCGGTTTCACCCGGGGCGGCAAGAACCGGATGGATGGGGAGCTGTGCCTGATTCGCCTCTGCGAGCCGGCGCTCAGCCTGGAGCCGGAGGCCTTGAACGCCCGGCTCACCCGGCTGGAGGAAGCCGTCGCCTCTGGAGTCGGTCTCCCCCACGTCACCGCTGCCAAGCCCGTTGCGGAACCGGAAGAGGAAGAACGGCCGCCCCTTCCAGGCGATGCCGACGCCCCGCCGGAATTTGGCGAGCCTGCCGCAGCGTCTCCGCCGGAGCCCGCTGCAAATTTCTGGGCAGACTTCGCCGGACAGGTTCGGGAAACGCTGGGACCCCCGGTGAGCGGATTTTTTATCTCCTCTCCGGATGCTCCGGTGCAAGGCGTTTTGCGCAGCGACCAGTTGGAACTGCAATGCCAAAACACCTTTGTATACGACATGGTGAACAAGCCTGAGATCCTGCAGAAAATCGGCCGATGCCTCTGCGCTGCATTGGGCCGGTCCATCCCCGTCCTGGCTACAGATCTGCAGGCAAAGCCCAAAGCCAACGATCACCTTCAGGCGCTTTTGGCATTTGGAAAAGAGCACAGCGATATCGTAAAAATCAAAAAATAGTTTTTATGTAAAGGAGAATCAGAAATGGCAAAAGGTGGATTTCGCGGCGGCCCCATGGGCGGAATGAATCAGGCGGCTATGATGAAGCAGGTTCAAAAAATGCAGCAGGAAATGCTTCGGGCCCAGGAAGAACTGCAGAACAAGACCTATACCGCTACCGCCGGCGGCGGCATGGTCACAGCTTCGGTTAACGGATCCCATGAAATTGTGGCGCTGGAAATTAAGCCGGAAGCGGTAGATCCGGAGGATGTGGAAATGCTCCAGGATATGGTCATCGCCGCCGTCAATGAGGCTATGCGCGCTGCCGAGGCGGAGGCTTCCAACAGCATGTCCAAGTTCACCGGCGGACTAAACCTGGGAGGTCTGTTCTAAATCATGCAGTACTTTCCCGCCGCCTTGGAACGGCTCAGCGAACAGTTCGCCCGTCTGCCGGGCATTGGCGCCAAAACCGCCCAGCGTCTGGCCTTTTATGTCCTGTCCATGCCGGAGGAAGAAGCCCAATCCTTCTCCGAAGCCATTTTGGATGCCAAGCATCATGTAAAAACCTGTCCGGTCTGTCAAAACCTGACGGATCAGGAGCTATGTCCCATCTGCGCCGACACCCGCCGGGACCACAGCGTCATCTGCGTTGTGGCAGAGCCCCGGGATTTGATCGCCCTGGAGCGCGCCCGGGAATACCAGGGCGTTTACCACGTGCTGCACGGAGTCATCTCTCCCCTAAACCATGTGGGTCCGGACGATATCCGGATCCGGGAGCTGCTCAGCCGGGTTGCAGCCGGAGATGTGGAAGAGGTGATTATGGCCACCAATCCGGATACCGAAGGAGAAGCGACCGCCATGTACCTCTCCCGGCTTCTGCGGCCGATGGAAATTAAGGTAACCCGCCTGGCCTACGGCGTTCCTGTGGGCAGTCAACTGGAATATGCAGACGAAGTGACGCTTCTGCGCGCCCTGGAGGGGCGGCAGGAGATCTAGCTTCCCGGGACGCGCCATGCCATTTGGGTGCGTCCTTTTTATAAGGGGGATGGTAGAGATGAAAAGAAAAAAACAGCGTATCGCAATTGCCGCAGCCGGTATTTTCTTGGTTGCGGCCGCAGCCTTCTTGATCTTAAAACCGCCGGCAGACCCTCTGGCGGCCGTACCCTCGGAGTTGGCGGAGCAGGTGACCCTGACCCCAATGGAAAACCTGCCCGGCCATGTGGTGCTGGAGGCCTATTATACCCCCCTTGCAGAGGAGGCAGACGGCGGCTTTTTATTTCAGGTTTCCCAAGTCACGCCAACCAGTCTGGAACGGTCTCTTCGCTCTTACTATGAACAGGAAACCTTTGAAGCTATGATGGAGCCAGACGGAAAATTCGTCCGCCGGATTATTGGAAAAGACGACACGTCCTATTATGCCGTCGTGATGAAGCCTTTTCTATTCCGCCACGATTCCGGCTATTACGAAACACAAGACGCCCTGTTGGATTGGGTCCAAACGGCTCTTGTGAAGCGTTCAGGTATATCCCCGCTCACACAAAGCGAAACGGAAGAACTCAACCGCCAGTTTGAGGCCATCCGCACCGAGGCCCGGGATGTGTACGTAGAGGCTCTGTCTCACTTCCACTACACCGACGTCGAACAGGCGTTGATTCTGCTGCCCCGCTCCCTGGAGGACCGGATCCGGCTGGTGGATTACGACCGGCAGGAATGGGAAATGCTGCGTGCCTATTACATCCCCGATTACGACGGCGAGGGGGAAGGACTTCTGATGACCGTCATTCGCTCCACTCCTTTTCAGCTCCGTCAGCTGTCCCAGGTGCTGGATCAGGACCCCGGCGGATGGGACTACTTAGGCCAATCTCAGGAATTTCTCTATTTTGCCCAATTCCCCCAGGCAGACGGCGCCTCCCCCGGCTATGCAAGCGCCAAGGAAGCGCTTCTGTCCTGGGTCCGGGAGACGGTTTTATCTGTTCCCGGCGTCCAACCCCTGAGCCGGGAGGAATTTCAAGCCCTGTCCCAGGGGCTGGATTTGTTTCAAAAGGCCGCTCCTGCTTCGTAGGTCCAGATATCGGGGCTTGCCCAAACAAACAATATGGTGCAGCATACAAACTGCTGCACCATATCTTGTTTTATCTCCATTTTTCTCTATGTCCGGCACGCTCCGGGCAGCCGGCCAACCGCCGAAGGTCTGTATTTTCCGTAGCCCTCCGGCGCCGGGCTTGTGCCGTTATCTTCACAGGATATGGAAATTAGGCCGCCTGACGTACCTCAATCCCCTTTCCGTATGATATCATGCTTGATTTTATCGGGAAACCAGGGATCTGTTTTGTGCAGAATTCATAAGGATGCTTTCTTTTTTTTGTCAAAATTTCCTGAAATCTCACCTTGCGTTTTTGGCATATTTTCGCGATAATAAAACCAAATAGCAAAGGGGAGGTACCGTCATGGAGGCTTTAAAAGTACGGATCCGACAGGAAGGCCGCATTCTTCCCGGCAACATTGTCAAAGTGGACAGTTTCCTGAACCACCAGGTGGATACCCGGTTTTTGGGCCTGATGGCCGAAGAATTTGCAAAAGCCTTCGACATCAGCCGCATTACGAAAATCCTCACTGCCGAGGCCAGCGGCATTGCACTGGCTGCCATCTGCTCGGACCGCTTCGGCGTTCCCATGGTCTTTGCCAAAAAGGCAAAGGGCGACAACCTGGAGGGTGGCCTGTATCAGAGTGAAATCTTTTCCTATACATACCGGCGCAAGGTCACGCTCCTGGTGGCCAAAGATTGGATTACACCACAGGACCGGGTTTTGATCGTCGACGATTTTATGGCCCGGGGCGAGGCCATGCACGGGCTGATCGACCTGGTCACCCAGGCCGGCGCCGAGCTGGTAGGAATCGGCGTTGCTGTGGAAAAGGGGTTCCAGCACGGCGGAGACCGGCTCCGGCAAGCGGGGTATCCCCTGAAATCCCTGGCCATCATTGACGGAGCAGATGAAAACGGCTTTCTGTTCCGGGAGGAATCCGGAATCGCAGATCAAAAATACTTGGCCCAGAAAATTTGAAATATGAAGGAGGCTCTTATGCAAAAGGTTTTGATTTTAGATTTTGGTGGGCAATACAATCAGCTGATTGCACGCCGAGTTCGGGAGTGCAACGTATACTGCGAGGTGAAGCCCTATACCATGCCCCTGGAAGAAATTCGTGCCTTCTCCCCCATCGGCATTATCTTCACCGGCGGGCCCAACAGCGTATATTTAGAACAATCTCCTCAGGTCGACCCGGAGATTTTCTCCCTGGGGATCCCCGTTCTGGGGATCTGCTACGGCTGTCAGCTGATGGCCCACCACTTAGGCGGCCTGGTCACTGCCGCCCAAGCAGACACCGCCCGGGAATACGGAAAAACCGACACCTATTACGACACCTCCTGTCCCCTGTTCCAGGGCCTGCCCTCCGCAGGCGTCAGCTGGATGAGCCACGGAGACTACATGGCTAAGGTTCCCGACGGATTCCGCCTGGTTGGGCACACAGCCGCCTGCCCGAATGTGGCCATTGCAGATGAAGCCCGGAGATTCTACGGGGTGCAGTTTCACCCGGAGGTCAATCACACCCAGCACGGCACAGATATGCTTCGGAACTTTCTGTACCGGGTATGCGGCGCGGTGGGAGACTGGACCATGGAAGATTATAAGCGCCGCGCCATTGCACAGCTGCGGGAAAAAATCGGCAGCGGCAACGTCCTTTTGGCCCTGTCCGGCGGTGTGGACAGCTCGGTAGCCGCCGCCCTCCTGGCAGAAGCTGTGGGCAGTCAGCTCACCTGTGTGTTCGTCGATCACGGACTCATGCGCAAAAACGAAGGCGACGAGGTGGAAGCCGCTTTTTCCAAGTGGGACCTGCACTTTGTGCGGGTAGACGCCGAGGCCCGGTTCCTGGGAAAGCTGGCCGGCGTGTCCGATCCGGAGGCCAAGCGCAAAATCATCGGCGCAGAATTCATCCGCGTCTTTGAAGACGAGGCGAAAAAGTTGGGTACGGTGGACTACCTGGCCCAGGGAACCATCTATCCCGACGTCATTGAATCCGGCGCCGGCAACGCCGCCGTGATTAAGAGCCACCACAACGTCGGCGGATTACCCGACCATGTGGACTTCCGGGAGATCATCGAACCTCTGCGGCTCCTGTTCAAGGATGAAGTCCGCCAGCTGGGCCGGGAGCTGGGCCTGCCGGAGTATCTGGTGATGCGCCAGCCCTTCCCCGGCCCCGGTCTCGCCATCCGGGTCATCGGCGAAATCACCAAAGAGAAGCTGGACATTCTCCGGGAGGCAGATTACATTTTCCGGGATGAAATCGCCAAAGCACATCTGGAGAATACCATGAACCAGTACTTCGCCGTCCTGACCAACATGCGCTCCGTGGGCGTCATGGGCGACGGCCGCACCTACGACTATACCTTGGCCCTCCGTTCCGTCACCACCACCGATTTCATGACCGCCGACTGGGCCCGAATTCCCTACGATGTTCTGGACCGGATTTCCGTCCGCATCGTCAACGAGGTCTCCCACATCAACCGGATCCTCTACGACATCACTTCCAAACCACCGGCAACGATTGAGTTTGAGTAATAACCACAACCCCGGAAACCCGCATAAACACTGGGTTTTCGGGGTTCCTTTATGCCTGCGGGTACACGAAAGGTACACGAAGTACATCCCGTGCCCTATGCACAAAGGGCATTCAGCTTGTCCATAATCTGCTCATTTTTGTTCGGA
>UREY01000023.1 GCA_900546915.1 uncultured Eubacteriales bacterium
TGCAAAGCTCTCCACGGCGGTGATTTCATATGCGGTTACATTTGACGGTTACCTTCCAAACACTTACCATGCCGCCATACCAAAGTCAGGCCCGCTGGCGAGCTGTATTACCAAGACCACGGAAAACAGCAAAAACCCGGAAAGGCCCATGCTATCAGGCTTTCCGGGCATAGATACAAAAACAGCCCCCCAAATCGGAAGGCTGTTTTTGTATTAAAGTTTGTTCCTTAATATGGCGGAGAAGGAGGGATTCGAACCCTCGATACCCTTTTGAGGTATACACGATTTCCAATCGTGCGCGCTCGACCAGCTACGCGACTTCTCCATGCAATTTTCCCTGCCGCACTGGTCCGGCGGCGGAGGCTGACAGGCGAACCACAAATCAGCTTGCTTATAATACCCGATTTTAAAACAAATGTCAAGCGCTTTTTGCCAGAATTTGAATTTTATTTTTGTCCCCTGCAGCAATCCCGGCAAAAGGCAGCAATCCGTTCCAGGTCCTCCCGGCGCTCTTTTAAAACATACAGAATATAAGCATGCCACAGCCCCGGCGCAACCACCAGTGTGGAAGGACTGCCTGAAGCCATAAGCTTTTCATGGAGCAGGCGGCTGTCATCCAGCATAATTTCATCTCCACCAACAAACAGGAGACTGGGTGGAAAGCCGGTCAAATCTCCGAAAAGAGGAGACACCAGGGGCAAATCGCGGCATTGGGTATAACATGAGGCAAAAAAATCCAACCGCTCCCAGGTCATAGACGGGTCTCGGTCCCGGTTTTCCGCATAAGAGCGGCCGGAGGCTGTCAAATCCGTCCAGGCGGATATCCCGATCAGACCGGCAGGTAACGGCAGCTCCTCCTGGCGGGCCTTCATACACAGTGCATAAATCATACCGCCTCCGGCGGACTCGCCGCAGAAAACTACGGGGCCCGCCTCCTGCAAGCAGGCCCGGTAGGCAGTCATCGCATCCTGCAGACCGGCGGGAAACGGATGCTCGGGAGCTAAGCGGTAGGCAGGACAAAGAACCTCCGCGCCGGTTACGGCAGCCAAAACTGCTCCAAATCCCTTGGCGTATTCCAAGTCCCCACAGACATAGCCCCCGCCGTGGAGATACAAAATGCGTCCCTCGGGATCCCGTTCCCGGGGTAGAATCCGGCAGGCGGAGAAATCTGAAAAGGCACACGCTTCGATCCGAACCTCTTTGTGATAGCTCCGGTACAGCAACGCCCCCAGGACATCCTGCCCCTTCCGGGCCCAGTCCATGGAGCATCCGTTCATCACGGGTTTCATCCGTTCCAATTGCTTGCGCACGCGCTTCTGCGTCAATTCCATAAGCCCCTCCTGCCTACCTGTTCCGGCCCTGTCACGCTTCGTATAGCATAGATTGTATCATTTGCCTCTGAAAAATAAGCATGCCGGATAGATTTCCCCCTCCGGGAACATGATACGCCGGAACTCCAAGCCGGCAGCATCTCTGTCTTGGCTGCTCTCCCTTACAGCCCGGTGCATGTGGGCACAGGGGGACGGATGACAATTTCCCCCTGGGCATGGACATCGTCTCGGATGATTTCTCCCACAGAAGGGACACAAATCCGGCCGGACCGGGGATTTTTGATGCTGACCACCGGTGTGACTATGGTGGCTTCCACGTCGGACTTCTCAAAGCACAGGTCGGTGTCTACCATTTCACACGAAATCAGTTTTAAGCCCTTGCAATAACACAGAGGCTGTGTCCCAATCACCCGGCAATTTTCCAAGGTAACGTTCTCACAGTACCAAGCCAGGTACTCGCCTTTGATCACGCTATTGCGCACGGTTACATCTTTGGCATGCCAAAAGGCGTCCTTTGTGTCGAATGTACAGTGGTCAAATACGGCGTCATGAATGTATTGGAAAGAATACTTACCCTGCAGGTGCACATCCCGAAAAGTGAGATGATCCGAGCGCATCATAAAATACTCGCTTTGCACACTGCACGCCTCCATCTGCATGTCATGAACCGACCAGCCGAATTCCGGTGAGATGATGTCGCAGCCATGCATGTTCACATGCTTGCATTCCCGCAGGGCTTTGATGCCATGGAGCTTTGTATGGGAAATCTCTATGTGGGAAGAGTACCACAGCGCCGCCCGACAGAGCTCAGTCATCTCCGAGTCCGAAATTTTCAGTGTGTCGTCGTGCCAAAAGGGATACCGAAGATTAAAAAAGCAATGTTCTACCTGAATGTTCCGGCTTTCCTTCAAGGCGCTCTCCCCATCTGCCGGGCCGTCAAAGGCGCAGTTTTGCAGTAAAACTCCATCGCTGCCGTACAGGGCCCGTTCCATATCAAACGTCTTTTCGCAAACTGTATTCACGTTTTATTCCACCTTTCTGCAAACACGAACAAATCGCTTCCCGCCCCATGGCCATGAGCCGGGCAAGCAGAGATCTGGATCTGCTTCTATTGTAACAAGGGAGCTGAGAAATTTCAATCTCTCCGGCAGATCCTTCGGGGATTGTGCCCCGGCATAAAAGGCCTGCTGCAAAATGAGCGAAGGCCGGTTTCGGCCTGTACCCTTTTACAGCAGGACGTGGTTCTTCTGTCTGCATTTTGCCATGCGACAGCCTCAGGTGTGCAGCTCGGTTTTGATTTTGGTGGTGGAAATCTCCGGGGTGCGGGGAAGATAGACGACTTCACATTGGTCCCGTAGGAAATCAAACTGCCCCGTCCAGTCATCGCCTATGACAAAAACATCCACGTGATACTTTTCCACATCGGTCTTCTTTTGTCCCCAGTTCTCCTCCGGGATCACCAGATCCACATAACGAATGGCTTCCAGCATCGCTTTCCGCTCGTCATAGCTGAAATAGCTTTTCTTTTGCTTTTCCCGCCAGTTAAACTCATCCGTAGACAGCGCGACAATGAGGTAATCCCCCAAGGCCTTAGCCCGTCGGAGCAGGTTGATGTGGCCATAGTGGAGCAGGTCAAAGGTGCCGTATGTGATGACACGTTTCATACTGTTCCCTCCTTTCCATGCAAGCGGGCGAGAATCCAGTCCGCGCAGCGGCGGGCGGCGTGCCCATCTTCACAAAAGTGGTGTTCCTGAGCAAAGGCGTCCCAATTCCCGGCATACTGCTGCGCATCAAAAGACCGAACAGCCCGGCACAGAGCCTGATTGCTGCCGGCCAGGGGAAAGGGCAGCGTATCCAGGGGGAAATAAAAGTTTCGATCCAACCGGTAAGCCTCGATATCCGTGGCAAATTGGAAGCAAGGCTTGCCGCTGAGTGCAAAATCAAACATGCAGGAGGAATAGTCCGTAACCAGAATATCGGCAGCGCATAAAAGCTCCTGCATATCCGGGTAAGCCGTGGCGTCCAGAATGGCGCCGCCGTCGTAAGCAAACAATCCCGCAGAGCGCTCCGCCACGTTGGGATGCAAACGGATGAGCCCGGACCACTGGCCGCCGAACCGGTCCCGGCAAGCCTCCAAAAGCGCCGGAACATCCAGCTGATAAGCGCTGCAGCTGTGATCGGCGCGAAATGTGGGGGCATAAAGTACCAGCTTCCGGTCTTCCGGCAGGCCGAAAGCTCGCCGGACCTTTTCCGACAGCTGAGGCTGTGGAGAGAAAAACACGTCGTTTCGAGGGGTGCCATACTCCGCCACAGAGCCCTGGTACCAAAAGGCCCTTTGATAAAGCCGGGTCATAAAGCCGCTCCCGGAGACCATCAAATCACATTGGGCGGAATCCTGGATGCAGCTGCGCACATACAGCGGTTCCAAGGCATCCGCCGCATCCTGCTCAATGCGCTTCAGGGCAAATCCGTGCCAGGTCTGCAAATAGTACTGCCCCTTGCGCTTACAGCGCTCCCCTTTCCGGCAGTTGTCCACCCAGGCAGCGGCGGTGGACAGCTCCCAAACCCGGCGAATCCCCCGGTAAGAGGCCGGAGAGATCCCCTCTGGAAGGTGGGCAGCGTCCTTTGGATCGCGCAACAGCCACACCAGCTTCAAATCTTCGCCGGACGCCAGCAGCGCCTCTGCAATGGCCTTGGGACTGTCGGAATAGCCCTTTCCATAGTAACTGCAGAACACCACCTTTTTCCGGTCTATGGGCGCCAGACGAAAGAGGCGGCGGGCGGCGGCACACAGGTAAGCCTCCATGCTGCTCATGAATGCGCCTCCTTCTGAAATGCGCTGCGGTGCCGGAAAACCACGACAATACGGTAGCCCAGGATCAGAGCTTCCGCCACGGAAACAGCGCAGCCTAACGTAACCATGTTCATATGACCGGAGAAATACAAAATCGCCAGATTGACGATATGGATCGCAGAGCCGAAAACCACAGAGTAATTGGCATGCTCCGGCAAGCCCATGGCGGTCAGGGTGGGAAAGCCCAGAATGTAGCTGGGCAGCGTGAAGATCCCCACAGGGAGCATGGCCCGCAAAACATGGGCCGCCGGACCAAATTTCGCGCCGAAAAACAGGACGCAAAGAGGCTCGGCCCAAATGAACACCGCGATGCAGAAAAGGATAATCAGCGGCTCAAAGACCAAAAGAATTTTGCGAATCAGTTTAAAATCCCGATTTTTGACCATGTATGGATACAAGCTGTCTGAAATGGGCGAAAGCGCGTTTTTTCCTGTGGTAATCAGCCGGTCCGCAGAGGAGTAGTAACCCACGGTAGCGCCGGAGGCGGAGATCAGATCCAGGATGACCGTATTCAAGGCGGAATAGGCCGTCGTGGCAATGCGGGAATAGAAAAAGACCGAGGAGCGCTTCAGGCACCGAACGGCCTCCGCCCAGTCCGGCGCGGTGAAATGAATGTCCAGCTTTCGGCTGAGATGAAGCAGGGTGAGAGCCAGGGCAACCAGGCAGCCGGCGGCATTGATGGCAGGCACCATCCACACGTCTTCCGGCGTCTTCAGGAACAGCACGATGCCCAAGGTAAAAAAGGCTTTAATACAGACGGTTCGAACGGTAATGGCCGACATTTTCTCCAGCCCGCGATAGAGGTAGTCCGGGATCAGGGAGTTGATGGCTGTACTGCAGAAAAACAGCAAATAGAGCTTCCGCTCGCTTCGCCAGGCCGGTATGAGCTGGCAAAGGAGAAGCAGCACGACCAGGGATAACACGATGAGCAAAATTTTGGCCAAGGTGGTGGCGGTGAAGATCCGGCTGACCTCCTTTTTGTCGTCCCGGCTTCTTGCCACCTCCTGGGTGCCGGAGAGAAGAAAGCCGAAGTCAATGACCAGCTGAAAATAGACCATAATGGCCGTAGCGGCGCCCAGGGCGCCGTATACCGCAGGTCCCAGAACTCGGGTTTCGTACGGGACAACGATCAGAGACAGAAAATAATTGGAAAACGTGAGCAGATACAGCATAAAGGTATTTTGCAGCAGGACCTTTTTGCTGCTTGCTAGATTTAATTTTCGATTCCGATTCAAAGCGGTGCCCTCCTAATGGGAATTTCCTTTTTCCTTCCAGCTGAACAGGAGCGCAGGAAGGCGGTACTGCCGGTGGCGAAGGAAAAACAGAACGATCCGTTGAGAGCGCGTCAAGCAGCGGTAATATTTCGATTTGGTATAATGGGGAAAGTTCTGTGTCAAATATGCCAGAAGCTGTGGCAGGAGCGGGTGTTGGGGATCCTGGCGCAGAACCCGGTAGCAAGCATAAGAGATATGCTGCAGAGTCATGCCGCACAGCTCCTCCTGAAACTGCGCAAAGCACCCCCGGCGGCGGTACCAGCTCAGCACCTGCTCCAAGGCCAGCAGAATTTCTCCGTTCCGCGAGGGATCCCGTCCCCGCATAATCGAGCCGCTTCGGAGCAGGTACCGGTAAAGAGGCAGCTCCAGCCCCACCACAGAACCGGCCTCTAAAAGCAGATTCTCCGTGGTGTACAGGTCCTCATACCACAGATGATTCGGGTATCGAATGCCGCTCTGGAGAAACAGCTCTCTGCGCCAGAGCCGGGCGCAGGCGCTGGGGGTATCGAGGAGCATGGCCGGATGCTGGGCCAGGGTACAGACCCGGCCGGCAGGAAGGCTGTGCCGCTGAAGTCCCGAAGAGGGACCGCCTCCTTCGGGACAGAGCTCCAGGAAAAACGCAATGACATCGGGGTGGCGGTAAGTTTCCACGGCCCGGCTCAGCGTGGAAAGCGCGTCGGGAGTTATCGTATCGTCTCCGTCCAGAAAGAACAGGTACTCGCCCCGGGCTGCCTCCAGCCCCGTATTCCGGGCGCCGCCCAGGCCCAGGTTCTCCTGGTGAATCACCCGGATCCGGCCGGGGCTGCGGGCGGCCAGGGCATCGCAGAGGGGACCACTGCGGTTGTCTGTGGACCCGTCGTCTACCAGAATGATCTCGTAGTCGGAGCAATCCCCGGACAGGACGGAATCCACACAGGCGGTCAAATAATCCGCTACGTTGTAAACCGGAATGACTACACTAAACCGCATGGCGCCCTCCTACATGAGCTTGTCTTTTGTGCGAAACAGAAGCCGCAGCAAACGGTAATGGCGCCGCTCCAACAGTCGGAACGCCAATTTGCGGCTTGCAGGTAATTGCTGGAGATAAGGGTTCTGTCGGTAATTGGGAAAATGCTCTTGCAAATAATTTTGGATTTCTCCCAGAAGCGGATGGGTCGGATCGTCCAGCAACACACGCACCGACGCCGCCAGATAAGCGTGATCCACACACAGGCGGCACAAAATGTTCCGATAGGGCTCCAATATCCCTTCCGCCTGAAACCAGTCCAGAAGATCGTCAAAGGCCAGCAGAATCTCCCGGCACCGCTCCGTATTGCCGGAGTGCATGGTAGAGCCCGGACGCTGCAGGTATCGGTAAAGATGATCCGGCAGGGTCACAATGGACCGGGCGGCTACAAGAAGCTTGACCGATGCCCGCAAATCTTCATACCAGACCCGGCTTGGGAAACGAATGCCGGAGCGCAAAAACAAGTCCCGGCTCCAGATCCGACCCCAGGGCGCAGGCAGGGAAAGGAGAAATTCCGGTCGCTCCCGGATGGTAAAGCTCCCGTTGTATTGCGCATAATTGGCAGACATCGGCGTCAAATGCCCGGCTCCATCATCCGAGAAAAAGTTAAACGCAAGAACCTCCGCATGGGTGCGGGCAATGGCCGTTTTGAAGGCAGAGAGGGCCTCCGGCACGATGGTGTCGTCGCTGTCCAGGAAAAACAGATAGGTTCCGGCCGCAGCTTCCAGCCCAGTATTCCGGGCGCCGCCCTGGCCCTTGTTCTCCTGATGAATCACCCGAATGAGCGCGGGATGCTGCGCCGCCAATCGGTCACAAAGCGCAGGACAGACCCCGTCCGTGGACCCGTCGTCCACAAGAAGAATCTCGCAGTCCTGATGATCCCCGGATAACACCGATTGCACACAGGCTTCCAAGTAAGCCGCCGTGTTGTATACAGGTATGACAATGGTCAGGAGCATAAACTTCACCTCTTAACGCTTCAAGTCAGTCGGAGCCGTGGAAGAACACGCATCGGGATAGCGGCGAATTCGAACTAGGTAGTAAATGCCCGCTAATATGGCCGACAGGTAAATCGAGGCGTTGGGGCGGCGCAGTACGCCGGCCGTGTTATAAATATGGGCCAGACAAAGCAGAAACGCGATCCCATAGGAGGCCGCCTCTATGGTAAAATACCGCTTGGCATTTTTACACAGCGCCCAAATAATCAGATATACAAAGTATGCTAGGAATAAAAGGTATGCAGCCAAACCAACCCAGCCATAGAGATAATAAATGCCGTGTAAATCATTTTCCACATCGTACGTGTTGTTACCAACCGTAAAACGAGACAGATTCAGGCCGAAGAACCTGGCGCTGAGGGGAGATTCCTCCATCAAGGTACTGGCAAAAAGCAGCTTTTTCTCCCGGACGGAGGCAAAGTCCCGGACATTGATGGTGTATTCAAATAACTCCATGGTCTTCTCGGCCCCGAAAATCCGGACAAAATCGCCTACGTACCGCTCATAAATCGGAGTCAATTCCTCAACCAAGCGCTGGTGCTCTTCTTCGGTCAAAATGCCATCGTCCGGTTCCTTGGTTTCTTCCGAGGTATCCGGTTTTGTGGTATGAGAACTGCCCTTGCTGGGGACCTTTTGAATGAGGGATTCAATTTCACTCAGATTGGAGCCAAGCTGGTTGTTGATGTCCCCCTGCCGCTCGTCTTGCCGTCCGCTATTGGCATTTAAGTGGGTCATCATCGGCGAACCGGGCAACAGGACGGCGAAAAGCGCGAGAAGCAGCAGAAAGCCCACCGCAACCTTCCATTCGGACTTGCGTACGATGAATATAGAAATGGCCATACCTGCGGAAACGACGCCGATCCCCAAATATGCCAGCCGCGTGCCAAAGAAATACATCGCGAAAAATCCCAAAATCGCCGTGGCCCAGAACAAAATCCAGTTCCGCTTTTTACGGGACAGCTGCCACCCGAGAGACAAGGGAACCAGCACGCATAAGTTGGAGCTTTGAGAATTGGTATTATGAAACCAGCCCAGGATTCCGGTTCCGTCGGCATAGGTGTTCGGGTCCGTACCGGTCACAACGCTGATAATCTCCACCGCCAGGGTGATGAGCAGCGCAGCAGTCAGGCCCAGCTGCATGCCGTCAAAGCTTCTGTCATCTTTCCGAAAAAAGGTAATGAGGCATAGGACGGTAACCGGCATCTGGATCACCCGAACATAATTGGTGAGATCCGCAATCGGCCCCACATAGCCCACCTGCAAACAGGCCCAGATATGACCCAGGCCAAGTAAAATCAGAATGGCGGCAGCAATGTAGTACACTTTTTTCCGATCCGATAACACAAAACCGATTAATACGGTTGCACCCAAGACGCCAAATCGCAGAATTAACGTGGGAAGGTTGGAGACGCCCCACTCCTGGAGCCAATAGGAAATAATATCCATAACCGGCTGAATGAGGAATAAGGCCGCCGTGAGATGCGGAATGTGACTGGAGAGCCAGCTTGTTTCTTTCTTCATGGTTGTGTCCTTTCTTTCAATCCGTCGTCAAAAGCGGCTTAGAACGGCTGTCGGTCTGCCGGCAAAGCCAATTTCTGGGCCAAGGCCCGGTTTTGTATTTGTGTACGGTCCATGAGCTTTTCATAAATTATGGCAATCAACAGGCTGACCGATGGAGCCGCCAAGGCATGGCCGGCAATGAGGGAGGTGCCGCAGGCCATCATGGCGCTGAACAGCAGGCAGCAGTAGGTAAAGTCCGCCATTCGGCTTTTCAACCGGCGGAAAAACGGAACCAGCAGCGCTACTGTTACGGCCAGAAAGGGAACATAGTACAGGAGGAAACCCACGACGCCGTGCCGCAGCAGCATGGCGGCGCCCTCCATTTCAATGAGGCGAGTCACGGGACGCTGATAATCCGGCAGCTGCGCATAGCCCAGTCCCAGAAGCTGCACCAAGGGGCCGCCGTCGGCGTACTCCTGGGCAGAGGGCGCGATAATCAGCAGCCGGCGGCTCAATAGCCAGTTCAGCTTTTGCACGGCAGGGTTTGTGTCAATCAAATCGCCCAGCCAGGTGCCCTCTGCGGCCTGTTCGATCCTGGCATTGGCCTGAACCCGGTCTCGCTCTACCACGCCGGGGATGGTCAGACTTTCCTGATATGCCTCCGGATCCTCCCCAGACATGGGAACGTAGATGTCCTCCACATACCGGCTGAGGGGGGAAACCGGGTACAGGGCGCACAGAACGGCGCACAGCAGCAGCGCAGCCGCCAGACACCGGCCGGTAGCCGCCCGTCTGGTTTGAAACAGGCGGACGGCAAACCAACACACGGCAGCCGCCAGATACAGCACAACACCCAAATACACCAGTTTGGTACCAAGAAAAGCGGCGCTGAAGAGAAGCGCTCCCGCCCCGGCGGCCATGCCCACCCAAATCCAGGGACTGCCGTGCCCGAGGGCAGCCAGCTTGTGAAAGAACAGGCAAAAAATGACAGGCGCGGTGAGGAGCAAAATGATGCTCACATCATTCGCGGCAAAAAACCAGCCGCTAAAGCCGTATCCGGCGTTATAGCTGTAAAAGCTGGTGCCGGTGATACAGGCCAGAACGATGACGCCGGCGTAGCCCAAACCGGCGGCAGCCACCGCCCAGTCGGAAATGATCCAGCGCCTCTGCCGGTACACGGCGTAAAGAAATGCGGCGGTATAGGGGAAATAAAATACCTTGAGCGCTTCTGAGACATTGGTCAGGCAAGCAGAAAGCCCACCGGCCAAAAGACTCCAGACCCCAAAAACAGCCAGATACCCGGTCAGAAGGCCCAAATAAATCAGCAGAGCTTTCCGGCCGGGAAACGGGCCGCAAAATACGACATAAAAAAGGGCAAACCCAAGGAACAGGGTTCTCACCACAGTTCCGGCCGTGAGAGAAATTTCCGCCTGCGTCGCCCATGAGGTAATCACGTCCAGAAAGGGCTGCAGCGCAACATAAAGGGTGATAAAACGGGGCAATGCTTGCCCGCTGTAAAAAAAACGGCGAGATGAATCAGACATAGGGAAAGAGTTCCTTTCTCAACAGGCCGCGCAGAGCAAACCCGCACCCGGCGCGGTAGCGGGGCAGCTATGGGGTCGGACGGCCCGCGTGACCGAATTGAAATGAGCAGCCGGTGGTCCGGGAGCGCCGGCTGATGGAGACGGCGGTTTCCGGGCAGCCTGCGGCCATGGACGATGCCCGCAGGCTGGATCCGCAGCAGACCGGCAAAATAATCAGCCCAGCAGCTCCAAAACCCGCTGCTTGGATTGAACTCCGACCAAAGTACCGGCAGTTTTTCCCTCCCGAATCACCACAAGAGTGGGAATACTCATAATGCCGTACTGAGCAGCCAAATCGTTTTCCGCATCCACATCTACCTTCCCCACCCGAATCTCCGGGTGCTCCGCAGCAATCTCCTCCACAACCGGGGCCATCATGCGGCAGGGGCCGCACCAGGAGGCCCAAAAGTCCAGCAGCACGGGAACCGGGGCGGAGAGAACTTCCTGTTCAAAATTATCTTTCGTAATCGTTAAAACAGACATATTTCGTTTATCCTTTCGTATTTTTAAATCAAAGCCGTCTGTCGGCCGGACAGGGCGGCGCAGGGACACTGCCTAGTTATTATACCCCGAAAGGCGGCTAATTGCAATCATTCCTGTCGAAATTAAAAAAGACCGGCATAACAGACTGAATTGGCCGGAAACGGGGCAAAACCGGTCAATTGGGCCCGGACCAACGGCATTTTGTCAAATCGACCGTGCCGTCGGGCGTAAAAGGCACCCCCTCCAGCTCCAGAAGCAGCCGGTGCGTTTCCCTGCCGAAGGGAGAAAATGCGTCGCACAGGCCGCCGGACCGGTTGACCACCCGGTGACAGGGCACTGCGTCATCCCGGCAGACGCTCAGCGCAGTTCCTACCACCCGGGACATACGGGGATTGCCTAAAAGCATGGCGATTTGCCCATAGGTAGCAGCCTGACCGGGAGGAATTTGGCAGACAATGCTGTAAATTTGTTGAAAGAGACTTTGACTCATATGAGATTGTCCTCCAAATGCCACCTAATCTCCTGTTGCCACCGAGCGGCAAGTCGCTCCGGAGTAGATATTACGCCGCTTGGAAATAACATTGGCGCAAGCCTGCCGGAGGCCGCCGTGTTCTGTCCTAAGCACCCGGGCCGGAGGAACCCCGGCTCCGCCGGGAGCCGGCGTTCCAATTTGCTCCGGCCTTCTCGTTTCTGCGCAAGATACCGGTAAAGGCTACCCAGCCCACAGATGGTTACCAGACAAACAACGCGTCCTCGTAATTCTTTACGTAATACCGGATGTTTTTCCGGCCCCTGCAAACAATGGTATGACCTTCCGCTTCCAGCTTTTCTCTCTGTGCTTCTATTCCACCCGGATACTTGGGATTCAGCTCTCCGTCGGCCTTGAGGGTTCTCCAGTAGGGCGTTTCATCCTGCCCCCGCTGAAAGCTGGCCCACGCGGCAATGGAGATGAATATACCGGCTGTCATGGGGTCTGTGAAGTCGGCCTGGTTTTGCTCCGCAAAAAGGGAGCGAATCCGGCCCACGGTCGTGACTTTTCCCGGTGGAATCGTTTTCATAACGGCGTCATAGGCGGCCGGGGGAGCAAAAAACATGCGGCTGCCGCCGTATTTTTCTATGGCGGCTTGATCTGTTATAATCTGAATCTTCGGCATTCCGTTGTCCTTGCGGAGCATCGCGTTAAAATCCTTACGGTCTTCGTGCGCCATACCGACTACCTCCTGTCCCCTGGTATCCCGGATGTTTTACTGCCCTTTATTCCCAGGAAATCAACTCTTCCAGGCTTTTCCGCTTTTTGGGGCGCAATGGATCGCCGGCTTTGGCGTAGCCCAGGGCCAGAACCAGACGTACCGGGCCTTTCAGGCCCAGCAATCGCCGGAGCCTTTTTCCGTCGAACCAACCCAAAATGCAGGAGCTGAGGCCCTGGGTCCGGGCTTCCGCGGTGAGATAAGCCGCTGCAATGCCGATGTCCACAGAACGGTAGTCCTGCCCCTTGACCTTGGCGCC
The DNA here is from genome assembly GCA_900546915.1 of uncultured Eubacteriales bacterium. Taxonomy (GTDB): domain Bacteria; phylum Bacillota; class Clostridia; order Oscillospirales; family Oscillospiraceae; genus Faecousia; species Faecousia gallistercoris. The sequence continues at coordinate 12,536 of UREY01000023.1, forward strand.
AACCGCTGCCGTGGCGTTGTATGCCGCCTCGGAGATCACCAGAAAGACCGGAACCTCCCGGGTAAAACCGTTCATTCCCATGCTCCGGGTGGCTTCTCCCACCTGTTTGGCCACGTCGCCCTGCGCCACCGTAATATGGTAGGGCTGGGCGTTGCAGGCCGACGGCGCCAGCCGGGCGGCCTCCAGGCAGGCCAAAAGCTTCTGTTCCTCCACAGGACGGGAGGCGTCATAGGCCCGGCAGCTCTGCCGACTGCGGGCAATTTCCAAATAGTCCATCGGTTTCCTCCTTTGGGATTTGCTCCGGATGATAATTTCATATTATAGGCAATCTGACTGATTTTGGCAAGGATTTCCCGGATATTTTTTGCAGCGCCGATTGACAAAAAAAGGCGAAAATGATAGCATGATTCCCAGCTGAACAGGCCGGGTGTCGAAAAACAGAAATTGGGAGGCGGTGTTTGTATGACACTGAACGATTTAAAGGTTGGTCAGAGCGGCGTGATCACCGCCGTAGGCGGCGAGGGCGCTTTGCGGCTGCGGTTGCTGGATATGGGTCTCATTCCCAAAACCCGGGTCCGTGTGCAAAAGGTAGCGCCCATGGGAGACCCCATTCAGATCCAGATCCGGGGCTATGAGCTGACCATCCGCCGGGAGGATGCCCAGCGGATTGAACTGCAGGAGGAGGAACCGGTATGATTTTCGCCTTAGTCGGCAATCAGAATTGCGGGAAGACAACCCTGTTTAACGCTCTGACCGGCTCGAACCAGCATGTGGGAAATTTTCCAGGCGTCACGGTAGATCAGAAAGTGGGCGAGGTGAAAGGAGCTCCCAATTGCTCCGTGGTGGATTTGCCGGGCATATACTCCATTCGCCCGTATTCTCAGGAGGAAATCGTCACCCGGGATTTTGTGCTGAGCGGCAAGCCGGACGGCATCATCAATATTGTAGACGCGACCAACATGGAGCGAAATCTGTATTTAACCCTGCAGCTGCTGGAGCTGCATATTCCGACGGTGGTCGCTCTAAACATGATGGACGAGCTCACCGGCAACGGCGGCTCTGTGAATGTACAGAAGCTGTCGAAGGCCCTGGGGGTCCCTGTGGTGCCCATCAGCGCAGCGAAAAACGAGGGTGTCTCGGAACTGGTCCGGCAGTTTGTGCGGGTGGCCAAGGACCGGGTTTTGCCTCAAGTGATGGATTTTTGTCCGGTGGGGCCGGTACACCGCTGCATCCACGCAGTGTCCCATCTCATTGAGGACCACGCTCAGCGAGCGGGGGTCTCGCCCCGGTTTTGCGCCACGAAGCTCATTGAAGGAGACGAATCCTTTTTTGAGCTGCTGGAGCTGCGGCAAAATGAGCGGGAGCTTTTGGAGCACTCCATCATTGAAATGGAGCACGATACCGGCATGGACCGAAACGCGGCCCTGGCGGCCATGCGGTATGACTTCATCGAGAAGGCAGCGGCGGAGTCTGTGGTAAAGGCGCGCGAGAGTAAGGAACACCGGCGGAGCGTGCGCATCGACGCGGTGCTCACCAACCGGTTTGCCGCGCTGCCGCTGTTTCTATGCATCATGTTCTTGGTGTTTTATCTCACCTTCCATCTGGTCGGCGCCTGGCTGTCGGATTTGCTGAGCTTGGGCATTGACGGGCTGACGTCTCTGACGGACCAGGCGCTCACCGCTTACGGAATCAATCCGGTGGTACATAGTCTCATCATAGACGGTATTTTTGCCGGTGTGGGAAGCGTCCTCAGCTTCCTGCCGCTGATTGTGGTTTTGTTCTTCTTCCTGTCGGTGCTGGAAGATACCGGCTATATGGCCCGGGTGGCTTTTGTGATGGATAAGCTCTTGCGGAAAATCGGCCTGTCCGGCCGGTCCTTTGTCCCCATGCTGGTGGGCTTCGGCTGCTCTGTTCCGGCCATTATGGCAACCCGGACCTTGTCGTCCGACCGGGACCGAAAGATGACCATTCTTTTGACTCCCTACATGAGCTGTTCGGCCAAAATTCCCATATACGCCGTGTTCAGCGCGGCCTTTTTCCCGGATCACGCGGCGCTGGTGATGATTGGGTTGTACGTCCTGGGCATTGCGCTGGGAATCATCGTGGCTTTCATTTTGAAAGGAACTCTGTTTCGGGGCAAGCCGGTGCCCTTTGTGATGGAGCTGCCCAATTACCGCTTCCCCTCGGCTCGAAATGTGGGAATTTTGCTGTGGGAGAAGGCCTGGGATTTCATCCGGCGGGCCTTTACCGTGATTTTCACGGCGACGATCATCATCTGGTTTTTGCAGACCTTTGACGCCCGGCTCAACGTGGTTTCCGACAGCGCCGACAGCCTCCTGGCTCTGGTGGGCCGGTGGATTGCCCCGGTGTTCCGTCCCCTGGGCTTCGGAGACTGGCAGGCTGTGACGGCATTGATCTCGGGCTTTACCGCCAAGGAGGCGGTAATCAGCACGCTGGGCGTCCTGCTGGGCGTGGGAATGGAAAACCTGGGTCCGGCGCTGCACACCCTTTTCACACCTCTGGCAGCGGGCAGCTTCTTGATTTTTACCCTGCTCTATACCCCTTGTGTCGCGGCGGTGACCACCATTCGCCGGGAGCTGGGCTCCCGGCTGCAGACAGTCGGCGTAGTGGTGATGCAGTGCGTGGTGGCCTGGATTGCCGCCGGACTTTTCTACCAGCTGGGGAGGATTTTTCTGTGAGCGGCTTGGATTTTGGCCTTCTGGCGCTTGTGGGGACCGGCGTGTTCTTCGCCCTCCGATCCATGCGCCGGGGTTCCGGATGCTGCGGAGACTGCAAAAGGTGCCGGGGCTGCCGGAAGTCCGGTGAGAAGCACGGCAAAGGTCCGGTAAACTCCGGGTGATACATCAGACCGGCTGTGGAAGAATGAAAGTAAAAAACGGTACTTCGATCCGGCATTCGCCGTCTGAGACGGCGAATATCCGGTCTTCGAAGTACCGCGTTTTATTTTACCCTTCTCGTTCCCTGGCGTGCAGGTGCAGCCCGCCGATGAGGAGGAACGACAGCCCAAACACAACCCAGCCCCAAATGGAGTCGTCTCCAGAGAGGAAATAGCCCAGCAAGCCGAATACCGCCGCGTAGATCAGCGTGAGAAGTCCGCCCACAATCCAGAATCCGGCCCGGGTGCGCTGCAGCCAGAACAGCAGGAGAAACGTAACGATTCCAATGACCAGGCAAAGCGCCGGATGAACGGACCAAATTCGATTGCAGCATATCCCGGCAACAATGCCAAGCGCCAGGCTGTCAAATAAAATAATGTGTCCAAAAAACAGTCCAATCAGAGCAAAGATCAACCCAATGACGACGCCAATTGTCAGAAGCGCCCCTTGCGCAACCAGCCACCCCACAATACGGCCCCCTTTTCAAGCAGCATGCAACGGTTTTGCAGCGCGTCATACGTTTCGTTCTTGTAGCGGGAAATACCGCAACATACAGCCCAAAGGTCTGTTGTCCCTCCAGAATGTTTGACACATTTCGCAAAATACATGGCAAGCAGCTTTATTATAATAAAAAGGGTGGGCCTTTGTCAATCCGTGTGTCCCATTTTTCAGAACAAATGCAAGAATGTCCTACCTATATCCCAGCGTGCTTGACAAAAAGAAACCGGCTGTGATATGATGCTTCTGTAAGTTTCTGTCAAATCAGCAACTGAAATCACACTTTAGGAGCAATTCGGTCGAGTACCGGGAGAAAGGGGCGTTCATCCGTATGTTGTACACCGTGGGAGAAATGGCCAAGCGGCTTCATGTGCCTCCCTCCACCCTGCGATATTATGACAAGGAGGGACTGCTCCCCTTTGTGGAGCGCTCCGGCGGCGGCATCCGGATGTTCAAAGACTCCGACCTGGAGTGGCTGAATATCATCTCCTGCCTGAAGCAGGCCGGAATGTCCATCAAAGATATCAAAACGTTTATCGACTGGTGCGTCCAGGGCGACTCTACCATAGAGCAGCGCCTGCAGCTGATCGACCGGCAGCGTCAGGCCGTCCTGGAGCAGCTGGCGCACCTGGAGAAAACACTACAAACCTTACACTACAAGCACTGGTACTATGAAACCGCTCTGAAAGCCGGCACCTGCGCCGTTCACAACGAACTCCGGGACGAAGACATCCCGCCCCAGTTCCGGGAAATCCGACGCAGCATCACCGGATACGTCCAGTCGGAATGAAAGCGCCTTCCATATTTTGACAATCTTGACACCGGAAGGCCCTGGACGTATAATAAATCCAACTTTTCTGATGGGAGTATCTGCATGAAACGGGCGATAAAATGGATTCTTTCCGTATTTTTAATTCTGGCTGTGCTGTTGGGTACAGCATGGTTCTTTCTCCTGTACCGGCCCGAATGGACTGCCGGTATGCTGTCAAGCTGGGGCAGCCGCGCCATGGAAGCCGGCCGCTATTCCAGCGCCATCCGGTACTATCGCTGGGCTTACCACCTCTCCGAGCAGGACCCGGAGCTGGCCATCGCTCTGGCCGAAGCCTATGAGCAAAGCGGAAATTACACCAAGGCAGAGTACACCTTGGCCAACGCCATTGCCTCAGGAGCCGGTATCCCCGTTTATGAAGCCCTGTGCCAAACCTACGTAGAGCAAGACAAACTCCTGGACGCCGTAACCATGCTGGATCAGGTCGCCAACCCTGCCATCAAAGCGGAGCTGGATGCGCAGCGTCCCGCCGCCCCCACTGCCAGCGTGGAGCCCGGATTTTACAGCCATTATATGGACGTGGAAATTTCCGGCACAGGCACGCTCTATATCAGCACCGGAGCAGAGTATCCCTCTGTTACCGCCCCGTATGCAGGTCCTGTCTCCCTGGATCTGGGAGAAACGTCTATCCGGGCAGTGGCCGTGGGAGACAACGGCCTGGTCAGTCCGCTGTCTATTTTTGGGTATACCATCGCAGGCGTTGTCGAGCCGGTGGAGCTCTCCGACCCAGCCTTGGACGCCTATGTCCGTCAGCTCCTGGGCTATGGGGCGGACGCTCCCCTCACCACTGCGGATTTGTGGGGCATCACCGAGCTCTCTGTCCCGGCCGAAGCTACCAACCTGGAGGATTTGCAGCTCTTCACCGGCCTGACCAGCCTGGTCATTCAGAACCAGCCCACCTTAGAGCTGAGCTTTCTGGCCAATATGCCGGAGCTGACCGCGCTGAATCTGGCCGGCAGCGCCGTCTCTGCCCAGGATCTGCCTCTCATTGGAAATCTCAGCAAGCTGACCAGCCTGAATCTGTCCAACTGCAGCCTGTCCACCCTAAGCGGTCTGGAAAATCTCACCACCCTCACCAGTCTGGACCTGTCCGGCAACAGCATTTCGGACCTATCTCCTCTGGCCGGTTGCCAGGGCCTAACTTCGCTGAATTTGCAGCGCAACGCCGTCTCCAGCTTCTCCCCCCTGGCCGGTCTGTCCGGGCTCACATGGCTGAACCTGTCCTACAATTCTCTGGCAGATTTTTCGCCTGTGTCCACCTGTGCCGCCCTGCAATACCTGGACGTTTCCAACAACGCGCTGCCCAATCTCTCAGGAATCGGCAGTCTGACCGCCCTGACGGAGCTAAACGCCTCGTATAATCAGCTGGCGGATGCCTCGGGCATTGGCAGCTGTACCGCCCTGGTGAGCCTCAACCTGTCCAACAATGTTCTAACCTCCATGGACGAAATGGCCGCTCTGGTATACATGACGGATTTGGACGTCTCGTACAATGACATTCTCACCATTCCGGATTTTCCAGATGCCGCCGCCTTGGTCACCTTCAACGGCTGCCATAACTTTTTTGAGGATGTCAGCGGCTTGGCCGGTCTGAGCTCTCTGAATTATGTCTACCTGGATTACAACAACATCACAGACATTAACGTGCTGTCCAGCTGCATCAATTTAATTCAGGTCGGCGTATTCCAGACCAACGTCTCCGACATATCGGCGCTGTTGGATATGGACGTAATTGTAAGCTATAATCCCACCTAAGCTCCTGTTGCCGCAATTCCGGCAGCCAGGAAGCAGTCCATTCCTTTGCAATCTCGGTACGACTTGACAAATAAAAAAACGGGTAGGCGGAAAATTTTCCGTCTACCCGTTCTGATTTTCTACGGCATGATTGCAAATGGAATGCACCCCAAAGGGTTGTTTCGTTGTCCCGTTACCCCAGGCCGCCCGCCTCCAAAATCAGCTCCAGCGCCCTGCAGCGGGCTTGCTCCCGAACCGCTTCCCGGTCCCCGGCAAAGTGGCAGCAAATGGAGCACACACGGTCTTGCCAGGCGCAAGCCAGCCATACCGTGCCCACAGGATTCCCAAACTCATCGCCGCCCGGTCCCGCCAGGCCCGTAACCGATACAGCCACATCCGCCTGACAGGCCCGCCGCGCTCCCCGGGCCATTGCCTCGGCCACCGGAGCAGAGACTGCACCCAGCTCCCGGAGCAGCTGCTCCGGCACACCCAAGAGCCCTGTTTTCACCCCGTTGGTGTAGCTGATGACGCCGCCCCGGTATATTTGGGAGCTGCCCGGCACCGCCGTCAGCGCCTGACCGATTCCGCCTCCCGTGCAGCTCTCCGCCGTCGCCAGACTCAGGCCGCAAGAACCCAGCGCGTCCAAGACCTCATTGGCCAGCTTCTGTACTCGGCTCGTCATAGCGTACCATCACCTTCTCCGTTTGCTCCAGTGCCCGGCCAATCAGCCCCTCCACATCCAAACCGGCTTCCGCCTGCTCAACCTGGGAAAGGCTGGGCTTTGTCTTCGGGTGCCGGGGGGTAAACACCGTGCAGCAATCTTCATATGGCAAAATAGACGTCTCCAGCGTCCCGATGCGCCGGGCAATGGTGACAATTTCCTCTTTATCCATCCCGATCAATGGAGTAAAAATAGGCAAGTCCACCACAGCGCCGGTGACTCCCATGGCCTCCATGGTCTGCGAGGCCACTTGTCCCAGGTTTTCCCCTGTCACCAGACATTTACATCCATGCTCCAGCGCAATTCGCTGGGCAATGCGCATCATAAACCGGCGCATAATCAGCGTAAAGAATCCTTCCGGACAGTGGTCCCGGATTGCCTCCTGGATTTCCGTGAAGCCCACCACGTCCACCGTCATCCGGCCACAGTACCGGGTCACCAGTCGGGCCAGGTGGAAGACCTTCTCTTTCGCCTGCTCCGAAGTATACGGGTAGGAAAAAAAGTGAATGCACTCAATTTCTACCCCTCGTTTGGCGATCATATAGGCTGCAACCGGCGAATCAATGCCGCCGGATAACAGCACCGCCGCCCGGCCCCCCACTCCTGTGGGCAGGCCGCCGGCTCCCGGTTCCGCCGGGCCATGGACATAGGCCGCCAAATCGCGAATTTCCACATATACCGTATATTCCGGATGGTGCACATCAACCAGCAAGTGAGGATGGGCCTCCGCCAGCCGTCCGCCGATTTCCTGGGAAATCCCAATGGAGGTCAGGGGAAACGCCTTGTCCGAGCGTTTCGACTCTACCTTAAAGGATTTTGCGCAGTCCAGTTCCTCGCCGAGATAGGTCTCCGCAGTCTCAAAAATCCGATCCAAGTCCTTCTCACAGGACCGGCAGCGGCAGAGAGAAACCACACCAAAGATGAAGTGGCACGCTTCCCAGGCGCCCTCCAGGTCGCATGTGGTCGTTTTGGGCTCCACATAGACCGTCGATTGGATGATGTAAATCTCAAAGTCCCCATAAGCTCGCATCCGGCGGCGTACATTTTGCCGGAGCTTATTTTCAAATTGTTTGCGGTTCTGTCCCTTCAGAACAATCTCGCCCAGCTTTAGTAAAAAGATCTCGTGCATGGGGTATCCTCCAATTTGATTCATTTCCGGATTATTTTACCACCTTTCCGCCGGATTGCCTAGTATTTTTTCAAAAAACTTCCCCTATGACCCTGCAAAAAGTCCTCATGTTCCTTCTAGTCGTATTGATGACGGTATGGTCCTTGTCTTTCCCGCCCCTTCCCATTGGGCGCAAAAAGAGACCCGGGCAATAAACCCGGGCCTCTCTGTGTATGATGTTAGGCCTCTTCCAGATAACGCATGATCATCTCTGCCACCTGAGCCCGGATGGCATCGCCTCTGGGCGCCAAACGGGTTTCGGTCACGCCGATGATGTGGCCCTCAGCCACCGCCCATGCCATAGCCTGGACAGCATACGCGCTGATGGTGGAGGCATCTGTGTAGGAAGACAGATCCGCCTTTTCACTGACGTCCACACCGGCCATCTCGGAATAGCGGTACAGGAAGGTAACCATCTGTTCCCGCGTCATGTCGGAATCCGGCGCAAAGGTCGCGAGGGTGGTACCCTTGCCGATGCCGTTCTGGTAAGCCCAGACCACAGCCTGGTAGAAGAAACGATTTTCCTTTACATCCGTGAAGGGAACGGTTCCCTCTACCGCAGGGGATCCGGCCAGACGGTACAAAATGGTAATCATCTGTCCACGGGTCATCTTTGCAACAGGACTAAAGGTATTGTCACTGGTGCCGATCATGATCCCTCTGCTGGCCACATAATCCACTGCGTCATAATACCAGGCATCCGTCTTCACATCCTGGAACTTGGTCTCTGCAGACTCCACAATGACTTCCATCGTGTTCAGGGTCGTCTGCAGGCCCTTCTTAAACGCCACCTGATAGGTGCCGGGGATCTCGGTGCTGAGGATGCCCTCATAATCCCGGACCACATTGCTGGCGGCGTACAGCTCCAGCTCCTGGAACCGAATGGCGCCCCAAGGCGTATCGCCATAGCCCATATTCACCTTCAACCGGTAAATCTGCGCCGTGGGAGCGGCCGTCTCCAGCTCCTGATCCACGATGGCCTCGTGGTTATCGGTCACATGGGCGATGGTGGTCCAATTGGCGTCATTGCCCAAAATCGCAGCGTCGTTCTTGCCGTCGGAAGCCAGGAACTCCTCCTCGCTCATCCCCACTGCCTCGGTGTTCAAAACCTGAAGCTCGAAGTCCAGCGTATTGTATTCCATCGGCTCATTGTTGGCCTGGGCATGGGCAGTCACCCAGCGGCCCACCTGAACCGCCTCGGCGAGATGGAAGGCCACCCAGCCGCTGGCTCCGCTGGTGCACCACTTGGAGGAATAGGAGCCGTCAAAGAGCATAGAGGCTTCCTCGCCCGTATTCTGGGCGGTATAGCCCAGGACGGTGGCGTTCAGCGCGCGGTTGGTTTCCACATCCACCAGGTCGTCCGGCTGCTCAGGCTCGTTGATGTAATTGCCTTCCTCGTCCCGGATCTCCACATACACGTTGCTGGGTACGGCGCACAGGCCGGCCGCATCGTAGTCCTCGGCAATCCAGTCCTCTTCCACAATGGAGGAGTACAGGGTGCCGCGTACCGTGGTGGAATGGAGATAGATGTTTTCAAAATAGTCCATGGTGCGGATATCACCGGAGTTCTTCCACACCTCTAAGGTTGCAGGCAGCTCGGCATAGATGATTTCAGGCCGCTGGCCGTCATACTTCAGATTGGCAATTTCCGCCAAACCGTCGATCAAGGCGCGCTCCGGCGTCTTCTCAGACAGGTCGAACTTGCTGCCGGACAGGTCGAAGGTATCCAGCGCCGGATATTCGGCAGCTTCCCCTGCCGTCAGCATTGCCAGATTGCTGTTGTTTCCGTAGAAGTGCGTCAACTGGCTCAGACCGGTGATGTCGAAATCGGACATCTGCGTTCCGGTGAGAATCAGCTGCTGCAGCGCGGTGCAGCCGGACACATTCACCGTCATAGCCGGCGTGTTGTCCAGATACAACGTGGTCAGAGCGGTGTTGTCGCTCAGATTCAGCGTCTTCAGGCCGGCCAGAGAGGCAATTACGCCCTCTTCCACCTGGGTCAGCTTGCTGTTTTCAGACAAATCCAGCTCTTCCAAATTGGCGGGGAGAACACCGGCCGCCAAAGCAGTCAGCTCAACATCCCGGGCAACGAGCTTCTTCAAATTCGTCAGCGTGGTCAGGGGAGACAGATCGGAAATCTGGGTCCCGGAGAGATTCAGCTCCGCCACGTTGACCAGCAGGTACATACCGGTCAAATCTTGAATTTCCAGACCGGAGAGATCCAGCTCGCCGGACAGAGCAATCAGATCCCCATACGTATTGCCGCCCGCCTTTTCAAACAGGGCCTTGCGCAGCACTTCATCCGGAATGATCTCGTCGGCTACCGTCTCATCCAGGTCCACCAGCTGACCGTCCTGGAAGCGGAAGGTCACAGGCGTAGACCGGTTTCCATTCATATCCTCTACCACAACGGAAGCCAGCGTCAGGCCCTCCGGCATCGCAATGTCGTAAAGCTTATTGCCGCTGTGGCGGGAGTAAGTCGTGGTCACGCCGTCCATCGTCAAATACAGAGAAGTCCAGTCCTCGGCCAGAGGCGTGGTCAGACTGAATCTGCCGCCGTCGGCATGGACCCGAACCTCGCCGTCATAGGGCTCGCTGTAGTTGTCCGCCAGCTCGCCAAAATAGTACACTGTGGAGGCATTTTCGCCTGTCGTCGTCAGCGTCAGAAGATAGCGGCTGGAATCCTCCAGGCCAATGTCCAAAGTAGCGGTCTTCACGCCCTTGTCCACCGTAACAGAGGCGGGCGCGGTGCGGTCGCTGTACCAGTAGCTCAGGGCCACCTGCACCTGGTCGAAGTCCACCTCGGGCTCGTCCCAGGTGACAACCAGCTTGCCGTCCCGGCTGACTGTCCGGACGTTGGTGACGTTTCCTTCCGTCTGCAGGGCGGCAAAAGCCGGCTCACTTTCGGACCCGTCGGCGCCCACAGCCCGGAGGTTCAGACCTACCACCTGGTCCCGGTCCTCCAGATTTTGGATGTACAGATTATCGGCATAGGCGCCGCTGACAAACCGCTCAGAGCCGTCTGCATACACAGCGTACACATGATACAGCTTCACGGTGTCGTAGTCCTCGTTCAGAGTCCAGGCAAGCTCAATCTCACCGGTGGTATCGAATACCTTATCCACCACAAAGCCCTCCGGAGCTTCCGGGGCATAGGACCGGCCGTCGGAGAGCTTCAGCTGACCCAGGTTCAGCTGATAACCGGTCACATCGGTTTCAGAGAGCACCTGCACACCAATTGCCGCGATATTTCTTCCGGCATAGGCAGACAGGTCGAATTCCACAGGCTGCCACCCGCTGGTCTGCTTCCCGGAATCCGCTACGGTCAGAATAACCGCATTCTCCGGAGCATCCTGGAAAATCAGAGCCAACGCCAGGGTAGAACCGTCGTCTGCAGAGGGCTTGTTGTAAACCAGCGACAGCGTGCTGTCCGCCGTCACTTCCAGATCGGTCTTGTACAGGTTGATCTTCTGCGCCTTGCCGGCCTCCAGGTCGCCGTAAATGGCCAGAGAAGAGCCGCCGTTGTAGGCGCCGATCTGCTCATAGTCAAAAGAGCCGGTGGTGCCGTCCAGCAGAACCTTTTCCTGCTCGGGGCCGTAGTCCCAATCCAGGTTCAGCGCGGTTCCTTCGCTCTCCACCCACCATTGCCAGGTGGGCATAAAGTCCTGCAGGTTCATGTTGGACCAGCCCATATCCCGGGAAACTTCGCCGTCCAGGAAATACTGCATGCCGTGACCGTTGTTGAAGTTGGTGATGAATACGGTCCCGTTAATGGCAGACCGCTCGGCAATGAAGTTGGACAGGCCGGGCCATACCACTTCCTCGCCCACTTCCACATCAGCGCGGTTCACGTTGTCCATGGAGTGATCCAGAACGCTCTCCTTGGGGCTGGTGTACCACATCCGCTCCCGCTCTTCGGAGATCCACTGATACCCGTCGGTGTAGCGGACATTGTCGGTCTTCCCGTACGCCTCATGGACAAAGTCGCCGCCCCAGAGAGCCAGGCTCATCTTGGGATTGCCGGTCTCATCCAGATACCAGTCGTCCAGGTATTCCACAGTCGCTTCGGACCGGCAGTAGCCGCTGGAATACAGCTCGCCGCCTTCAAACCGGCCCATGCCGCATTCGATGCCCAGGAAAACCGTCTCATAGGGATCCAGCCCCAGCTCTTCGGCATGCGCCACAGAGTTGTCGATCCGCTCCAAGTTCCACCAGTAGTTCAGCCAGATGGAGTCGGTGACCCGACCGTAGATCTCGTCTTGCACCCAGTGGCTGTTTTGACTGTTAAACTCATTGCGGTAGGAAACGCCGCCGTCGTCGTTGATGGAGTCATACCACTGAATGTAGCACCCCTGCTCCCGCATCCAGGCCATCATTTCCTTGAACACCGGGAAAAGGCTGCTGTCGAAGGCGCCTTCCTGGTTGATGAAGTAGCCGTCGAAGCCGTAGTAGTTCATCAGGTCAATGAGCTTCTGACCATAGGGGAAGTTGCCGTCCTCGTCTTTGTACAGCCACTCTTCGGTATACTGGGGATCTCTGGGGATAAAATACTCACCCAGGGCCCGGACACCATTTTTATGAGCGGCATTGACGAACGCGGCGATGGGGATGGCCACCACGCCGTATTCGTACCGGCCCTGCTCCGAGGCGGTCTCAGAGTCAAAGCCCGTGGTGGGCCGGCCGCCGGAGCCGATGAAATCGGTATACTGCCAGAACTTAAACAGGTTGTAATTGAACTCGTCGTAGTACTGGTTGCCGTTCCAGGGGGCCTCAGCGGTGTCGGTGGAACGGTAGTTGCCCATGGCCACGTTATAAACCAGGGCATCCGACTTCAGGTTGGGGTTGGCCTGCGTGGCTGCAAAGGGCTCGTTGCGCTCCTGCAGCGGAACCTGCGCCCGGAGTTCCTCACTGTAGTTGTCTGTCTCCGGGGACCAGTTCAGCACGTCTACAAAGCGGTAGCCGTGCTTCCATGGCTCATAGGAATTGCTGGTCTCGCCCTGGGCTTCCTCTTCCCCAGGCTCTGCGGCAGCGGCGGTAAGGCCAAGCGTCGGACATAACGACACCAGCATCACCGCAGCCAACACAAAGGCCAGCAGGCGTTTCATGTTGTCTTTCATTTGCTCTTCTCCTTACTTCTAAAATTTTATTAATACGCCGCCGGATCGAGTATACACGCTCTCCGGCGGCGAATTAAACCACCCGTTTCAGTTATGAAACGTTCTTATTTTACAGCCAAGCCGGAAAATATGCAATAACCCACAGGAAAAAACAGAGAAAATTGTACCAATTCCACAAAAATTATTCCCAGTTTTTGTGGAAAATATGGAGGCGTCTTCCAGATTCTGGAATTCTCAAACAAGTCGTTATGAAATTTTGCTTGACAATCTTTTTTCCATGGGGCATGATGAGAAAAAAGAAAGGGGTGCTTGGGATGAAAGAGCTACAGATTGAAAAAGAGGACGCCGGAATGCGGCTGGACCGGTATCTGGCCAAGGCGCTGCCTCTGCTTCCCGCCTCTCTGGCGCAAAAATACATTCGTATCAAGCGAATCAAACGCAACGGCGCTCGGGCGCAACGGGACGACCGGTTGGAAGAGGGGGATTTGCTCCAGCTATATATCAACGACGAGTTTTTTGACCGCCCCCGAGCAGACAACGCCTACCTCACCGTGACCAGTCCCAAGCTACATCTGATTTATGAAGACGCACATCTTCTTCTGGTGGACAAGCAGCCGGGCCTGGCCGTTCACCCTCACGACGGTGCGGAATACGGCAAAACCCTGATTGACCACATTCAGGCCTATCTCTATGCCAAGGGAGATTGGCGTCCCCGGCAGTCTACCTTCGTCCCTGCTCTGTGTAACCGGATTGACCGGAACACCGGCGGCATTGTCATTGCCGCCAAAAGCGCCGAGGCCCTGCGGATTCTCAATCAAAAGGTCCGGGACCGAGAGCTGGACAAGCGGTACCTGGCAGTCATTGAAGGGAGGATGCACCCCCCCGAAGGAACGCTGCGCGGACAAATTTTCAAAGACGCCGCGCAAAACCGGGTCTATGTGACGGACAAGCCCCAGCCCGGCTCGAAAACCGCCTTAACTCATTACCGCACACTCCAGGTCCGAAATGGTCTGTCGCTGGTGGAATGTCAGTTGGTAACCGGCCGCACCCATCAGATCCGCGCACAATTCGCCCACGCCGGACATCCCCTTCTAGGCGACGGAAAGTACGGAAAGCTGGGCAAGGACCACCAGCGCCGCTTCCAAGCCCTGTACGCCTACCAATTGACCTTTCAATTCACCACCGACGCCGGTTGTCTATCCTATTTAAACGGGCAAACATTTCAGGTGGAGGAGGTCCCCTTTGTCCGGGAATATTTTCACGAAAATGAGCCGAACCGGGCTTCGGAAAATTGTGACAAAATTTGTTGGGATTCTTATTGACAAAAGGGGGAATTTCATATATACATATACTGTTTGCATCCAAATGAGCAGGTGCAGCACATCTTATCAAAGGAATGGGGGAGGATAAATGTCCAAAGAACTCATCCGTCTGAAAAACCTGGTTATGGAATTCGACGGTGAACGAATTTTAGACAACATCAATCTCTACATTAACGACCACGAATTCTTAACCCTTTTAGGCCCATCCGGGTGCGGCAAGACCACGACGCTCAGAATCATCGGTGGATTTCTGACACCGACCTCCGGCGAGGTCCTGTTTGACGGCGCACGCATGAACGACGTCCCTGCCTACAAGCGGCAAATCAACACGGTATTTCAGCGATACGCCCTGTTCCCCCATCTGGATGTGTACGACAACATCGCCTTCGGCCTGCGGATTGCAAAGCTCTCCAAAGCCGAGATTCACCAGCGGGTCACAGAGATGCTGGAGGTTGTCAGCCTGAAGGGCTATGAAACCCGAAAAGTTACCTCCCTGTCCGGCGGGCAGCAGCAGCGTGTCGCCATCGCCCGTGCCCTGGTCAACCGGCCTAAGGTACTGCTGCTGGACGAGCCCCTGGGCGCTCTGGACCTGCGGCTGCGCAAGGATATGCAAAACGAGCTTAAGCGCATTCAGCAGGCCATGGGGATTACCTTTATATACGTCACCCACGACCAGGAAGAGGCCCTGGCCATGTCCGACACCATTGTGGTCATGGACAAAGGCCGCATTCAACAGATTGGGCGGCCGGAGGATATTTACAACGAGCCGAAAAATGCCTTCGTGGCCGATTTCATCGGGGAAAGCAACATCCTCGACGGTATGATGCTGGACGACTGTCTGGTGAAATTTTTCGGCCGCACCTTTACTTGTGTCGACAAAGGGTTCGGCAAAAATGAACCCGTGGATGTGGTCATCCGGCCGGAGGACATCGACATTGTGGCTCCAGACGGCGGGCATCTCACCGGCACCGTCACCTCCGTCACCTTCAAGGGGTTAAATTACGATATCATCGTAGACTTCAAGGGCTTTAAATGGCTGATCCAAACCACGGATTATCATCCTGTAGGCGCCGTGATCGGCATCCGTTTGAACCCGGAGGACATCCATGTGATGCCCAAGAGCGAGTATTCCGGCCAGTTCGGCGACTACAGCTCTTACTCTGCGGAATACGACGAACTGACGGAGGACGCCGAAGATGCGGAAGAATAAAGCGGAACCTCGGCGGCGCCCCGGGGGATCCTTTCTCCTCACCGCGCCCTATGTCGTTTGGATGACGGTTTTCATCCTCATTCCCCTGGGCGTTGTGGTATTCTATGCCCTCACGGATCCCGCCACCGGCATGTTTTCCCTGCATAATCTGGGCAAAATTTTTACCGGGTCCTTTCCCCGGATTTTCGGCCGCTCCGTTTGGTACTCCTTAGTGGCTTCTCTCATCTGCCTGGTCATCGGCTATCCCGTGGCCTATTGGATTGCCCGGCAGAAGGCCGGCGTACAGCGTTTTCTGTATTTGCTGGTGATGCTTCCCATGTGCATGAGCTTTTTGCTCCGCACGTTGGCCTGGGTGGGGCTGCTGCGGGACACCGGCATCATCAATCAGTTCCTGGGCCTTTTCGGCATCGGGCCCCTGCCTCTGATCCGTACCACCGGCGCCGTCATACTGGGTATGGTATACAACTACCTGCCCTACATGATCCTGCCGCTCTATACCATCATCGTAAAAATCGATCCCCTGCTCATTGAGGCGGCAGAGGATCTGGGATGCAGCAGCCGGCATGTGTTTACCCGGGTGATCATTCCGTTGTCCATGCCGGGCATCATTTCCGGCGTCACGATGGTTTTTGTCCCCGCTGTTTCTACCTTCTATATCTCTCAAAAATTGGGCTCTACCGGAACCACGATGATCGGAGACGTCATTGAAAGTCAGTTTAAAAGCGCCAACAATCCCAATTTGGGCGCGGCCCTGTCTCTGGTGCTGATGCTGCTCATCTTCCTGTGTGTGTGGCTGATGAACCGGTTCGCCGGCAGTGACAGCGAAGGGAGGGTCATGGTATGAAAAAGCTGAATAAAGTCTATACCGCTCTGATCTTTCTCTTTCTGTATCTGCCCATGTTTGTCCTCATCGTGGCCTCCTTCAATACCGGTAAAGACATTACCGATTTTGAAGGCTTCACTCTGTCCCAATACGCCGAGCTGTTCCGGGACCACAAGCTCCTTCCTCTGCTGGGCAACTCCCTGGAAATGGCTTTGCTGTCCAGTCTCATTGCCACCGTCATGGGTACGGCGGCCGCCATGGGCATTCATCGCATGCGTCCCCGGCTCCGGTCCGCCATTCTGACCGTAACCAACATCCCCATGACAAACCCGGATATCGTCACAGGCGTCTCTCTGTCCCTGTTGTTTGTGTTCATTGGCGCGCTCATGCGAAATAACACCATCCTGGGATTCTGGACGCTTCTAATTGCCCATGTGACCTTCAATCTGCCTTACGTCATTCTCAACGTCATGCCAAAATTGACGCAAATGGACCCGGCGCTCCATGAAGCGGCTCTGGATCTGGGGTGTACGCCTTTCCAGGCTTTTCGCAAGGTCACCCTATACGAGATCATGCCCGGCGTCATTTCCGGCGCCATCATGGCCTTTACCATGAGTCTGGATGACTTCGTCATCAGCTATTTCGTCTACGGGCCGTCCTATGTCACGCTGCCGGTGGAGATTTACAATTACACGAAAAAGCCTTTGCAGCCCAAAATTTACGCTCTGTTTACTCTGCTGTTCGCCATGATTTTGCTGCTGATGATTCTCATGAACGTGCTGCAGGCCAGGGCCGAACGGCGGAAAAACCTGCAACACACAGGCCGTGCCGTCACGCCATAATTTTAGGAGGGATTTTATTATGAAAAAAAGATTTGCTCTGCTTCTGGTTGCCTCGCTCATTCTGGGCAGCCTCGCCGGCTGCGGCCGGTTTGCCACCACCGCCGCCACCGACCCGTCTACCGGAGACGGCGCCACCTCGGGCTCTGCCGATGGGCAGGAGGTCACCATCAATGTGTACAACTGGGGACAGTACATTGCCGAGGGCGATGAAGGCTCGATCGACGTCATTGCCGAATTTGAAAAGGCCTATCCCAACATCCATGTAAACTACACCACATACGACTCCAACGAAACCATGTACTCCAAGCTGAAAACCGGCGGTATTTCCGTGGACGTCATCATCCCCTCGGACTATATGATTGCCCGCCTGATCGACGAGGATATGCTGCTGCCCCTCAATTTCGACAACATTCCCAACTACCAATACATTGACGAAATGTACAAAAACACCAGCTACGACCCGGAAAACCAGTATTCCATTCCCTATACCTGGGGCACCGTCGGCATTATTTACAACACCAAATACGTCGATGAGGCGGATGTAACCGGCTGGGAGCTTCTGTGGAACGAGAAATACAGCGGAAAAATTCTCATGTTCGGTAACTCCCGGGACGCTTTCGGCATCGCGGAATATCTTCTGGGCTACGATGTGAACACCACCGATGATACCGAGCTCCAGGCCGCCGCTCAAAAGCTCACGGAGCAAAAGCCTCTGGTCCAGCAATATGTCATGGACGAGATCTTCGATCTGATGGAAAACGAGGAGGCTTGGATTGCCCCCTACTACGCCGGGGACTACCTGACTATGGTGGCCGAAAATGAGGATCTGGCATTCTATCACCCCAGCCAAGGCTTCAACCTGTTTATCGACGCCATGTGTATTCCCAGCTGCTGTCAAAATAAGGAGGCTGCCGAGACCTTCATCAACTTCCTGTGTGAGCCGGAGATCGCCGGTGGAAACATGGACTGGATCGGCTACGGCACTCCGGAGAGCGCAGCAAAAGAATTCATAGATCCGGAAATGACATCCAGCACCGTTGCATATCCCAGCGATGAGGTCCTGTCCAAGGGCACCAGCTTCCTGTTCCTCCCCGCCGACGTCAATCAGCGGATGGAAGAGCTGTGGCTTCAGGTAAAAACCGACTAAAAAGAAACACCGGGGCTGTCTCACCATGATATGCTGAGACAGCCCCGCGCCGTTTTTCTCCTTGCAAATTCTTGGGAAAGAGGCAATCCGGTATGAAACATACGGCAAAGAAAAAAGCAATCTCCGGCATCTTTTTGCTCCTCTGGCTGGGCTTCATTTGGGGCAATTCCCTATTGCCGGGGACGGACTCCGCCGCAGTCAGCGGGTTTGTTGGGGAGCTGCTCTCCCTGGTGTTCGGTCCCTGGGTCCTGGAAGCCACCTACCTGCTGCGGAAATTGGCCCATTTTACAGAGTTCGCCCTGCTGGGCGGCCTGCTGGCCTGGAACGGCAAGCTGTGGCAAAAGCCGGGCGCAGCGCTTCCCGCCCTGGCCGGGCTTCTGGCAGCTATGACCGATGAATCCATTCAGCTTCTCTCCCCGGGCCGGGCCTCTATGGTCACCGACGTTTGGATTGATTTTGCCGGCGTTGTCACCGGCATCACCATTTACCGTCTCCTGTCCCGCCGAAAAATCACTCGCTAATCCCGGCGTACCGGCCTTTGCAGCCGTACTCACAGATCTTTATCCGGCTCCTGCACTTGATTTTGAACAGGACGTTGCCCGGTTTTAAGTATCTTTAAGGTAGCCGTGCTACACTGGTGGGGAAAGGCTGGAAGCTGTGATGCAACGGCATGCCTTCCGCCTTTTTCTCCTTTGCGCTACTTCATCTCTTTCTCTGGCGCGCGGGTGTCCCGAGAAAGAGATGAAGTAGC
>UREY01000024.1 GCA_900546915.1 uncultured Eubacteriales bacterium
AGTCTGGGAAGGAATCATGCAGTGCACACAGCGTGTCAATTGTTTCTTTTCTCTCGGCAAGCTCCTGGGTATTTGATAAGTTAAAGAGGCCTTTCGCATATGCCGATGCAATTTCGATATTGTCGGGGTCATCTTTGCATAGTGCCCTCAGCTTTTGAATCGCCTCGACGCATCTTGCGCTCGACTGCAAAGCGCTCACATTGACCAAAATTTTGCTATACAAAGATATCAGCAGCCGGTCCTCGCATGAGAATTGGAAGAAGAAAGACCAAAAACCGTCCTGCCCGGCCAGCGCCTCCGGATAGTCTCGAATCAAACGGTAGAGGAAGATGAGCCGCTCCAGCTGCGTTTCCCAGCCGGTGGGGAAGAGCAGGGGCCATGTTTGCGCTTCAATCACATGGCGGAAGACGAAGTACTCTCCCACCAAATCCGGCCGCACCGCCGCCAGGTTTCCGTCTGCCTGAAGCAGCCCGGCCTGGCGGGCAAAGTCCTGCTCCGAAATCACGGAACCGAGTTTTTGGGTCTCCTGGCACAGGCTGTCCCAGAGCCTGGGATAACCGTTTTGAAGCTCCTCCAGAGACAGCTCTCCGCAGATGGTGGCTACCGCCTGGATTTGCCGCACCGCAAGGCGCAGGCGCTGATTTTGGCCGCCTGCCAGCTGGCAGATTTTGCTGTTAGTGTAGTCCTGCTCCCGGTCCAGCACATACTGAAGGATTTGTTTCCGGTCCCACTGGGTGGGGTCCTTTCCCTGCACCCATGCGTCCGCCACAAACAGCGCGTACAGCGGCCGCTGCAGCTCCGGGTCCACCGTCTGCAGCGCTTGCAGGAGCGATTGGATCTCTTCCGGTTTCCAGGCTTTGCCCCATGCTTCAATATAGTTTTGCAGGATTGTTTGCAGTTCCGCCTCTTGCAAGGGCTGCAGGGCCAGAAACGGCTCCCGGTAACAGAGTGCTTTTGCAATCCGGGAGCGCTGCATGGCGCCCTGTAACTGACTGCCCCAGGAGGATTCCTCGCAGCTCTGCCCGTCTCGCTCGATGAGGAGAACGCGCAGGGGCGTGCTGCGCCTCTGCCCCTCCAGCTCCTCCAGCCAGCGGCCGATGACGCCTACATAAGCCTGGGCGTAATCGGCCACCAGGAGGGCGCCCCGGCCGGCGTGGAGCGGCAGCTTCTCCAGGGTGCGGTAGCTTGACGATGTTAAATACTGCACCGTCCAGCCTTGACCTTTCAACTCTTCCGCCGCCTCAAACACCAGGCGGCTTTTGCCCGCGCCGCCGGGGCCTGTTACGGCCCACCATTTCAGGGGCTCCGACGAATGAAAAAACGCCTGCAATTGACGCCGCTCCTGTTCCCGCCCGGTGAAGGGGATGTACTTTGCGTTATAGGCAAACCGGCTGGACGGCGGAGCCGAGAGCATACTCAAGGGGCGTGTCAGACTCTGATAGGCCGGGGGATTCGTCTCCTCCAGCAGCTTCTCCAGGATGATGCGGACGGCTTCATGTCTGCCCTTGGGATAGACTATGGCTTGGATGTGAAACGTCTCGCTCAGCTCGCGGAGCCGGCTGTCCCGCTCCTTCCGGGCGCATCCCACAATGGCAAAGTGCGTCAGCCCCGGCTCCATCACCTCCTGCAGCAGCGCCATAGTGCGGTCGTCCTTCAGGCTGCACCCCAGAAACAGCACGGAACGATTCTGAAACCACGCCTTCAACTCCTTCCACAAATCCCCCTCCGGGTTGTAGGCGTTATTGTATTGCTCCCTGGTCCACACGATGGAGCCGGATTCCACCATGGTCTCGTCCACGTCGCCATGGAGCTTGAACAGACCGTGCCCGTACTCCTGGCGCATTTGATGCAAAAGCTCTTGCCGTCCCGGGAGCACCGTATGTGCAAAGGGATGTCCCAGATCCCCGTAAACCCGCTCCAGAATCCGATCGAAGTTTGTGGTAATCACCGGACTTTGGGGGAACAGCAGCGGCAGCAAATACACCGCTTCCCCCGGCAGATCCGCTTCATGGGCTTTCAGCTTTTCGGAGGAAAAGACCTTCTGCATGCATTGCACCAGCCGGGTTTTACCCAAAAGCTCCTCCAGCCTTTGGGCCGCGTCCAGCGGCTCCTGCTTCGCCAGCTGCAGGACCTGCTTCTGGCATGGAGTGTCGGTCACCCATCTGGCCATTTCCTTCAGGGCTTCAGCCCATTGGGGATAGGCAAAGGCGGACAGGCCCGCGCCTACAAAAGGAATCAACTGAGGCAGCTGTATCTTGAGCCGGTTCAATATCTGTTCATTTTGTGGATGGTATTGTAGTATCTCCTCAAAAGTAAGCGGTGCCATAATAGTAGTCCTCCTCTCAAGCCTTTGAAGCAAATTTACCATATCCAACCGGTTTTGACAAGACCCGGCATGCAAAAAACCTCCCCGGCAGGCGCCTGCCGGGGAGGTTTCCCAGAATATTTACTTCGGACGGTCCGGGGAGAGGATTTGGGCGGCGTCAAACAAATCCGCCACCAAATCGGCCTCCTGGGTGATGCGGGTGCCGTTGATGGTGCGGCGGGCCTGGTGCACATAGGTATCGGCAATCTGGACCCAGCTGGTGACGCTGGAATCCAGGGCGCAGAAGTAACGGAAGCCTGCCTCATAAAGGGTTTGGAACTTTGCGCCCTCATAGGAATCCAGGTCGCTGCCGTTGGCATAGAAGAGGATGTTCACCGAGCCCAGAACCGGCTCCAGGGCGTCTTCCCACTGCTTGACGTCCTGGGCCACTTCTTCGTCCGACGCCTCGCCGTAGCCGATGCCGCCGTAGGTGAAGCTGGCAAACTCATAGCCCGTATCCAGCAGGCACCGGGCCGCAGCCTTGGCGGAGGATTGCTCCGTCTCGTCTGTGATGTCATAGCCCAGGGGAGAGGGATCTCCCGAGATGCCCAGAACGGCCCGGGCGCCCCGGTATGAGAAGTCGGGGTGCTCTGCCAAGAAGCGCTCTAAAATCGAGACGAAATCATACGAGCCGGTTACCCGGTTGCCGTCTGCGTCCAGGTACTCGCAGAGGATCTCGCCGCCGCTTCCGGCCACCAGCCGCCTGGCGAAGCCGTCGGCGGCCAGCTCCGCCGTATAATGGAGCGGCACCAGGGAGAGGATCAGCGGCTTTTTCCCCTCCGGAAGGAGGATTTTTCCGGCTTTGTATACGCCGGTCTCATCGGGCGCGGCCAGATCCTCCATGGAGACCAGCACGTATCCCTTTTCATAAAGCTGGTCCAGAATTGCGGAGAACTCGGAGGTGGTCAGGCTGTTTCGGTCGTAGTAATCTGCGTTGTCGTCTCCGTCAAAGGCGCGGGAGGGGTCGGCAATGAGAGGCTGGAAGGAAATCAGGGGAATTTCTCCCACATCCTCCCAGACCGTCAACCCCTCTTTGGCCGCTGTGTAGTCGGCGACGGCTTGGGCGACCCGGTCATCCTCGCCGGTGCAGGTGCCCAGAAGGGTCAGCGCGCCGTCATAGTCGTATTGCGCGGCGAGGATTGCCGCTTCGGCCAAAAGCGTTTGGTTTTCCTCGTTGCTCGGCGCGGTCTGCCCGGTTGCGGCGCCGGCGGAGGGATCGGTTTTGTCATTCCGGCTGATCAGCTTGACGCCCCCGATGATGAGGGCGATGATTGCCGCGATGCCCAATAGGAGCAGCAATAGCGGGAGGTAAGCCTCCTTGAATTTCTGCCAGGGGGTCTTTTTCCGGCGCTTCCGGCGCACAGGGGGTCTGTCGTAGTAGTCCTGTGTGTCATGATTCTGTGGACTCATGGGCTTTTCCCGCCTTTCTCTTTGCATCTTTACACACATCATATCGAATGAGAGCGAATTTTGCAATGGGGGACGGAGAAAAAAGTGAGAAAGTACGCATAAATTTTCTGTTAACGGCATAACGCGGCGGAGCATGCTGTGCGTCATAGCATGCTCCGCCGCGTTCTTTCCGGATGGATGCCGTGCTTACCGAAGCGGCTCCTTCCGTGCATCGGGGAAGCCGGCAAAAAAGGCTCGGGTTTGGTCTGCGTTTGTATGGATCTCTCTTTGGAGGGCCTCCAAACCGGCAAAGCGCCGCTCTCCCCGGAGGTAATGCCACAGCTCCAGGGTGACCGGTTGGCCGTACAGGTCTCCGGCGTAGTCCAAAAGCCAGGGCTCGATGGTGAGAGACCGGCCGTTTACGGTGGGGCGGGTCCCGATGTTGGTCACGGCCAGATAAGTACCCTCCGCCGTCCGGGCCCGGCAGGCGTAAACCCCCTTGGGCGGCAGTAGAAGCTCCCGGGAGACCTCCAGATTGGCCGTGGGAATTCCCAAGGTCCGGCCCAGGTGCGCGCCGGAAACCACGGTGCCGGTCATTTGATGGGGATGGCCCAAAAACCGGCGGGCCCGGTCCAGATCTCCGGCCTCCAGCAGCGTCCGGATGTAGGTGGAGGAGACGGTGATTCCCTCCAGCCGGTACTCCGGAATCACGGCGCAGCCAATACCCGCTTTGGCGCAGGCTTCCAAGAGCAGGGCCGCCGTTCCGCCGCCTCCGGCGCCGAAGCGAAAGTCGTGCCCGCAAATCAGAGCGATGCTGTGGTACCGTTCCAGCAGAACCGTTTGAAAAAAGATATCCCAGGGCATGTCCCGCATGGCCGGGTCAAAATGGACGGTCAGGATTTCGTCGATGCCGTAAAGCTCCTTCATCAGACGGGCCCGATCCTCCGGCGCGCTCAGAAGAGAGACCGGCTTCCCCATGACCAGGGAATCGGGATGATGGTCGAAGGTCAGAGCGGCGGCGCGGCAGCCCAACCGGTCCGCTTCCTGACGGCACCGGGCCAGAAGACGGCCGTGGCCCAGATGAACGCCGTCAAAAAAACCCAGAGCCATGACGCGCGACTGGTTCAAATCAGCTCACCTCAAAAAAACTTTTTATGGTCTTCATGACGGCTCCGTCGCACTGTCCCAGTGCCAGAAATTCGGAAGCGCCATAAAGCCGGTAGGAGCCGGGCGCCAGGGGGAGGGAAAAGGCGGCTCCGTTGCGGCAGGCCTTTTCCTGCCGGGGCGTCAGGTGTACCGGCGGACAGTTCTGGAACATAGAATCGATGGGAAGCAGGAGGGACGACACGTGTTCCCCGGCCTCCGCCCGGTCCAGAAGAAGCTGCAGGGGGACGGCTTGCTCCAGGGTGTACGTTCCGGCCCGGCTCCGGCACAGAGCGGCCATGCAGCCGCCGCAGCCCAGAGCCAGACCGATGTCCCGACAAAGCGTCCGAATGTAAGTACCTTTTGAACACACAACCCGCAGGCGGCAATCCTCGCCGGTAAACTCCAGCAGCTCCAAACGATGGATGGTAATCGGCCGGGGCTGCCGCGGGACCTCCCGGCCCTGGCGGGCCAGCTCATAGAGCTTCCGGCCGTTCACTTTTAGGGCGGAGTACATGGGAGGAATTTGGGTTTGCGGTCCTAAAAACCGGGATAAAACGGAGGTCAATTCCTCCCGAGTGACATGGACGGGCCGCCTTTCCAGGACACGGCCGGTGATATCCTCGGTGTCGGTCAGCAGGCCCAGGCGCAGGGTGGCGAGATATTCCTTGTCGGCGCCTTCAAAAAATTCCACGGCCCGGGTGGCCCGGCCGACAAAGATGGGCAGCACGCCGGTTGCCATGGGGTCCAGCGTTCCTCCGTGCCCAATGCGCCGGGTATCAAACACCCGGCGCAGCCGCGCCGCCACATCCTGGCTGGTCCAGCCCTGGGGCTTGTCAATCGGAATGATGCCGGTGGCCATAGGGCCTCCTTTCCCAAGCGCGGCGGACAGACGCCGGTACATAACTACGCTTGACTTAAAATTCCCAGATTTCGCAGAGCCTGAAGCACCTGCTCCCGGGCTGCATCCTGCCCTGCGTGTAGGGTTGCCCCGGCGGCGCCCCGATGCCCCCCGCCGCCCAAGGCGGCGGCCACATGGGAGGCGTCATAGCAGGGCGCGGAGCGAATGGATATTTTCGTAGCGCCGTCGTCCAAGGTGCGGAACGTAACGGCCAAATCTACGCCCTCCACATTCCGAGGAAAATTGGAAATGTCCTCCAGGTCATCCTCCGTGACGGCGGTTTCCCGCTCGATCTCCCGGGGAATGAGGCAAAGGGCGATCTTCCCGGCCTGCAACAGCTCCAGATGCTCAGCCAAATAGGCGTTGAGCCGCAGGCGGGGCAGGCGGGTGGTTTCAAAAAGCTGCCGGTTGATGGAATAGGCCTCCGCCCCTGCCTCCAGGCAGGCGGCCGCGACCCGAAGGGTGCGGGCGGTGGTGTTGGCGTAGCGGAAGCAGCCCGTGTCGGTGGAGACCGCCACATATAGGGCCTCGGCCATAGCCCGGTCCAGGCAGACGCCCAGAGCCCGCAAAATGCTGTATATGATCTCCCCGCAGGCGGCAGCCGAGGGATCGATCAGGCCCTCGGGCGCAAAGCCGGGGTTCGTGCCGTGATGGTCCAGAATGAAATCCACCGGTAGGTCTCCGGCCCCCTTGCAGAGCATCTCCCGCCCGGCCACATCCACACTGACTGTCATGGCCCCCGGCAGCGGGGACGGGCAGGTGAGCCCCTGCAGGTAGGGGCGGTATTTGTCCGTCAGCTGGGGGTTTTCCAAAACGGCCGCCTCTTTTCCCAGGGATCGCAGTCCCCGGCACAGTGCGGCGGCGGAGCCCACCGTGTCTCCATCCGGACGGCGGTGGGTCAGCAGCAAAAGGGTGTGCGCTTGCTGCAGGCGCTGGGCAGCCTCAGGTAGGGTCAGAGAGATCATCTTCATCATCCTTTGCAATATGCAGGGAGTTGAGCAAATCCAACATATGAGCGCCCCGGGTGATGGAGTCGTCCTCCTGCCACTGGAGCTCCGGTGTATAACGGAGCTGGAGCGCGGCGCCCAGCTCCCGGCGCAGGTACCCTCCGGCGGACCGGAGGCCCTTCAGGGCCTCCGCCGCTTTGGACTTCTCCAGAAAACTGACGAAAACTTTGGCATAGCGCAGGTCCGGGGTGGTTTCTACACGGGTGACGGAAATCATGGTAGCTTGCACACGGGGGTCTTTTAACGTCCGCAGCAGATCGGCCAGCTCCCGCTGAATCTCTTCGTTGATTCGTCCAATTCGATTGGATGCCATTTGGTACATCCTCCTCGTGGATAAGTTTTGTAACGGCTGTGCACCCGGGTTGCCTCCGGAGAGAAATTTCCGCCGCGCCGTTTTGGCGGTGCGGCGGACAGATTTACTGTTTGATTTCCTCCATGGAGAAGCACTCGAACACGTCGCCTTCCTTAATATCATTGTAGCGTTCAATGGACATGCCGCATTCGTAGCCGGCGGCCACTTCCTTTACGGAGTCTTTGAAGCGCTGCAGGGACCCGACGACTCCCTGGTGCAAAACGACGTTGTCCCGAAGCACCCGGACCTGTGCGTCTCGGGTGACCTTTCCGTCTTTCACATAGCAGCCGGCGATGGTTCCGATGGCGGAGACCTTGTAGGTCTGCCGCACCTCGGCATGCCCCATGACGACCTCCTGGTACTTGGGGGCCAGCATTCCCTTCAAGGCGGCTTCAATCTCATTGATGGCGTCGTAGATCACCCGATACATCCGCACGTCTACTTTGGCGCGCTGGGCGCTGGCTTGGGCGGCGGCGTCGGGCCGGACGTTGAAGCCGATGATGATGGCGTTGGCCGTGGAGGCCAGGAGAATGTCGGATTCGTTGATGGCGCCCACGCCGGTGTGGATCACCTTCACCCGCACCTCTTCGTTGGACAGCTTCAGCAGGCTGGCCTTCAGGGCCTCGGCGGAGCCCTGGACGTCGGCCTTTACGATGAGGTTCAGATCCTTCATCTCGCCCTCCTGCATTTTTGCAAACAGGTTGTCCAGAGTGACCTTGGTGTTCAGCTTGGCTGCGGCGTCCTTCTCTGCCTGGCGGCGTTGCTCCACCAGCTCTCGGGCCATGCGCTCGTCGGAAACGGCGTTAAACTCGTCGCCGGGAGAGGGGACGTCGGCCAAACCGGTGATCTCCACCGGTATGGAGGGACCGGCCGTCTTAACTGTGCGGCCCTTGTCGTCGGTCATGACCCGGACGCGGCCTACAGCTGTGCCGGCAATGATGACGTCGGCCTGATTCAGCGTGCCGTTCTGGACCAGAAGCGTGGCAATGGGACCGCGGGTCCGGTCCAGCCGGGCCTCGATGACGGTGCCCTTGGCAGGACGGTTGGGATTGGCTTTCAGCTCTTGCACTTCCGCCGTAAGAATGACCATTTCCAGCAGCTCGTCAATGCCCTGCCTTGTTTTGGCGGAAATGGGACAGATGATGGTCTCGCCGCCCCACTCCTCCGGGACCAGGTCGTATTCGGTCAGCTGTTGCTTGATCCGGTCCGGATTGGCGCCGTGCTTATCCATTTTGTTGATGGCCACAATGATGGGGATCTTCGCCGCCTTGGCGTGGTTGATTGCCTCGACGGTCTGGGGCATAATGCCGTCGTCTGCGGCGACCACCAGAATGGCAATATCGGTACACATGGCGCCGCGGGCCCGCATGGAGGTGAAGGCGGCATGGCCCGGGGTGTCCAGGAATGTGATGTTCTTTCCGTTAATTTGCACAGTATAAGCGCCGATATGCTGGGTAATGCCGCCGGCCTCGCCGGAAACCACGTTGGTCTCCCGCACGGCGTCCAGCAGGCTGGTTTTTCCGTGATCCACGTGTCCCATGACCACCACAACCGGGCTCCGGGGCTGCAGCTCCTCTGCGGTGTCCACGTGATCGTCGATGATTTTCTCTTCGATGGTGACGGTAATCTCCCGCTCCACCTTACAGCCCATTTCCGTGGCGACAAACTCGGCGGTATCAAAGTCGATGCTCTGATTGATGGAGGCCATCACGCCGTTTTTCAGCAGTGTCTTAATGACTTCGGCAGCCGTCTTCTTCATGCGGCTGGCCAGCTCTCCCACGGTGATTTCCTCGGGAATTTTGACCGTCAGCGGCGTCTTTTTAATGACCTCCAGACGCAGGCGGCGCATTTTCTCCTGCTCCTCGGAGCGGGCCTTGCTGCTCTGGAATTTTCCGCCCTTTTTGCCGTTTTTGGACTTGCCGCCGATCTTCTGCTTTCCGCCGGAGATGTTTTGGACCCGTTCGGAAACCAGGGTGTCCACCCGGTCGTCAAACCGTTCGGAGTTCACCTGGACGGCGGAGGTGTCCACCACCCGGCGCTCCCTGCGCCGCTCAGGCTGGGCGGGCTTGGGCTCGGCTTTGGCAGCGGCAGCCGGTTTGGCCGGAGCCGCCGCTTTGGGAGCCTCCTTCACCGGCTTGGGCTCCAGCTTCGGGGCGGCGGCAAAGACCTGCTCCAGAGAGCTGATCTGGTTATTTTGTGTGATATGATCAAAAATGACATTCAGCTGCTCATCGGTCAGCACCTGGCTGTTGCTCTTTGGCTTATCGAAATATTTGGCGATGACTTCCGACACTTCTTTCGGCGTCATGCCAAAATCTGCGGCCACTTCCCGGACTCGATATTTGATAAAACTCATGATTCCGCACCTCCATATGACTTCTTGCCGTGCTTCCTGACGGCAGCCCCCGCTTTGGGGACCTGCGTTTGGACGGCGGGCTTGGCCTGCCGCTTGGCTTGGGCGCCGGCCGCGCGGCCAGACCCGGATCTATGATCAGCAGCCGGCATATGCGGCTGATGTCTGTGTTTTCCCAGGCGGAGGTTTTTCTGGTGG
The DNA here is from genome assembly GCA_900546915.1 of uncultured Eubacteriales bacterium. Taxonomy (GTDB): domain Bacteria; phylum Bacillota; class Clostridia; order Oscillospirales; family Oscillospiraceae; genus Faecousia; species Faecousia gallistercoris. The sequence continues at coordinate 9,709 of UREY01000024.1, forward strand.
GCTTTTTCCTCCGCTTGTCTCTGGCGGACCCGCTTGGTCCGGTTGGTCAGATCCTCCAGGGCTGCTGCGTACTGCTGGGGATCTTCCAGGGCCTGTAAAAAGGCCAGAGCCAAAGCCGGGTCGGTCAGAGCGGCCAGGGACACGACGGTTTTTCCCAAGGCGGTTCCCAGCTCTTCCTTGGTGAACGGGACCACGGCCAAAGGCCGGCCGGAACCGGCAACCAAATTCCGGGCCCGACGCAGGGTACCGGCGGGTGCATCACCGGCCACGAGCAGGAGCCTGGCGCGGCAAGCTCGGGCCGCCGCCCCGACGGCCTCTTCCCCAACGGCGATCCGCCCGGCTTTCTTGGCCAAAGACAAATAGTGAATGGCGTTAGGTTTCATGACGCGCCTCCATTTCCTGTGCCAGCCGCTCCAGAACCTCCGCCGGTATGGGCGTTTCCAGATTTCTCTCCAGAGCTTTGGAGCGAACGGCCCTTCTGAGACAATCGGGATTCGGGCACAGGTAAGCGCCGCGCCCGGGAGCCTTTCCCTGAAAATCCAGGCTAACCGTACCTTCCGGCGAGCGGACGACGCGAATCAGCTCCCGCTTCGGCCTGCGCTCCCGGCAGCCCATACATTGGCGCATGGGGATCTTTCTCTGCATGAAGGCTCCCTCCTTTTATTTTTGGGTGAAATTTCCCGCTCTATTCTTCCGGCATGATGGGCTCCGATTCCGGAGCGGCTTCGGAAAATTCGGAAGCTTTGGATGCGGGCTTGATATCGATTTTATAGCTGGTGAGACGGGCGGCAAGACGTGCGTTCTGCCCTTCCTTGCCGATGGCCAGACTCAGCTGGTCGTCGGGCACCACAACCCGGCAAGCCTTTTGACCCGGAACGGGCTCCACAGAGAGAACGTCTGCCGGACTCAAAGCGGCGGCTACGTACTGGCAGGGATCTTCCGACCAGGTGATGATGTCCATCTTTTCCCCGTGCAGCTCATTTACAATGGCGCCGACCCGTCCGCCCCGGGGACCGACGCAGGCTCCCACAGGATCGATGCCCTCCTGGGCGGCCCGGACGGCGATCTTGGTCCTGGAGCCGGGCTCCCGGGCAATGTTCCGGACCTCTACCAGCCCGTCGGCAATCTCCGGCACCTCCAGCTCAAACAGGCGGCGGACCAGATTGGGATGGGTCCGGGAGACAAAAATCTGAGGTCCACGGTTGGAACGGTGTACGTCTACCACATAGACCCGGATCAAGTCGCCTTCCTGATACACTTCCCCGGGAATTTGCTCGCCGGCGCGCAAAATGGCGTCGGACCGGTCGGCGCCGGCGCCGACCCGGACGAACATATCCCCGGAGGTGGGATCTATGCGCAAGACCGTTCCGGTGAGAATTTCCTGGGCTTTGGAGGAGTAGTTGTCGTAAATAGCGCCCCGCTCAGCCTCCCGGATGCCTTGGATGATCACCTGCTTTGCAGTCTGCGCCGCAATGCGGCCGAAATTTTCAATTTTGACCGGGATGCTGACTACGCTGCCCAGCTGTGCCGTGGGAAGCAAATTCCGCGCCGCGTCCAGGGAGATCTCCAAAGCGGAGTTTTCCACCTCTTCTACCACGGTCTTCTGCTGAACCATGGACATGGTAGATTCGGTGAGCTCTACCACCACGTTTTCAGCGGCGGTCTCCCGATGGTCCTCCCGGTCCTTCCGGTAGGCGTTGATCAGAGCCTGTTTGATCCGATCTACCATATAGCTCACGGGAATGCCCCGCTCCTTCTCCAGCATCTGCAGGGCGGCAAAAATCTCCGCCGGCTGGCAGAGCTGCGGCTCCGGCTTCTTCTTTACATTTCTGGCCATGACGATTTCCTCCTGTCAGAATTCCACCCGGAGCCGCACCAAAGCGACTTCCGATTGCTCGAAGGTGAGTGAGCCGCCGGCAGTGCCAATGGTGACACGACCGTCGGCGTAATCTTCCAAAACCCCGGCGTATTCCTTCGCCCCGTCTCTGGGGCGGTACAGCTTGACCAACACGGGGCTGTTCATAAATTGCTGAAAATCCTCCGGACGTTTCAGCGCCCGCTCCAGGCCGGCAGAGCAGACCTCAAAGTGGTAGCTGTCCGGAATGGGATCCTTTTCATCCAAAATGGGGTCCAGGGCCCTGGAGATGGCCTCGCAGTCGGCAATATCCACGCCGCCGTCTTTGTCAATGTAGACCCGGAGGAACCAGTCTGCACCTTCCCGCACGTATTCCACGTCCCACAGCTTGCAGCCCAGGCGCTCTACCACCGGGCGGGCAAAGCCGATTACCTGTTCTGTGATCTTCATAACAACACGCCTTTCTCAGCAAGAAAGAGAGGGGCGCGCCCCTCTCTTTCGTAAGTCAACCATAATTACCTGTATTATACCATTGCCCAGTCTGTTTTGCAAGGGGTTTTTCAAGAAATTTGGGCGGGATTTCCGGTTTCTTTTTAAAAAACCGGCTGCGCCCTGCTGGAACGGGCCTGTGGCGGACCGGCTCGGTGCCCGCTGCTGCTATTCATAAGCTTCCAGCAGGGTACAGACGGCGTCAATATAGTCCTGGCCGTATCCCTTTTCCTGAAAGTCCCGACTGCTGGAGACATGGGGAAATTCAAACAGACAGGCGTCGTAGCCCAGGGTATACGCGGCCCAGGAGGTGTAATAGCCGGAGACGCCCCAGAGGGAGACATACTCGTTGCCGGGAAAGTACCGGCGGAAGGTCTGGAACAGAGAGCCGTTCCAGCCGCTGGATACAATGGTTTGCCGGTACCAGCCGTGGGTGTCGATCAGCACGTTGTATCCCGCACCCATGACGGACTGGGTGAATTGCGCCAGGGCCTGGGCTTCCCGTGCGGCCAGGGGCTGACTGCCGCAGTAGTTGCGGGCGTCGTACCGGCTCCGGAAGGCATAAGGAAAGCACCGGTTTAAATCGATGCCGGTCCCTTCTCCGTCGGAGTTCTGCCCGGAGCTGTCCAGATAGTGGGTGGTGCAGCGGCCGGGGCCGTTCTGGGTCCAGCCGTCATACAGCCCGTCCGGGTTCAGACAGGGCAGCACGTACACCGTCCAATCGCCGGCAACCACAAGCTCCTCATACCGGGATTTCAAGACATCCATCAGGTCCTCTGCCGTATCGACCAACACCTGGCCGTCCCGCTCAAAGTTATCCTCCCAGCCGTGGATGGCAAAGGCGATTACCATGACGTTTTCACCGGTTCCGAATCGGTAGGCCAGAAGCTCCCGGCCGGCGCCGCTTCGGCCATAGACTATGGTCTCCATTTCTTTTTCCTCCGGGGGGAGCGGGGGAAAGAGCCTGGCTTGCAGGCTTTGGACGTAGTCCCGGCAGACCAGCTGGGTCACAATGGCTTGAGCGTCGTTCCGGGACATCTCTGCCTGCAGCAGCGCGGCTGCCTGTACCGGCAGTTGGGGGGGAGAAGAGCGGGAAGACGATACCGGCAGAAAGGCGTAGGCCTGTACCCGCTGCAGCCGGTCGGGATCGCACGTCCCGGAGGGTGCGCACCGCACCGGCGCGGCTGTCATGCAGCTGCAAAGGATTGCAATAGCCAGAAGTCCTGCTGCCCGGTGGAGCCGGGGACGTTTTTTTCTGTGCACCGGCGGTCGCCTCCTTCCCATACTACTATATATTATACGGTGGAATGTTTCTTCTGTCCAGAACTTTCCGAAATCTTGCCGTAAAACGGTGCCGCAGCTTGATTTTCCTCGGAAAAGCACAGATTGCCGACTGGCCGAAGGGCGTGCCGCGTGGTATATTAAAAGAAAGAACCGGCCGGGGGAATAGGCCGCCCGGCCGGAAGGTTTCAATCCGATTACAAGTCATGCCGTCCGGGCTCCATGCGCATCGGGCGCAGCAACCGGGCGGCGCTCTGTTGGAGGGATCAAAAATGTACACTGCAAAGCAAATGATTGTCATGCGCCGGGACCTGCATATGCGGAAGGGAAAAATTGCCGCCCAGGCCGGTCACGCCTGTGTCACAGCGGTTCTCATGGCCTTGGAGCGGGAAGACCGGCTGGGGCAGGTGGAGGTCCTGGGCGGCGGATTGGCCCTGAAACCTTCCAACCGACCGGCCACCCCCCTGAGCGACTGGTTCCGCCATGGAACCGCCAAAGTCTGCGTGTATGTGGATTCGGAGGAGGCTCTTCTGGAGCTGGACCGGCGGGCCAAGGAGGCGGGATTTCTCTCCGCCCTGATCTGCGACGCCGGCATGACGGAGTTTCACGGTCAGCCCACCTATACCTGCCTGGCTCTGGAACCGCTGCCGCCGGAGGCCGTCGATCCTCTGACGGGCGACCTTCCGCTGTTTTAACCGCCCGGCTTGCAGGACACCCCAGAGCTTTCCTGGGAATGGGAGGGCAGGCCGTCTCGGGCAAGCTGGGGGCGGTTGGAACAGCCCGGGCGGCCCTATTGTGTATAGCAATTTGCCTGAGCGTCGTATAGCTCCCGGTAAGGTCCGTTTTCCTGCATCAAATCCTCGTGACTGCCGTGCTCCGCCAACCTGCCGTGGTCCAGCACCAAGATCTCGTGACAACTTCTGCAGCTGCCCATGCGGTGGGAGATGAAAACACTGCCTTTGTCTTGCACCAAGCGGTCGAACGCGGAAAAGATTTCGTATTCGCTTTCCGGATCCAGGGCGGCTGTGGGCTCGTCCAAAATGATAAACGGCGCATCCCGATACAGCGCCCGGGCGATGGCGATCTTTTGCGCTTCGCCGCCGCTGACATTGCAGCCGTCTTCATCCAAGCGGTACAAATTTGTATGAAGCTGCTGGGGCATTTGCCGGACGCGTTCCCGGAGTCCTGCCTTGGCCAGGCAGTCCCAGATTTGCGGCTCATGCATGGGCTTCCCCGCTGCAATATTTTCTCCCATGGGGAAGGAAAACAAGCTGAAATCTTGAAATACCACCGAAAACAGAGAGAGGTAATCCTCGTAGCAATAATTTCGGATGTCCACGCCGTTGAGGGTAATTTTGCCCTCTGTGGGTTCATACAGCCGGCACAGGAGCTTGACAAAGGTGGTCTTCCCGGCTCCGTTTTTCCCCACGACGGCGGCTTTGGTACGGGACGTGATTCGACAGGAAATATCCTTCAGAGCGTCTACCTCTGTGCCTGGATAACGATAAGAAACGTGGTGAAATTCGATGCAATAGGATTGGCCCGGGGTTTTCGGTACGGGTATGCCTCCGGAAGCCTTCTTACTTTTCACCTGCATAAAATTCTGGAATGTGGTGATGAACTCCGTCTGCAGAGCGATTTTTTGATTGACTGCAACACACGTGCGGAGCGCCTGATGGAACAGTACGATGGTACCGATATATTGGGACAGCTCTCCCACGCTGACGGCTCCGGATAACACCTTGCAGATTACCACAAAGTAAGCCGCCAGTGTGCACAGGCCCTGACTGCTTAAATACAGCGTCTCTTGGTTCTTTGCAGCGTCATCATAGTACCGGTTGTAAAAGCGGATCGAATGCTCCAGCGCCTTGCCGTGCTTTTTTAAAATAAGCTCCAGCATATGGAACAGACGGATTTCCTTTCCCATCTCTCTATTCATAAATACCTTGTCCGAGAAATAATTCAGCGTCCGCTCCACCTTTATTTTCTTTTGATATCCACTGCTGCTGTATCTCTGAAACCGCACTGCGACGGTCTGGCTGAACAGGAAGTTTCCCACAGTTACAAGCGCCAGGATGCCGAGAGAGACCGCCGGAGAAGCGACCCAGGCAAACCAGCCTGTATTTCCCTCCGGAGTGGGCAGCATGCTCAGGTGTAGGACTGCTCCGACGGAAATGGCGATTTGAATCAGGTTTTTGCATAGCTGCTGGTAATAACTGATGAATGCATGATAACCGCCCACGTGATTCATGGTGTAAAAGGCGTCGGAGATTTGATGCAGCAGCCCGGTATCTTCCATCTCTTCGTAGTCCAGCTCCATGGCCTTTTGACTGATGCGCCGCAGCATGTTTCGTTGGGCTCTGTTGGACAGGTAAGCGTGGAGGCCGTTTCCTGCATCCAGCCCCAAGCCGGCTATGCAGATCAGTATGGCAAGAAGCGCAATATTCCGGCCGGCTGCAGGGAAATTTCCCTCTATGACCAGATCGATAATCCGAGCCGAATCATACAGCTCGATATATGGAAATGCAGCTTCCTGAAGGGCCTGCACCACGGAAAGCGCGAGCAGGCCCCGTTCTGTTTGATGGATCTGGATGAGCGCTCGTATGCCGCAGCGGTGATGAGAAATTGGTATGGTTGTGTTACGCATCCCGGCCGCCCTCCTGATAGTAGGATGCTTGGGTTTCATACATTTTGGTATACGCTCCATTTTTGGCAAGCAGCTGTGTATGGGTACCTTCTTCGATGATTTTCCCGTTCTGCAAATGAATGATTCGATCGCAAAACTTGGTGGAGCTGAGCCGGTGGAAGATAAAGATGCTGGTTTTTTCTTTTGTTAACTCGTAATAATTCTGATATATCTGGCTTTCCGCGACGGCGTCCAGGGAAGAAGTCGGCTCGTCTAAGATCAAAATCGGACGGTCTGTGTATAAACAGCGGGCAATCATCAGCTTCTGCAGCTCGCCGCCGGAGAGCAACACACCGTCTTGCTCCAGCTCCTTTGTCATCTGGGTGTGCAGCCCCTTGGGTAAGGATTCGATTTTTTGCGCAAGCCCTACCTGCTTTAAACAAGAGCGCACCCGACGGTCATCGGTTTTCTCCTCCGGCATACAAGACACGTTCTCAGCCAGTGTGGCTGCCAACAGATGGAAATCCTGAAATACGGCCGTACACCACAAATAGATCTCCTCCGGGGAAAGCGTTGCAGTGTCCAACCCATTGATGAGCAATTTGCCGGAGGTTGGCCGGTAAAGCCCACAGATGATTTTGATCAGAGTGGTCTTTCCGGCTCCGTTATTTCCCACAATGGCCAGTTTTTCGCCGGGGTGAATGGTTAAATTAAAATGCTCCAAAAACGGTTCGGTTCCCTCTGGAAACACAAAGGTAACGTCCTCCAGGCGAATTTCAGGCCCGGATTTTTGAGGAGGTTGCGACGAAGGAGACGCTGCTACGCTGCTGGAGCAAGATTCCAGTGCCAGCCGCGTGTTTCGTACATGCACGCTGTTCATTTGTAAATACTGGATATTGTGAAAAATTTCTTCCACCCAATGATTGATTCCCAAAGCCAAGCCGATCGAAAGGACAAAGCGATGGATTTCCAGCCCGTGTTTTACCTGCTCCAGGACAAGCAGGTATACCGTCAGGTATTTCACTGCCGACAGAAAGCGCCCGGTTGCCCGGGTCAAAAAGGAAGCGGTTCGCTCCCGCCGGTACCATTTCAGGCGAGATTTTGTCAGTTCATCCCATTTTTTTAAAAGCCATGGCTTCATGGAATACAGCCGAATGTCCTTGGCATTTTGGATGTGGACAGATTCCCGGCTTAAGTATGCGAGCTTGACATCCAGCGCCTTCCATGTTTCCTCGTGGTTTGTCATCCACCGCTTCTGCAGGCCGCTGAGCAGGAGAGAAATAGAAGACAACCCGGTCTGCAGAAACACAATTCGAAAGTCTATCCCCGCTTCTATGACGCAATACACAAGAAATCCCACAACCCCCAGCAGAAGCATCCGGAAGTCGGAAATCATGTGATGAAAGCCGCTGTGAAACCCGTCGTAAAAGGAATCCCGACCGGCCTCATATTGAACCAGGAATTGAGAACTGTCGATTTTTTCGTAGTCTGCCTGGCAAAAGGCGACATAGTATTCCTGGGCTTTCCGCAGACGGGTATTATTTACAACCCGATCTGTTGTGCGTTCCATGCGCTTTACGGCAATCATGATAAGGTAGAGTGCGACAGTATAAATTGCAAGTTTTCCAAACATATTTGTACGGGAGCTGGTCAGCAGCCCCACTGCATATGCAGGCAGGTAGGTCAGCAGAAACTGGTACAGGATGGTTCCCAATAGGACGATTCCCACTCTGACAGTGTACCAGAGCTTCCGGCCTTTCAATAGATACCTATGGCTGAATATGACTTCTCCGATGGCTCCGCCTTGATATTTCATATCCGATCACTCCGGCCTTAATAGAATACAAATGCGACTACTCAGCAAGCAGTATATTGCAAAATGGACGGCATGTCAAGGACGATCCGGTCCTACATGTATCAAAATGCGATGGCTAAAATGGACTTTTATAAAACCGGAGTTTTTTATATCACAGCTGCCCATGGAGGAGTCCGAAGTCCGGTCTTGACAAGGGAAAGGGAAGCTGATATGATCACAACAACTTGATACACAGGAGGCAGACCCATGCATCGAAAACGTCTTTGGATGTTTCTCCCGGCGGTCCTGGCGCTGCTGCTCACGGCGTGCGCAAGCTCCAAAACACAGGATCTCACCGCCGGAGATGTCAATAACGGCATTCTCAGTGATTTCACGACCACAGACTTAGAGGGGAATTCCATTGACCAAACCATCTTTGCAGATTACCCCCTGACCATGGTCAACGTCTGGGCGACCTTCTGTACGCCATGTTTGAATGAAATGCCGGACCTGGGCGAATTGGCCGCGGAATATGAGAGCCGGGGGGTTCAATTTGTGGGCTTGGTCTCCGATACGGTCGGTGCAGACGGCGCTCTGGACCCGGAGCAGGTCGAGCTGGCCAAGGAGGCCGTGGCGGAAACCGGCGCCTCCTACCGCCATCTTCTCCCCTCGGAGGACCTCAATGGTCTTCTGTCTCAGATCTACGCAGTGCCCACCACCTTTTTTGTGGACAGCCGGGGCAGGCAAGTGGGCAGCACCTATATGCGCGCCATGAGCCGCGAGGAATGGGAGGCCGTCCTGGACGGGATTCTGGCGGAACTGCCTGACGGGGAGGCGGGGTTGGAAGAGAACTGAAGCCTGAAAACCTGGGGACGCTCCGACTTCTCGCACTGTCCCCTCAGATATGTGCAACCCCATACACGGCACTTCTTCCCCGGAGTGCGGCGTATGGGGTTGCAAAACACTTTGAAGAAAAACTCCTGATCACCTATAGAATATCGCTCCGCCGCTTTTTTCGCAAGCCTCCCCGGGGGTTATTTTTTATATTCCGGTTAAACAGGCCCCAAAGGTAGTGCCCGGAAAAGTTCGCAGAATACAGAAATCCCCCGGAAACAGAAAGCTTCCGAGGGTATTTTTGGTGACCCGCTGGAGATTCGAACTCCAGACCCATTGCTTAAAAGGCAATTGCTCTGCCAACTGAGCTAGCGGGTCATATGGCTGGGATGGCAGGACTCGAACCTACGAATGCCAGAGTCAAAGTCTGGTGCCTTACCACTTGGCGACATCCCAATGTTGACACCGCCGAGAGAACCGGATGAGGGGGAGAAAGAGAATGGGGTGGATGAAGGGATTCGAACCCTCGATCTTCAGAGCCACAATCTGACGCCTTAACCAGCTAGGCCACATCCACCATATCCATTTTTCCACTCCAACAAGGAAGAGTCCGGTACCTGGTACGCCAGGAGGGACTCGAACCCCCTACCTACTGCTTAGAAGGCAGTTGCTCTATCCAGATGAGCTACTGGCGCATGTTGGAGCGGGTGACGGGAATCGAACCCGCGTATCCAGCTTGGAAGGCTGGTGTTCTACCATTGAACTACACCCGCAAGCCGTGAACCATCAGCTTTCCAATTTTAGCATGTCCGGCAGTCGATGTCAAGGAGAATTTTATACATTCAGAGTTTTTTTCCCGTTGCCCTCTGTTCCAGGAGCTCCGGCAGCCGCCGAATGGCGTCGGCTACCACGCCTTGGGCGCAGGAGACGTAATGGGGGTACCGGGCGGTCAGAATCGGATCTCCGTCCGCAGCCGCAAAGGGGAAGTCTGCGGCGGCCAGCATGGAAGCGTCGTTGGCGCCGTCGCCCACACATACCAAAACACGGCGGCCCAGCTGCCGGGCCAATTCCCTGGCGGCCTGTCCCTTGGAGGTTCCCGCCGCCTGCAGATCCAGAATGCGCGGCGCGCCCCGGGTGACAGAGAGGCTGGCGCCGTAGCGTTCCTGCAGCCATCTCTCCGCTTCCTGAAACCCGGCGTCCTGTTCCGGCGTAATCTCGTAAAATTGGGACACAGTGCCGTCTCGAATGGTTCCGTACAGAGCCATTTTCAAAAACGGCGAGGGAAGCTGCGCAAAACAAATCTCCCGGACCTCACACCCGTTTTCCCGGCCGAATACCTGCCACAGGGGCTCGTGCCGGAAGATGTAATGGGCTTCCAGGCCCTGCACGCCCAGCAGCAAATCGGGAAATTGCGCCTGTATGCGCGGGAGGACTTCACTCGGGTTCAAGTCAATGGGATGGGAAAATATCATTTTTTTCTCCGCCCAGTCATACGCCACGCTTCCGTTATACAGAAGAAGCGGCGCGTTGACCGGGAAGCGGGACAGCTCCGGCCGGAGCATGGGGAGACTCCGGCCGGTGTTGACGGTAAAGGCTCCGCCATCGTGCATAAACCGGTCTATGGCCTTCAGATTGGCCTGCGGGATTTTTCCGTCCGGGCCGGTCAGAGTGCGGTCAAAATCTACGGTCATCAGGACCTGAGAAAAAACGCCCACACGCACCGCTTCCTTTTTCTTATTTTACGGTTTCGACCTTAATGGTATTGGTGTTGCCCGGTTGGCCGTTGATTTGTCCGCCGGTGAGAACCACGTTGTCTCCCTTTTGCAGGTGGCAGACCCGTTTGGCCTGATTCAGGGCATGGTAGAACATCACGTCCATGGAGGTGAATTCCTCGCTGAGGACCGGGGTCACGCCCCAGCTCAGGGCCAGCTTGCGCCAGGCCCGCTCCGTGGTCGTCATGCCGACAATATCGGTGGGGCAGCGGAAGCGGCTGACCATGCGGGCGGTGCGGCCGGTGACGGAGCTGACCACGATACATTTGGCGCCTACGTCAATGGCCATGGCGCAGGTGGCGTGGGAAACTGCGTCCAGCGTGTTGAGAATTTTAAAATCCGTGGTGTGGAAGCGGTGGATATAGCTGATGTGCTTTTCCGTATATTCGGCGATTTCCGCCATGTTTTTGACGGCGGCCACGGGATATTTACCGGCGGCAGTCTCACCGGAGAGCATCACCGCAGACGAGCCGTCGTAGACCGCGTTGGCGACATCGGAAATTTCCGCCCGGGTGGGGCGGGGATTGTGAATCATAGACTCCAGCATCTCCGTGGCCGTGATGACCCGTTTGCCCAGAAGGCGGCATTTGTTAATCAGGAACTTCTGAATGGACGGAACCTCTACAAAGGGAATTTCCACCCCCAGATCGCCCCGGGCTACCATGACGCCGTCGGCTACCTTGCAGATCTCTTCAATGTGGTCCACACCGGAGCGGTTCTCAATTTTTGCAATCACGTCAATATCGCCGCCGCCGTTTTCGTCCAAAAAGGTCCGCAGGTCTTCCATATCCTGCCGGGTGGAGACAAAGGAGGCCGCCACAAAATCCACGCCGTTCTGAATGCCGAAGAGCAGGTCCTCTTTATCCTGCTGGCTGAGGAAATCGTGGGTCAGGACGCGGTTGGGAAAATTCATGCTTTTCCGATCGGACAGGTCGCCGCCGGCCACCACCCGGCACAGGGCGTTGCTGCCCTCCAGCTGCTCCACGCGGAAAATCACCAGACCGTTGTTGACCATGATGGTGTCGCCGACCTTCAAATCGTCGATGAGGCCTTGATAGGTGACGGACACCCGAGTTTGATCTCCGACGACATCCTCGGTGGTGAAGGTAAACATGTCGCCGTCCTGGAGCGTGATCTTTTTGTCTTTGAAAGTTTTGATGCGGTATTCCGGCCCCTTGGTGTCGAGCATGATCGCAATGGGCAGCTCCAGCTTCTCCCGAACCCGCTTGATCAAGTCGATTTTCTTCTGGTGCTCCTCGTGAGAGCCGTGAGAAAAATTGAGGCGCGCGACATTCATGCCCGCCAGGCACATCTGCGTCAGGGTTTCCTCGTTTTCGCAGGACGGCCCGATGGTGCAGATAATTTTCGTTTTCCGCATTGGGACAACCTCCCCATTTTATTTTTAATATCATCATATCACGAATTGCGCAATTTTCAAGTAAGATTCCGGATGTCTCTGAAAATTCAACAAGACGCACAGTAGAATCTTGACTTTACCGCGCCGCTCTTGTATAATTGCCCCGAATCGCAGAACAAATCATTCTTCGGGGGGCCGGACGATTCCGGCTGAGATTGGGCGAAGCCGCGCCCTGACCCGCAAACCTGATACGGGTTATGCCGTCGTAGGGAAAGATGCAGATATGGAACGTATCGCATTGTACACCGCAGGCGGGTTTGCAATGCGATTTTATTTTGGGTATTCCCATATTTGGAGGTAGCGAACACGATGACAAACACAAACAGATCCCACTTGCGCATCCGCGCCCTGTGCGAAGGGGCCGTCATGGTCGCCATGGCTCAGGCTCTGAGCCATGTGAAATTTATGACCCTGCCCAACGGGGGCTCTCTGACGCCGGCACTGTTCCCCATTTTGTTTTTTGCCGTCCGCTGGGGCCTGGGTCAGGGCCTGTTGGCCGGCTTTGCGTTTGGCCTGCTGCAGCTGATGTTCGACGGGGCGTACGCCTGGGGATGGCAGTCCATGCTTCTGGATTACTTGGTGGCCTTCACGCCGCTGGGTCTGGCCGGCCTGTTTCGGGGCAAAAGCTGGGGGATTTTTCCCGGGACGGTTTTAGGCTGCGGCGTGCGTTTTCTGGTTCATTTTATCAGCGGTGTGACCATTTACCGGATTTACGAGCCCACGGAAGTCCCCGGCTTCGGGACCTTTGATAACGCCACGCTGTATTCCCTGGTGTACAACGGAAGCTATATGCTGCCCAATACCATACTGGCCCTGGTGATTGCCGGTGTGCTGTACATTCCACTGAAGAAGTACTTTGCCGGACGGGACATTCCTCGTCCAGTCGTGTAATGCGTCGATACATGGTAATCCAGGTGTTCCGCAGCCTCTCGAAGCATGTCTTCGAGGGGCTGTTTTTTTGCCCAATGACCTTTTGAAGCGGATAGAAAGATTCTTTCGGGCGGTTTTAAAATTCTTATTGACAATCACGTAACTGTGTGTTATAATTTGGACATCTCTAGAGATGGAGGAGTGATGGAAATGAACTGGATTCTGCCCGGCACAGTCCTGGAGGTCGATCAGTCCCGGCCGGAGGCGGCCGACGAGCTGTTTTCCTCCCTGTTCGTCACCGGCGGCCTGGTCCTGTCCCAGGTGTGCCAAATTACCGGACTGGAGCCCTATACCGTGCAAAATTGGGTCAAGCGAGGTTTTTTGACGCCGCCGGTGAAAAAAAAGTACAACCGCCGCCAGCTGAGCCGCATCATCATCATCAACATGCTGAAGTCCGCTTTGCCGATGGAATCCATTTGCCGGCTTCTGTCCTACGTCAACGGCCAGCTGGACGATGAAAGCGACGATATCATTGACGACAGTGTCATGTATCTGATTTTTCTCCGTCTGGCTGCCGCAAACCGGGACGTCTGGCCGCCCCAGGGGCTCCATGACGCGCTGGACGCGGTCCTGGCCGGGTATCAGGAGCCTTGCCCCGGCGCCAGGCACCGGGTGGCGGATGTTTTGGAAGTGATGCTGACCGCTTGGTTTTCCTCCCAGCTGCAGAAGCGGGCGGCGGAGCAAATGCAGCAGCTGGGCATTTGACCGGTACAGGAACATCATAAAATAAAAAAGAAGGAGTATGGTTATGGAAAACGGAACCTATCGCTGGACGCCGGGAGACGGAGACGAGAAAAAATCTTCCGGCAAAAAATTCAGCGGAAAGCAGATCGGCAGGCTTTTGGCCGTCGCCGCCGTTGTGGTCCTGGTCTTCGCCATCGGGAGTACCTGCTGGTATACGGTGGACGACAAGCATCAGGCGGTTGTCACCACCTTCGGCAAGGTCACCGATATCACCGGGGCGGGGGTACACTTCAAGCTGCCCTTCGGCATTCAGAAGGCGCAGAAAGTTGCAGTCAACGTCTATCAGAAAATTGAACTGGGCTACCGCACCGACACCAGCGCGCCGGAGGGCTACGATGTGGTGGAGGATGAGGGGAAGATGATCACCGGCGACTACAACATCGTCAATGTGGACTTCTTCGTGGAGTACAAGGTCTCCAATCCCGAGCGGTACCTCTACGGCTCCTATGAACCGGAGGAGGTCCTGCGCAACCTGATTCAGAGCCAAATCCGCAACGTTGTGGGCTCCACACAGGTGGACGCCGTCCTCACCGACGGAAAGGAAGAAATTCAGATGCAGGTCAAATCTCTGGTTACGGAGGTGCTGCAGGAGTATGACATCGGTCTGACCTTGGTGGACGTGAAGATCCAGGACGCCGAGCCGCCTACGCAGGAGGTCATCGAGGCGTTCAAAGCGGTTGAGACCGCTAAGCAGCAGGCCGAGACCGTGGTCAACCAGGCCAAAGCGTATCAGAACGCACAAATACCCCAGGCCGAGGGCCAGGCGGACCAGCTGCTCCAGAACGCGGAGTATTTGAAGCAGGCCCGGATCAACGAGGCCACCGAACAGGTCGCCATGTTTGAGGCCATGTATCAGGAATATCAACAGAATCCGGAAATCACCCGGTCCCGGATGTATTATGAGGCCATTTCCCAGGTTTTACCCGGCGTCAAGCTGTACATCAACACCACGGGAGCCGACGGGGTAGACATGGTGCTGCCGCTGGAGAGCTTCGTAGACACCGGCGAGACTGCCACGGAGCCTGTCCCGGAGACCACAGAGGGAGGAAATTGACGCGATGAAGAAAAAAATTATCATTGGGATCATAGCCGTGTTGGCGCTGGTGTGCTTACTGAGCTCCATATATACTGTGGAAGAGAATCAGTACGCCTGTACCGTCCGCTTCTCTAAAATCATTCACACCACGGAAACCCCGGGCCTGCATTTTAAGGTGCCGTTTCTGGACAGCGTGAAGTATTTCCCCAAGGCGATGATGCTCTATGACATTCCGCCCTCTGAGGTGCTGACTTCGGATAAACAGAACATGACGGTAGACAATTATATTCTGTGGCGGGTTTCCGACCCCCTGCTGTTCTACCAGTCTTTGGGCTCTACCGTGGTAGCGGAGGAGCGTCTGAACGCCCTGACCTACAACACCCTGAAGACGGTGATGGGTACCCTTTCCCAGGCGGATATCATCAACATGGACGACGCATCGGAGCGCAATGATATTTACGAAGGAATTTCCGACAGCGTCGATGCGCTGGCCCGAAACTACGGGATCGAAGTGGTAGACGTAAAAATCAAGCGCTTTGATTTGCCCGAGGCCAACGAAAACGCTGTGTACGCCCGGATGATTTCGGAGCGGAACCAGATTGCCGAAAAATACACCGCAGACGGCAATTACGACGCTTCCATCATTCGCAACGATGTGGATAAGCAGGTCAATATCATTGTCTCCAATGCACAGGCCGAAGCCGCCAAGCTGGAGGCCGAGGGCGAAGCGGAGTACATGCGGATGCTGGCAGAGGCCTATGATACGGCGGACAAAAAGGAGTTTTATGAGTTTACTCTGGCCCTGGATGCGCTGAAGCAGTCTCTGGACGCCGGTGAGAAAACCATCATTCTGGGAGAGGACTCGCCGCTGGCGCAGATCCTGCTCCATCCCTGACAGGCGCGGCGGGATTTTCCGAAATATTTCCTTTTTGTACACCATTTGTTTCAGCATGCAGGAGAAACCTGGAATAATTCCGAAAAATTAAAATAATTTTTATTGAAATTCCGTTGACGTTTTTTTGCAAATCTGTTATGCTGTTCTTACAACGCAATGAAAGGATGATGTGAGTATGGAAATCGGGATTTGGTTCGGGTTGCTGATTCTGTTCGGGATCCTGGAAGCCGTCACGGTGTCTGTGGTCTCCATCTGGTTTATGGCCGGTTCTCTGGCCGCCATTCTGGCCGCCCTGTGCGGCGCGTCCTTGCCGGTGCAGATTGTGCTCTTCCTGGCGGTGTCCGTTGCGCTTCTGGCTTGCCTGCGCCCCTTGGTCCGCAAGTACGTATCGCCGAAAATTACGGCCACCAACGCAGACCGTGTCATTGGCAAAACAGCCGTCGTGACGGAGTCTATCGACAACATAGCCGCTCAGGGAGCCGTGAAGGTGGGAGGCGTGGTTTGGACCGCCCGCAGCAGCGGAGGAAAGCCCATTGCCGCAGGGGCTCAGGTTCAGGTGGACCGGATCGAAGGCGTAAAACTTTATGTCACTCCGGCGGAGGTACCCGCTGCAAGTGTAAAAAAATAAAATAGGAGGAAATTAGGTATGGAATGGATTTGGATTGCAGCAGTTGTCGTCATTCTCTTGATCATTATCATTCGCAACATCCGGGTGGTCCAGCAATCGCAAGCCTATGTGGTGGAGCGCTTGGGCGCCTTCTCGGCTGTGTGGGGCGTGGGCCTGCATTTTAAGGTGCCTTTCCTGGAGCGGGTGGCCAAACGGGTCAGCTTGAAAGAGCAGGTTCTGGATTATCCTCCTCAGCCTGTTATCACCAAGGACAACGTTACCATGCAGATTGACACCGTAGTCTACTTCCAGATCACAGACCCCAAGCTGTACGCCTACGGCGTGGAGCAGCCCATGGTGGCTATGGAGACCCTCACCGCCACCACTCTGCGGAACATCATCGGCGATCTGGAGTTGGACCAGACGCTCACCAGCCGGGATGTCATCAACACCAAAATGCGCGCCATTCTGGATGAGGCCACGGACCCCTGGGGCATTAAGGTCAACCGGGTGGAGCTGAAGAACATTCTGCCTCCTGCCGATATCCAGAGCTCTATGGAGAAGCAAATGAAGGCCGAGCGGGACCGCCGCCAGGCGATTCTCCAGGCCGAGGGCACGAAGAAGTCGGCCATTCTCATCGCCGAAGGCGAGAAGGAATCCGCCATTCTCCGGGCCGACGCCGATAAGCAGGCGGCTATTTTGAAGGCCGAAGCGGAGCAGCAGGCTGCCATCCTCCGGGCCGACGGCGAGGCCCAGGCGATTCTGGCCGTGCAAAAGGCTCTGGCCGATTCTCTTGCTATGTTGAACCAGGCGGCGCCCAACGATCAGGTGATCAAGCTGAAGGCCCTGGAGGCGATGCAAAAGGTGGCAGATGGAAAAGCCACGAAGATCATCATTCCCAGCGAAATCCAAGGCCTGGCCGGCTTGGCCGGGGGCATCGTGGAGTCTGTCAAAGACGGAAAGTAATCCCTGCCGGGGACCGGTTCGCCGGTCCCCGCTTTTCTTCCGGCCGGCAAGACCGCTCTGTTGGACGGAGGGTTTTATCCCGGGCGGAAGGAGGAAAATTCGAGATATCCCCGTGCTTTTCTCCAAATCCTTTCCGGTTTTTCAGGTAAATTTTTCAAAAATAGCCCTTGTGGACCGGATTGGTTCGTAGTATAATGAATGTTGCGAAGCGGGGTGGAACCCCGTGCTCGGAAGAATATGACATCAAAACATGGAGGATTTTACATCGTGTTTAACGCTATGATTGAAACGCTGAAGGCCAATCCCCGGAAAATTGTCTTTACCGAAGGTCCGGACGCCCGGATTCTGGAGGCGACCGCCCGGCTGAAAAAGGGCGGCTTCCTGACGCCCATTCTCATCGGGAACGTGGAAGAAGTGCGCACGGCGGCGGCAGCCGGAGACTTTGACATTGAGGGAATTGAAATCATCGACCCCGCGACCTACCCGGAGATGGACGCCATGGTGGAAAAAATGGTGGAGCTCCGTAAGGGGAAAATGACGCCGGAGGACTGCCGGCAGGCCTTGTCCAAGGGCAACTATTTTGGCACGATGCTGGTGAAGCTCGGCTATGCCGACGCCCTTCTGGGCGGCGCTACATATTCTACCGCCGATACTGTGCGTCCGGCTCTGCAGCTGGTTAAGACCAAAAAGGGTGCGCACTTGGTGTCCTCTTGCTTCATTTTGGTTCGCGGAGAGGAAAAGCTGGCCATGGGTGACTGCGCCATTAACATTGACTACCAGGATACCGTGGACAAAGAGGGCAATGTGGTGATTTCCGCCGCGCAGAAGCTGGCCGAAGTCGCCGTGGAGACCGCCCGTACCGCAAAGGTATTCGGCATGGATCCCAAGGTCGCGATGCTCAGCTTCTCCACCAAGGGCTCCGGCAAGGGCGGCACCGTGCAGCTGAGCCACGACGCCACCATCGAGGCCCAAAAGCTGGCCCCGGAGCTGGCCATCGACGGCGAGCTGCAGTTTGACGCTGCCGTATCTCCTGTGGTAGCGGCTACCAAGTGCAAGGGCTCCCCGGTGGCCGGGCAGGCCAATACCTTCATCTTCCCCTGCATCGAGGCCGGCAACATCGGCTATAAGATTGCACAGCGCTTGGGCGGCTATGAAGCCTACGGCCCCATCCTCCAGGGCCTGAACGCGCCCATCAACGACCTGAGCCGGGGCTGCAATGCCGACGAGGTCTACAAAATGGCCATCATCACGGCCGCGCTGGCCTAACCCGGCGGGAAAACCGGGGCGAATGCCCCGAGGCGGCTTTGCCCAATCGGGGAGAGCGACCGAAATGTGACATGGGAAAAGCTCGGGCCCGGAAATTGGCTTGGTTCCAATTTCCGGGCCGTTTTTTCGTAAGATGATATGAGCGCTCCTCTGCCGGCGCCGGGGGCTTCATAGAGCCGCAATGGTGTAACCAAGGCAGCGGTTTGTCTCAAGAGGTTTTTGTCACGCCGTCGGACTGCGCAATCCGGGGAAGGGGCGGAGAAAACCGGTTTACTTTTGGGCGAAGATCCGGTATAATATACCGAGAAATTCAGCGGTTTTCTTTCGGTTCAGACCCTCCGAAAGCTGCGCCATTGAGGTGAAGCACATTGACGGACCTTTCTCATATTCGAAATTTTTCCATTGTGGCCCACATCGACCACGGCAAATCCACCCTGGCGGACCGCCTGCTGGAGGCCTGCAACGCCATCGACCGCCGGGAAATGGAGGACCAGATTCTAGATTCCATGGATTTGGAGCGGGAGCGGGGCATCACCATCAAAGCCCGAGCCGTGCGCCTGCAGTACACCGCCGACAATGGGCAAAGCTATGACCTGAATTTGATTGATACGCCGGGCCATGTGGACTTTAATTACGAGGTTTCCCGCTCCCTGGCCGCCTGCGAGGGCGCCGTTCTGGTGGTGGATGCCTCTCAGGGCGTGGAGGCTCAGACGCTGGCCAATACCTATCTGGCCATGGACGCCGGACTGGAGGTCCTGCCGGTGATCAACAAGATTGACCTGCCTGCCGCCAGGCCCGCCGAGGTCAAGGCGGAGATTGAGGACATCATCGGCGTTCCGGCGGAAGATGCGCCGGAGATTTCCGCCAAAAACGGGCTCCACATTCACGATGTTTTGGAGCGGATCGTCTCGGATATTCCCGCGCCCACCGGCGACCGGACCGCGCCGCTTCAGGCGCTGATCTTCGACAGCCAGTACGACGCCTACCGGGGCGTCATCGTTTACCTGCGGGTAAAAGAAGGGACCATCCGGCCGGGAATGGACGTCAAGATGATGGCCACCGGGGCGGTCTACAAAGTAGTGGAAGTGGGCGTCATGCATCCTCTGGGGCTCCAGCCTGCCCAGGAGCTGGGCGCGGGAGAGGTGGGCTATCTCACCGCCTCCATCAAAACCGTCTCCGACACCCGAGTAGGCGACACGGTCACGGAAGCGGCCCGCCCGGCCAAAGAGGCTTTGCCCGGTTACCGGACGGTGCAGCCCATGGTGTTCTCCGGCATTTACCCGGCGGACGGCTCCAAATATCAGGACCTCCGGGACGCGCTGGAAAAGCTGAAGCTCAACGACGCCTCCATGACCTATGAACCGGAGAGCTCCATCGCCCTGGGATTTGGCTTCCGGTGCGGCTTTTTGGGCCTGCTGCACATGGAGATCATTCAGGAGCGGCTGGAGCGGGAATACAATCTGGATCTCATCACCACGGCGCCCAACGTGGTCTACCGGATTACCAAAACCGACGGTTCCGTGGTCATGGTGGATAACCCCCTCAATTATCCCGACCCGGCGGAGATTGAGCTGGCCGAAGAGCCCTATGTGAAGGCCAGCCTGATGGCCCCGCAGGAATATGTGGGCAACATCATGGACCTGTGTACGGCCCGGCGGGGTGAGTTCCAGAATATGGTGTATCTGGACAGCACCCGAGTGGAGCTGCACTATAAAATGCCGCTCAATGAGATTATTTACGACTTTTTTGATGCGCTGAAATCCAGGACGCGGGGCTACGGCTCTCTGGATTATGAGATGGATGAATACCGGCCCTCGAAGCTGGTGAAGCTGGATATCCTACTCAACGGCGATATGGTCGACGCCCTCAGCTTTATTCTGTTTGCCGATAACGCCTATCCCCGGGCCCGGAAGATCTGTGAGAAGCTGAAGGAAAATATTCCCCGGCAAATGTTTGAGATTCCCGTACAGGCGGCCATTGGGGGCAAGGTCATCGCCCGGGAGACCATTAAGGCCCTGCGCAAGGACGTGCTGGCCAAGTGCTACGGCGGCGATATCACGCGGAAGAAGAAGCTGCTGGAAAAGCAAAAGGAGGGCAAGAAACGGATGCGTACGTTCGGCACGGTTTCCGTCCCCTCCGAGGCTTTTATGGCTGTGCTGAAGCTGGATGACGATTGAGGAGACGGCGATGAGACGAGAATTGGGAATTGCGCGGTGCGGTCTGGCCTGCTGCCTGTGCTCCGAGGGGGAAAGCTGCGGCGGCTGTGACGCCGGTTCCTGCGGCGCCGCCGCCCAGTGCGAAAATCTGCGCTGTTCGAGAGACCGGCAGCTGGCCGGGTGCTATGCCTGTAACGAGGATTGCCGCAAGGGGTTGCTGCAAAAAATAAAGCCCAGGGGCTTCTGTGAATTCATTCGTCGCTACGGCATGGAGGCTTTGCTGGACCGCCTGGAGGCCAATGAAGCGGCCGGCGTGGTATATCACCGGCAGGGGATCACGGGGGATTATGACCACGTGGACGATATGGAGGCGCTGATCGCCTTGATTTTGACCGGACGCCGCCGGCCGGCGGCGTCCG
>UREY01000025.1 GCA_900546915.1 uncultured Eubacteriales bacterium
GAAGGTTTGGTAAGCATCTGTCGTATATGTGGTGTCATTTCCAGTCCGCTGGGCATACCGGTAGAGAATCACCGCCATATCCTGTCGCGTCACATTGCCCTCCGGGGTAAATTTCCCGTTGCCGTGGCCTTCTACCAGGCCGTTTGCGCTGGCCCAAAGAACCGGGGCTCCGTAATACCGGTTTAAAGACACATCATAGAAGGGATTCTCCAGTCCCTGCACCGAGGGCTCTCCCGCCAGGCGGTACAACACCGTCACCAGCATCCCCCGGGTCATGGTGCCGCCGGGCAGGAACCGTCCCCCTTCCACGCCCTGAAACAGCCCCTGCTCGGTGACAAACTTGACCCCGTCGTAATACCACTGCCCCTTCGGAACATCCCGGTAGGGGTTCCAGGCATCCTCGGGGTCGACCTCCTGGACGGCGCCGCCGCCGGTAACCTGAAATTGCGCCGTGCGGTCAAAGCAAGTGACGGTGACCGTCTGGGTCCCCGTAGCGGCAGGATCAAAGCCGGTGCAGTACGAAGACAAAATGGGCAGGTAGGAGGTCCCGCAATGGGCGCAGTTGAGTACGCCGATCAGTCCCATTTCCTCCAGGCCCGTTCCGGGCTCAAAGGTCTCTGTGGGTAAGATCAGCTGGAAATCCGTATACCTGCAATCTTTAGAGGTACAGAACATCTGCACCCAATAGCTTCCGTAGCCGCCGCTGGTGAAATCGTATCCCACGCCCACGTGGGTAGCATTCTGCTTCAATATGTTGGCCCGGTGTCCCGGACTGTTCATCCAGCCGTCCATCACCGCAGCAGCGGTGGGGTAGCCGGCAGCAATGTTCTCTCCTGTGGGTTGCAGGCTCGTCAATCCCACTTCCTCGAGCACCGTAAAGCACGAACTTCCGTCCGGTCTTTCATGGTCATACCGAATCAACAATTCCTCGGCCCGGATGTCCATGGCGTTTTGCAGCGGCTCTATCATCGTCAAAGGCTGCAGTCCTTCCTCGTCCCGCCGGAGATTGACCTGGCGGAGCACCTCCCACTCCTGCGCCGAGTTGTCTGGGGTCATGGGTGGCAGCGCAACAGCCGCCCGAGTCTTCGGCAGCAGTCCGGATCCAAGCCCTAACAGGAACCCCAACGCCAACGTAAAAGCCAGCGCGCGTTTACAAAATTTCATCATGGCATACACCCTCTGCATATTTGTCGGCATCCGCGCCGCCTTTTTATCATAACCACCTAAAAAGCGGCTGTCAAGTCGGCAATTTTGGGACCTGCCCCATGTTTTACCGAAGCGGTTTTCCCTTGCCCGCTAGGACGTCTTCCAGGCGGGCCAAAAGATCCGGCGCCCGGCTGCTGTCAAATCCCGTGTAATTTACCACCATGCAGTGTGAATCTCCGGGATGGGCCACCTGTCTATAATCGGACAGGCAAAAAATCCGAATCCCGGCCTGGGCGCACAGCTCTTTCAGCGCCCGGTCCGAGTACGAGGTCCGGACCCGCAGAAGAAAATGCAGGCCGGCGTCCTGCTCCAGAATCTCCACCTGAGAAAAAAAGCTGGCCTGAGACAGCGCTGCAATCAACCGGTCCCGCTGGTCCCGGTAGTATTTCCGCATTCGGTTGATATGCTTTTCAAAGTAGCCCCGGCTGAGAAACCGGGCCAGGGTGTACTGCTCAAAGCTGGGAACCGTACAGGCATAGAAGCCCAGACGGCGGTGGAACTCCGCCATCCACGCAGGCGGCAGAACCAGGTAGCTGATGCGGATGGAGGGTGCGATGGACTTGGTAAAAGAATTGAGGTAAATCACCTTTCCGCTCCGGTCAATGGACTGCAGCGTGGGGATGGGGCGGCCGGAGAGGCGAAACTCGCTGTCATAGTCGTCCTCAATCAAATACCGCTCTTCCTCCTCCCCGGCCCACTCCAGCAGGGCCTGCCGCCGGCCGATGGGGGTCACAATCCCGGTGGGAAAGTGGTGAGAGGGAGACAGGTGCAGGACCTGCGCTCCGGCCAACCGGTCCACTCGGACCCCATCTCCGTCCAACGGCACCGGCAGACAAGCTACGCCGGCGGCCTCATAGACCCGCCGGATTTTCCCGTAGCCCGGGTCTTCAATGGCATAGCATTTGTCCCGGCCCAGGAGCTGGATCAATAAATTGTACAGAAAATCCGTCCCCGCTCCCACCAGGATTTGATCCGGCGATACCGTCATGGAGCGAAAGCCGTAGAGATAATCCGCAATGGCCTGGCGAAGCACCAACGCGCCGCCTGGAGGGACCGGACCCAGCAGCTCCGCCCCATAATCCAAAAGAACCTCCCGCTGCAGCTTGGCCCATATCGAAAAGGGAAACGCCGCTGCCGGTAAGCTATGGGCGGTCAAGTCCGCCTCCCAGGGCGTCTCCGGCTCCTCCTTCCGCTGTTCCGGTATGGGGGACGGGGCGGCCTCCGGTCCCCGCTCCACCGCCTCGACAAAATAGCCCACCTTTTCCTGGGAGCGGATGTAACCCTCTGCCGCCAACTGGGCGTAAGCCGTCTCTACGGTGACTTTGCTGATTTTCAAATGATCCGCCAGGGCTCGCTTGGAAGGCAGCTTCTCCCCGGGAGCCAGTCGGCCCGCCAAAATATCGGCCCGCAGTCCCCGGTACAGCGCTTCATACAACGGACCGGCTGTGCGGTCTAACGTATAGGTCAGCATGTATGTCCCCTCCTGGCCTTGTAGAACATTTAAAATACAGCCTGAAGTATCAGGCCAGTATGATCATATACCCAAATCCGGCAAAAGGCAAGGAAAATTGCTTTCCTTTCGAAAAATTCCTTCCACGTTCCCGCATCCTCCCGGCCCAGCCCAGGGATGAAGCAAAGCGGCGGCAGGGAAATCCTGCCGCCCCACACTGTGGGCCGCCGTTGCGGCCCGTCCGGGCGAACCCTGAAAAACACACCGGACCTGCCGTCACACGACAGGTCCGGTCAAGGTCATCCGATTCGTTCAAAGTCCTCGGGGCCATGCTTACACAGCGGGCAGACAAAGTCCGGGGGCAGCTCCTCCCCTTCATAGACATAGCCGCAAATCTTGCACACCCATCCCTTTTTCTGGGTCAGCTGGGGCTGGGGCTTCGGTTTGATATGGGCAAAGTAGTACGCGTAGGTCACAGAGGGCACCTGGGACAAAATCCGCGCCTCGGTCACATCGGCCACAAACAGGGTATGGGTTCCCCAATCCTGTGTCGCGACCACTTTACCGGCAATGACTGCGTTGGAGAACTTGGTCAGATGCAGCGTGCCGTTCTCACTGCGGTCCGCAAAGGCCCAACCGGCGAACTTGTCGGTGTCCCGGCCGCTCTGGAAGCCAAAATGCTGGAAAATTTCAAAGGGCACATCCTGAGACAGCACCGAAATACTGAACACACCGGTTTTGGCAATCATGTCGTGGGTGAGGTTGGCCCGATTCACTGCAAAGGCCAGCCGCTTGGGGGTATCCGTAAGCTGAATCACCGTATTGACGATGCAGCCATTGTCCTTTCCCTCCGCCGAAGCCGACAAAACAAACAGGCCATAGGACAGCTTAAACAATGCGTTGGGGTCCACCGCCTTGTCCGAATCACCGGCGAGCTCTGCTTTGGGCATGGTGTCCGCCACGGCCTGGGCCAAAATCTCCAGCTGCTCCGTCTCTTTTAAGGACGAGCGGATTGTGACGGTCTGATCCAGAATGTGAACGCCCTTCCACGGCGCGATGAGCTGCCGCATCAGCTTCCCGCTGGTAGGCGCCCAGGAGCCGTTCTCCACCAGGGCTACCGTGCGGTTCTGGAGATTATGGGCCGTGAGATCATGGAGAAGATTCTCCATGTTGACAAAAATTCCGGCATTGTAGGTGGTTGAAGCAAAGATCAGGTGGCTGTACCGGAACGCAGCGGAGACGATATAGGAAGCCGGCGTCATAGACACGTCGAACATACAGGTCCGAATGCCCCGCTCCCGCAGGCGGCAGGCCAGGATTTCCGCCGCATTGGCCGTATTGCCGTACACAGAGGCATAGGCAATGACAACTCCGTTCTCCTCCGGCGTGTAGGTCGCCCATTTCAGATACTTATCAATCAGTTCCCCCATGTCCTTCCGCCACACAAAGCCGTGCAGGGGGCAGATCATCCGAATCTCCAGGCCGGCCGCCTTGGTCAAAAGGCTGGTCACCTGCGTACCGTACTTGCCCACAATATTGCAATAGTACCGGCGGGCCTCATCCAGATAATCCCGGAAAAAATCCACCTCGTCGGCAAACAATGCGCCGTCCAAAGCGCCAAATGTGCCGAACGCATCGGCCGAGAAGAGAATCTTTTCCGTCAAATCGTATGTGACCATCACCTCGGGCCAGTGGACCATAGGCGCCATGACGAAGGTGAAGCTGTGACGACCGGTTTCGTACACGTCGCCCTCCTTGACGATCTGCACCACAGAGCCGACGTCAAAGGAGAAAAACTGCGCCATCATATCCGCCGTCTTTTGGTTGCACAGAATCCGGACTCCAGGATAGCGGCGGACCACCTCTTCGATGGTGGCGGCATGATCCGGCTCCATATGCTGCACCACCAGGGCATCCAGCTTCCTTCCCCCCAGAACATGGGCAATGTTTTCAAAAAACACCCGGTCCACGGAGTGATCCACCGTATCAAACAATACCGTCTTATCGTCCGTCAGGAGGTAAGAGTTATAGGACACGCCCTTCGGCACATCGTACACCCCTTCAAACAGAGCCAGCCGACGGTCGCTTCCACCCACCCAGGTCAGATCGTCGGTGACCTTTCTTACACAATACATGGACAAATCCCCTTTCGTGTCTGATATTTCCAGTGCCGGGTCTATTATACAGGACATACCGGGAAAAATCAATGGCAATAATGAGAATTATTATCAAATTTGCAAAAAGGAGCCGCATTTTCCCGGGCGTCTCGGGCTACTGCGATTGCCTTGTGGGGCGCAACCGGTATTTTCCCGGTCAGCCGCCCTGCGTCACGGCAATCTCCCGGTCCCGCTTGTCATAATCGGAAGCCGCAACGTATTCTTTGGAGATGAGCTGATCCGTCTCCTTATCATATTTATACCGGTAAGTCTCCACCACATAGCCGGTATACGGCGTGGTGATCACCTGACCGGACTGGTAAGAGCCGTCGGTTATCACCTTCTCCACCGTCTGCCAGGGAATCTCCTCCAGAACCACATAGTCCATTTCCACATAGTAGTCCTTGGTATCTGTTCCAATGAGGGCGATGTCCACATAGCCGTCGTGAACGGAGGCCGCAATCCGAATGGGATAATCCGTGTTATTCCGAAACTGAAAGTCCAGATATCCCCACTGTACCGTCGCGTCCATTCCCAGAGGAACGTAATCCACTGCGAACTGGTGCAGGTGCCGGTCCACAATTTCCAGATCTGCGTACAGAGCCCCATAGTACAAGGTGGAGGATACCTGACACACACCGCCCCCCAGGCCGGGAACAGAGGCCCCGGCATAGTACACCGTCGCCTCCCGGTAGCCCTTCTCCGCCGTCCGCTCGCCCACCACATCGTTAAAGGAAAAGGTGGCGCCGGGCTTGATCAGATAGCCGTCGATGGCGGCGCAGGCCAGCTCCAAATTCCGGGTCCGATCGGCATTGTCGGTATGCGCCGTCTTTTTTTCAGCCAAAACATCCCGGAACAAATCCTTCTCCAGCAGAGCCTTCCACTGCTTCGGATAGAGAATCTGGAAATCCACTTGGATCGTCTGCCCTTCCCCTGCGCGGTCCAGCTGCTTCTGCACCTCGTCCAGAGGAAAGCCGTATCCCAGAATCTCCTTGCTGGCCACATAGGTCGTCTCATCCAGCACCGCATCCACCGGCTCCAGGCAATTGCTCTGGTAAACCGACGGCAAATCCACCTCATCCGGGAGAGCCTCCTCATAGGCAACCGAAATGGTATGCAAATCCATCTCCTCATACGTCGCCACAATCCGGCGGTACAGAGCCTCCCCGTCCAAATGCCGGCCTGTCACTCCGGTCTGAATCACCAGCTTCTGACCGCCCTCCACCGTAACCGGAGTCTGCCCCAGCTCCTCCATCCCGCTGGTATAGGTGTCCGGCAGCGCATAGGCGCTTAAATCCGGCCGCCGACCCACAACCGTCACCGTGGGCTGGATCAGGTCGCGCTCAATTTCGTCGTGCAACCAATTCACCGCCTGTCGGATTCCTGCCTCATTCAGGCGCAAATAATCATGCAATTCCAGCGTGAACGTGGTGTGCGCCGCCTCCGACCGAGCCCGGGCCCGTTGGAACAGATTTCCCTGCCGGCCATGCCGGAAGGCGGCTTCCGCCATGGCTGAAGCATCCACTTGCGCATGGACTTCCTCCGGAGACAACACCAGCTGCCGGTCCGGAAGCTGCACAGTCAGAGGCTGCCCGTACACCGCCTCCGCCCTTCGTTCCAGCGCCTCCTGCGCCTGGTCCCGGGTCATGCCGCCCAAGTTGAGACCCATCGCATAAACGTTGTCAAAAATCAAACCGTCGTCCAGGGAAAAGCTCCACAGGAAGACGCCGGTCCCCACTCCCGCAGCCAGAAGCAGGCATAGCAACACGATCCATCCCGCTCCGGGCGTTTTGCGCCTTTGGTCTCCCAACGGCGCCACCGGCTCGCCGTCGGCCTGCCGGGCCAGGGACTGCAGTTCCGCCCGCAGTCGCTCCCGCTCTGAGCCCTCTGTTTGATCGTTTGAAAATTTTCCCGTATTCATGAAAGTCCCTCCTGTCCTTCCAGGTATGCTGTAACGCTATTTTGCCACCATTCGATCCAAAAGCCCCGCCGGTTCCAAAATTCCCAGAAATTTTCTGATGGGCCAAGCATACAAAAATTCCAGGACCTCATACGGGGTCCTGGAACTTTTGATTTATTCATTGGAATCTGCGTTCTCCGCTTCGGTTGGAGGTTCCGTAGCCGGTTCGGTGGGCGGCTCCGTCGCAGGCGGGTCCGTTTCCGGGGGCTCCGTCGCAGGCGGTTCCGTGGCCGGCGGGGTCGTGGCCGGGGGCTCCGTGGCTCTGGGGACCACAGCCACCACCTTGTCCCGCCGGGTATACTCAGAGTGCGCCTCCAGCTCCTTGGAAATTAACTCATCGGTCTGCTTATCATACTTGTATTTGTATGTATCCACCGTATAGCCGGTGTACGGAGAGGTAATGGTCTCGCCGTCTGCGTAGGAACCGTCGGTCACCTCTCGCTCCTTCGTCTCCCAAGGGTCTTTGGACAGGACGACATAGTCCATTTCCACGTAATAGTCCTTCGTATCCGTCCCAACCAGTTCGATGTCCACATAGCCGTCGTGCACCGAGGCGTTAATTTTAATGGGGTAATCCGTATTATTCTTAAACTGGTAATCCAGCGAACCCCAATACACCGTGGCGTCCATGCCCAGCGGCACATAATCCACTGTGAAGGTATGCACCGCCCGGGAAACCACCTCTAAGTCCGCGTAAAGCGTACAATAGTACAGCGTAGACGAAACCTGGCACACGCCTCCGCCCAGCTCCTGGACAGACTCCATGCCGGAATACACCGTAGCGGCTTTATAGCCTTTTTCCGCCGTCCGCTCGCCGACCACATCGTTGAAGGAGAAAGTCGCCCCAGGCTTGAGGATATAGCCGTCAATGGCCTCACAGGCCAACTCCAAATTACGGGTCCGGTTGGAATTCCAGGTATGGTCCGTATGGGCGTAGGCCAATACGTCCCGGAACAAATCCTTCTCCAGAGACGCTTTCGTATGCTCCGGAATTAGAATCTGGAACTCCACCTGGATTTCCTCTCCCGGCTCGGCCTCATCCAGCTGCTTTTGCACCTGCTCTACCACAAAGCCGTAACCCAGAGATTCCTCCGAGGCGACATACGTGGTCTCATCCAGCACTGCATCCACCGGCGCTACACAGTACTGCTGGAACACGTCCTCCAGATCCACCTCCTCGGGGAGCGTCTCATCATACGTCGTGGAAATGGTGGACAGATCGCCCCGGGAGTACGCCTCCAGAATTTGCCGGTACAGAGCCTCCGCATCCAGATGGCGGCCCGGCGTCCCGGTATAGATGGTCAAAACCTGGCCATTTTCCGGCGTGACAGGGGCCGGCTCTTCTTCCTCGTCCTCCTCATCCTCCCCGCTGCCGGACAGGGGGTAAGCGCTCAGGTCTGGGCGCTGGCCCT
This sequence comes from uncultured Eubacteriales bacterium, assembly GCA_900546915.1. GTDB lineage: Bacteria > Bacillota > Clostridia > Oscillospirales > Oscillospiraceae > Faecousia > Faecousia gallistercoris. Next base: position 8,185 of record UREY01000025.1, read on the forward strand.
CCACTGTGACCTCCGGCTGGGTCAACGTACTCTCCAAATCCGCACTCAGCTGATTCACCGCATCCTGGATGTACCCTGTGTCCAACGTGAGGTAGTCCGCCGCCTCCAGGGTGTAGGTACTCAGAGACGCTGCCGACCGGGCCCGGGCCCGGTCAAACATATTGCCGTCCCGCCCATACCGGCAGGCCGCTTCCGCCAGGGCCGCCGCATCCAGCTGCGCCTTGGTCTCCTCCGGCGTCAGCACCAACGTCCGGTCCTGAAGCTGAATGGTCAAAGGCGCTCCATAAACCGCCTGCGCCTTCTCCTCCAGGACCTGCGTAGCCTGTTCCTGACTCATGCCGCCCAAATTGATGTCCAGGGCATATACGTTGTCAAAGATCAAGCCGTCGTCCCGGGAATAGCTCCACAGGAAGATGCCCAAGCCAATCAGCACCACGGCCAGCAGGCATGCCGTCGAGATCACGGCAATCTTCAGGCGTTTTTTCCGCCGCGCCTCCTGGGCCTCGTCGTCCTCCTCCCACTCCGGCTCATGGTTGGCCGCATGGGTCATTCGTTTGAAATCCGCCTCCAGCCGCGCTCGCTCCTCTGCAGCGCTGGCCCGAGGCTTCGCAAATTTACCCTTTTTGATATGAATCGCTCCTATCTTCATCGGATTTCACTCCGCGCACTTGTGTGACGGTTTCCTTTTGCCACAGGGTTCTGCCGATATTCTACCACAATTCCGGCAGAATGCAATTACATTTCTCCTTCAACATGTAACAATTATGTGAACCAAAAGAAACAAAAAATTCACCTGCACTTGCGCTGCCGGACTCCGCCGGTCCGCCACGGCAGCCGTTCTTTTCCCATTTTTCAAAACTTGGGTACCCCGGGATATTGACAGACGGGCGGATCTGTAGTACCCTCAAAAGGCGCCGGGACGTAAGTTGATTTTTCCTATTTGATATGATAAAATAGAATTAATTATCTGTAGATGTAAACTCGGCCCGTTTTCCCTTTCGGGCGCACCAGAGCACAGCCTGTCAAAAAAGCCCGGCAGAGTTTTACACCCGCAGACGCAACCGTGAATGGAATCGATCGACGAGGCTGTCGGCATGGATTCTGCGCGCCACCGGCGCAGAGAACCCGTACGCAACAGCCCGCCGTTTCTTGGTCGGAAAGCCTTGACGGAGTTTTCCACAGTTTCATAAGAGAGGAGCAAGCTCATCCATGCGCATTCTCATTCTCTCCTGCAACACAGGGGAAGGGCATAATTCTGCCGCAAAAGCCATTCAAGAGGTTTTGACCGCCCGGGGCGTTTTCAGTGAAATGACGGACGGGCTGGCTTTTTTGTCTCCCGAGGTCTCCCGCTTCATCAGCAACTGGCACGTCCGGATCTATAAGCGGGCTCCCCTGCTGTTCAGCGCCGGATACCGGATGGCGGAGGAGCACAACCCCGCCCCGGAAGACGCCTCCATGCTGTATAAAGCCCTGTCTTTGGGCGCAAAGAAACTGTACGCCGCCCTGGAAGCCGGACACTATGACGCCGTCGTCAGCACTCATGTCTTCTCCAGCTTAATCATGCGCCGGGTCTGCCAGGATTACCCCATCTCCATCCCCCATTATTTTGTAGCCACGGACTACACCTGCAGCCCATATGTGGCCGAAGCCCAAGCGGACCGCTATTTAATCCCCGACGAGAAGCTGACCGCCGACTTCGTCCGCTGCGGCATCCCGGAGGAAAAGCTCGTCGCCACCGGCATCCCGGTCCGGCAGGTTTTTTTCGCACCCAGAGACCGCGCGGGCAGCCGGGCCGCGCTGAGCATTCCACCGGAAAAGCGGGTGGCCATGCTAATGTGCGGCAGCATGGGCTGCGGTCCCATTAAGCGCCTGGCTCGCCGCTTAACGGAAACTCTGCCGGAAAACAGTATGCTCATTGTAATCTGCGGTCACAATGAAAAGCTCTATGAAGACCTTTGGGAGCTGGGAAACCGGGCCAATCTGCGGATCCTCGGCTTTACCCGGGAGATTCCCGCCTACATGGACGCGGCAGACCTGATGCTCACCAAGCCCGGCGGGCTGAGCTCTACCGAGGCCGCCGCCAAGGCGCTGCCGATGATTTTCATCGACGCCGTCGGCGGCTGCGAAGGCCGGAACCTGGAATTCTACACGCGCCACGAGCTGGCGGAGACCGCAGATTCCGTAAACCGGCTGGCCAAGCTGGTCTGTGCCAATCTCTCCGACCCGGAGAAGCTCCGGTCCATGTCCCAAACCCTCAGGACCAACCTCCGGCACAACGGCGGCGTGGAAATCTGCGATTTCCTCCTGCGGCAAAAGGGGGGGTCCACTTGACCGATTACCGCAAATTTCGTCTGTCCAAGCGAAACGATCCGGAGTTTTCCCATCTGAAGCTTTTACTCTTCTGGCCCATTTACGGCCTGGTGTTCTTCGCCCTGGAGCGCTTGCTCCACCTGGACTACCATACCATTTATACGCCCCTGGATGATTTGGTGCCGTTCTGTGAGTTTTTTCTGTTCGCCTATCTGTACTGGTTCGTCTTTCTCATTGGGATGCATCTGTACCTGCTGCTGTTCGACACGGAAGGCTTTCGGAAATTTATGTGGTTTATCATCCTGACCTATTCCCTGACCTGCGTCATCTACCTGATTTACCCCAGTCAACAGGAGCTCCGGCCTGCCGCCTTCCAGCGGGACAACCTTTTGACGCGGTTTATGGCCTGGTTTTACACCTTTGACACCAACACCAATGTGTGCCCTTCCCTCCATGTCATCGGCTCCATGGCGGTTTTGGCAGCCGCTTGGAATACGCCCCGCTTCGCCACACCTTTGTGGCGGACAGCCTTTGTCCTCCAGGCGGCCTTGATTTCCGTCTCTACCGTATTTTTAAAGCAGCATTCCCTCCTGGACATCCCTCCCGCCTTGGTAATCAGCGCCGGCGCTTACTATCTGGTGTATCACCGGGGCAACCGGCAGCGTAAAAGGCAAAGGAAATTTCCATAAAACTCTGCAGGCTTTCTCCGCCCCGGCGGGGAGCCTGCACGTTTCATTTTAAAAGCATGCCGTACCAAATCCGAAACCCCATTCCCCGTAAACGCAACAAACCGCCGGCGACCCGGCGGTTTGTTGCGTTTACGGCGTTCTAATTTAATATAACCTCTTTGGCCGTTTCCGGCAGGAAATGATCCTTCATGTCGTATTTGTTGTACCCGCTGTAATCCGATAAAACTCTTCCCTGCAGGGCGTAGCTACAAATAAATCGCTTGCCGTCCACACAGGTCCAGTTTTCCGCATCCCAGCTCAGATAACCGTCCTCATCAGACCTCTTTTCCGAAAAAACCAAATCCACCTGCCGGTTCCCGGCAGACATCAGAGCAATCAGCTCCTCTGTCGTCAGTTCCTTTTCACATGCGGCAATTCGATCATAAACCTTCATGAGGCGCCTCCTATCCCAGATAGCCCGCCTGCTGCAGCAGGGCTTTGGCTTTTTCCAGATTGGCAGGGCTCATCATCACCAGAGGACCTGTACAGCCCATCCCGGACTCGGCATAAATCCCGGCCCGCCAAAGCACCTTCACCGCATCCTCCAGGTCCATCACGTCAATGCCCGGAATGCTGGCGGTAACCGGCTCTGCCGGAGGCGCCTGGACCTCCCCGGCGTCGGCCGCCGGAGCGGAACCCTTGCGCGCCTCCAGCAAGGAACTCAGGCCCGCCCGTTCGGCTTTTTCATATTCGTCCTTCGCCACATTCCATAGACCGCCCCGCACCAGCTGCCCGGCATAGAGCAAGGCGTTGGCAATCAGCGGCGCGCCGGACGCTCGAGAGACAATCAGAACCAACTTATCGTAGCCCGGCCCGATGCCGGGACCATAGCCGAAGCCCGTGGCTTCAAAGGTCCCGCCGCTGACAAAGGCCGAGAGCATTTTAATCAGCACGTTGCCGGTGAGGGAATCCGTAACCAGAACGTCCGGCGTCCCCAGGAGCACATCGTTTCCCCGCAGAACAGCGCCTCCGTCCCTCCGGGCAGACTTCGCCCACCGGAAGCTGTAGCCGCCCTCTCGCAGCTTGTTCAGGGTCATCTCCACCTGCCGCGCCCCGTCCACATTGAGAATGCCCACCGTCGGATCGGCTACGCCGCAAGCCTTGGCTGCAATGATGCCGCAGACGGCGTTTTTCACCATGCCCTCTACCCGGTCTGTGCTGGTTGTGCCGGTGGTGTTGGCCACAAACATCTCCCGTCCCCGGCCCGGGGTCACAGCCCGTCCCACAGTGGAAACGCCGATGGGGAACGGATAATGCATGGTGACGGCGCCGTCTATTTGGCGGCCTTCCAGCAGCTCATCCATTTTTTTGTGCCCTTCTTCTTCGCTGTCCACGCGGACGGTCGTGACGCCGGGAGCCTCCAAAGTCCCGATGTAAATCACATCCACACCCTGCGCGGCAGCCATTTGAGCCGCCGCCATGGCGTTTTCCTCTCCATGCTCACTGCCCATGCCGGTCAAGGCAATTCTGGGGCGGGGCCCGTAGGAGCCGCGCTCCAGGCCCTCCGCCATTTGTAAAAAGGTCCTGGCGATGGTTTTTTCCAAGTGTTCCATGAGTACACCTACCTTATTCTTCGGCCTGGGCCAGCAAAGAGGCGGCAAATTCCCGCATGGCCTTGGCAATCATCCGCTTGACCTGCTCCTCGCTGACACCGCCAGAAGCCTCCGGGCCGGAGTTCGCCTGGATCACGAAGGATACGCCGTCGAACAGATTGGTCATACGGCCCAGGAACAGAGAGCCTTTTCCGATGATCATGACACGCTTCAGTTTGCCGTTCATGATATCCTGCCGGGCAAAGCCGATGGCGGGAACCCCGGAGGGGATATGTCCCTGGGTAGGCGCCCAGCCGGTGTAGCCGTGCTTTTGTGTGAACTCCGCCAGCTCGGCGCGGGAAATTTCGCCCCGCTTGACAGCCAGCGCGCCGATCATTTTGTAGTTGGCCATGGGCACATCGCCGGCGCCGGCGGGCTTGGTGATATCCGGGTTCTGCAGCTCCGGTGAAAACTTATCGATGTCGGTAATCTTCAGCCCCTTCCGGTCCAGGGGATCCGTCACCAGACTGGAAATCACCGCTTGGGGCGCCGAGCCGGTCCCGACGCTGTGGCGTCCCAGCAGCTCCAAATTGATCTCGGGGCTGACGCCGTCATCCTGGGTCACAATGACGGCAAAGCCGCCGACCATGTCCTCCAGAATGGGCAGGCCCTTTTTCACATGGTCCTTGCCGTTCATTCCCAGCTTCGCAGTACATCCGCCGGCGGTCACGGCCACAGCCTTGTACGCACCGGCCGCCACCAAAGAGGCAGCCTCAATCATGGCATGAGCCGGAGCTGCGCAGAAGCCCCGCAGGTCGGAGCCGGTGGCCCCGGTGAGACCGGCAATCTCCGCCGCACTTTTGGCAAAGTTGCCGCCGCCCCGCTGATTCATATCGCCGCAAGCCTCTTCGGAGCAATCGATTACGTACTCTACGGCGTCTTTGCCGATTCCAGCGTTCTGCACCGCAGACAGCAACGCCAAAACGGAAGAGGCCTTGGAGACGATGTTCTCATGCATTACGTGGGCGGAGAGGTTCACGTCAATGTCGTGCGCGCGATTCACACAGCCAACCAATTCATCGTGGTCATACAAGCCCTCGGAATGCTCTTCCCGGACCAGACGTGCAATCTCTGCGCCGTCGATGCCCTCACCCACCCGATTGACAATGGCGTCGTTCATCAGCGGGTTGGCCGCCAGTGCCGGTTTCACCCGGGCGACAAATTCCCGATTCAGCTTGACCAGATCAAACACATCACAGGCCTGCATCAGCAGCAGAAACTCCTCCTGGGGCATGATCTGGCCGAAGGGGCCAAAGCGGCTGTTTACCGGACAGGTTTTGTCATACCAGGGCTGGGGCACCGCCGCCAGCTCTTCCGGGGTTTGGTTCCCGATGTAAACCTGATTGGGATAATAGGACAACGCCTGCTCAAAGCTCCGGATATGACCGGGCAATGCCTGCAGATACTCGCTGCCGGGGTTGACGACCCGTTCTGTCGTCTGGGTCGTACCATTATGGATCACCATGTCGGGGGTGTGGACCAGAATATAGCTGGTGCCTTTGATTACGCTTTTCATAGGGAATCATCCTCTCAATTATGATACATACCAAAAGGAAGCAGAATGGGGATCCCGCACCTCAGCGCTGCCCATAGCCATGGCGGGCAATCGGGCTATGCCGGGCATGGCCCGGAACAAACTGCAGCATAAAGCGGCGGATTTTCCTGTGAGAGCCTCTGCAGGAAAGCAGGAAAGGCGGCGGCCAAAGCCGCCGCCCCGTGCTACGCGATGCCTCAATACTTACAGAACTGTTCCCGGATGGAGGTCATTTCGTCCACAATTTCGTCGACGTTCAAAACCATCTCCATCATGCTGACCTGCTCGTCATAGACCGCAGGATCGAACTCCTCTTTGATCTCCGGCTCGCATACATGATAAACCTTGAGTCCCAACTGGACTCCTGTCAATGGACCGGCGTAGGTCGGGTCACCGTTGGTAACCGTCTCAGCGGCCAGACCGGAGGCTTCGCCTTCCGCAGCGCCCAGGAGAACCACCAGGTTCTCCGGCCCGTACTGCTCGGCAAATTCCTTTACCCGCTTCTGGTTTTCCAGATCCATTGCACCAGCGGCCGTTCACACAAAGCACTCCGTCGAGGAAAACACCACGTCGGCGCCGGCGCTCTTGGCGCAAGCCTCAATCGCCTGTCCGGGAATGCCGTCACGGTCGCCAATGATGACAACCTTCTTGCCAGCTAAGATGCCCATGTCACTTCCTCCTTTTCTAAAAAATTTATAGAAAGCCTTGCGGCTGACTACCGATTATACGTACTTTTGAATCATCGCTTCCACATTTTCAGGGGTCGCGTCATCCTTGACGCAGGAGTCGATCATCTCCCCATTTTCATAAACGGCGATGACCGGCAGGCCTAAAACCTTCTGGCTGATGGCCAAACGGCGGGCCTTTGTGGTGTTCAAAGCACAGAACTTCATGCTCTGGCCGTACTTTTCGGCGAAGCCGTGGATATGGGGCATCAGCGCGGCGCAAGGCACGCAGCCGTCTCCATAAAAGTCCACGAGAATCTTCCCGGGAGCCTTCAGGACCTCGTCCTCAAACGTTGTCTTATCCAATTCCAGCATTTCTGCTTCCTCCTTTCTTACCGGTCGGCAAGATATTTTTCCGCCTGCATGGCGGCAATGGCGCCGTCTGCCGCCGCGGTGACCACCTGGCGCAGGCTCTTGACCCGCAGATCACCGGCGGCAAATACGCCGGGGATGTTGGTATGCATATCGGCGTCGGTTTTGATGTAACCGTTTTCCATGTCGATTACGCCCTCGAACAGCTTGGTGTTGGGCAGCAGGCCAATGAAACCGAAGAGGCCAAAGAAGCCGTCCTCCGGATCAGCCTCTATGGTAGTAAGCGCTCCGGTCTTTGTGTTCCGGACCACCATTTTACTCAGGAGCTCCTCGCCGTCCACCTCGTCCACCACCGTGTCCCACATAAAGTGAAGCTTGGGGTTTTTGAAAGCCTTTTCCTGAATGGATTTGGCAGCCCGCAGCTCGTTGCGCCGGTGAATGACGGTCACCTTCCGGGCAAATTTGCTCAGATACATGGCTTCTTCCACAGCGGCGTCGCCGCCGCCTACCACATAGACCTCAAAATCCTCAAAAAAGGCGGCGTCGCAGGTGGCGCAGAAGGAAATGCCTTTGCCCATAAACTTTCCTTCGTTTTTACAGCCAATGGGGCGGGGAAATGCGCCGGTGGCCAGGATCACCGTCCTGCCAAAATACTCGCCCTGACTGCCGGTCAGCTTTTTGACATCGCCCTCCAGCTCCACAGACTGGATCACATCCCGGACCCGCTCTGCGCCGAATTTTTGAGCCTGCGCCGTCATCCGGGCAATCAGCGTGGGGCCGCTCTCTTTGTCCAGGCTTTGACCGGGATAGTTTTCAATCTCGTCGGTGATGGCAATCTGACCGCCGTCCTGACCCTTTTCCACAATCAGCGTGGAGAGTCGGCTGCGGCCTGCGTACAGCCCTGCCGCCAGCCCCGCCGGGCCGGCGCCCAAAATAATTACGTCATAGATTTTGCTCATTGGCAAACACTCCTACCAACGGCCTGAAAAGGCCGGATCAAATCAAACGTCAAAGACGGTCTGGTCCTCCACCGGCGTGCACAGGGCCTCCAGAGCCCGGGCCACCAGCTTCTTGCGCAAAGCGTACTCTTCCTCGGCGGGGAGAGCCGGATTGCCCAGAGGATGGGGAATTGCAATGGTGGGCACAATCCGGTTTGCGCCAACCGTCATGGAAATCGGCGTGATGGTACACATATGTACCACAGGAATCCCGGCCCGCTCAATTTCTTTTACCATCGTTGCACCGCAACGCGTACAGGTCCCTCACGTACTGGTCATAATGACGGCGTGAACGCCTGCCTCCCGCAGTTTTTGGGCATATTCCTGGGCAAACCGCTTGGCGGAGGCGACAGCCGTGCCGTTGCCCACCGTCGTATAGAAGTAGTCGTGCAGCTTGCCGATTTTGCCTTCCCGCTCAAACTCCCGCAGGACATCCACCGGCAAAACCCGGTTGGGGTCCGCGTTGGCGTACACCGGGTCATAGCCGCCGTGGGCGGTCTCATAAGTCGCCTCGGTGAGCCGGTCCACGCCGGCAATGCAGTACTCGCCGTAGTGCGAGGCAGAGGAAGACTCAATGTGATCCGGGTTCCCCTTGGGCACAATGCCGCCGGAGGTGCACAGGGCGATGGTCGCCCGGCTCAAGTCCGTCAGAGCCGGATTGGGCGGCACCCGGTCGAAGGAGGGCATGGGATACTCCGTGGTAAAGGGCTTGTCGGCCAGCTTGTTCAGCAGCATCCGCACCGCCCGCTTGGAGCCCCGCTCCTTTTCAAAGAAATTCCGGCGAACGCCGTTGGGCATATAGCCGTCCTCGCAGGACGCGCCCAGCTTCTCGCCGGACATGAGCTTCATGGCCAGCTTCGCCATCGTCGGGGCAGCCTTGCGCATACCGGCGGCGCTGTTGGTCGTGGCGACCATCAGGACCTTGTCCTTCAGGTCCGCGCCGGGGTTCTCGGGATACATGCCCGTCAGGACGGGCACGCCCAGCTTCTCCTGCACCTCTGCGCAGATATTGGCGCAGGCGTAGCCGTACCGGCCGGCGTTAAAGGCGGGACCGGCTACAAACAGGTCGGGCTTGATCTCCTCCACCCAAGCCAGGATCTGCGCCTTGGCCTCCTTCTCATGCTCTGCAAAATAGGAGTCGCCGCAGACAATGGTGTTGACGATCTCAGCTTCGCCCTTCCACGCCTGCTCAAAGGCCATACCGGGTCCCACGCGGCCTTCCCGCAGCTCGGGGGGCACATGGGCCATTTCTTCGCCGCCGATGTTGGCAAAGAACTGGTTGATATAGTGTACGACACGATAGCTCATTGCGTTGAATCTCTCCTTTCCCTTATCTTGCGCTCAGGCAATTGAAGCCCATCTCGTTGGTCGCGCCGGTAATCACCTGGAGCTCCGCCTCAATGGTCCCGTCCGGGCGCAGAGAGCCGGCATGGCCGCCAGCAATTTTGTCCACATAGTCCAGCATCCCGATGACCTTTTCCATCTTCGGCAGGACAATGACCTCATTGGCGTTGCCGCCGGTGACTACGGCGTCGGCCAGAGGATCGGCATCGGCCAGAGACTGGGATTTGCCGTCCTGACCGGCGTACTCGTCGGTGATGATGGCGGTCCGGATTCCCTTTTGCTCGGCCTTCCGGCAGTTCATAATGAGATCCGTGTCGGGGTTACCGAAGCCCTCTTCCGAGATGATTACGCCGTCCAGATCCAGCATGCGGCACAGCTTGGAAGCCCAGTCGGAGGACCGCTGCTTATCGGCCAGATACACGTTCTCATTGGTGATGATGTTGCACACATAGTTGAGGGTCTTGCCGTGCTGTTCAAACAAATCGGCCACCACAGGATTGTTCTGATGATGATAGGTCGTATTCTTGTCGCAGGCCGAGACGCAGTTGCCGCTGATGATGGCGCCGTCCATGGTCTCGGTGGGATTCAAGAGCGTAGAAATGATCCGCTTGGCATCGACGCCGTACACATACGTATCGTGAAGCAAGCCCTGGCTCTGGAGCATGTGGACATAGCCCACCCGGGGCAGATCCGGGAATTTCTCCAGTCCCTCTTTGACGCCGTAGGTCTCATAAACCTTTGTCTCGTCGGGGGTCACCGCACGGCCCAGCTCTCCGATAAAGGTAGCCGCCCGCAGGCCGACCAGACGAACGGCGTGCTCATACTCGTGCTGCTTGACTCCCTCCGCCGGCTCGCAGACCATAACCAGGTTCACCAGCTTGGAAAAGGGCGTGTACGCGGCGCCGGGGCCGGACATGTCGATGATGCCCTCCTGGAAACCGACAATTTTGCCGGCGGTGATCACCGCCATCCCTCTCAGAACATGGGTCTTGCCGGAGCCCACCGTGTCCACCTTGGCGATGACGCCGGGGAATTCCCCGCCGGGTCCTTCCACCTTGACCCGCGGCTCAATGACGTCCTTCACCGGTGTGATCCGGACGCTTTCGCCGGGACGAGCGATGTCAAACTTCACGTCCTTGACGCAGGCCTGCACATCGCTGTCGGCATAGACGAAGTCTTTGACATCCTCCGCGCGAACGTACAAAATGCCGTCTTTGATTACGCATTCGTCTGAAAATTGAACATCTTTGATTTGAATAAAGCCAAGTTCCAATTTCAAGCCGAACACCTCCTCCTTCACATACATGATTTTTAGGGCTGATGGGGTTGTTTACTAAGACCCGCCGCAGCGTCAAAGTCCAGGGCGCTTGCCAGCAGGGTATAGTCGATCAATTGAAAGTCCTCCAGCACCGCCCGGGTATCGGCCCGGCTCCGGGGAGGAAAGGCATCGTAGGTGGCCACCGCGGCGGAAATCAGCTCGGCCTGGTCGGCGGAGAAGCTCTCCGGCCGCCGGGAGACCACCAGGGATTTGTAAGGCGTCTCATTCGGCTTCACACTCCCTGAGACGGGATGGGTATACAAGCGGTAGCCTGCATAGATCAGATCCCGCGCCCAAATCAAAACCTCCCGGTGTCCCACATCCCGGTACGTCACCGCATACCAATCTTCCATGCAACGCTTTACCAAGGGATTGTTGGTGACAATTTGCAAATCCCGTCCGCTTTTCACCGCCCGGCGCCTCCTTCCGGTCTGGGGCGAGCCGCTCCGTGCCGAAGCAAAAAATACAGAGCAGGCTCGAAAGATGTCACTCTCACGTTGCCTTGCTCTGTATCTGAACCTGAGAGATTCCCCAACCGGGTTGCTCCTTCGGTGCGTACGCTTTCCAGAGATGTGTCAGAATACAGTCCTGGGGCCTGAAATGTTTATGCCGCCGCGGCAAGCTGCGGCACTTATTCCTTCGGCTCTGCCTTTGCAGATCTCCTGTATCCGTCATCCACCTGTATGAACTTTTGACGCTGGGCCACACTTCGACCCTTCCTCTATACTAAACCCAATTTTTCCAAAAAAATCAAGGAAAATCTTATTTTGATCGTTTTCATCAATAATACGGTTCCCCACGTGATGCAAAATTCCCACATCAGCCGGCAGTCAAAGCGGCAAAATCCTTTATTTTTTCAAATTTCAGCAACTTTTCGCCGCATTTTTCCAGCTTTTCTCAAAATTTCCGCCGTCTTTCCCTCCTAAAATTCTATCTTTTGCACAAATTTCATTCCTTGTAAAAACAGGCCGCCGGAAGCGGCAGCCTGTTCCTGGCGGGAATATGTGGGAATCGAACCCACCCGGGCAGTTCTTCGCCACCCTCACCGGTTTTGAAGACCGGGGGGCACACCAGCACCCATCTACTCCCATAAGCGGAAATTATTCTAACACACCCACAGCAGAAATGCAAGCCGGATTTACGCCGTTTTGCAGACATCCGGCAGGGCCGCCTCTTCAAAAGCCCTGGAGCAGCCGACGGTAGTCGCCTTCTTTTTTGGTCACGCGGTTTTTGTCCAAGTACTCCAACAGGGCCAGCGCATATTTGCGGGAGGTATGCAGCAAATCTCGGAGCTCAGCCAAGGTCAGAGTATCCTGCGTCTGAAAGTGCACGGCGGCGGTATTTCGTGCCGTCTCGTAAGCCTCCCGGCACCAACAAATTTGCGGCGTCAGCATCACCAGCTCTCCGGCAGTTACAGAGCTCTCCAGGACCTGCTTGGCATCCTGCCGCTCATTTTGAGGAAAGGCAGCTACAACCTCGTCTGTAGCGGGACTTTCCAACCCGGCTTTTCGATAAGTCTGCAGAATTTTCTCCCGAATGGCGCTTTGCCGCTTGGTGAACCGGACTTCAAAATCCCACAGCGCGTATCGCTCCGCCACCCGGCGGATCTTTCCCTCCCGGGCCAGCGTGCCCAGAAGCGCATCCGCCAGCGGCAGCTCCATAGACTGAAACAGCTTCTGCCGGAGCTCGGCAACCTTCATACCGGCATGCAGGGGGTTTTGCTTGTGATACAAAGTCAAAATCTCCCGGCAATCGGACCAAACCCCATCCAGCCTCCCGGCGGCAACAAACCTGCCGGGCAGAGGCTCCACTGCCCGGCCCTGGTTACACAGGCTCTGCAGTTCATCGTGAAGCTCCGCCTCATCCATCTGCAGCCTGGCCGCCAGCTGCGCCCCATCGGGAAGCCGCAGCCCGAATTCCGTCAGGACCTGCAGAACCCGGTCGCTTCCGGAGCCGCTCTCCCGAATGGCCAGGGCCTCCAGGACCTGGGGCACATTTCGTCTGTGCCGTAACGGCGCGTCGTCTAAAATGACGCCGCCTCCAATGGTCTCCAGGGGGGAGTAAAAGCGAACGACAAACCGATCCCCGTTTTTGCTGGCAACCGGCTCCGTCAGCCGCAGCTGAGCGTAGCAGCTCTCCCCAGGCCTCAGCGCATCCCGGTCCAGCAGCACCACCTTAGCCAGCAGCACCGCCGCGCCGTGGTAAAAATGCACCTGGGTATCGTTCCGAATCACCCGGTTGGAATCGGCCAGGTTTTGCAGCCGGACGTCCAGCATCCGGGAAACCCGAACCGTATCGGGCTTTGCTACGGTGTCGCCCCGGCGGATATCCGTCTTTTTCAAGCCCGACAGATTCACCGCCACTCTCTGGCCGGCATAGGCGGTCTCCACATCCCGCCCATGGACCTGCAGGTTCCGGATACGGGTTTGCACGCCGGAGGGCGTCAGCTCCGCCGGGTCGCCTTCATGCATGGCGCCTTCAATGAGGGTGCCGGTCACTACCGTACCGAATCCGTCCACGGAGAAGACCCGGTCCACCGGCAGGCGGAAGGGAACCCGCATGTTTTTTTCTCCCGCACCCTGTACCAGCCGGTACAAAGCCTGCCGCAGCTCCCCAATACCCTGGCCTGTATAGGACGACACCGGAAGAATGGGCTTATTCTCTAGAAAAGTCCCTTTGACCTTCTGTGCCACTTCTTCCTGCATCATCTCCAGCCACTCCGGCTCCACCGCGTCGCACTTGGTGAGGGCCACCAGGCCATCCCGGACGCCCAGAAGATTCAGAATATCCAAATGCTCCACCGTCTGCGGCATAAATCCGTCGTCGGCAGCCACCACCAGCATAGCCAGATCGATGCCGCCTGCCCCGGCCAGCATATTTTTAATAAACTTTTCATGACCCGGCACATCCACAATTCCCGCCTGGGTGCCGTCCGGCCAGTCCAGGTGGGCAAATCCCAATTCAATGGTGATTCCCCGCTTTTTTTCCTCTGCCAGCCGGTCTGTGTCGATGCCGGTCAGAGCTTTGATCAGCATCGTTTTTCCATGGTCCACGTGGCCGGCCGTGCCAATGATCACATGCTTCATGCCATTATCTCCCTCGCTCTTTGCACGATATCGGAAAAGTCCTCCTGCCGTATGGTGCGTACATCCAGAAGGTACCGGTCCATATGAATCCGGCCGATGATGGGCCGGATTCCGGTCCGCAGGGCCGCCTCCCACCGCTGGGCGTCACCCTCCAGGACAACTGCCCAGGAGGGCAAATTCTGGGTGGGCACCGCGCCGCCGCCCACCTGACTCTCTGCCGCCGCCACATGGGAGGGCACACCGGACTGTGCCAGCATACCGGCCAAAAGCTCCGCCTTTGCATGCAAATCCTCCGGAGAAATCCGCAGCATGGCCAGGGTGGGAATATCCTGCTCCGCCGTCCCATTTTCATAGCTCCGCAAGGTCGCCTCCAAGGCAGCCAGCGTCATTTTATCCACCCGCATGGCCCGGGTCAACGGATGGGACTTCAGCCGGTCCAGAAGCTCGCGCCTTCCCACCAGGATACCGGCCTGGGGACCGCCCAGCAACTTATCTCCGGAAAAAGACACCACGTCCACCCCGGCAGCCACAGAGGCCGAAACCGTAGGTTCCCCCCGCAGGCCATAGGAGGCCAGATCCACCAGACAGCCGCTGCCCAGGTCCTCAACGACGGGCAGGCCGTGGCTGTGGCCCAATGCCGTCAGCTCGGAAAGCAGCGGTGCTTCCGTAAAGCCCACAATGCGGTAATTGCTGGTATGTACCTTCATCAGGGCCCGGGTTTCCGGGCCGATGGCAGCGGCATAATCCCGCAAATGGGTCTTGTTGGTGGTCCCCACTTCCCGCAATATTGCGCCGCAGGCCTCCATAATATCCGGCACCCGGAAAGAGCCGCCGATTTCCACCAGTTCCCCTCGGGACACCACCACCTGTCCACCCTGGGCCAGGGCGGACAGAAGCAGCAGAACTGCCGACGCATTGTTGTTGACCACCAAAGCGCTCTCCGCTCCGGTGAGACGGCACAGCAGCCCCTCCACATGCGCATAGCGCAGGCCCCGGCTTCCGGTTTTGAGATCATATTCCAGTGTGGAGTAATCCCGGGCTGCACACCACGCCGCCCGGGCCGCCTGCTCGGAAAGGCAGGCTCTGCCCAGGTTGGTGTGCAGGACAATGCCGGTGCCATTGATGACGTTCCGCAGAGACGGCAAGGCCGCCCGGTCCGCCAAATCGGCAATCTTCCGGCATAATTCCGGCCGCTCCGGCAAAGCCCCAAGGGTTCCGGCCAAAATCTCCCGGCGTAATTCCTCCAAAGCCTGCCGAATGGCCTGTGTTACCGTCTGCTGCGGCAGGGTCCGGCAGCACCCGGCCAACAGCGGATCTCTGAGCAGCTCATCCACCTTGGGAATCCGGCGCAGCAGTTGGTCATCCATATCCCATATCCTCCTGTCGGTTGTTCCCATATATCATAGTCGATTTTTCTCCGGTTGTAAACCGCTTTCTCTCAGAGAAGAAAAAGGCCCGCCCCGGGAAAGGCGTTTTTCCTTCCCAGGGCGGACAGGCATTTATTCGTTATGGAGCAGCTGGACATAGGTATCTCCCTCTCCCAGCTCATAAACCCCTTCCACGTCCTCATCCATCGCCTCCAAAGAGGCATCCGGCGCACAGTAGCGCACGCAGGTGCCGCAGGAGGCGCTGAGTCTCCGGGGCACAGGCATCATCCTGGCCTGAATCCCCAGCGCGGTCAAATTTCGGCTGGTCATCAGAGCGGCCAGGTGCGTATGAAACGTGGCAATGTAATCTTTCATAGCATAACCCACACAACAGCCGGATTCCGATTCCCTCCGGCCAAGGTTTATTTTTTCAAAGTCAGACGAAAGTCCTTTCCTTCCTCCGACACACTGACCGCGTAGCCGCAGCTCTTGCCGAACCGGGTCACGTTTTCCACGGCGCACCGGTCGTCCACCAGCACCTCCAGGCGCTCCGGGTGATTGGCCTTGACCTCCTTTTGTACCATGACAACCGGCATAGGACACAAATAGCCTCTCGCATCCACCATGACAGCGTTCCTCCTTTTTCTACTGTTTCGCCTTTTTGGGTAAATTGACAAACGAAATCACACAGCAGACCACCATACCCAGCAGCACCGCTACCTTACCGGCTGTGGAAATCCCGCCAACCACGACTTCACCGGCCTCGTTCAGTGCGTCGGCGCTGCCGGCCAGGTTAAAGTTATGGGCGATGGCCGCGCCGGCCATCATACCAAACACCGTCACCGTGGAATCTCCATTGCCGCTGCCGGCCAGGATCAGCTGACGCAACGGACAGCCGCCCAAAAGCACGGAACCCCAGCCTACCAGCATCATACCCAGCAGGTTCCACAGGTGACTGCTGTGGGCCACCGGCTGCATCTGGAAGCCAAAGTGAAAATTCTTGGTAATCAGATTCCCCACCAGAGCAACCAGGAAAATGGCGATAAACCCGTACAGGAGCTTGAAATCCCGGAACAAAACAGCATCCCGAATGCCGCCGGCCATGCACAGACGGGATCTCTGGGCCAACGCGCCTATCACCAGAGCCACCAAGAACGCCAGCAGCACCGGCGCATGCATCGAGCCGGGACCCGCCTCGCTCAGCCGGAACAGCGTGGGAACCGCCAGGAACAGAATCAGCAAGCCGGCCAACAGCACCGGCAGCACGGCGCCCTCGCTGGCGCCTACGTCATAGGCGCGCTTCAGAGAGAAGCCCCGCTTCATAAACAGGGTGCCGACAAAAATACCGATGGCAAAGCCCACAAGGCCCACCAGCGCGTTGCCGTCGCCGCCGGCCAACCGCAGCACCATCCGCAGGGGGCAGCCCAGGAAGGCCAAAGCGCCAATCATCACAAAGCCGCCCAGTACAAACCGGAGCGCGGGAGAAGAGCCGGCCTTGGCCCGGAACTCTCGGGTGGCCACAGCCATGATAAAAGCGCCCAGCACCAGACCGACAATCTCAGGCCGCACATACTGCACCTTGTCTGCGCCGTGCATTCCCAAGGCCCCCGTGATGTCCCGCAGGAAACAGGCGATGCAGAAGCCCATGTTGGCCGGATTGCCAAAGGCGGTCAGCAGCACCGCAGCCAGTCCCACAGCGCCGCCGGCCAAAACAACGAACCAATTTACTTTTTTCATAGAAACGCCTCTCTCTCAGATTTACCGCAAGGATACTTTTATTGTATCTTTTTTCCACAAAAAAGCCAATTTTTCTTTTCGTTCAAAGCGCCATATGATTGCCCAAAACGATTCATCCGATCTTACGGGCACTTTTTCGAACATAATCAATGAATCCTTGTTCCACCATGGTGAGCGCCGTATCCTTTCGCCAGGTCAGATAGATCTTCCGGAACACGCCCTCGGCATCCAGGTCAAAGGAGAGTAATTTTCCACCGGCGAGTTCCTCCCGGACGGAAAGCTGGGAAACAACGGAGACCCCAATGCCCCGGCTGACGCTGGACTTAATGGCCTCCGGATTGTCGATTTCCGCCACCGGGTGAAGGACTTCCCGGGAGAGTCCGCAGCGGCGCAGGTAATCCTCCATCGCCTGCCGGGTACCGGAGGTGGGCTCCCGGAGAATGAACGGCCGGTCCAAAAGCGTCCGGCCGGGAACCTTTTGGGCGCACAGGCTCCGGTAAGGCTCCCGGTTGGCTGTAATCAGAACCAGGCGATCCTCTGCAATGGCATGATAAACACAATTTTGCCGGTCCATCGCCGCACCTACAAATCCGATCCGAACCCGGGCCTGGGCCAAAAATTGATGGATTTGGGCGCTGTCCCCTCGCAGGACCACATACTGACTTTGGGGAAACTGACCCAGAAATCCAGACATAAAGTCCGGCAAAAGATACTGCCCGGGAACGGTAGATGCTCCCACACGGAGCTGCCGGTCGCCTGTCTGCGCTCCGGCGCCCTGCAGGCGCCGGCAGCGGTCCAGAATCTCCTTCGCCTCCTCATAAACCTGCCGCCCCCGCTCCGTCAGCATCACCGGCTGCCGTGCGCCCCGCTGAATCAGCCGGGCTCCCAAAATCTGTTCCAGACTGTTGATGTGCGCGCTGACCGTCGACTGGGTCAGATACAAAGCGCTCGCCGCCTGGGTAAAGCTGCAATACTCCGCCGTGGTGACAAAGGCCTCCAGCTGCTTCAAATTGATTTCCAACACAATTTCTCCGCCTTCCTTTTTCCGTGACAAACGACACGAGCTATGCTATACTGAGTTTATCTGACGGGCCGTTGGGAGCCCCCTTCTGCCGGGCCTCGGCAGCCACACCTGATTGAAAGGAGCGATTTCCCTTGCGCACCATTTATCTGGACAATGCCGCCACATCCTTTCCAAAGCCGGAAGGCGTCAGCAGCAGCATGAAGGCATACATGGACTGCGTCGGCGCCACCATCAACCGCTCCGTCTACGGCAGCGCCCAGGACGCCGGCCTGGTGACGCTGCAGCTGCGGGAAGCCTTGGCTCGGATCTTCCACTTTCCGGAGCCGGCCACCCACGTCATCCTGACCCCCGGAGCCACCTTTGGTCTCAACATGGTGATCAAGGGCCTTTTAAAGCCGGGCGATCACTGCATCGTCAGCAGCATGGAGCACAACGCCGTCATGCGGCCCCTGCTGCAGCTGCAAGGCGTCTGCTTTGACCGGATCCCCTGCAGTCGGGAGGGCCTGCTGGACCCCGGCGACGTCGAGCGTCTGATCCGCCCCAATACCCGGCTTCTAATCATGGCCCACGGCTCCAACGTCTGCGGCTGCGTGCAAGACGCCCCGGCGGTGGGGGAAATCTGTGCCCGCCGGGGCATTCCTTTTTTGTTGGACGCCGCACAGACGGCCGGACACTATCCCGTAGACTTTGAAGCGTTTCAGCTCTCCGCCCTGGCTGTACCGGGACACAAGGGACTGCTGGGCCCCTCCGGTATCGGCGCTGTGCTGCTGCGGGACAGCCTGGCCAAGCAGCTGACCCCGCTGCTGGCCGGGGGTACCGGAAGCGCCTCGGACAGCGAATATTTGCCCACCTACCTCCCGGACCGTCTGGAGTCCGGCACCCCCAACCTGCCCGGTATCTATGGATTGGAGGCAGCCCTGCGATTCTTGGAGCGGCAAGGCCTGGACAAGCTGCGCCGTCATGAGATGGACCTGTGCCGCCGCTTTCTGGCCGGCCTGGCATCCATCCCCGGGGCGGTCCCCTATGGGACCCAAGACCCGGACCGCCGGGTCGGCGTCATCTCTCTGGATTTTCCGAACCGGGACAACGCAGAGGTAGCTTACCGCCTGGAAACCGAGTTCGGCATTTTAACCCGGTGCGGCCTGCACTGCGCGCCCGCCGCTCATAAAACCCTCGGCACATTTCCCCGGGGAACCGTCCGGTTCTCCCTGGGATTTGCCAATACGGAGGCGGACATAGACGCAGCGCTGACCGCCATCAGCCGGATCAGTGGAGAATAATCCGCTTTCCGCCGGCGTACTCCGCCACTGTCCCGATGCGCTGCGCACTGGGAACGGCGCCCTGCAGGTCTCGCAGCAGAGCCGGCGCGTCCTCCGCCGCAACGGAAATCAGAAGACCGCCTGCAGTCTGGGGGTCATAGAGCAGATCCTGCCGGGCCAGCTCCACGTCTCCGGCATCTACACCGGCCTCAGCAAAATGCCGGTTCCGGTACATGCCCGCCGGTAGAATTCCCATGCGGGCCAGCTCCAGAGCCTCGGGGATCAGGTCCACCCCGTCCACCTCCAGGTCGAGCCGGACATCGCTGCCTTGGGCCATCTCAAAGGCGTGTCCCAAAAGGCCGAAGCCCGTAACATCGGTGCAGGCATGAACCCGGTAGCGAATCATGGCGTCTCGGGCGGACTTATTCAGGGTGGTCATCAGCCGGTACGCCAGCTCCATGGCCTCCGGAGTCGTCAACTCCGCCTTGGCCCCAGTGGTCAGCACCCCAATGCCGATGGGCTTTGTCAGCAGCAACACATCGCCGGGCTTTGCTCCGGAGTTTGTCAGCATTTTTTCCGGATGCACAAAACCGGTCACCGCCAGGCCGTACTTCGGCTCCGGGTCCAGGATGCTGTGGCCGCCGGTGATGATGGCGCCGGCCTCATAGACCTTGTCATAGCCGCCCCGCAAAAGCTGATGGACCGCCTCCTTGGGCATGGACTCGGGAATGCACAGCAGGTTCAGCGCCAGCTTGGGCTCTCCGCCCATGGCGTACACGTCCGAAAGGGCGTTGGTTGCTGCAATCTGCCCAAAGAGATACGGATCGTCGGCAATGGGCGGGAAGAAGTCCACCGTCTGCACCAACGCCAGGTCCTCACTGATTTGATAAACCGACGCATCGTCGCTTTTGTCAAAGCCCACCAAAAGCCTCGGATCCCGATGCACTTTGAGCCCCTCCAAAAGCTGGGCCAAGACACCTGCACCCACCTTTGCGCCGCAGCCGGCGCAACTGGCCAACTTCGTCAGTTTTACATTTTGCTCTTCCATATGACCGCCTCCCTGTATATTCGACATAGCATACCATAGCACAGCCCTCCCCCCCTGTCAAGCCGGGAGGATCTGTGGAAAACCCCATCCGACCGGGATATCTGCCCCGGCGTACCGTGACGTTTTCCATTCTCTGCTCCCCTTTTCCGCGCCGATCTCGTTTGGGTCCGATGGTCCAATTCGGCGCTGCCTACGCTGGAATTGATCCGAAACAGCCCTTTCAAAAACTGCGGCAGGAAAATAAAAACCATAAAAATGCGCCTTACCGAACCCCACCGGCAAGGCGCAAGCAAAAGGAATCTAAAACAAAAGGCAGGGCAAAATGGTCCGTCCGCTGGGGACGTGTCAGGCCACACCGGGCAGCCGGGCGGCAAAATGTTCCATACAGTACCACACAAGAGAAAGAAACAAAAGCAGGCCGATGTTGCACAAGGTAAACCGCCAAAAATATCGCTTCCGCTGTCCCGGAAATTCCTTGACCACCATTTTATAGGAAATAAGACTGGCCATAGACGCAATCAAAGTCCCCAGCCCCCCTAGATTGCAGCCGACGATGAGACTCCGCCACTGTGTGGTAAAGCCGGACAGGAGCAAGGCGGCAGGCACATTGCTGGTAATTTGGCTGGTCAAAACGGCCACCAGCTCCACCCGGCCTGCCAAGATCGAAGTTAAAAAGCTCTGAAACGCTGTGATCCCGGCGACGTTCCCCACAAAGATAAAAAAGGCAAAAAATGTAGCAAGCAGCGAATAGTCGATTTTGAATAACGTATCCCGGTCTTTCACCAGCAAAAAGCCCGCGATGACAACTGCAACGATAACGGGCGGGATCAGCTTGAAAATTCCGAGAAGGCACAGAACAAAGCCTGCCGTACAACATAGCAGAACGGCCGGGCTCCCCAAGGGAGCCGTCAGCGATATGCCGGAAATGCGGACAGGCTTTCTGAAGACAATGATTAGCGCCAAGCACACCCCGGACGCCAGAACATAGGGAAGCATCCACCCACACAATTCACCAAACCCAATGCCAGACTTGTTGTACAAATAGAGGTTTTGCGGATTGCCCACCGGCGTCAGCATACTGCCCAGGTTCGCCGCCACAGTCTGCAGCACCACCTGGGGCACCGCCAGACGCTCCTGCCCCGCCATTTTCAGCACAATCAGGCCAAACGGCACAAAGGTGATTAAGGCTACGTCATTGGTAATCACCATGCTGAAGAAAAAAGGCAAAAAAACCAGAATCAACAGCAAGGTCCTCGTAGAGGTGATGCGCTTCAGCAGAAAATTCGCCGTATACGCGAAAAAGCCCACCTTTTGCAGCCCTCTCATCACAGCCATCAGGCTGAACAAAAGAGCCAGGGTGTTCCAGTCTATGTACGACAAATATGCGCCACTGGGAGGGACAAAAAAGCAAGAAACCACAGCCAAGAGGACAGCCACGCACAGGACCGTTTCTTGCCGCATCCAGAAGATGCATGTTTTTGCAGCTTTGTGTAGCATATGCCAGATTTCATTCCCATCCAAGTAAGTTTCACACCGGTTTTTTACTTCCCGTATATTGCAGTCCATCCCAATCTCAGACCACGTCAAACAGCCGGCCGCACCGGCTGGTTCACTGCCACAGGATTTCAACTTCGCTAACTGATATGGTTCTGCCAAAACGAATCCCTCTGCCGTCCGAGAATTGAGCGCCGGGGTTGCGACATTCCCCCGAAAAATTTCAAGGCATGGACCGGTCGAACCATGACCAATGAACGAGCCGTCGTATTGCCGCCTAAATTCCCGCAAAATTATCCTATACAGGCTCCGTGGGGATAGGAATCTCCAA
>UREY01000026.1 GCA_900546915.1 uncultured Eubacteriales bacterium
CATGCGCCGACGATACTTGCCGGGTGACTGGCCGGGAAAATAGGTAATGCCAACATCTTTGAGAAGTCACTTCCTGTGACTTCTCTTTCTTTTTGCACTTTTTTCGTATGTTTGCCGACATTTTCTAACGGAGTATGAAGATGAAAGAATTTCGTTTTGCCTTCCGACGTGGAAGCGCCTCTGCATTTCGGATTTTTACAGCCGCAGCGTGTGCGCGGCGTCTGATTCTAAGCTGGCTCATAGCGGTGGCCGTACAGTATCTTTCTCTGCCCCGGCCCTTACGTTCCTTGACTGAGCTGGATGGTTTAGCGGCGCAGTCTTTTTTTCTGCTGTGTTTCATGACCCTTACCGCCTTTATTTTGTTTTCCCTGCTCGCGAAAAAGTTTTTAACACAGCGGATTGAGCGGTGGGGGATCTTTTTTGTTTTTGCCCTGCTGTCTTTGGCAGCGCTATGTTCTTCTTTTACAGTTCCTTATTTCGTCGGTTGCCTGCTGATTTTAGCCATGTTGGGTGTTTATGCCGGTTTTGGGTGGAACGGAAGGAAAGAAAACGGTGAAGAACCTATACGCCCTCTGCAGAATTTCCGTCCCTATATAATTCTGACAGGTTTTGCCCTCCTGTTCTTTGTTTTTGTCTCTGTGTGGACCGTCTGCCGGGTATTATCCTACAGCTGCCCTACGTTTGACTTTGGAATTTTTTCTCAGATGTTTCATCAGATGAAGACGTCAGGGCTGCCTACTACAACGGTGGAGCGAGACGGACTTTTGTCGCATTTTTCCGTACATGTTTCGCCAATTTTTTATTTGCTTCTTCCCTTTTACAGCCTGTATCCCAAGCCGGTGACCCTTCAGGTTCTCCAGGCTGCAGTTTTGGTATCCGCAGTGATCCCGCTTTGGAAGCTTTGCCGCCGGCACGGGCTTTCTCCGGCTGTCTCTGTGCTGCTTTCTCTTTTGCTCCTTCTTTACCCGGCCTACTCCGGCGGCGCCAGTTATGATATTCATGAGAATGCCTTTTTAACTCCCTTGCTGCTCTGGCTCTTTTATGGAATTGATTGTGAAAAAAGGTGGGTTGTGTTTTTATCCGGCGCGTTGACGCTTATGGTGAAAGAGGACGCGGCTGTGTACGTTGCGGTGGTTTCCCTTTGGCTGCTGCTGCGTTCTCTGCTCTATGGCGGCAAGAGAAACCGTTGGGGACTGATTACCGGCAGTATTTTGTTGCTGTCCTCTTTGGTCTGGTTCTTTTTGGTGACGGCATATCTGGAGAACCGGGGCGACGGAGTGATGACTTACCGGTACCGGAATTTTATGTTCTCGGACTCCGGTTCTTTGCTGTCTGTTGTTGCGGCCGTTTTGCTGTCTCCCATGAAAATGATCTATGAGTGCGTAGATGCGGAAAAGCTTTCTTTTCTGGCCTATACCATTTTGCCCCTGGCGGGGATGCCCTTTTTGACCCGCAGATATGAGCGGTTTGTGCTGCTCATTCCGTACATCCTTGTGAATTTGATGTCGGATTACCAGTATCAGCATGATATTTTCTTTCAATATACGTATGGATCCACAGCATGTCTATTTTATCTGACGCTTGTGAATCTGAAGGATTTTTTGGATGTATGGGAGAGAAAAAAAGCCGCAGTACGCTTTGCTCCGGTGTGCGCGGCGCTGTTGGTTTCATGTGCCTGCTTTGCCGTGACCGTTGTGCCAAAGGCTATTTGGTATCCGGAGAAATATCTCAGCGATCGGCGCTACTATTTGCAAGTGGAGCAATTCCTAGAACAAATTCCGGATGACGCATCTGTCGCTGCTACGACCTTTTATACGGTCCCGCTGTCACAGAGAGCCGTTCTGTACGATGTGAAATATGCCTCCCAGGAGCATCTGCTCAGTACGCAATATGTGGTACTGGGGGTTGGCAATGAGGGAAGCTATACGCCGTATGCCACCGATGGGCAGAATGGATACCGGAATCTGGTACGCCTTTTGGAGCAAAATGGGTACTCGCTTGTAGACCGGCTGGAAAATCGAATTGAGATTTACAAACGATAGAACATATTTGGGACCAGTTGCCATCGCATGGCAACTGGTTTTTCTTTTGTGCGCACCATATTGTGCAAAATATGGAAAATATCGGAAAACCCTATGCTTTTTCTGACTCAATTGTTCGAGAATGTTTAAAAATAAGGAATTTTTCAATTTTTTCCCAAATTTGAATTTGGAAAAAATTGGAATTTGCAGGAAAAATTTAAAAAAATCGTGAAATTTGACGTTTCCTAATGGGGAATTGCGCTGTAGTTTTATACTTTTTAGACAGAGGCCCATTTGGCTGGACAAATAATTTGGTTGACTTTTACTCCCAAAGGGTGTATAAATATAGTGGCTCAATTTTATGGCTAATATCGTGCGTATATATGCACGAATGGCCGGTGCCACGTGAAATTCCATATAAAGAAAGGAGAAAACAAGATGAAACGCATGTGGAAAAAAAGTCTAGCTTTCCTTTTGGTTATGCTGCTGGTGGTCCAGCTGCTGCCGATGGGAGCGATGGCGGCTGAAGACCATGCTGCACCGTCCGGTGAGACAGTGTTGGTAGATGCCGCTGACGAAAATTCCCAGAAGTTGACGAACCCGCTAGACGGGGACGCCGATGTGCAGATTGCCCCGGATGAGGTGGTCACATTCCTGGTAGAATTGGAGGCGGAGCCTCTAATTGCCTACCTGCAAGAGGACACCGATGTCGCGACGGCGCTGGCATCCTCCAACCTGACTGCAAAGCAGGCAGTGAATGATGCCCAGGGACAGGCGCGCCGGGAAATGCAAGCCTTGGATGGCCTGGAAATTCTGGATACATACAGCTTGCTGCTGAATGGCTTTGCAGTTTCCGCGCCCTATGAGATGCGGGATACCCTTGCAGCGTTGCCGGGCGTCCGGGCGGTAGAGATTGCGCAGACGTATGAAGCGCCTGAGACGCAAGAGAATACGGTAGAGTCTGATTTCAGCTCTGTGGGAGATATTGTAAACGCTTCTTCCGAGTATACAGGCGCCGGTACCCTGATCGGTATTCTGGACACAGGCCTGGATATTGACCACGAGGCTTTTGCCGCCAGTCCGGAGACGGTAGCGGTGACAAAGCGGCAGGTGGAGCTGGCGCTGGAGAATTTGGGTTTCAATGCGCAAGGTAGCGTGGATGATCTTTACATCAGTGAAAAGATTCCGTTCCAGTATGACTATGCCGATCATGACACGGATGTCAATGACAGCCAGGGCCATGGAACCCACGTAGCCGGTATTGCCGCCGCCGACTGTGAGACGCTGACCGGCATAGCGCCCGACGCGCAGTTGGCTATTTTCAAGGTGTTTTCCGATGTGGAAAGCGGGACCGGAGACGAATGGATTCTCCCGGCTCTGGAGGATGCAGTGAAGCTGGGTGTAGACGTAATCAATATGAGTCTGGGCTCTGCCTGCGGTTTTTCCTCTGAGGGAGAAATTATGGACCGGGTGTACAACCGGATTGAGGACGCTGGGATTTCTCTGATGGTCGCTGCCGGTAACGACTGGACCTCTACGGAAAATCATCCCTATGGCCAGAAGTCTTTGGTTTCCAACCCGGATAACGCCATGGTGGGCACGCCCTCTACTTTAGATGCGGCTCTTTCTGTGGCGTCGGTGGAAAACGTCCAGAAGTATGTGTCCTATTTCCAGGTGGGGGATCAGAAATTTGAGTATTCGGATTCCAACGAAGGGGATATGGCCTTTACCAGCCTGGATGGAACCTATGAATATGTGGTAATTCCCGGGTATGGTGCGGACAGCGACTATACCGGTCTGGATGTGACGGGTAAGATCGCGCTGGTCATGCGCGGCACGCTCTCCTTTACGGAGAAGGAAGCTGCCGCAGCAAAAGCAGGCGCTGCCGGTTTGGTCGTCTATGATAACGCGCCGGGCGCTCTGTCACGGATGCAGGTGGAAGGCCTGATTCCGTCCTGCTTCATCACCTTGGAAAACGGCGACGCGATGAAAGCGGCTCAGGAGAAGTCTCTCTCCATCTCCCCTTCCATGTCTGATTTCATGGAAAACGAAGAGGCCGGGCAGATCTCTTCCTTCTCTTCCTGGGGACCTGGGACCAGCCTGACCCTGAAGCCGGAGATCACGGCGCCGGGCGGCCACATTTATTCCTCTTTGCCTGGCGGCGTATATGGGGATATGAGCGGCACGTCAATGGCTTCCCCCCAAATGGCAGGTATTGCCGCCGGCTTACGGCAGTATTTAGACAGCTCGGAAGACTTTGCGGATTTGAGCGAGTACCGAAAAGGACAACTGGCCGATGCGCTGCTGATGAGTACAGCCGTGCCTTTGGAGGATCCCGACGGCGTTTTGTATAGCCCCAGAAGTCAGGGCGCCGGTCTGGTGAATATGAATGGCGCGATTCAGACCCGGGCGTATCTGACCAATGATGACGGCGATATTGCCAAGGGTGAACTGGGCAGCTCCGAAACGGGTCGCTTTACCTATTCCTTCTATGTCCACAACTTCGGCAGTGAAACGCTTCACTATCAGCTCAATACTTCCATATTGGTGCCCGGCTTCTATTACGAGGATGGCGTGGCATTCATGAGCGACCAGGACCGCCTTCTGACGGAGCAGGAGTACAAGTTGACCTACTCCGGAGATGTGGATGCGGATGGAAAGCTCACCGTAGAACCCGGCAGCCGGGCCAGCGTGACGGTGCAGGTTGACCTGACGCAGACAGGAATTTCCAATCTGCAGGTTTTCTCCAACGGTATTTACGTGGAAGGCTTTGTCAATCTGGAGGCTCTGGATGCGGGCAGCGTCAATTTGGGTGCGCCGTTTTTGGGCTTCTACGGCAACTGGTACCAGGCGCCCATCCTGGAGCCGACCGTGTATGAGGACGAGACCCCGCTTACGGGAGCCACTCAGCTCGGACTGTTCAGCTATCAGGATGGCTCGGGCTTCCTGCTTGGACAGAATATGGTGACCGGGGAATTTGAAGAAAAATACAATATGGTATCCAGCCGCCAATTCTGCCTTGATTACGGTGTATCCGCTCTGGTGTATCAGTTGCGTAATGCAAAAACCTTGCGCTTTACCGTTACCAAGGACGACACCGGCGAGGTGTATTATTCCAATGTGCTGGAGAATGCAATCAAGTCTACCTGGTGGGCAGACTACGGTCTGTTCTACTACAATTCCGATTACCGGATGTGGGATATGACCTGTGAGTATGAGGGCGGCCTCATCAGCAACGTACCGGACGGCGCTTATACGTATACCATCGAGGCCCTGGGCGAAGGCGCCTCTGAGGAGGACGTACAGTCGGTCTCCATTCCCCTGACGGTGGACAGCGAAGGCCCGGAATTGCTGAGCTACGAAGCAGTGGAGGAAAACGGCGTCCGTTATCTGGATGTGGAGCTTTCGGATAATTATTATCTCATGGGTGTGCAGCTTACCGATGAAAACGGAGAGCAGGCTCTGTCTGAGGCCACCTATTTGGCCGGCGATCAACCCGGCGAGACGGCGAAGTTGCGGTTTGACCTTACGACGGCTCTGCAGATGGGCTATACGACGGCCCGGGTGTATATGCTGGACTACGCGTTCAATGAGGTTTTCAGCGACGTGGTGAGTCTGTCCGTCGGCGGCTTCCAGCCGGAGAGCATTACCATTAGCCCCAGCCAGATGGTGACCTCTGTGGGCACGACCTGGCAGTTTACCGCCACCGTAGAACCGGCGGAATATTTGACTGAGGAGCAGAAGCAGGTAACTTGGTCCGTCAGCGACGAGAGCATCGCTTCTGTGACGGCAGACGGTATGGTTACAGGCCTGAAGGAAGGCGACGTGACCTTGACGGCGACGGCGTCCAACGGCGTCACGGGAAGCACCTGGCTGCATTTCTATCAGCCGGAGGAGGCGGAGTACATCCAGATTCCGGATCAAACGGAGTACACCATTACGGAAAGCGGCCTGTATCAATTGCCCGACGCGCAGTCCGCTCAGTATATGCATATCACCATTGATCCGGCGGCAACGGAGGTTACGCTGAAGGGTAATCCGGACGTTACTTATCAGGATCTGAAGGTTCACTGCCCGGGAACGGTGCAGCTGACCCTGCAGGATGTGCACATTGCCCTGGAGCTGGAGAGCTATGAGCATGGTACGGACTGGAATTATTACGGCGCCATCAATTTCCAAGCTATGGACAACATTCTCATTGTAAACGGAGAGAATTCCATTACGCGCAATGCCATGAACGCGGGGAATGTTTCGGCCATCTGCGTCCGGGCCAAGAAAACGGAGATCAATTCCAGCGTGGTGTTTAACGGAACGGGAACCATGACCATTGATACGGAAAATCCCACGGGTCTGGCCACCTGCTATGCAGCTGCCATCGGCGGACGGCAGGGCGAGCGCACCGGCGACATGACCTTCAATGGCGGCACCTGGATCATCCGCGACAACGGCTTCGGCGCGGGCATTGGCTCCGGCAGCAGCAGCGGAAGCCAATATGACACGACCCTCTATACCTCCAAGGTGACGATCAACAACGGCACCTTTGACCTGGAGACCAGCCATGCCGCAACGGAGGTTGGCGCCTGCATCGGTACCGGCACCAGCGGCTATAACGGCGTAGAAGTTGTCATCAATGGCGGCGATATTACGGCCACCGCCTGGTATGGCGGCGCGGCCATCGGCTCCGGCATGTATGGACACAGCAGCTCCCATGCCTATGGCTCTTCCGGCCAGCCCACCAATCCCACCACGGTTACCATCAACGGCGGCACGGTTCGGGCCTATACCAAATATCATGAGGATGCCTCTGCCAAATCTCCCGGCGCAGCCATTGGATCCGGCTATCGGGCCGGCACGTATGTACCGGTTGCCATACATGGCGGCTGGGTCTATGCGGAGACCAACACAGAATCTGCAGCCATCGGCAACGGCATGTCCGATCGCTTTGAGAATGCAAGCATTACCATCGATGGCGGAACTGTGACAGCAGTGACGACAGCTGAGGGTGCGGCCATTGGCGGAGGCGGCGGAACCACAGCTTCCACGGCGGCTGCGGCGGGCATTGTGACCATTGCCGGCGGCTCTGTGAAGGCGGTTTCCACCGGAACCGGCGATGCTGTGGGCAACGCAGCCGGCAGTCAGAGCACCGTGCATGTCTGGAACAACGAATCGCTGCAGGTTTATGAGGTACCCATCCCCTCGGCCGGTTGCGACTACCTGTTGCTGGACGGTCTGATGCGGTTCTCCGGCGATCATACCGATGATGAGAACCACTACCTGTACCTGCCGGAAGGAACGTACTACGCTTTGGTATCCGGCGGCACATACGCAAATAAGAGCTATGATATAACGGTGACCCGGGACGGCGTGACGGTTCGGGAGCATGGATATGTGGAAGAATACAGCATCACCATGAACCTGACGAACCTGACCTCCGATGCTCCGTCCTCTGTGCAGGAGGGTGCGGATCTGTCCCTGACGCTGACGCCGGAGAAGGGCTACGGCCTGCCTGAGGCGATCCAGGTTACCATGGGCGGCCAGATGCTGCTCTCCACGCAGTATGACTATGACAACGAAACCGGTCGGTTTACCCTGGAAAATGTGACCGGTGACGTGGTCCTGACGGCGGTTGCCGTGGAAGGCGTGCAGACCTTCTCCGTCACGTCGGAGCTGGTTCACATGACCTATGAGGGACCGGATTACGTCTCTGCCGGAAAAACCGCTTCCGGAAAGCTGATTCCGGATGAGGGCTATGAGCTGCCGGAGACCATTTCGATTACTATGAACGGCCAGGCGGTTCAGGATTATACCTATGACCGTGACTCCGGTGCGGTTGCAGTGCCGAATGTGACGGGCGATGTGGTCATTTCCGGAATGGCCCAGCTTGCCGGCGGCAGAAGCATTACGTATGTGGTGACACACCTGACCCATGACGGTGCGGCAGAGTATGTTTCCGGCAGTGATTTGGAAATTCAATTCACCCCGGAGGAGGGCTATGTCCTGCCTGAAACGGTATCCGTGACGGGGGACCAGGAAATCATTCGTTACACCTACAACCCGGACACCGGCCTGCTGACGATCTTGCACGCCACCGGAAACCTGACCATTACGGCAGAGGGCGTTTCGGAAACTGCGGAACCGGAACCCATTGACACGACGGTTCTGGAGGCTCTGCTGGAGAGCACCAAGGAGGCTTACGAGCATCCCGAGGACTACGAAGCAGGCGAGGCGTACGACAACTTCCGCGCGGCCTATACGGCAGCAGCGGAGGTTCTGGAAGCCCCCGAAACCCAGGAGCAGGTGGATGAGGCAGTTAAAAATCTGCGGGAGGCGTTTGAGGCGCTGACGAAAATCTCCTATGCCGTCATCACCCAGGATTTGAAGGGTGTGACGTCCGATGCGCCCAAGCAGGTGCAGGTGGGAAGCGATCTGACCGTTCAGTTGACCGCTGACTCCGGATACCTGCTGCCGGTCAGCGTCACGCTGTCTCCGGCAGAGGCCTTCCAGGATGCCGCCTATGATGCAGACACCGGAATTCTCACGCTGCAGGGTGTGACGGGAGATCTGACCATTGCTGCAGAAGGCGTACCGTTTGCTTATGCGGATGTGGCGGAGACCCACTGGTTCTATGACGAGGTTGCCTATGTGACCCGTTGGGGACTCATGAACGGCATGGAGAACAACCGGTTCTATCCCAATAACTCCATGAGTCGTGCCATGGTTGCAACTGTGTTGTACCGTATGGCGGGTTCGCCGGAGGTGACGGGCACGACGCCCTTTACGGATGTCAAGGAAGATCGGTATTATTCCGACGCCGTCGTTTGGTGCTATCAGAACGGAATCACCATGGGCGTGACGGAGACCAGATTTGGGGTCGACAGCACGGCCAGCCGCCAGCAGGTGGCTACGTTCCTGTACCGCCTTGCTGATTTTATGGGATACGACGTCTCGGAAACCGGTGATTTGTCCGGCTTTGCGGATTACGAAACTGTGAATCCTTACGCACAGACGGCAGTCAGCTGGGCTGTAGGCACGGGCTTACTGAAGGGTTTGGAGAACAACAGACTCTATCCCCGGAAGGACTGCACGCGCGCTCAGACGGCTACACTTCTGATGCGGTTCTGTGAAATGATTATGCCGTAACGGGACAAAGCTTGTTTGTACGGGTTACCGCAAAATGACTTCCATTTTGCGGTAACCCAATTTTTAGGGCAAAATAAAAATTTTTCTGGAATTTTCGCTGGCAATGGAGTATAATAAAGAAAAATGTTGGAATTTTGCAGTGATATGAATACGCCGGTCCGGGAACCGGTCGATGGGAGTGATCGCTTGGACATCACGTTTATCACGAAACCGCAGGTTTTGGTGGAGGCGGTCGAACTAATTTGCCTTGCAATGCATCACGAGAGCTATGATGATCTGAAGCACAGGATTTTGCTGACCTACGGTGCGAAGTATGATGCCGAGCAGGAGCAGCTCTTTTCTGCCCGGCTGGACTTCCTGGAGCAGCTGCAGGAGCGGGCAGAGACCCTTTTGGATTTTCAAAATCCCCGCTTGCGTTACTTTTTTGAGCGCCATGCAACCAGCGGATCCAGCTACTGCTGTCTGGCGACGGTTTTGATCACCAGCTTTCACGATGTAAAGGAAGATGATTTAGACCGCGCAGTCCGCGCCATGAAATTTCGCAAGCGGCTTCTGATTGGGCAGGGATTTGAAATTTCAGATATTTCATATAGCGGACTGTCCTTTTGCCGGTGCAGCGAGGGGCAGCCGCCGGCTTTGCATGAGCAGATCAACCGGCTGGATTGCTCTCCGGAGTTCAAATGGAAAATTATGACGGGACTCTGCGCCTATGACAGCCACCTGGAGGAGCTGTTGGCGCTGATGAAGCCGGTTTGTGATATGCTATCCCAGGAGCTGGAGAAGCTGGAACCTCTGTTGGAACCGGTGTATGCATATTGGCGCGCCAGCCTGGAACGGCATACCCTGAAAGAGCTGCTGCAGCACATTGGCCCCGGCCAGGGGGAGGCCCAGGTGGACTGTGAGAAGCTCACGGTGCGCTTCTGGCGTACGGCGTGTAACCGGATGTATCTGGGAGAAAACTGGACTGTGCCGGGAGAGGTCGTGGCATACATCGGCATCATTGTGGAGCTGGACGATGCCGCAGACGGCAGCCAGGTCAGCGATCAGGTGATCTGCTCCATGCTCCGTGTGATTGGCGACAACAGCAAATTTGCCATATTAAAGCTACTGCGGGCGGAACGCATGTACGGCCAGGAGATTGGAGAGCGGCTGGGCTTGCATCACGGCACGGTATCCCGTCACCTGAATGCGCTGTATCACAGCGGTTTGGTCTCCATGGAGAAGGGAAACGGCAGAGTCTGCTACTACACCATCAACCGTAAGGGCATGCGACGGCTGTTGGAAGTGATGGCAAAGCTGTTTTTGGAGGAAACGCCGTCTTTGCCCGTTGAAACGCAGCCTGCGGAGGAGGAAACGCGTGGTCAGACCGGGGCCCAGGCGCTTGGAGAAGCCCATTGATGCCGGTACCACAAAAAATCAGGCAGGTCCCTTGCAATATTCCGTGCAGGGGACCTGCCTGTGCTTTGACGCCATAGATCAGCGCAAACGCACTTAGTGAACAGGAATAAAATAATAAAAGGCATGCTTGCGTCCTGAGCATCATATTTTGCTAAATTTATAAATAAGATGTACTTAAGCCTTGTTCCGAGTAATTTTTTGCTTTTTTTCCGAACTGTTTGTCGATTTTCCTCATATTTGTGAAAAGTTTTGCAATATACGGTATTATAGTTTTGCAAAACTCTACAAATAAAGGAGATGCATGGCTGTGGATAAGCTGGAAAAATTGATGTTTGAACTGGGGATCTATCAGTGCCAGGAGGGTTACGATTGTATTCTGGCTGCCATGGAGCTGGTAGTGGAGGATCCCAAACGGTTGAAACGCCTGACGAAAGTATTGTACCCTCTCACGGCAGCCCGTTGTGACTGCGGCAGACCGAGTGTGGAGCGAAACATTCGAAGCTCCATTGCCAAGGGATGGGAGGCAAACCCCGAGGGCTTTTCTAAAATTGCCAGGCGTAAGCTGACGCAAGCGCCGACAACCGGGGATTTCCTTTGCATGCTGTATGAGTACCTGAAACAAATCAGAAACGGATGATCACGCCTGCCCACCTCTGGTCAAAATGAAAGTGACCTCCTCTTCTTGACAGGAGCGCTGGAAATTGATATGCTACATAGGATACGATGTGGCTTTCATGAAGAGATGAGGAGGATCACGGAAATGAGACAGAGAAAAACGGGCGCCCCGGCTGCTTGGCTCCGGAAAAACCGGTTGGCCCTTTGGATTCTGCTTTTGGCGGCGGCTATATTTGCCGCCCTGTACGGCTATGCCCACAGTGGGACAGGGGAAGCGGGGGAAAAGGGAGACGAGTACGCCGAGTATGAGACCGGCAGGGTTTTAGAAATTCTGTCGGATAGCTGTGAACCTGATCCCAATGCAGACGGAGCTTACCGAGGCGACCAGAGCCTGCTGGTGGAGGTCACATCGGGCCAATACCGAGGGCAGACCCTTCTCACCACCAACGCCGTTGGCCCGCTCTATGGCGAACCAGCGGCGTTGGGAGACCGGGTGACGCTGATTATCTCGACCTTTGCCGACGGGAGTCACAACGCCACAATTTATGAGTATGACCGCAGTACGGCAATCTATTTGGTTCTGGCGGCTTTTCTTCTGGTGACGGTTCTGGTGGGTGGAAAAACCGGAGCAAAATCCATTTTGGGGTTGATTCTCACAGTGGCGGCGTTACTGACGCTTTTGATTCCGCTTCTGCTGAAGGGATGGCCCACGGTTTTGACGACATTCCTGCTGTGCTCCTACGTGGCGGTGGTCTGCTTTGTGATTTTAGGCGGCGTCAATCGGAAGATTCTCTGTGCCTGCCTGGGGACGGTAGCCGGTATGGCGCTGGCCATGCTGTTCGGGCTGGGCGCACAGGCGTTGGCTCACGTCGACGGCCTGCGCATTTCCGATGTGGAGCCCTTGCTGCAGCTGCGCCAGTCGGGAACGCCCATCGGCTTGCGGGGACTCTTGGTTGCCGGAATCATCATCTCGGCTTTGGGCGCGGTGATGGATGTGGCGATGTCCATATCGTCTGCCCTGAGTGAGCTGAAGGCTGTGAATCCGGAGCTGACCCGGCGGGATTTGTGGAAATCCGGCAGGAACATTGGGCGGGATATGGTGGGTACCATGACCAACACGCTGATCCTGGCTTTTCTGGGAAGCGGTTTTACCCTGATCATTTACCTCTATAGCCTGGACCTGCCCTGGCACGAGCTGATGAGCTCCAGCTATTTGGCCTTGGAAGTCGTAAGCGGCGTGGCCAGTGCCATCGGCGTCATTTTGTCGGTGCCGGTGACAACGATATTTGGATCTGTACTATTTTCTCAAAAAACACATTGAAAATAACGGAAATGCAACTATATAAAAGTAAAAGTGCTAGTCCATAGATTGAGAAGCTACAGACTAGCACTTTGCAATTAATAACTAATTTTTAACAATCTTCCCAATCGGTTAGCCAACGACTTTCAGTTACGGACCATTGACGTTTTTGTAACTTGCCGTTATAAACGCGATAGTACCATATCGTCTCTTCAGCACGTGTAGAACTACTTTCTCGAATTGCTTCGACTTGTGTTGCTGCAGAAGAAGCAGCCACAGGGGAAAGCAACGAAATCACAAAGAGTAAGGAAAATAATGATACGACGATTTTTTTCAAAACTGCTCAATCCTCCTTAAACATAGGTAGAATTTTGGCGGGCATCTCATTTAAATCTTCTTTCTGCAGAACGTAGAACAGGTTGTTATCAACCCAGAGTTCATAGGTGCCTTCATCAGTTTGAAGAATATATGCGTTTTCAGGAGTAATTTGGACGCAATCGGCGATTTCTTCTTCACGGGGATATCCGGCTGGTTGAAACAAGAAAAAATAAGATGACAAGAATAGGGCGATACAGCCCAATGCAATTGCTGTATGTGCCAAAGGTTGCTTGGGGCGGGGATTTTGGATTGCTTCAAAGCGATTGCGCAAAAGAAGATCTGCTTGGGTGTACACCATATACGCATGCATACGAGATCGCTGTTTGCTTGACTGATCTTCTTTGAGTAGATTTATGTAGCTCAGAATGTGAAGAATCGAAAGTAAGTATACTTGCGTTTCGGCTTCCGAATAACCCTTTGTCACGAGGTAATCACAGCGAAATTCCAAGAGAGCACCCAGCTTTTTAGCAACCCGATGCATGTAAGGATTCCAGCAGCAGACAGCCTCCAGTAGCAAATACAGAAACTCAATCCAGATGTCGCCGTTCCGGATATGCTGGCGCTCGTGTTTGAGAATCCAAATCCATTCTTCGTGTGGTAAACTGATGTCGGGCAGATAGATTTTAGGCCTAAAAAGTCCAATGACGGCAGGTGTTCCCACCTGCGGTGAAACGATAATTTTTTTGGGTGAGATGTTGAGGGCAGAAGCAGCGCGTAAAACCTGATCATTCTGTACATGGATCCAACCGCTTCGGATCCGTTTGTCCCGAATTAAATAGGACGCCTCTCGAATCAGTACAGCGGCCCCTCCCCCTAGCCAAATCAAGACCACCAGGCCCCAGACGGGCACGATCCTAAAAAGCTGAAAATTCAGGATCTGCTGTAGAAACCGCAGAATGTGGCGGGAATGGATTACCAGAAAGCAGGAGGAATCCAACGGGAAGAATACCCGAATTCCCGCCAAAACTGCCAAGGCGCCCAGGAGGGCAGGGCTGTATCGCATTACAATTCTCTCGTGTGACTGGATTAGAGCAACCAGCACTAAGCCGATGTTAAACCAGACGACCGCGTTGAGAAATGAATATACGCTGAAACTCATTTATCGAGTTCTTTCCTCCGCGCTTGCAGCATTTCCTCCAACTCATCCAACAATGCGGGGGTAACGCCTTCGCTGTTGACCAAACCGGCGAACAGCCGAGACAATTGGGCGCTGTCTTTCCGGTTGAACAGGTTGCCGGCAAAGTAGGCTTCCTCAGAAATGGCAGGGGTGAACACGCGACCGTATCCCTTGCCCCGGCGCACGAAGCCGGCTTCCTGAATGGCCTCCTTCTTCAGCATGCTGTTCAGCAGGATGTGGACAGAGCTGTCTTTCCAGGTTTTGTCCTGGGAACGGGCGATGATGTCCGCGCGGCACAAAGGCTCGTCTGCGGCCCACAGCACTTCCATGATTTCTAATTCGCTTTTTGTCAGTCTCATCGTGACAAACCTCCTTTTTTAGGTAGAAACGTTACATTAAAAATATACCATGAGACAGCGGTGGTGTCAAGAGATAAAGCTAAAAGGGAGAAAAAATCTTGGCTGAGAATGGTACTTCGTGCTTTTCATAGCAAGATTCGACAAAATTTGCACGGGATAAAATTGGAGTGCTTGACTGTGTTTGACTTGCTTCATGTCTTCTTTTCATAAGAGTGCATGATGCCGCAGTGAATCGCTCCGGAGGGACAGGTATTTTGACATGCGCCGCAGCGAATGCACTCCGGATGATTGGGCGTTTGTACCGGGTTGAGATGCATGCCGCAAGCTTTCGCACAGGCGCCGCATTGGGTGCACTTTTCGCGGTCTACACGGAGCCGAAAAATTGAAATGGGATTGAAAAGCGAGTAAATGGCGCCCAACGGGCACAGATACTTGCAGAAGGGCCGGTAGATCCAGATAGAAAGGAGAACGGTACATCCCAAGATCACGCCCTTCCAGGCGTACAGCCAACCGATGGCGCTGCGCAACCCTTGGTTCAGAAGGACCAGAGGAATCCCGCCTTCCAGCATGCCGGCGGGACAAATCAGCTTACAAAACCAAGGTGTCCCTTGTCCCAGGATATCCACGAGAAATAGTGGCAGGAGAATAACGAAAATCAAAAGAATTCCGTATTTTACCTTCCGTAAGAGCTTGTCTCCCCGAAAGGTTTTGCACTTCCGGGGAAATGGGATTTTATGAAGCAGGTCTTGAATCCATCCGAATGGGCAGAGGAAGCCGCACACAAACCGCCCGAGGAGGGCGCCGATCAACAGGAGAAAACCCACCACATAGTACGCAAATTGAAAATTCCGGCTGCTCAGCACGGCCTGCAGAGCGCCGATGGGACAAGACCCCAGGGCGCCGGGGCAGGAGTAGCAGTTTAACCCCGGGACACAGAGCTTCTTCCACGGCCCCTGGTATATTTTCCCATGTAAAAATCCGGCCAGATAACCGTTGGTCAGCAGGGCCCAAGCGGCTTGCATAACATGACGCGACCGGAATTTTTCTCGCTTTTTAACCAATTCCAATACACTCCAGACAAATTTTTACAGCTTTGGCAAAGACCACCGACATCTCGCCCCGCCATATGCCGAATGCCATCATACCGGCTCCTGCAGCCGCAATAAGCCATCCAATCCAGCGGGGAGCTTGCCGTTGTTTCATAGCGCATACTCCTTTATAAACGGTCCTTACGTCCTGCCGCCGTGTGGTCGGCGGTGTGTTGTTTTACGGGGAAATTAGAAGATGATCACGATCTATGGTAATTGTAGCATGGAGATTAAAAAAAGACAAGCAGGATATCCAATGTAGCGACGCCTGGACAGAGCGCCGGAGCTCCGGGGGCTTCGGCGTTGTAAGACGTGGCGGCTTGGCTACCTTGCTGGTCTTTTCCTGAGAGCGGTTTATGCATGGG
Source organism: uncultured Eubacteriales bacterium (assembly GCA_900546915.1). Taxonomy (GTDB): domain Bacteria; phylum Bacillota; class Clostridia; order Oscillospirales; family Oscillospiraceae; genus Faecousia; species Faecousia gallistercoris. The sequence goes on from UREY01000026.1 coordinate 15,782, forward strand.
AAGTACCGGCTGTACGCACGAACCGGGTCATGAAAAGAATTTCATGACCCGGTTAGAGGTTTCGTTTCGGCGGGACTGAAATTTCTCCCGCATGCTACTTTTCCCGCACCTGTGATTAGTTAGGAAAGGCCTTCCCGCCCTGCCGACAGATTTTTATGCAAAATACCGCTCCAGGAGGCCCTTCAGCGCCTTGCCGTGCCGGGCTTCGTCCCGGGCCATCTCATGCACGGTGTCGTGAATGGCGTCCAGACCGTTCTTCTTGGCGCAGGCGGCCAGGTCGAACTTGCCCTGAGTAGCGCCGAATTCGCAGTCCACCCGCCAGGCCAGGTTGGCTTTGGTGGAGGCCTTCATGTTGGGCTCCAGGGTTTCGCCCAGCAGCTCGGCGAACTTGGCGGCATGCTCCGCTTCCTCGTAAGCGGCCTTTTCCCAGTACAGGCCGATTTCGGGGTAGCCTTCCCGGTGTGCAATCCGAGCCATGCACAGGTACATTCCTACCTCGCTGCACTCGCCGTTGAAATTGGCCTTCAGCTGCTCCAGGATGTAGGCCTTATCCTCGGCGCTGATGTCGGGGTTGTTGGCGACGGTCTTTTCATAGATCCCATACTCATGCTCGGCGGCCAACTTCATATCGCCGGTCTGTTCGATGAACTTGGAGCCGGGAACTTTGCAGACGGGGCATACAAAATCGGCGGGCATTTCCTCACCTTCGTAAACATAACCGCAAACGGGGCAGACATACTTTTTCATACTGTTTCCTCCTAAATTGATAAATTGTATATTTGATCCTGCGTTTTTTCCGCAGAATGAACGGGGATCCTGTTTTGCGTGCAGGTATGGCAGAGACCTTCAAAAAGCAGGCTACAGCCGCTGACCTCTCCGGCCACGGCCTGGGCCGCCGCTTGGGACAGCTCGGAAGGGAGCTGCAGCTTGGGCAGGTCCATGACACAGCCGCACCGGGTGCAAATAAAGTGGGCATGGGGGGCGGTGTTGGCATCAAAGCGCTCCAAATTTTGCACAACCCCGACGGAAACGATCCGGCCCTCCCGCTTAAACAGCGCCAGGTTCCGGTACACGGTGGCCAGAGAAAGATCCGGGATTTGAGGCTTCAGCTGGTTGTAAACCCATTCCGCGCTGGGGTGTGTATCTGTGCTGCAAATGCAGGAAAAAATCGCTTCGCGTTTTTTGCTGTATTTTCTATTCGGCTCCATGACCCACCACCTTTTTGATAATAATTCTCATTTGCATATTTAGGATAACACAAAAAGTCCGATTTGTAAAGGGGGCGTTCAAAAATTTTTGAAATTCTTTTTTTGACATGGGGATTTGCCGGTGTGCAGGGATGGATCATCCAGAAAAGGTAAAAAATATAACAGCGATTTCTGCAAAAACCAGGTTAACCAGTTGCAATCCCTAAAAATTTCCGGTATAATGTGATTAATCAAATTGGCGCTTGGGGGTGCAGACTGTGGGCAAAGTAGTCGCCGTTCTGTCCGGCAAGGGCGGGACCGGGAAAACAACGGTTTGCGCGGGCCTGGCTGCGGGCCTGGCCGCTCAGGGCTGCCGGGTTTTATGTATCGATTTGGATGTGGGGCTTCGAAATTTGGACATTGCCCTGGGGCTGTCTCAGGTGCCGGCCTTGTCCTTCCAGGATGTGAGCGAGGAGGGGGCGGACCTGACGGCAGCCGCGCAGCATCCTGTGTATGAAACGCTTTTCTTTTTGACGGCGCCGGTGGGGCGAAGGCCGGAGGAACTGGACCGGGCGGCCTTTGACCGCATGATGGAAGCAGCCCGTCAGAGCTTTGACTTCTGCCTGCTGGATGCACCGGCAGGCGTAGGCGCCGGCTTTCAGCTGGCTGCCCGGGCGGCCAGCCTGGAGGTTTTGGTGACGGGACCGGACCCCGGGGCGCTGCGGGACGGCGCCCGCACCGGGGAGATTCTGGAGCTGATGGGCAAGGAGGATGTGCGTCTGGTGGTGAACCGGGTCGACGCCAGACTGTATCGCTCCTTGCATTTGACGGTGGACGATGTGATGGATTGGGTGGGATATCCGCTGCTGGGGCTGGTGCCGGAGGACCGGAACGTCATGCTGGCGGCGGTACATGACCGGCCGGTGCTGCTTTATGCAAGGCGCTGCGCCGCGGCGAAGGCTTTCCGACGCATGGCAAAACGACTGCAGGGATTGCCGGTTCCCTTGGCCGGCATGTAATTTTAGGACGGTATGGATCAGAAGTTTGAGGGCATGGAGTGATAGAATGAATATTGCATTTTTGGCGCATGACAAGCGAAAGGAATTGATGGTGCAATTCTGCACGGCGTATAAGAGTATTTTATCCAAGCATACGCTATATGCTACGGCAACAACCGGCCGCCTGGTGGCGGAGGCCACGGGCTTGCCGATTACCTTGCTGCTGTCCCACAAGCAGGGGGGACATCAGCAGGTGAATGCCCGCATTGCGTACAATGAGATTGATCTGGTGCTGCTGTTTACCAACCCCGACGCCATAGACCCGTGGGACGGCCAGCAGATGCTGGAGACGATTCGATTTTGTGATAAGCATAACGTACCTGTGGCAACCAATTTGGCCAGCGCGGAGATGCTGATTCTCGGCCTGCAGCGGGGCGATTTGGATTGGCGAGAAATGACGCGCTCTAAGAATACGCTGCGTATATGAGACGGACGGCAGTTTGGGCGCGTTGCAAAACCTCGGTTTTGCAACGCGCCTGGTTGCTGCAAGACTGTCTGGATGTTTCTATGAGACGGAATGAAGCCCGGCTGGCTGCCCGGCTCCAGGTCCATATTTATTGCAATAGAAAGGAACATGGAGATGGAAAGAATCAAACCCAGAACCTTGTCCGGGTTTATGGAGCTGTTACCGGCTCCGCAAATGCAGATGGAACGGATGCTGGAGACGCTCCGGCGGACCTACAGCCTCTATGGATTTACCCCCCTGGACACACCGGTCATTGAGTCTGCCGAGGTCCTTTTGGCCAAGGGAGGCGGGGAGACGGAAAAGCAAATTTACCGCTTCACCAAGGGAGACGCGGATTTGGCGCTCCGCTTCGACCTGACGGTTCCCCTGGCCAAATATGTGGCGCTGCATGCCAACGAGCTGAGCTTCCCCTTCCGGCGCTATCAGATTGGGAAGGTCTACCGGGGAGAACGGGCGCAGCGAGGGCGGTTCCGGGAATTTTACCAGGCGGATATTGATATCATTGGAGACGGCAAACTGGACGTTCTCAACGAAGCGGAGATTCCGGCGATTATTTATAAGACCTTCCGGTCTCTGGGCTTGACCCGGTTTCAGATTCGGGTGAATAATCGAAAAATCTTAAACGGCTTTTACGCCATGCTGGGTTTGACGGAACAAGCCGGAGATATCATGCGGGCTGTGGATAAGCTGGATAAAATCGGACCGGAGAAGGTGGGAGCCATTCTTTTGGAGGATTGCGCCTTGGACCCGGAACAGGTGGAAAGCATTCTCGCCTTCATTGCAATTTCCGGGACCAATGGGGAGGTGCTGGAGGCCTTGTCCGGCTATGCAGGCCGCCATCCGCTTTTCGATCAGGGCTTGGAAGAGCTGCGAAGCGTAACGGCCTATCTGGGTCAGTTCGGCATTCCGGAGGAGAATTTTGCAGTGGATTTGACCATTGCCCGGGGCCTGGACTACTACACGGGGACGGTGTACGAGACCACGCTGCTGGATCATCCGGAAATCGGTTCGGTATGTTCCGGCGGGCGGTACGACAATCTGGCCGGGTATTATACCGACCGGCAGCTGCCTGGTGTGGGAATTTCCATTGGACTCACCCGGCTGTTTTATGTTTTGGGAGAGCAGGGACTTTTGAATCCGGCCCTCCCCACGGCGCCTGCCGATGCGCTGGTTCTGCCCATGACGGCGGAGCCGGGGCCGGCCATTGCCGTGGCGACGTGCCTGCGGGAAGCGGGAATCCGCACGCAGATTTATATGGAGCAGAAGAAATTTAAGCAAAAGATGGGCTATGCAGACAAGCTGGGGATTCCATATGTCGTTCTTTTGGGAGAAGATGAGCTCCGGGAAGAAATGTGTTCGGTAAAGGACCTGGCAACAGGCGTCCAGGTTACGGTTTCCCCGGAAGAGGCTGCAAGGCGAATTGCAGAAGGCGTAGCGGAAAAAAACCGCGGCGCAATAATCCTGGAGAAATAGTCCTGTCTGGAGATTAAAACGGGGGCCGCGTAAGCGGCCCCCAAATATACTTAGCAGCAACCGCAGTTGTTGTCGCAGCCACAGCCGCAACCGCCGTTGTTGGCCAGGGAAGTGCCGAAGCCGTTGCCGCACCCGCAGCACAGGAACAAGACGAGAAGGATGATCCACCAGCAGCTATTGTTGCAATTCATAATGAGTACCTCCGCGAAATTTTTTCGGCGGCGTTTGCCGCTCATTCCATGGTATTCCAGAGGCTCCATTGTGTGCGTGGCTCAGGCAAATAACGCATCCAGACTGTCGAAGCGGTAGCCCATGTCCTCCCATTTTGTCAGAAGCTCATCCAAAATAGCCGCATTGGTTTTGGAGGTGCTGTGTAGAAGGATCACCGCGCCGTTGTGAATCCTGGGAATGAGCTTGGCGAAGGCCTCCTCCCGGGTCGGCTGGCTGTCGTTGTTCCAGTCCACATAGGCCAGGGACCAGAATACGGTCTTGTAGCCCAGCTCTTGGGCCATGGACAGGTTTTCCTGACTGTAAATCCCTTGGGGCGGCCGGTAATAGGGGGGCATTTCCTGGCCGGTGACGTCCCGGTACAGGTCCTCCACCTCTTTGAGCTCTTGGGCGAAGGTGGATTTGTCCCCAATTTTGGACATGTCGTAGTGGTGGGCGGTATGGTTGCCCACAATATGTCCTTCTTCGGCCATGCGCTTGACCAGCTCCGGATTGCGCTGGATGTAGCTGCCCACCAGAAAAAAGGCGGCGGGAACCTGGTGGGCCTTCAGAACGTCCAGGATCTGAGCGGTACAACCATTTTCGTAACCGGCGTCAAAGGTCAGATATAAAACCGGCTGCTGAGTATCCCCCAGAAAAGCGGCGTCATACTGGGCCAGCGCTTCCTGGGATGCGCTGCCCACCGGCGCCTGCCCTTGCGTCTGGAAGCTGAGTCCCCAAGAACCGGTCTCCACGGCGTTCGGGCGGAAGGCGGACACCAGGAGCACCACAGCCAGAGCAAGGGCGCAAAGACAAATGACAGAATCCCGTTTTCTCATAAAATCACCCCGGTCAAGCCTATGCGGCCAGACCGGGGTACATGTATCATTGGGGCCGGATTTTTGCAGGACGCTGCCGGTTGGCGTAAGCCAGTGCCCCTAAAAACAGATAAAACAGGGGGCTGACCAAGCTTTGGCTGATACCGAATAGAGCGTGTATGGCGTAACCCAAAGCGGGCAGAAACAAAGGCAGCGTTCCGGGCCGCAGGTGTTTGGCAGCCGGTAGCAGGACCGAGGCCAGCAGCCCCACGTACAGGAGCATGCTGGGCAGCCCTGTATTGACCCACAGGTTCAGATATTCGCAGTGCGCGGCGTCTACGCTGGTCCGCCGGATCTGACCGGAGGGCAGCTCTCGCGTAAAAATTAGGCTGGAACGAAACTGGTAGGTATCCGGTCCTCCGCCCAAAAGGGGCTGTTCCGCGCCCATGTGCAGGGCTTCCTGCCAAATGGCGATGCGGCTGGAGCCCAGGGTGGACGGCGGGTTGCCGTGCAGCAATTGAGACAGTCCTTGCAGGGTTGTGTGCGCCCCGTCATAGCGGTATAGCATGACCAGGACGGCCAGAGCCAGGATGACGTAGCACAGTACCAGGCTCCAAGCCGCTTTGGGATAGGCCTTTCCCGGAGGCAGGCGGCGCAAGACAACGGCTGCGGCCAGCCCAAGGCACGCGGCAGCCAGGAAAAGCCAGGATTTCATTCCCCAGGACGGGAAAAAGGTGAGAACGCCGTCGGCATACTGGTAGCCGAGCACCGACTTTCCCAAGGCGCCCAGGGCCAGCAGAGCCCCAATTTCTCCCATACGGCGCAGACCCAGTCCCTTTGCCAGACAGACCGGCAGGCAGAGCGCCAGACACCCCAGAACGGCCACGGGACCGGCTGAAACCTCGCTGAGCAGCAGGGCAAACCAAGCTGCCCCGCCGGAGAGGAGGTACCAAAGCCGCGCCCGGCTTCCGGATACGGCGTAAGTACCCCAGAGATAGAGGCAAAGCATGGTCAGGCACGCGGAGAGCAAATCCGAGTTGCCGATGGTGCCCAGATATTCCCCGCTGTACCGGAGTCCCCGGTCATGAAACCCCAGGCCCTCCGGATACAGGCCCAGCGGATTATATCCGAAAAATTGAACCAGGACCAGTGCGCAGATCAGAAAAGCCGACAGGGCGGCCCCGATGGCGTGCGCGGGGCGCAGCTTACCCCATAGAGCCATGGAGGAGAACACGGCCAGGTACAAAAACAGAGTCAAAAAACCCTCGTGCCGCCGGTTTCCCAGCCAGACGACGCTTGGATAAGAGGAAGCGGCTGCGGAGAGGCAAAACAGGACCAGAAGGCCGGCTGCCAGGCAGAGGGGCAGGCGGTCCTGCACAGACCACCGGCCGAAATCCAGGCGTCCGGCGCGGCGTTGCAGCAGGACAAGGGGAACCAGACCCAGCAGGAACAGCCCGGTGGCGCCTACCCACAGGCGGTGCTTGGGCAGAACAATGCTGCTATAGCCGGTGGAGGGGACCCAAAGAATAAAAAAAGTAAGCAAAAAAAATCCGTACAATCCGGCCCATCCGGTTGGCGTCCAAAAAACCAAACGCTTACTGAGAGATTTCTTCATAGGGATTCCTGCTTCATTCACCGAGGCTGTGAAAGAGATTGGCGTGGAAATAGGCTTCAATGTCCCTGCGGCTTGCAGGAAGGCTGCCTTGGACAAACTGGGCTTTGCCGCCGCCTCGGCCCTGAAGCGCGGCATGCATGGCCTGGATCAAGGGGCGGAGGTCGCCGGAGGGGGCGAACATGGCGTAGCGGTATCCGCTTCCATCTGCCCCGGAAAACACGCAGCAGCGGCCGCCGCAGGCGTTGCCGACGGCGTCGGCCATCCGGCGGACGCCGTCGGAGGAGAGATCCGGTTCAAAAAGAAGCACGTCTCCGGCGCCCTGGGCGGATGCGGCAGCGGCGGCAAATAAGCGGGCTTCCAGTCTGCCGGCACGGGCCCGGCATGTTTCCAGCTCCTGCGCCATACGTTGGGCGGCGGCTCCGGTTTCCAGAGGCTTGGCAGAAAAAGTCTGAGAAACCATGCGGTTTTGGTGGTAAATCTGGGACAGATAGGTCAGGGCCCGGCCTCCACAGACCATTTCCATCCGAACGCCCTGATGAAAACGGGCCCAGGACAGGAGCTTGAGGAGGCCGATTTCACCGGTTCTCTTCACGTGGGTGCCGCAACAAGCGCACAGGTCGTAGCCGGGAATTTCCACCAGACGCACCAGGCCCTCCAAGGGTCGCTTGCTGCGGTATGGGGAGTCGGCGAGGGCGTCGCCGCCGGCGCACCAGGTCCGTATGGGCAGATCCTGCCAAATGCCGTCGTTCACGGCGGCTTCCAGGCCGGGCAGGTCCTCTTGGGGAATTACGCCGTCGAAGTCTATGGTGACGGAGGCGGCTCCCATGTGAAATCCCACGTTATGAAAGCCGTAGCGGCGGTGAATCACACCGGAGAGCATATGCTCCCCGGAATGCTGCTGCATCAGGTCAAAGCGCCGGGGCCAGTCAATCTGCCCCTGCACCGCCTGCCCCGGGTTCAGGGGCCGGTCGCAGAAATGGACGACGGCGCCGTCTTGCTCCCGTACGGCCAGTACCTGCGCATCGGCCAGGGTTCCCAGATCCCAGGGCTGTCCGCCGCCTTCCGGATAAAAGGCCGTCTGATCCAAGCCAACGGCCCACAGGCCGTCCTGGGGTTGGCAGCTGATTACACGGGCGTGGAATTGATGGAGATGCGAGTCTTGATAATACAGTGCGTTTGGGTCCATGAGGATGCTCCTTTTTGGCGGTATTGCAACAGAACAGGCTGCGCCCAAGATATGCTTCATTATACCGGCAAAACAGGGAGGAAGCAAGACCTGTTTGAAAACCGGTACAACTTGGGGGAAAACCCATACAGCGCCTTGACAAAACCGGACCGGCCTGCTACAATAGCTGTATTAATACGGGTAATACACATTGGAGAACTGGACGGTGACATCATGCAGTTGGATTACCGAAATACCCGGCCGATTTACATGCAAATTGTGGAGCAAATCCGGCAGAAAATCCTGGCCGGTGTTTTGGCGGAGGGAGAGCAGCTTCCATCGGTACGGGAGATGGCGATGGAGCTGGCAATCAATCCCAACACCATGCAGCGCGCCTACCGAGAGCTGGAGGTCCAGGGCTGGATTTATTCCGTCCCCGGTAAGGGGTCGTATGTCTGCGACATTGCCCGGGCGGGCGCGGCCCGCTGCAAGGAGCTGCTTGCGTCGCTGGACCGTTTGGTGGCGGAGCTGGTGTCTCTGGGCTATGACCGGGAGCAGGTGATCCGGTATTTGAACAGTCAGGAAGGAGGCGGCGGATGTGATTGAGGCAAAGCAGCTGATCAAGCAGTTTGGAAAATTGCGGGCGCTGGATGGACTGAGCATTCAGGTGCCGGAGGGCTCCATATACGGCCTCGTGGGGCCGAACGGAGCGGGGAAATCTACCCTTATTCGCTGTCTGACCGGGGTTTACCGGCCGGAGCAGGGAGCCGTTACCCTGGACGGCGAGCCGGTTTGGGAAAATCCTGGGGTAAAAAGGAAAATGGCCTGCATCCCGGATGAAATATTTTATTTTCCTCAGGCCTCGATCGCCGGCATGGCGGACTTTTACGCGGGAATTTACCCCACCTTTGACCGGGAGCTCTTCCGGCGGCTGGGCCAGGTGTTTGAGCTGCCTAAGGGAAGTCCCATCCGCCGGTTTTCCAAGGGAATGCAAAAACAGGCGGCCTTTTGGCTGGCCATTTCCATCCGCCCGGAGGTTTTGATTTTGGATGAACCGGTGGACGGCCTGGATCCGGTGATGCGGCGGCAGGTTTGGCAATTGCTTTTGTCGGACGTATCTCAGAACGGCACGACGGTTCTGGTATCCTCCCATAATCTGCGGGAGCTGGAGGATGTTTGCGACCGGGTGGGCATTGTGGATCACGGAAGAATGCTTTTAGAGCGAAGCCTGTCGGAGCTGCAGGAGAACATCGTCAAGGTGCAAATGGTACCGGCAGAGGGGAACGGACTTCCGGATGGCCTGAAGGTGGTACATCAAAGCCAGGCGGGACGCTTGCTGACCTTGGTGGTGCGTGGCAGCGGGGAAGAGATCCGGGCGACCCTGGAAGCCGCGAGCCCGGTGTATTTTGATTTGCTCCCGTTGTCTCTGGAGGAGATTTTTATTTATGAGCTGGGAGGTGTCAGCCATGAAATCCGGCAGATCATTCTGTAGCATCCCCATTTTTCGCAAGAATTGCGCCAGATTTTGGCCGCTGTGCGGTGGATTTTTCCTACTTTTGACGGTTTATGTACTCCGGTTTGCCGACGGGGGGGCCGGGCATGACGTCTTCCCCGGCTGCGAATTTTCTGGATTCTGTCAATGGAATGATGATAGCCTGGCTTCCCTTATACGGACTGATGTGCGGTGTGCTCTTTCTGGGATATCTCTTCCAGACGGGCAGCACCCAGGCATACCACAGCATGCCGCTGAGACGGGGGACCCTGCTGGGTACGGCGATCCTCTCCGGTCTGGTGTTTTTGCTTGCGCCTCTGGCGTTGGCGGCAGCGCTGGCTTACCTGCTGATTCCGGGCTGTACCACAGAGCCCCTGGAGTGGGCGGCGGTTTTGGGCATCGTGTCTTTTTATGCGTTTGCTCTGAGTTGCCTGTCGGCGGTTTTAACCGGCACGCGTCCCGGAGCGGTGCTGGTCTTTGTGGTCTTTTTAATCGGCGCGCCCAGCCTGGAGGCCATGGGAAAGGCGGCTGTATTGCCCCTTCTGCGGGGCCTGGTATATCCCGGTACGGTGTTGCGGTGGCTCTGCCCACCCATCATGCTTTTGGAGCTGGCCGATGTGGTGGAGGGACATTTTGCCCTCCGCCTCTGGCCGTACCTAGCCGCCGTGGCCGGAGGGGCCTTGGCGTTGCTTGGCCTGGCGTGGTTTTTGTACCGCCGCCGGAAAAGTGAAGGAGCCGGGGATTTTGTAGCCGCCCGGTGGCTGCGGCCGGTCATACGGTATGGGCTTACATTTTTAGGCGGCCTTGGTCTGGGAGAGCTTCTTTCTCTGCTGTTAGGCGGGGAATGGAAGGGGGAGCTGGGCGCTACGATGGTGTTCCTTCTGACGGGCGTCCTGGTAGCGCGGCTGACGGCGGAAATGCTGCTGGCCCGGTCTGTCCGGGTATTTCAGGCCCGGCGGCTGGTCAGCTATGGGCTGTGCCTGGCGCTGACCGGCGGCGCGCTGCTGGCAGTGGACGGGGATATTCTGGGCCTGGAGACCCGCATTCCGGCTCCGGAGCAGATCTCCCAGGCCACCTTGTCGGTCGGAGTGTACCCAACCGGCGCGCCGGTGTCGGATCCTGAGGAGCTGCGGGAGATTACGGAGCTTCATCGGTTGGTGCTGGAGCACCAAAACGGACAGAAGGGGAAAACCTGCAGGGCGTATTTTTCTTACCGTCTGACCGGAGGAGAAACGATGATTCGCCAGTACCGGCTCATTTTTTCGGGGCAGGAAATGGCCCAGGAAAACGGCTTGTACCGGAAGCTGTCGGAATTTTTCCACCGGCCCGAGCAAGTGTTAGCTGGTTTGGTGGGGCCGGATGCGACGCAGGAGGAGCTGAGGCAGCAGATTGTGAGCTGTGCGGTGTATGACGGAAGAGGTGAGCCGGTGGATCTCACCGGTAACCTGGACTCCCTCCAGGCCAGAGAGCTTTGGGACCGGGCCTGGCAGGATATCTGCAACGGCGATCTGTATTTGGACGACGGCTACGGGATGGACGGCTCCTTTGGTGCAATCACCCTGGAGTTTCAGCTGCAGGAGCGGGCGGGCGAAGTTGCGCCCCACGCGTCTATTTACCTGGAGCTGTTGTCCGACAGTCGGAATACGATGGAATATCTGACCGGATTGGCGCAACATGAAACGGCCGGCGCATCGGAAAGATGACGTCCGGCCGCAGGGAGGAAACGGATTATGTATGTATCAATTGGAGGAGATATGGCCATACGAACCAGCTCCTTAATTGGAATTTTTGATTTGGATCAAACGACGACTTCCCAAATCACCCGCCGGTTTTTGCAGCAGGCAGAGCGGGAGGGACAGGTGGTCAGTACGGCGGAGGATCTTCCCAAGACCTTCCTACTCACCAGCGAGTATGGACTGCCGCGGGTTTATCTCACGCAATGGAATGCGGCGACTCTGGAGAAACGGCTGGGCGTACGGGCCGGAGGTCCGGAAACCCGGTAGAAACGCGGGAACGATTGGCAGGGTTATTCCGGCAGCACTTCGTCCGGAATGCTGCCCCGGCACACGAGAACGGCGGGGCCGGAGAGATAGAGTCCGGTGATCTCCTTGCCGGATAATTCGGCATCGACCAGAAGCTGTCCGCCCAGATTTTCCACCCGGATGTTTTTTCCGGAGACCTGGCCCTGGAGGGTCAAAAGGGCGGTCAGAGAGGCCGTGCCGGTGCCGCAGGCGTAAGTGAAGTCTTCCACGCCCCGTTCAAAGGTGCGGATGATCAAATGGTCCGGCTCTAAAATATCATATAAATTGGCGTTGGCGCCTTTTGGGTACGCGGGATCATGGCGAAGGGCCATACCGATGGGGCGCAGTTCCTCCAAAGACTTCTCAGCCAGGCCGCAGACTGGAAAAACGGCGTGGGGCAGGCCGGGGGAGCCGAGTTCCACATACCCGGCCGGGCCCAGAGCGGTCATACGCCGGGGCTCCAAAATGGTGGGGCTGTTGAGCCGGACTCGGTAAAAGTCTTCTTTTAGCCGGGCGCCGACGACCAAGCCGGCGGTCGTTTCGATCCGCTGAACCGGACCGGCCAAACCTTGCTCATAGCCGTACCGGCAGATGCAGCGGGCGCCGTTGCCGCACATTTCACCCACAGAGCCGTCGGAGTTGAAAAATCGCATTTTAAAGTCCCCGCCCTGCTCTGCAGGCTCCACAGCCATGAGGCCGTCTGCCCCAATGGAAAACCGGCGGCGGCAGAGGGCCCGTGCCATACGCCCCAAGCGGTCCGGACCGGCTTCCAGGGACCGGTTGTCTATGATAATAAAGTCGTTGCCGGCTCCGTTCATCTTCCAAAATTCCATGGTAAGGCCTCCCAGCATACAAAAAAGATGGGGCTATTTTAGCATCTTTTTCCTGAGATGTATAGGGAAAAACCTGCGGAAAAGTGGGAAAAACCTGCTCACGGGACAAAGCGGGCTAAGCGTTGGGAGAGAATCCAGGCAATGCCCAATTTCACGGCGTCCGGCAGGAGAAAGGGGACGACGCACTTGAGTAAAACCGCGCTCAAGGCGATCGGACCGGTTTGCCGCAAATAGACCAGCATAAACCAGGCGGTTCCTGCAGCGTAGCACAGGAGCAGTCCCGCCACCATGGCCAGCAGCCGGGTCCAGGCCCGTTGGCCAAGTGCAGAGGTCAAGGCCCAATATAAAAGGCCGGACAGCAGGAAACCGAAGATATATCCGCCGGTGGTGCCCAGCAGAACGCCGAATCCGCCGCGAAATCCGGCAAACACGGGAAGTCCCACAGCACCCAAAATCAGATACAGGGCCAGGGCGATGGTTCCGCGCTTTCCGCCCAAGAGACCCAGGGCGGCGAAGACCCCGAAGGTCTGAAGGGTAAAGGGCACCTCTCCCGGAATGGTCAGCCATGCGCTCACAGCCAAAATGGCCGCAAACAAGCTGCACAGAGCCATGTCGCGCAGGGAAAAGCCGCGGCGTGTGTTGGTTGTATGGGTGTCAGTCATTTCGAACCTCCAAATTTGTATGGTAGCTCCAGTATGCCATACTTACCACAAATTGTCAACTCAAAAATAAAAATGGGTTTACAATTGAGGCGCAACGCTTGCGCCGTCTCGAGAAGCCAGGTTTCCATGAAATCAGGAATTTGGCAGAGAAAAATGAGCAGGGAAACAGAGCTTGATATGCTCCCTTTATGAGAGACAGTGAAAAAACAAACTGTCATCATGAAGGGA
>UREY01000027.1 GCA_900546915.1 uncultured Eubacteriales bacterium
CATTGCCGGAGGCGTCGACGACCGTGCAGCGGGCGGTGTTGCCGTTGCCGTCGTAGACATAGACCTCGCCGAAGGAGAACTCGCCGGTGGCGTCGAAGTGAGAGACGGTGGCGATGCGGCCGTAGCGGTCGTAGGTGTAGGTCTCATAGTCGCCGTTGCCGTGTGTCATCCGGGAGAGGTAGCCGTTGGAGCCTGCGTATTGATAGGAGGCCAGGGTGATGCCGGAGGACCAGGCGGAGGCTGGGATGCTGGGGGCGGAATCTATGGAGGAGGAAGAGCCCTGGACCTGCACCTGGGTGGAATTGCCCCAGACGTCGGAGGAGAAATGATAGCGCTGCCAGCGGGTAGAAGCGCCGGAGACGGCTTTGCGGCTGACATCGGACAGGCAGCCGTTATGGTAAGAATAATATAGCACAGTGTGACCGGAAATGTAAGAGGTACTTTGGCGGTCGGAGTTGGGGAGGTAGGTATAAGAGGTTCTGACGTTGGTATTGCTGCCGTTTACAGTGGCCGCAGTATCCAGGTAGAGATTCTGCCCCAGGGAGTTGTAGCCGTAGGTGCTCTTGCCGCCGTTGGCGTCGGTCACGGTGGCGGTGTGGTCCTTATCGGCGGTCTGGGTGGAGGAGGTTTTCAGGAAGACGCCGGTCCCGGAGGACTTTTGCAGCTTGGTGCCGGTGCTGTTTCCGGCGGCGTCATAGGTGGCGGTGACGGAGACGCCGTCATTGGTGGCTTTGGTCATGTTGTGGGCGTCGTCGTACTCGTAGGTGTAGGTGCCGTAGCCGCCGGCGACCTGCTTGGTGAGGTCGGCGCCGTCGTAGGAGTAGTCGGCGTCGCTGTTGCCGGTGGAGGTGGCGGCCTTCAGATTGCCCTCGGCGTCGTAGGAATAGGTTTGGACCGGTTCTTCCACCAGGGAGATGTTGTCGAAATAGGCGTCGTTGACGTTGAAGTCGTAGGCCAGATTGAGGGTGATGGTGGAGACGGTTTTGCCGGACTGCTTGGGGGTAATGATGCAGGAGGCGTACTGCCAGTCGGTGTAATTGTCGTCGAAGGTGAGGTAGTGATAGTCCGGCGAGGAGGAATCGGTGTAGTTGACCATGGCGATGATGCCGAAAAAGCGCTTGTTACCGGAGTTGTCCCCGGCCATGTCGGTGGCGGAGGCGCAGTTGGGGGCAGAGGTTGCCTTGGCCCAGCCGGAGAGGAGATAGGTGCTGTCGGAGCTGCCGTATATCTTCACCGACTGATAGGCTCTGCGCTTACCGGAGAGAGAAGAGAGGATGTGCATGCTGTAGCCGTCCTTGGCGCCCTCCGTGATGGGGCAGGCTTTGCTGGAGGTATAGGTCCACCAGGTGGGGTCCAGAGACCGGTCCGGCGTGCCGGCGTTCCACAGCTCGAAGGTGCCCATTTGCACCAGGTTGACGGTGGAGGCGCCGCTTTCGGAGGTGTCGGATTTGGTGACCTCCAGCTGCATGTCGTCGAACGCGCCGTAGCCGTAGGCGTTTTGCTGCATGGCGCAGACCCGGTACCAGCCGGAGGAGGCGGGGGTATAGGAGACTTCCAGACGGGTCCAGCCGTCGTTGACTGCGGTGCTGGTGGAATCACCGAGGACCTCGCTGGCTGCCAGCTTTCCACCGGAGGTGGTCTGGAACTGCAGCAGAAGGCCGCCGTCCAGGCCATAATAGGGAACCACGGAGGAATTGGCCCAGGCGGAGAAGGTGTAGCTGACGCCTTGGGTGAGGTAGACTCGCTGGTACATACCGGCGTGGCAAGAGCCGCCGGAGAGGGAGACCTGAGCCTTGGGCACGTAGGTTTTTAACAGGTATTTGCCGGTGCGGGGCATGAGATTTGCGCTGTACTCCGTGACGACATTTTTCAAGGCCGCATTTCCGGTGGTTCCGGTGGTGCGGAAGAGGGTCCATTTAAATGAGGAGGTGTCGTCCGTTTTTTCAAAGCCGCTGTTATGCAGGAGATTGGCCGCCACATAGCCGGTAGCGGCGGCTCCGGAGACGCGGTTTTTGGTCTTGGTGCCGGAGTTTGCCGTGTAGGAGGTGGTGGAGATGCCCAGAACTTGGGACTTATCGTGATTGAACTGCACCACGTTGACGGTTTTGCCGGTGTGATCAAAGGTGTAGCGGACGACGGTATCATCGCCGGTGTCGGAGGTTTGGTCGGGGCCGTAGAAGCGGTACTCTTTCATATATGGACTGTATACCCAGAGGTGCCACCGGTTTCCCACGGTTTCGGCGGCGGTGATGGAGGAGGCGGCAAACTCCCGCACCTTCTGGACGCACAGCGTCTTCCGGAAGTTCCGGTAAGTGAAGCCCACGCCGACCTGGGCCTCGCCGTCGTAAGCCTTGGTCAGAGCGCCGGTTGAGGCGTCGTATGCATACCGGGCGACGGCGCCGTCGGGATAGGTGACGGTGGACAACCGGGAGGCTCCGGCTACGGTGGAATACGAGAAGGTGGTTTTCCGCCCGCCGGTGTCGGAGACGGAGGCCAGACGGTTCCCGCTGTAGGTCAGGGTGAACAGCGTGGTGGGGGTGGAGACGCCGTCATTCAGCCGGATGATTTTGCTGACATAATTTGCCGTTCCGCTCTTGGGCTTCCAAGCGGTGGAGGAGGCGCTGTAGCTGCCGCCGTTGTACAGAATGTAAACGGCGTTTCCGTCGGCATCGCCGATTTTGGTCAGATATCCGTTGTAAAACTCCCGGACGTTGTCCTTTTTGTCCTTGAGGGTATAGGTGGAGCCGCTGACGGTGAGGGACAGGCCCAAACCCTCGTCGTCGGTATACGGGCTGGACTGACCGGTTTTCAGGAAATAATGCTCGGTGCCGTCGGCGTCGTTGTAAATGTAATACGTCAATTCGTCGGGGTCGGTGGAGACGGTCTTCAGGACAATGGACTCCTGAACGGACAGCTTCCAGCCGGCGCCGGCTTTCATGGCACTGTAATGGACGGTGTGAATGCCTGCCTGGTCCGAATTCAGGAATTCCTCATTGCGAGAGGCGGAGTTGTAAAATAGGGCCAGGTCAAAGGGCAGGGTGTTGCTGGACGCGGAACCAATGGAATTGGTCAAAATCAGCTGGGAGGTGTAGTCGCGGATGAAGCCGGTTCCGGCCCGGCCTGCCGATACGGTCTGACCGGTGAAATAACCTTCCGTGCCGACCTGGTTCCGATATTGTACGATTAAGTAGGGGAAGTAATAGCTGCCGTAGGTGAAAAAGGCGACCTGGGCGCACCGGGAGGCGCTGAGGCTTTCTGCGACGTCCATGGCCAGGACCCGTTTCTCCGTGCCGGATTCATACCATTTGGCGACGGCTCTGGAGATGTTCCAGGAGACGTAGCTGCCCCGGCTGGAGGAGGAAATGGCGCAGTAGTCTTCTACTGTGCCGGAGTAAGCGGGCATGGTATTCCAGGTGATGCCCTTGACCCAGCCGGCGTAGGTCCGACCGGCGGGTTTGTCTCCCGTCACTTCATGGAGCTGGGCATGGATCTGCGGGAGCCCCACGCTGGTATAGCCGTTTCCCATAACCCGGAATTGTACGCCGGCTCCCGTAACGGAGCAATTGGTGGGGATGGAGGGCAGATTGCCGAAGTACAGGAGGGCCTTCATCTGCTTGACCTGCGTGCCGTTATACGTTCCGGAACCGTAGCCCAGGTATAGCTGGGAGCCGTTTCCGGCCGTGTTGGGCAGACCGGAGCGGGTGAAGCCGGTGGCGATGGAGTTGGAGTTGTTCCGGGAGGACACGATCAGGGAGGGATCGATGACCACAGGGAAGGACCGTTCCTCTCCGTTGATCCAGGCGGCGTCCGCCTGGACGAGCAGATCGTAGCAGGTTTCGGAGACCATGCGCAGGGTGTAGCTGACCTGGTCCGACATGTTCAGACCGGCGTCTATCATGTAAGGAGCCGGAATTTCGTAGACGGAATCCCCATCCTGGTTGTGGAATAAAATGGAGCCGTCTTCCTGCATGTCCGGGGTCAGATTGGTGAGCTGCATTCGGAATTGAAACGAATAGCTGCTCTGGGGCTTCTCGATCACAATCGACTCCTTGACGTGATAGCCGGTCACCATGTACTGGAGGGATACGCCGTCGCGAATCTGGTCGTATTGGACGGTAGAGCCAATTTTGGACGGTGTGATGGGATCCGGGGCAGTGGCGCCCATACCGGCGCTGCGCTCCGACGTGGCAGGCGAGGCATACTCTGCAGGCTCTGCAGCTTCGCCGTCCCCTGTGCCGGTGAGAACGGTGCCGTCGGGATTGGTCACAACGGCGGGAACGCCGGTTTCCTCCGGCGCGGTTTCTTCCGGCCCCTCCAAGGAACCGGACTCCGCCTCCGGAGTGTCCGGGCCGGTGGGGTCTAAAAAACCGGCTGATTCCGTTGCAATCGGTTCCGGAGCGGTCGCCTCGGGTTGGGGACTGGTTGCCTCCGGTGACGCTGTGGCGGCGGGCTCCGATGGGACCTGGGCCTCCGGAACCTCCCGGATGTCATGTTCTGACCCTTGGAAAGAGAAATCCGCCTCCGGCGCGGAGGAAGCCGCCGGAGTCTCTTCGGCAGAGGCTGTGTACGGCTCGGATGGCGCCTCTGCTTCGGGAGCTGCCGCCGGACCGGCGGGCGCACGGCTTACGACCTCTCCGCCTGCCTGGGAATCCAGCAGGGAGAAGACAATGCCGGAGTCGCCGTAGCCGGCGATGTGCAGAGGTTGACCGGCAAAATAAGCTGCGGCAAAGGCGTTTGCGGAGGCGCCGTTGACAGCGGAGTAAACCGGTTTCCCGGCAGAGATGCCGGGCGCATTCCAGTCTCCCATTTCTGCCGATGCGGTCAGCTTCATGGTGTTGTCAATTTCCGCCCAGGCGCCTGCCTGGGTTTCATAATGAACCGGAAAACCGTAATCCACAGCAATGCAGCTGCCGTCTGCCAGCTGGAAATGCTTTTCCGTTTCTTCTCGAAGCCCGGTGATCTCGCCGGACACGGCGTCGGATGTCAGGCTGGGGACGTCTTGGGGGTAAATTTCGGCGGCGTTGTCGTAATCCTCCAGAACCGGCAGCATCCCGTCGTCTCCGGAGTCGCGTTCCGAGTCATCCCAACCCAGATCGGTGATTTCACCGGCGGTTTCCTCGCCGCCGGTTTCCGCCAGGGCGCGCAGAGGCAGAAGCTGTCCCGTCAAAACGACGGCCAACAGCAGGGAGAGTCCCTTTTTCCAGATGTTTGTTTTCATACGATCGTTCCTTTCTCTTTTGATTATTTGCTGATCCTTACATGGCGTGCGGTGTGTGCGGCAGTACACAGAGCCTTGCCGTGTATGGAAAAAGCTCGATATCAGGATGGAGCGCGCCTGTATAGTCGGGAGCCCATATGTCGCAAGGAGGAACGCAGGGGGCAAACGGCCGGTCCCGGAGGATATCTCCTGGGGAAGGCGGATTGCCCCCGGACGCCTGCTGTTGCCGGGGTAGGAAGGGAACTTGGTATCTGATGCAGGGACACAATGAATGGATTGAGAAAGAACTGTAAAAACACTACACTGAAATTTTAACAGAAAATGTACAACATTTCAACAAAAAGGACAAAATTTTTGTTCCAATTCAACAAAAGCAGAAAAAGCAATTTGTAAAATTAAAGCCCGGAATATCAAATGAAAAAACGGTATGGACACTGCCATACCGTTTGTAGAAATGTGTGAAGTTGGGATTTAATTTGGGTATTCGTACTCAAAAGAAGCGAGGGGAGATTCCAGGGAAAAACAAATATGCGAATCCTTCTCCAATGTATAGCCGGCCAAGCAGGCGGCGCTTTCGTGAATTGTTCGCCGCATAACGCCGCCCACCGGGGCGCAAAGCGGCTGCGCGGACTTTTCCAGCAGCCGGGCGGTCAGGCGCAAGGAGCCCTGCTGCACCGTGACGGCGCCGCCTCCAATGGTAACCGCTCTGGCGCCCAGATAGGTGGCCAGCCGGTATTCCCGGCCGCGCCAAAGGACCACGCCGATGACGCCTGTGAAGCGAAAGCCTGCCAGAGGGATCTCTGCGACGCAAAGTACCAGCGAACCCTCCGGGAAACAGCACTGGGTCCAGATGTACGCCCGGGGAAAAGAACGGCCCCGGTCTCCCTCCAGATATCCCACGGCATTCTGAAACAAATAGGGAACATCGTTGATCTGCAGCGCCCCGTTGACCGTGTGCAGCATACTGCGGATGCTGTGGCGGCACTCCATAAAAGGCAGGCAGCAGAACGGACCCATGATGTCGTATCGGAGGGGAGAAAAGGGGCCGAAGCGAAGGGAGCCCTCCGCATGCAGGCCCTCGCCGTGTAAGTGCAGCTCGATCCCGGCGGCGGAAAAGCGGTTTTCCCCGATTGTAATCTCCAATTTCCGCCGGGGAAAGGGCGCATCGGGGAAGGAGAGGCTCCAGGAGGCGCGGCGGGTAATGAGCTGGATGGAACAGGATTTTTCCCCGTTTGCCTTATGCAGCGCAGGGATGACGGCAATGGTCTCCTGTTCCGATTGGCATTTAAAATACCAGCCGAGAAAATAACGGCTCATAGGCAGATCCCCCCATGGAAGATTTCCCATATTCTTCCACCCGGCGGGGGATCTTATACCGCAAGCCTTACGGCCGGCAGGTTTCCCACACAAACTCTGTGGTGGATTCCGCCGTTTCTCCGGCCCGGACCAAGGAGCTGGGCCAGCCGGGGTGATTGGGGGCGTCGGGAAAGAATTGCGTCTCCAGGCAGACGCCGCTGCGTTTGCCGTAAGCAACGCCGCCTTTGCCGCGAACGCAGAGGGAATTTGCGGTATAGACCTGTATGCCGGGCCGGTCGGTATACACCGAGAGCACCCGCCCCGTCTCGTTGCAAACCAGGCGGGCGGCAGGGCCTGCGCCGGGGTCCAGGACAAAGTTGTGATCCAGGCCCCCTTGGGGCGCCAGCAGAGGGTGGTGGGAATCCAGCCCCAGGGCCTTGGGCGTGCGGAAGTCCAGAGGGGTCCCCGCCACGGGCAGCAGACGGCCGGTGGGAATCGAGGCGTGGTCTACCTCCGTAAATTGCCGGGCCCGGAGCTGCAGGGTCTGTGACATGGCCGCCTCCGGGCGGTCCTGTCCGGCCAGGTTGAAATAGGCGTGATGGGTCATATTGAACACCGTATCCCGGTCAAAGCGCCCCTGGTAACGAATCTGCAGGCGGTTTTCCTGCAGCGTATAGGTCACCGCCACCCGTCCCCCGCCGGGGAAGCCCTGATCCCCGTCGGGGGTTTCCAGGGACAGGGTGATGGAGCCGGGTGTGTACCGGTCGACCTGCCACACCCGGTGAAACCAGTAGTCCGGGCCGCTGTGCAGATTGTTGGGGCCCTCGTTGGGGGTGAGGGAAACCTCCTGCCCGCCTAAAAAGAAAGCGGACCGGCCGATCCGGTTGGCATTCCGGCCGACGACGGCGCCCAGACAGCCGCCGTGCTTCCGGTAGTCTCCGGCGGTGTCGAAGCCCAGGACGACGTCGGACGCCGCTCCGGTGCGGTCCGGGACCAGCAGGCGCACCAGGGTGGCGCCGAAATCCGAGATTCCGGCGGTAATGCCGCCGCTGCAGATGGAATATAAATGGGCGGCCTCTCCGCCCGGTAAAAGACCGAAGTTTTGGATCATAACGAAGCTCCTCCGCTGAAAAAGTGACGCCGGTACCCCATGGGGCAGGGCGTTTGCTGTCATAATACCTGCCGGATTTCCAAAATGCAACCTTGATTTTGGAAGAGGATTTTATCATTTTCCGGAAAAAACCGGCTCTGCTTGCCCTGGAAAAAATGGGATTCACCTGCCGCAAAATCCCGAATACAAAATTTGGGGTTTTGGGGCTTGCAATCAACACAAGATGTTGTATAATAGAGGGGCGCTGTCCACAAGACCTCCTGAGAAGCTGGAGGGAGGAGCAACAGCGGGGAATACCCCGGCACCAAAAAAGGAGAGGAGACCCCCATGAAAATCATCAAGCGCAACGGCGCGGAGGCCGTTTTCGACATTTCAAAAATAGAGTCCGCCGTCACAAGAGCCAACGCCGCAGTGGCGGAGCAGTACCGGATGACCCAGACCCAAATCAGCCGCATTGCCGAGAGCGTGGCCCTGAGCTGCCAGGAGCTTGGCCGCAGTCCCGCCGTGGAGGAGATTCAGGATCTGGTGGAGAAGGCGATTATGGCCCACGGCGCCTTTGAAGTGGCCAAGCAGTACATCACGTACCGCTATACCCGGAGCCTGATTCGGAAATCCAACACCACCGACGACCGGATTCTCTCCCTCATCGAGAGCAACAACGAGGAAGTCAAGCAGGAAAACGCCAACAAGAACCCCACCGTCAACGCCGTGCAGAGAGACTATATGGCCGGTGAGGTGTCCAAGGACATTACCCGCCGCCTTCTTTTGCCGAAGGAAATTGTGGAGGCCCATGAGGCGGGCATCATTCACTTCCATGATTCGGATTATTACGCCCAGCATATGCACAATTGCGACCTGGTGAATCTGGAGGATATGCTGCAAAACGGCACGGTCATTTCCGGCACCATGATTGAAAAGCCCCATTCCTTCTCCACGGCCTGCAACATTGCCACCCAGATCATTGCCCAGGTGGCCTCCAACCAGTACGGCGGGCAGTCCATCAGCCTGACGCATCTGGCGCCCTTTGTCCAGGTGAGCCGGGAGAAGATCCGGGCCTCTGTCCAGCGGGAGCTCCGGGAGTTTGCGGTTGCGCCGGATCCGGAGACGGTCTCCCGGGTGGTGGAGGAGCGGCTGCGGGAGGAAATCCGCCGGGGCGTTCAGACCATTCAGTACCAGGTGGTGACCTTGATGACCACCAACGGTCAGGCCCCGTTTATCACCGTGTTTATGTATCTGAATGAGGCCAAGAACGAGCAGGAGAAAAAGGACCTGGCGGTGATCATTGAGGAGATGCTCCTGCAGCGGTGCGAGGGCGTCAAGAACGAAAAGGGCGTCTGGATTACCCCCGCGTTCCCCAAGCTCATCTACGTCCTGGAGGAGGACAACGTCCGGGAGGGGACTCCTTACTGGTACCTGACCCGGCTGGCTGCCCGGTGCACCGCCAAGCGGATGGTGCCGGATTATATCTCCGAGAAGAAAATGCTGGAGCTGAAGGTGGACAAGAACGGCCGAGGCCACTGCTATACCTGCATGGGCTGCCGGTCCTTCCTGACGCCCTATGTGGACGAAAACGGACAGCCCAAGTACTACGGCCGGTTTAATCAAGGCGTCGTCACCATCAACCTGGTGGATGTGGCCCTGTCCTCCGGCAGGGATGTCAAGAAGTTCTGGGAAATTTTCGACCAGCGGCTGGAGCTGTGCCACCAGGCGCTGCTGTGCCGCCACAACCGGCTGAAGGGGACCCTTTCCGACGCCGCGCCCATTTTGTGGCAATACGGCGCCCTGGCCCGGCTGGAAAAGGGCGAGCCCATAGACCGCCTCCTGTACGGCGGCTATTCCACCATTTCGTTGGGCTATGCCGGACTATACGAGTGCGTGAAGTACATGACCGGGCACTCTCACACAGAGCCGGAGGCGACGCCCTTTGCCCTAGAGGTGATGCAGCACATGAACGATGCCTGCGCCGGTTGGAAAAAGGAACACAACATCGACTTCAGCCTCTACGGCACGCCCCTGGAGTCCACAACCTATAAGTTTGCCAAGTGCCTCCAGCAGCGTTTCGGCAAGATCCCCGGCATCACCGACAAGAGCTACATCACCAACTCCTATCACGTCCACGTGACCGAGCCCATCGATGCGTTCACCAAGCTGGCCTTTGAGGCGCAGTTCCAACGGCTGAGTCCCGGCGGCGCCATCAGCTATGTGGAGGTGCCCAATATGCAGAACAACATCGACGCGGTGCTGGAGGTCATGCAGTTTATTTACGACAATATTATGTATGCCGAGCTGAATACCAAGTCCGACTATTGCCAAGAGTGCGGCTTTGACGGGGAGATTGAGATTCAGGAGGACCCCGACGGGAAGCTGGTCTGGACCTGCCCTCAATGCGGGAACCGGGATCAGAGCAAGATGAACGTGGCTCGCCGGACCTGCGGCTACATCGGAACCCAGTACTGGAACCAAGGCCGGACGCAGGAAATCCGGGACCGGGTGCTTCATCTGTAATGTGTAGCGTCACTATCGTTTTGCCGGAACCAGAAGACGGGACGGTTGCAAAATAGACTTTTCAGAAATTCTACCTAATATTTTAGCGGGAGAAACCACGAGTTTTCGTGATTCCTCCCGCTATTTCTAACTTTTGGAGAGGGGGATTTTGCAACGTGCCCGTAATTTATACTTTTGAAAATTAGATGCCGCTTCCGGTAAACTGCAGGAACCGCAGCATGACGCCGGAGAAATGGACTTCATTGGCGGTTATGGATTCGTGTTTATCCCGGAGGAGGGCGTTGGCATCGTCCGACCAGGAGATTTCCGTCAGCGTCTCTTTCTCCAGCCATTCTGCTGTGACTTCTCTGGAAACGGGGTTGCTCTCGTTGTGCTCATAAAAGTCTAATAGGCGCGCTTGCGTCTCCGAATCCAGATATTCCGCCGGGGAGGCGTCTCCGGTCCAATACAGCCAATGGGCGCCGGGCTCTTTTTCATTCAGGGTGCTGCGCGTCAGCCGGCCGCCTATGAGGTGATAGACAGCCGGTTTGTCTTGGCTGCCGGGACCGTATTGCGCAATCATCCGGGCCTGGAGGGCGGCCATGTCCGTCCCGTCGGGGAAACAGAGCTGCACGTCGTAAAGACCGAACTGTTCCTCCCCGTCATATTGGTTGAAGGTAAACTTGGCATAGTGGGACGTTGCGCCCAGATAGTCCAAGTCCTGGGCGATCAGAACCCAGGTCCGTTCGTCGGCGGACGCTTCCTCAGGCGACGCTTCCGAGGTCGTCTCTTCGTTGTACAGGATTTGGCTGTCCTGGAGATCCAGAGCGTCCAGGACGGCCTGGGGCGTGCTGCCCCAAGGAGCGCCGGGAAATTCCAGAAGCGCCGCATCGGAAGAGTCGCCCTGCCGGGCGCAGCCGGGCGCGGCGACCAAGGCCAAAATCAGAACCCATGCCGGTAATTTCAGTTTTTTCATGTTCATCCCTCCATACACAGTCGTCTTCCCAAAATCCGGCGCCGTTTCCGTGCCGGGTTGCTGCTGCGGCCCAATTTTTGCAAGAGAACCGGGGGAGCTTACCGTACGGTATGCCTGTTTCCTCTGCAATCCATGCAGTCCTACACTTTGAAATTATTTTATCGCAGAAAAGCTTGTGCGTCAAGGACTTTGTTACATGTTACAAAAATAAATCGATTCGGTCTTGCTCGATCGGCCTTCGGCGGGAACCTTTTTGAGGAACATGAAACCGAGTCGGCTGCCATTTGCGGCCCTTGACTTTTTGACCGGAGACGGTATAATAAGATGTACGGTTTTGATTTTTTGGGCGTACAGCCCATATTTTTTTGGAAAGAGGAGCGACGACTATGGTATATCGCATGAAGATCGCCGGTCTGGAGCGGGATTTGCCCATCTGTAAGGTGGCGGAGGACCTGTACATCGGCGCTTTTGTCATTTTTGGCGATCAGGAGCTCACGGTGGCCGCTGCGGGGGAGCTGCTGAAGATTGCGCCTGCCTATGACTATCTCATCACGGCGGAGGCCAAGGGCATTCCCCTGATTCATGAGATGGCCCGGCAGCATGGGGATCGAAAATACATATTGGCCCGCAAGGGACCGAAGCTGTACATGACCGGCGTTTTTGAATCCACCGTGCACTCCATTACCACGGCCAAGGAGCAGCACCTGTACTTAGACACAGCGGATGCGGCCCTTATGGACGGGAAGCGAATCCTCATTGTGGACGATGTGATTTCCACCGGCGAATCTCTGTCTGCTTTGGAGAATCTGGTGGAAAAAGCAGGCGGTACCATCGTCGGACGTATGGCCATTTTGGCCGAGGGCGACGCCCAGGACCGGGGGGATATTCTGTATCTGGAGAAGCTGCCTCTGTTCCATGCGGACGGAACCGTTCGGGAGTAAACCAAGCCCTGGAAACAAGCTGCTGCAGAGAAACGGCCGTTTCTCTGCAGCAGCTTTTTATGGATTGCCGCCTGCCGCCGGAGGATGGTCTTGGATGTACCGGTCCAGGAGCGCGGCGGTGTCCCGGACAAACCGGGCGCAGGGACGGCTGTGATAAAACGCCTCGGTTCGCGGCGTCGGAACGGCGCTGCTGTCCGGGTTTTGGAGCAGCTCCCGGCAGACGATGGAGCCGTTTTGTTTTCGGAAAGCGGCGGCAAGCTCCTGGACCCGGGCGTAGTGGGCGGCTTTGACGGAATCGTCGCCCGGCTCCTCGTAGCCGTACAGCCACCCCAGGACCAGAAAGGCCCCGGACAGAGCGCCGCAGATCTCCCGCATCCGGCCCACGCCGCCGCCGAAGGAAGAGGACAGCCGCATGGCCTCCGGGCGGGAGAGGCCCGTTACGTCGCAAAATGCGGTAAACACCGCCTGGGCGCAGTTGCAGCCCTCGTGGAATCTGGCATCGGCAATTTCACCGTGATTCATCTGGCTTTCCTCCGGTATTTCAGAATCGGCGCCGCATAACGGCATCCTCACTATACCACGCCCCCGGCAATTTCGCAAGGTTGTCCCGTTGACACGGGGGAAAAACCAGGTATACTAAAAGAGGACTTGGAATTTTGCTGAAAGGTGAGGGAAAAACATGAAGGTGAAAGTAACTGCCGACAGCACCTGCGACCTGTCGCCGGAGCTTTTGGCGCGCTATGACGTGACCCTGGCTCCGCTGACCGTGATCAAGGACGGGCAGGCGTTTGCAGACGGCGTGACCATCACACCCCGGGATATTTTTATGCATGTGGCCGCCGGTGGGAGCTTGTGCTCCACGGCGGCCGTGAGCGTGGGAGAGTACCAAGCTCTTTTTTCCCGCTACGCCGGGTCCTGCGACGGATTGGTTCATATTACGATTGGCGGGGAGTTTTCCACTTGCTACCAAAACGCCTGCCTCGCCGCAGCGGAATTCCCCTATGTGCGTGTGGTGGATTCCCGCAACCTGTCCACAGGACAGGGGCATGTGGTCCTGGAGGCTTGCCGGTTGGGGGAGCGGTGCACCAGCCTGGACCAGCTCTGCCGGGAGCTGGAGGAGCTGACCGGCCGCGTGGAGGCCAGCTTTTTGCTGAGCCGGCTGGATTACATGGTCAAGGGCGGACGCTGCTCCGCCGTGACGGCTCTGGGGGCCAATCTTTTGAATTTAAAGCCGTGCATTGAGGTGCGGGACGGAAAAATGCAGGTGGTAAAGAAATATCGGGGTTCTTTTGCCAAATGCCTGGCCCATTATGTGAAGGACCGGCTGGACGGCCGTCCGGAGCTGCGGCGGGACCGGCTTTTTATCACCTATACGCCGGTGGAACCGGATTGTCTGGAGGCGGTTCGGACTGCGGCGCAGCAATACGGCCATTTTCAGGAGGTCTATGAGACCTCTGCCGGCTGCACGGTCTCCTGTCACTGCGGCCCGGGGACTCTGGGCGTTCTGTTTATCCGGCAGTGAGGGGAGGCGATGGTATGTACGCAGACTGCCACATCCATATGGTCTTGGACGGCGTTTACTACAAAGACGCCATTGCGGCCCATGGGGACGGCCCCCGGGAGGACCTGATTCGCCGCCGACTGGCGCGCTACCGGGAATTGGGCTTTGTGTACCTGCGGGACGGCGGGGACCGCTGGGGGGTAGGACTCCGGGCCCGGGCGCTGGCGGCGGAGTACGGCATCACATACCGGACGCCGGTCTTTCCCATTTACAAGCGGGGCCATTACGGCGGCTTCATCGGCCGGGGCTTTGACAGCTGGGAGACGTACCGGGCGCTGATCCGAGCGGTGCGGGATGCCGGAGGGGATTTCATCAAAATTATGATTTCCGGCCTGATGGATTTGAACCGGTTCGGCGTCCTCACGGAAGAACCCCTGGACGGGCAGGAGATTCGGATCATGATCGAAACGGCCCACCAGGCGGGCCTGGCGGTGATGGCCCATGCCAACGGCACGGATGCGGTTCTGGCTGCCGCAGCGGCCGGAGTGGACTCTGTGGAGCACGGGGCGTATTTGCATCGGGAGGCCTTGGCCGCGATGGCGGAGGCCGGTGTGATCTGGGTTCCCACCCTGGCCACCGTGGGGAATCTCCGGGGAACGGGCCGCTATCCGGAGGATGCGGTGCGCCGGATTCTGGCGGCCGCCCAGGAGCGTGTCTCTTGGTTTCACGATATGGGGGGCTTGGTGGCGCCGGGCTCCGACGCAGGCGCCTACGCGGTGCCCCACGGGCAGGGGGGCCTGGACGAATACCGCCTTTTGACGGAAGCCCTGGGTCCCGCTGCCGCCGGGGCGCTGGAGGCGGGGATTTCTGCCCTTCGGAACAAATTTTAACGGCGCCCGCCTGGTCCGGTTGAGAAAGGGCAGGCAGGCGAGTTCCGGGCTGCTTCAGACGCAGAGGGCCGGTACGTTGTGCCGCCAGACCGGGCGAACCACCAGATACAGTAGCCTATCAAAAAACCTCCCGATTTTTTGTGGTTTCTTCTGAACCGGCCCGGGTTGTGTCTGGGGGCGGGGTGTGGTATAATGAGGGAGAACAGGGGGAAACCTGCTGAAAGATCTGCTTTTTCGCCGCGTCATTCCTACCACCGGAATGACCGGTTTTTTGCCGGATGGCCACGGAGGACTGCCATGAACACCAAGGACCTGACCTTATCCCAAACGGAAATTCATAAGCTGCTCTGTGCAGGCAGCGGGGACGCTGTGCTGCTGCATTTGTATCTGCAATGCGGGAACTCCCTCCAGGAAGCGGAGACCGCCCTGGGGATGGGACAGGCCCGGTACTCCTGTGCGGCTGCCACGCTGCGGCAGCTGGGCCTGTGGCCGGAGGAGAGCGCCTTGCTGCGTCCGGCCCACCAGCCGCCCCAGTACACCGAGGAGGATGTGACCCAAGCCATGAACCACAGCGACGAATTCCGCCTGCTGGTGGGGGAGGTGCAGCGGACCTTGGGCCGGATTCTCACCACAGAGGAGCTGAAAATCCTGCTCTCCTTCCGGAACTACCTGGATTTGCCTGCCGAGGTGGTGAGTATGCTGGTGTGCTACTGCAAGGAACGCATGCGCCGCCGGGGCTCCAATCGAAATCCCTCTCTGCGTATGATCGAGAAGGAGGCTTACATTTGGGCGGAGCAGGGGATCAATACCCTGGAAGAGGCAGCCGCCTATATGCAGGCCCAGAATGCCAGACATACCCGGATGGCGGCCCTGATGCGCATGCTGCAGATCTCCGGCCGGAATCTGACGCCGGCGGAGGAGCGGTATGCGCAGGCCTGGCTGGATATGGATTTTGACTCCGAGGCGCTGCAGCTGGCTTATGAAAGGACTTGCCTGAACACCGGCGGGCTGAAATGGCCGTACATGAATAAGATCCTGCAGAGCTGGCACCAGCAGAACCTACATACCGGGGCCCAGATTCAGGCCGGAGATAAAAAGCCGGCTCCTCAGGCCCAGCGGGTGCAGGCGGGGACCGCCGCCCTGGGACAGATGGAGCGGGAGGCCATTGCCCGCATGCTGCGGGAGCAGGAACAGGAGGAATAGCCTATGGCATATTCAGGAGAGGTGCTGCGCCGGGCCCGGGAGCGTCTGGCCCAAGCCAGGTCGGAGCGGGAGGCGGAGAACGCCGAGCACCTGCGCCGGGCGTACCGCCAGGTTCCCCGGCTGGCGGAGATTGACCGCGCCCTCCGGCTTACCATGGCCCAGGCGGCCCGAACGGTGTTTCAGCAAGGCGGACAGGCCCAGGCGGAGTTTGACCGCATTCGCCAAGAAAACCGGGCGCTGCAGGCGGAGCGGGAGCGGCTGATTGAAGACAACTTCGAAGAGGGCTTTTTGGACGACGCGCCGGTCTGCGCCGTTTGCGGCGGCACCGGCTATGTGGGCTCGCAAATGTGTGAGTGTCTCCGGGAGCTGTGCCGCCAGGAGCAGAAAAAGGAGCTGACCCTTCTGACGGGAGCGGCCAGAGAGACCTTTGAGGGCTTCCAGCTGAGCTATTACTCCGATCAGCCGGACCCCAATCTGGGCGTCAGCCCCCGGGCGGTGATGGCCGGGACGCTGCAGACCTGCCGGCGGTACGCCCAAAGCTTCACCCTGAAGTCCGGCAATCTCCTGCTCAACGGGAATCCGGGCCTGGGGAAGACCTTTTTGTCCGCCTGCATTGCCAGGGCGGTGGCCGACGGCGGCTACAGCGTGGTGTATGAGACGGCGGTGCACTTGTTTCAGCGCCTGGAGGAGGCGAAATTTTCCGACTCCCAGGAGGCCAGACACCGGGCGGAGAAGTATACCGCCTGCGACCTGCTGCTGATTGATGATTTGGGGACGGAGCTTACCACCCAGTTTGTCAGCTCCGCGCTGTACACCGTTCTGAACGACCGGCTGCTGGCGGGCCGTCCTACGGTGGTCTCCACCAATCTGCAATCCGATGAGATTGCCCTGCGCTACAGCCCCCAGATTGCCTCCCGGCTTTTGGGCAGCTACCGGCTGGTGGCCTTTGTGGGCCGGGACGTCCGCCTGCAGAAGGCTGCCGGGAAATAATACCATATCCATGAACACAGACAAAAAGGGCCGCAGCATGTGCTGCGGCCCTGAGCTTTGTTGGATTAATCCGCCACGTAAGGCAGCAGAGCGATCTGACGGGCGCGCTTGATGGCGACGGTCAGCTGGCGCTGATGCGCAGCGCAGGTACCGGTGGTCCGGCGGGGCAGAATCTTGCCGCGCTCAGACAGGTAACGGCGGAGCTTTGCGGTATCTTCATAATCGATGTGAGTCATCTTGTCCACGCAAAAGTTACATACCTTTTTCCGCTTGCGGGGACGGGCACGATCGTTAGCCATGATAATCCTCCTTTTTTGTAAACTCTCTTTTGGAAAAGCCTTAGAACGGCAGCTGGGCGTCATCGTCCTCCAGCATGGCAAAATCCGACGCAGGCGCGCTGGCCGGCGCGGCGTAGCTGGGGGCCGCCGGGGCGGAATAGCTGCTGCCGGCGGCGTAATTGTTGCCGCCGTAACTGCTGCCGGAGGCATAGCTGCCGCCGGATTCGCTGTCCCGCTTGCTGTCGCCGAAGTAGACGTTATCCGCAACGACCTCGGCGCTGCGGCGTTTGTTGCCGTCTTTGTCGTTCCAGTTGCGGATTTGGAGCCTGCCGGAAACGACGGCCATGCGACCCTTGGTGAAATACTTGGAGACAAACTCCGCCGTATTGCGCCAGGCTACGATGTCGATGAAATCCGTTTCCTTCTCGCCGGTTTCCTTGGAACCGAAATCCCGGTCGACCGCGATGGAAAAGGACGCCACGGCGATTCCGGTGCCGGTGCGGCGAAGCTCCGGGTCCCGGGTCAGGCGGCCCATGAGAACAATGTGATTCAGCATGGTGAGCCTCCTTACACCTCTTCGTCGGTGATGATGTGGCGGATGACGCCTTCGGTGATGTTGAGCACCCGGTCCAGCTCAGCGGGGAACTGGGGCTTGCACTCGCAGATCATCCGGACGTAGTAGCCCTCGGGCAGATCGTTGATGGGGTAAGCCAGGCGGCGCTTGCCCAGCTCATCCAGGCTGACAATCGTACCCTCCGCTTCTACCATCGCCTTGAACTTTTCCACAAGAGCGGCGATCCCTTCCTCGCCCACAGCGGGGTCGATGATGTAGATCACCTTGTACTTGGCGGAAATCTTAGCCATGTTTTGCACCTCCTTTTGGACTTTTGGCCGCCGCGGCTACGGCGGCAAGGATGCCTGTCAAATCACAGGCCCAAACAGTATACCGGATTTTTCCGGAAATGTCAAGAAAAATCCGCATTTTTGCACCCCATATGGGGCAATTACAGAAGACAGTGCTCCAGCTCCTGCAGAAAGCGGCGCAGGGATTCCGGATTCAGGCGGTAATAGGTGCTGGTCCCCCGCTTGGAGGTAGTGACGAAGCCCTCGTTTGTGAGCAGATTCATGTGATGGGAAACGGTGGCAGGAGCCAGACCGATTTTTTCCGCGATGTCCTGCCCGTTGCATTCGCCGCCCTTCAGGGCTTTGAGAATCGCCAGGCGGCTTTTGTCGCCCATGGACTTCAGGCGGCTGACCAGGTTGGCGGACTGGTCGGAGTATTTTTCGATTAAGGCGGTGAGCGCTTCATAATAAACGCCGAAATAGATTTGATTGCCGGTAAAGTTCCAGCTTAGGCCGTGAAAGCCCATGAGGAAGGGAAAAACCGTGACCACATCCGGCTGTGCGGCGACATTTAAATTGGAAAATACGCGGCATGGATCGTCTCCAATTTGATCCCGGGCAAAAACGGCGGCTTGGCGGCACAGCCCCGCGACGTCGGGCAAATGCTCCAGGAACAGGCCGGTGGCTTTGCGGAGAATGACGTCCAGCTCCTCCAGATAATCGTCCATGGAATAATACAGGGCGGTACAGACCCATTTGACGTCTTCCGTGCAGCCGCTTTTCAGCAGATACCGGATAAGGTCGTCCAACCGGCAGACGTGGCGCAGGGCGCTCTCCGGAATGTCCAGAAAGCGGCTGATGGTCTGTCGGATGGCGCCTAGCTTTTCCTCCTCCTGGAGGCGGCCGTAGCGGATGCCGGATTTCAGGGCGTCATACAGAGGCCAGGCCAGGGAGGTGGTGCCGTTGCTGCGGGCTGCAAAGAAGAAGCGAAGGCGGTCTTCTTGGACAGAAAGATTGGAGTTTACATAACTCTCGACCTCCAGCAAAGGCTGCAGCAGGGGCTCCAATTCAAACATGGGAATGTCGTATCGGTCCGAGAGATAGTGCCGGATTTCCTCGATGTTGTGCTGGGCGTCCGCCTCCGGGCGAAAACGGCGTTCCAGCAAAAAAATACACTCTGCCTCCGGGCAGATCCAGTCAGAAAAATGAACGTCCATAGGATACCCCTTTTCTCTCCGCTATTTCGATTCGGATCAAACAATCATATTGTAACGGGAATTTTTGCCGGTGTCAAGCCCTGAAAAAATGATGCATATCGAAAATTAAATAAGAAGCAGAATAGCAGAAATTTTAAAAAATTCCAGAAAAGCCACGAAAAATGGAAAATAATGCAGGAAATCGGCGCTGGGAATGACAATTCTCGCTGATTTCCGCGTTTCTGGTTTTATAAAAATCAAAAAAAACTTCGACAAAAATGAAAATAGGTATTGCGTTTTTCGATTTGCCGTGCTAGAATACTTTTACTGCGAATTCCCATTCGCAAAAATTCAGCTCAAAAGAAAGGAAGACAGACCATGAAGAAGAGACTATTGGCATGTTTGCTGGTCCTCTCTCTGTTCGCCACCGGCCTGGGTTTCGCCCCGGCGGCGCAGGCGGCGGAGGACGGGATCGCCGCGCAATGGACCACAAAGGAAAACCTGGCCCCGGCGGACCGGGAAATTGTGCTCCAGCCGGATGAAGGGACGCTTTCCGAGGATGACGGCAGTCGGATCTCCGACGAGAGCGTTCTGTATCAAGACAGCGACGTTGTGACGGTGATCGTGGAGCTGGAGGAGCAGCCGCTTCTGACCCGGGCCTCCGGCGACGTGGAGGTCTTCGCAGCCTCCGCCCAGGGCCGGGCTCTGGAGCAGGATCTGCGGGCGGCCCAGGAGAGAATCAAAGGAAAAATCCGGGCCATCAGCGGCGCCGTTTCCACCCAGTCTGTCAACGGCGTTTCCGACCTGGAGTACTCCTATACCACGGTACTCAACGGTTTCTCCATGAAGCTGCCCTACGGCGATATTGCCGAGGCCCGGCAGATCGACGGAGTCAAGCGCATCTTCGTGGCTGAGCAGTACAGTCTGCCCACCACCTACGGCGAGGATGAGTACACCATCTCCATGAGCAGCTCTGCCGGGATGGTGGGCGCCGACGAGGCCAATACCCTGGGCTATGACGGCACGGGCACCATTGTGGCCGTCCTGGACACGGGCTTTGACGAAGACCATGAGGCCTTCTCCGTCATGCCGGAAAACGGCAAGTACAGCAAAGCCGACATTGCCGGGATGCTGCAAAGCAAGCTGTCCTGCGGCGTAAGCAATGTGGACGAGGTGTACATCAATGAAAAGGCCCCCTTCGGCTATGACTATGCAAATGGTGATACCGATGCCGAGGCGGTAGGCCAATCCCACGGCGTCCATGTGGCCGGTACGGTGGCCGGCAACAACGGGGACGATTTCCGGGGCGTGGCGCCCAATGCTCAGCTGATGATCATGAAGATCTTTGCCGATAATTCCGGCTCCACCGGCGACGATATCATCCTGGCCGGTCTGGACGACGCCGTGAAGCTGGGCGCCGATGCGGTGAATCTGTCCCTGGGCTCGCCCGCCGGCTTTACCGAGTACGGCGATGAGGACGAGGAGGAGACGGACGGCTATCTCACCTATTCCGGCGTGTATACCCGGGCGGAGGAGGCCGGCATCAATGTGATGATCGCCGCCGGCAACGAGACTTCCTCCACATACTATAACCCTTCCGGAACCCAGCTGACCCTGGCCCAGTATCCGGACAGCGCCATTGTGGCTTCTCCCTCGACGCTGAAGGCGGCTGTCAGTGTGGCTTCCGTGGACAACGTGGGCTACTTCAAAAATCACATTCAGCTGGCCGACGGCTCCCGGTATGCCTACGATGACGCCGCCGATTACAACACCCAGACCTCCTACAACATCCTCAGCACCATGGAGGGGCAGACGCTGGAGTATGTGGCGGTGCCCGGCCTGGGCGAGGAGGCCGATTTTGAGGGCCTGGACCTCACGGGCAAGGTGGCGCTGATCCAGCGGGGAACCATCAACTTTGACGTGAAGGCCGCCAACGCCGCCGCTGTCGGCGCTGTGGCTGCTATCATCTACAACAACACAAATGAGGGCCCCTTTGTGGCGGCTCTGACGGAGGAAACCATCCCCGTCATCGGCGTTTCAAAGGAAGCGGGCGAGGCGATGCTGGCTGCCGGGACCCAAACCGTCAGCTTCTCCGCCGACTATTACGGCAAGGCGGAGAACCCCACCGGATGGCAGATCAGCTCCTTCAGCAGCATCGGCCCGGCCCCCAATCTGACGATTAAGCCGGAGATCTCCGCGCCGGGCGGCCTGATTTATTCCTCCGTCATTGGCGGCGGCTATGAAAGCATGTCCGGCACCTCCATGGCCACGCCCCATATGGCCGGCGAGGCGGCGGTCCTGCGGCAGTATCTCCGGGAGACTGATCCCGGCTTGTCCAACCGGGAGCTGGGCGAGCTGGCCAACAGCCTGCTGATGTCCACCGCCGTTCCCTCTCTGGACAACGGCAGCGGCACCTATTTCTCCGTCCGCCGCCAGGGCGCCGGTGTGGCCAATGTGTATAACGCCATTGTCTCCGGGGCGTACCTGTCTGTGGAGGGCTCCGACCGGCCCAAGGCGGAGGTGGGCTCCAGCCGGGACGGCGCGTATACCTACACCGCCACGGTACACAACCTGACCGATTCGGCCAAGACCTATTCTCTGGACACCGCTGCGCTGGTGGAGACCATCACAGAGCTGGACGGGGTTTGCTACGTGGCCAATTCCGAAAAGCGGCTGTCTGCCGATGAGGTAGACGTGACCTACACCGGGCTGACCGGCGGCAAGCTCACCGTGGCCGCCAACGGCACGGCCACCTTCACCGTGACCATTGCCCTGACCGCGTCCGGTAAGGCGTACTTAGACGAGAATTTCCCCAATGGATCCTATGTGGAGGGCTTCACCTTCCTGACTGCGGAGGATGCCGGCGGTGTTTCTCTGAGCGTTCCCTTCCTGGGCTTCTATGGGGATTGGGGCTCTCTGGACGTCTTCGACGGGGATCCCGGCGAGACCCAGAATATGCTGGGCACCGCTCTGGCCGACATCGACAACTCCGGCTACGGCTACTTCCTGGGGGTGGATACCGAAACCGGCGCTTACGACGAATCCCGGCTGGCCTTCGCGCCCCGGCGGGCCAACCGGCAGCTGGTGGCCCGGGTGAGCCTGCTGCGAAATGTGGACCACCTGGAGGAAGTGATTACCGACGAGGCCGGTAACGTGGTTTACGACACCGGCGATTTGGGGATGCTGCGCAAAACCTACGGAGCCGCCACCATGACCGGCATCCAGTATACGGCGATCCTGTACACCCCCGGCTGGAACGGCCGGCTGATGAAGGACGGCGAGAACAACGTCGGCGATTGGGCTCCCGACGGCCAGTGGTACACCTATACCCTTCGGGCGACCCCCAACGGCGGGGAGGAGGAGCAGACCAAGTCCTTCCGGTTCTACCTGGACAACACCCAGCCTGCCATCGACGATGTCCAGCTGTACGAGGAGGACGGCAAGGTCATGCTGACCTGCCTGGCGTCCGATAACTTCTACCTGAAGCGCCTGCGGGTCATTGACAGTACCCAGGAGTACTATTACCTCATCGCCCAGGAAGAATTTGCCGCCGTTTCGGAGACGGGGCAAACCGTCCGGATTACCTTTGATGTGACCGATTTGGCCGCTACCTTGTCGGCCGACGGTAAGAACCCCGGCCGGGTGGGCCTCCTGCTGGAGGACGCGGCCCTGAACGAAAATCTGATCTTTGTGGACATCGGCCCCCAGAGCATGACCCTGGACAGCCTGTCCCTGGCAGTGGGAGAGAGCAAACAGGCTGCGATCTCCATTAAACCTGAGCGCATGGCGGGCACAAAGCTCACCTGGAGCTCTCAGGATCCGTCCATCGCAACCGTGGACGACAGCGGTATGGTCACCGGCGTTGCCGACGGCGAGACCATGATTACGGCCACGGCGGTCTCCGGCCTGACGGCTTACGCCAGAGTGATCGTGGGCAAGGGGACGCCGGTGCTCCTGACCTACGGCGAGGCGCCGGAGCTCAACGACCGCTTCCAGACCCAGGACGGCTTCTTCTGGAAGGTGGTTGGCTACGACGAGGTGCAGCTGATCGAGGACCAGAGTAAGGCCACGGATTATGACGCCAACTATGCCGATTTGACCGGCGACGTGGTCATTCCTTCCACCGTGGAGTACGGCGGAAAGACCTTCCGCGTGACCTCCATTGGGTATCAGGCATTTCGGAATAACCAGGGGATTACCTCGGTGACCATCCCGGAGGGCGTTACGGATGTGGGATATGCTGCATTCTTCATGTGTATGAAGCTGGCCAAGGTCTCCCTGCCGGACTCTCTGGAGTACGTGGACACCTATGCGTTCAACACCTTTATTGCTACAGAGTTTGACCGGGTGCCGGCAAATCTGAAGTGGATTGGAGATTTCGCCTTCTACCAAGCCAAGATCGACACCCTGGACCTGCCGGAGGGCCTGACCCACATCGGCAACAAGGCCTTTTATCAATCCACGGTGAAGTCCCTCTCCCTGCCGGAGAGCGTCACGGAATACGGGGAGCATATTTTCTACGGCTGTAAGAACCTGTCCTATGTGGAGCTGCCCGGGAATATGAAGGAAACGCCGGAGGGCATTTTCTGGAACTGCACGTCTTTGAAGCGTATCAGCCTGCCCCAGGGCTTGACCAAAATTGGAAACGCGTCCTTCTACGGCTCCGGCCTGGAGCGGATCACCCTGCCGGACACGGTGACGGAGATTGACGACTGGGCCTTCGCCTGGCTCACCAATATGAAGACCGTCGACATCCCGGACTCCGTGGAAACCATTGGCGCCAACGCCTACATTTACGCCGCCGGAGTGGAGACCATCCGCCTGGGCGCCGGGGTGACGTCTGTGGGCAAGGCCGCCTTCCACACCTGGAATGTGGACCTGGGCGAGGCGCCGGTGATGCAGGTGCAGACCGAGGCGGCTGCCACGGCCCTGCGGCGCAGCGGCTACGGCCAGGAGATCCTCCTGGACGGCGTGCCCTACACCGGCTACAACGGCGTGTCCTTCACCGACGGCACCTTCTCCTACATGCCCATCTCCGATACCGAGGTGCAGGTGATCGGCTTCAACGACCAGACCGGGGAGACGGAGATCACCATGCCCGCCGAGGTCTACTGTGAGGGCGACGACCGGACCTATACCGTCACCAGCGTCATCGACAGGGTATTCTTCCAGAATCAGAGCGTCATCAAGCTCCATTTGCCGGATACCCTGACCGACCTGGGCGAGCGGGCCTTTGACCAGATGTTCAATGTCTGCGAGGTGAACATTCCCCAGAATTTGGAGAATGTGGGCCATCAGGCCATGGGTTATATGGGCTGGGACGGCAAGTCCATCGGCCTGGAGTTTAACAAGGATTTGGTTCTGGAAATTCCCGGCACCATCGAATTTATGGATGACTGCGCCTTTTCCGGAAACCAGCACGGCGCCATTGTTGTGGGCGAGGGGCTCACCGAGATCGGCGATTATGCGTTTACAGGCTGCTACAATGCAACGTCTCTGACCCTGCCCTCTACCCTGCAGCGCATCGGCCTCAACGCATTCCAGGACTGCACCTCGTTGACCTCCGTGGAGCTGCCGGACAGTGTGACCTATATCGACGACAACGCTTTCGCCGCGCTGGATCTGAAGACCATCGATCTGCCGGAGAATCTGGAATACATCGGCCGCGGCGCCTTTGGCGCTTATGTCTACAACGAGGATTACACCGCCCAGTATTGGGTGGGTCCCCGGTATGTAGAATTGAACGGCAAGCTGAGCAGGCTGGGCTACAACGCCTTCCGGCCGGATGCGGACATTGTGGCGGTCCTCAACAGCCAGAGAAATCTGGTGGTGGAGTACGCCGACCTGGAAAAGCTGCCCACGGTGTGCTGGGACGGCAAGACCGACATTCCCTTTAACGACGGTTCCGTCATTCCCGCCGGTACCACCGTCACCGTCACCGGGGACGTGACCATCGACGGCAAGCTCACCATCGAGGGTTCCCTGGTCGTGGCCCCCAATGCCAATCTCACCATCACAGAGGACGCCTGGATTGTGGGCAGCGAAAAGATCACCTACGAGACCTGCGACGGCGGCGCGGATTGCTGCAGCAAAACCTTCCAGGACCTGGACATCAACCGGTGGTATCACGAGTATACCGACTATGTCATTGCCCGGGGCCTCATGAACGGCGTTTCGGACAGCCGGTTTGCACCGAATTCCACCCTGACCCGGGGCATGCTGGTGACCACCCTGTACCGTCTGGCGGGAGAGCCGGAGGTGACGGAGCCCGCCACCTTCACGGACGTGCCGGAGAACCGGTACTTCACCAAGGCCATTGCCTGGGCCCAGGATGTGGGCCTGGCCAAGGGCGTGACGGACACCCGCTTCGCGCCGGAGACTGCGGTCACCCGGGAGCAGGCGGTGACCTTCCTGTACCGGTATGTGACTCTGATCCTGGAGCAGGAGACCATGGACGGCGGAGACCTGAACGTCTTCCAGGATTCCGATCGGATTTCCCAGTTTGCCCGGGAAGCCATGGCCTGGGCGACGGCGGAGGGCTTCCTGGAGGGCTACGGCGACGGGAAGGTTGGTCCTAAGAACCCGGTAACCCGGGCGCAAATGGCCAAGTTCCTGACGATTCTTTCCAAAAACTTCTGAGTGCTTCCTCAGGTTTCTCCTTTCTGAAGGAAACGGCCCCTATGGGTTTCCCATAGGGGCCGTTTCCTGCTCCGGTCTGTATGCTCCATAGTTCCCTTTCGGCAACGCATGGATCATGCCGAATCCCTATTCTCTTCTCTATATCACAAGGGGGAAAGGCAATGCCCCGGCACGGCGAAGGGCCGTGCCGGGGTATGAGGGAAAATCAGGCAAACGCTTGGCAGAAACGCATGAGTACAGCGGCAGCCTGTGCGCGGGTGGTATGGTTCTTGGGAGAGAGGGTGGTGGCGCTGGTGCCTTGGATCAGGCCCTGTGCCACTGCCCAGCGCATGGACTCCAGGGCGAAGGGGCTGACCCGTGCACTGTCTGCAAAGGTGGACAGGTCGCCGGTCGGCTCGACCGGATTGCCGGAGAAAGCGGCGTACCGTGCAAAGAAGGTCGCCATTTGCTCCCGCGTGACCGAAGTGTTGGGCGCAAACTTGGTGTCGGTCACGCCCTTGGCGATGCCGGTTTCATAGGCCCATGCCACCGCGTCTGTGTAGAAGCGGCCTTCCGAAATATCCTGGAAGGGGGTGCGTTCTTCCGTTTCCGGCTCCCCGGCCATGCGGTACAGAACGGTCACCAGCTGCGCGCGGGTCAGCTCGCCGTCCGGCCGGAAATGACCGGCGGCTACGCCTGTCATCAGACCCTGAGAAACCACAAAATCAATGGATTCGTGATACCATGCGTTCAGGTTGACATCCTGGAAGAGCTTTGCGTAGCAGGCATGGAACAGGGAAATGTCCAGGGTTTCCGTCAACGCAAGTGCGTCGTTGTCGTTGCGCTCGGTGGTTAGAATTTGCAGCTGCGTCTGCCCGATGGCTCCCGGCTTGGCCTGGAAGGTCAACAGAAGCAGAGAGGAGACTGGTTCCTGATCGGCATAGGCAAATTCCAGGACGCCGTCCTGCAGCCGTTGGGCGGTGGCGGCAAGGCCGCTTTCGGCCCGGAGGAAGGTGAGCTTCTCCTGATCATAGGTGACGCGAAGCCGGCCGTTGGTGGTGTCCGCCGGGGCGGTAAGCGCTACCGTGACGGTGCCGTCTTCCTGAATGGCAATGGGGGAAGCCTGAGCGGTCCGGCTGCGGCCGTCGTCCTGCGGGAGGGCGGCGGACTGGAGACCGCCGGAGGTTGCCCGGAGCTCCATGGTGTCCAGCTCCTCCGGGGCGAGGCTGGGAGTTCCAACGGCGTCTTCCAGGAGGGCGCTGTAGTTGGTGTCGGCGCGCCCGGTGGGGATTTTGCCCAGCTGGAACAGGCCGCCCACCGGCCACACGCTGGCGTCGAAGGTCCCCAGGTCGTGCACCAGGCCGGAACCGGTGCAGTCCCATACAATCAGCCGCGAGCGGTCTTCCGACTGGGTGTATTTGCTCCAGAAGAGATATTGTCCGTCAAAATAGGCCGAGCTGAAGTAAGGAGTATCCGTTGAGAAGCCCAGGTTGCCCAAGCGGCCCTGAGCGCCCAGAATATCCTGGTACTCGCCGTTTACGTAGGAAAATGCGTCGTAATACACGTTGCCGTCGGCGTCAATGAGGAAGAAGCAGTCCCGATTGACTTGAGCTTCCTCATCGTAGGTGGATTCGCAATAGGCGATGCCCACCAGATTTGCGCCTCCGTACCAGTTCCAGCCGCCGAAGTAATTGCCGGTGTCGGGATCGATCAGAACGATATTTTGACCATAAACGGCCAGCATAACGCCGTCTTCACCCAGATGGGGGGCGTAGGCCAGGTCCATATAGCCGATTTCAGAGTCGCCGATGGCAGTGGCCGTCCAGGTTTTCTCGTCTATCTGATAATATTGGGAGGTCACGGTCTCCGTATCCAGCGTGGCGGCGTAGAGCAGCCCGTCCGGGCCATAGGCAACGGAGGTCAGCGGCAGGCTGTAGGGCTCTTCGGTCAGCTTGGTGTAGCTGGGGAGCTGGTCCGTGGTAAACTCGCTCCACCAGACGGAGCCTTCCTCATCCCAGATCAAGGCGTTCAGGTTTTGCTGGATGGTGAAGACCTCCACGGTGCAAGAGGCGGTCTTGCTGGGATCCAACACGGCGGCGGCAGTGATGACGGCGCTGCCCGGCGCGTTGGCGGTGACCCGGCCGGACTGGTCTACGCTGGCCACAGACGCATCGGAGCTGGTCCAGGTGACCTGGGAGTTGGTGATGGTCCAGGGCAGCACCTTGGCCTGCAGCTGCTTGGCTTCCCCGGCCATGAGGCGGATGCTGCTTTCATTCAGCGTAACACCGGCGACCTGATCGGTGGGCTGCAAAGCGCCTTGCTGCGTTTCCGGTCTGGTATACAGGCCGACGCTGGCAAAGGGGAGCGTCTGCAAGACGGCGGCCTCTGCTGTGACCGGGTCGATCTCCACCAATTGCGTCTTGCTGTCGGCGCAGTAGAGCCGTGTATTTATGCACAACATTAGATTTTCCTTTGTGTTGAGTAGGCAAGCCGTTAGATTGCCTTGTTCTCAATCACTCGGATAACGTTGTGGTTAT
>UREY01000028.1 GCA_900546915.1 uncultured Eubacteriales bacterium
TTATGATTTACTTCGTGGGCCAGCGCAACAGGAAGGCGAGTCAGTGTAAATTCATGGGGGATTAGCCACGCCATGATATACCCCGGAATCCCGCCATCACCGCAATATCCTTCATTCAGAGTGATATAGGGGCTTTCAGCGTTTGCCAATAGAACTGTAAATAAATACTCGCTAACTGGAAGTTCAATCCCATTGTTCAAAAAACATTCTAGGGATTTCTGAATGGATTGCTTACAAGATGCCCATAGCCGATCCGAAGAAAGGCTTTCAATATTTGCTTTTTGTGGCTGATCTACCTTTGTGGGGGAGATCAAGCCCAGCATATCGCTTGCCATAATAATATCATAGCCATTGGGTGTAGCTGACTTCATGGGAATTTGATAACAGTCCCACTTGCCCTTAAAGGGCATCATCAGTTCATACCGGTAAATGTCGTTTTTCTTTTCTACGGGAGCCTCCATGATTTTTTTGTAGACAGCATCCGAACGTACACAACTTAATTTCATATAGCCACATTCCTTTCTTGTTTCATATAGCATACACTATGACGTAACGTGAGTGTCAAGAGGGATGTTAGGAACTGTACCATATTTTTTGAAAAGGGCAAGCCTTTCATAATGGGCCAATCCACACAAAGCAGGTTGGCCTATTTGGGCAGGGAACTGGCCTGCCTTGCTTTAAGTGAAATGTTTTTCTTATTTACTATTTTTATTAGTTTGGAAACAAAAGTTACTCTATTATCAAAAAACTTGTTTTCCACATGTGGTGTGTAATCTGTCACTCACAGAAATAAAACATATCTTTGAGGAGGACGCAATCATGCTGCAAATATCTGAAATCGTAAAGAAAACCGAGGAAATGTTCGACCTGTTCAACGAGCATTTCTATGATAATGAATTGACTCGCCCGGCGATCACCGTATCCCCGGACGGAGGGCGTGGGGCTTACGGCTGGTGTAGTATCAATGAAATCTGTACGCCAGCGGTGAGAAATACCGGGAAACCAATCTTTGCGCTGAGTATCTTGACCGGCCTATTTTCAAGCTGGCCGCCACGCTTTTACATGAAATGACGCATCTCTATAATCTGGTTCACAGCATCCAAGACGTAAGCAACAATGGCTATTACCATAACCTGAAATTCAAAGCTACCGCCGAGGCCCATGGCCTGCACATTGAGAAGCACGACAAATACGGATGGACAGTAACGATGCTGGCCCCGGGGGCGGAGGCATGGATCAGGGAAACCTTGGGCGAGGATAAAATCAACGCCAGCCGCTTACCGGTGGAGGCACCACCAAAGGCGGGAGCAAAAAATCCAAGAACCGCAGTATCAAATATGCCTGCTCTTGCTGCGACACCATCATCCGGGCAACGCGGGAGGTCAATGTAATCTGCGGGGATTGCGGAGAGCCTGTCGAGCGGGCATAAAATAAAGAAAGCGGGAGCCGCGAAGGTTCCCGCTAAATTGTTCTATATGGGATATGAGGCGCTGGTTGGGGGCGGACACTTTTTAGCGTTTCCTCATTTCCTTATTACTATGGGCCGGAGGGGGTGCAAAAGTGGGCTTCCAAGCGCCTACCAAGCCGCCATACCAAGGGCAGGCCCGCTGGCGAGATGTATTGCCAAGCTCACAGAAAACAGAAAAAGCCCGGAAAGGCCCATAGTATCAGGCTTTCCTGGCATAGATACAAAAACAGCCCTCCAAATCGGAAGGCTGTTTTTGTATGAAAGTTTGTTCCTTAATATGGTGGAGGCGGGGGGAATCGAACCCCCGTCCGAAAGCAGCTTGACGGGAACTTCTCCGGGCGCAGTTTGTTATTTACCTTCCCTCAACCCGGCGGGAACAAACACCCTACGGGAATTGGTAGCTTCATGATGCATGGTACGGGCAAAGCTTACCGTACGCACGGTCACCACTATCATCACACCCGAACCCGGCTCGTGGTCCTTCCGGGGCGGATGGGCGGCCTAATTAGGCTGCCAGAGCAACGTTTTCGTTGTCAGTTAATTTTAAAAGTTGCCCGTTTTATCGTGGTCAGGCGCCACGGCCCGCTATTCCGGCCTCACTGCCCCCGTCGAAACCAGTACGCCCCCATATAGATAGGGGAGGGGCGGTCAGGCGGCGAATCTGCCGCCTGAGCCGGGTATGAAACGAAAATTTTAATTTAAGACCGGCCGTAAGGGTCGGGGAGCTGGTTGGGTTCCGGATAAGTTTCGCCGTGGGTATCCACGGTGATACGACGAATTTTCTGCTCTGCCAGCGGACGGTCGTTCCGGTCTGTTTTTGTCGTGGCAATCTGATCTACCACGTCCATTCCTTCCGTCACTTTGCCAAAGGCAGCGTATTGGCCGTCCAAATGCTTGGCATCGGCATGCATGATAAAAAATTGACTGCCGGCAGAGTTAGGGGACTGGGAACGGGCCATAGATAAAACACCCCGTTTGTGTTTGATGGGGTTATCTACCCCGTTGAACAAAAACTCGCCTTTGATGCAATAGCCGGGACCACCCATCCCCGTGCCATCCGGGCAACCGCCTTGAATCATGAAGCCAGGTATGATCCGGTGAAAAGTCAGACCGTCATAAAAGCCTTTATGAATTAAACTGATAAAATTAAATACCGACTGCGGCGCCTGTTCGGGGTAGAGCTCAGCAACAATGGAGCCACCGTTTTCCATTTCTATGGTAATGACGGGATTCATAAGAATTAATACCTCTCTTTCATGGCACGGTCAATCTGCCGCTTGGCGTCTTTTACAGCGGCATCCTGCCGTTTATCATAAAGCTTTTTGCCCTTGCACAGCCCAATGGCTACTTTTACCCGGGCATTTTTAAAATAAACCGAGATGGGAATCAGAGCGTAACCGTCTTGCTTTACTTTTCCATACAACCGGTTGATTTCTTGTCTATGCATCAGCAGCCGGCGGGATCTTCGAGGATCCTTGTTAAATATGTTGCCCTTTTCATAGGGAGAAATGTGCATTTGATTCACGAAGAGCTGTCCGTCTTTTATCCCGCACCAGGCGTCCTTCAGATTCAGGGTACCGGCGCGAATAGACTTGACTTCGGTTCCAAAGAGCTCAATGCCGGCTTCGTATTCTTCCTCCACAAAGTAGTCGTGGTAGACCTGCCGGTTTTTCGCTACAGTTTTTATGCCTTTTGCCTCCAAGGATTTCACCTCACCTTGCTGCAGACGGATGCACAGACACATCTATTGTGATTATACCATAGCTGTCAAGGAATCAGACATTCCCCTTTAAAATAAAAATTGCTCCAATTCTGTCGGGGTTGCAAAGGAAAAGTCGCAATACCGTTTCATAAAAGCGGAAATTTCCGGTATCTCCGGACGTCCCCATCCAGCCCAGGCGAAGGGGACGTTCCGAGTTTTTGCCATATCGAAGCCGGATTTCATATCGTCTACCACCAAAAGCTCTGTAGGACTTAAGCTGTAAGCTTTCATAATCTGATCCAAGGGATA
The DNA here is from genome assembly GCA_900546915.1 of uncultured Eubacteriales bacterium. GTDB lineage: Bacteria > Bacillota > Clostridia > Oscillospirales > Oscillospiraceae > Faecousia > Faecousia gallistercoris. The sequence continues at coordinate 3,480 of UREY01000028.1, forward strand.
AGGGGCGGGCTTGCGCTTTTCGGGTCCCAGCTCCCATCCATAAATGCAGTCGGGGCGCAGGCCAAAATGAGTTTGATAATCTCGCAGAATGTTCTCCCGGGCGGAATGAGATACTACACATATGAGACCACCGGCTTGCTTCTGGCGGTGCAAGATACCGGCCATATCCGGAAAGCAGGGAGGTGTGTGGGACATCACATAGTCCAGCCAGATTTCAAATTGTGTGTGAAACTCTTCTTCCGTAAAGTGGAAATGGCGCGTGCACATTCCAGAGAAGCCTTCTCGAAAAGTCCACAGGGAAAAGTCTTCCAGGGAAATGGTCTGCCCTGGACGAAGTGCATCCAGAGCTTTTAAAAAAGCGGGGTAGTTCACGGTGGACTCGCTTTGGACTACGGTATCATCATGGTCCAATACCAAGCAGGGATATTTCAGCATAATGGCCTCCAAAAACATAACTGAAGATACAGGCGGGACGGAATGAGCTAGGGGAGCATTATAGCAGACCGGTTTGAAAATTGCAATAGAAAAGCAAGAGAGAAAGGCGAAAAATGACAGAAAATGGAGCTTGAAAAATGTGCAAGCTTATGGTAAAATGAACAAAAGTTCAAAACAAACGTTTTAGGATGTGGCAGGATGGAGCGTCGGAAAATTGAAGTGATTTCGGTGTGCGATACAGGAGGCGGCATACGCCCACTTCGGATCCGGTTTGAGGGAACGGATCATCAGCTGCACCGGGTGGATATTGACCGGGTGCTGGATGTCCGGGAAGTGGCCTTTGTCGGGGTTGAGGCGCTGGTATTTCTGTGCCGGGCTCGGTGGGAGGGCCGGGAACGGGTGCTGGAACTGCAGTACACCATTCGGACTCACGATTGGTGCTTGCTTAGGTGGGTATATTGACAGGAGGAAAGGGGCTGTCTCAAAACGTGTTTTGGGACAGCCCACAGAAAAAGTTACAGGATCACAACCGGTTTAATGAGATCGCGGGGCTTCTCTTTCATAAGCAGCAAGGCTTCTTCCATGTGTGCAAAGCCATGGAAGCGGTGCGTCAACAGGCGAGAGGTATCCAACCGGCCGGTTTCCAACAGAGATGCCAACTTTTCCATCCGCAGCCGGCCGCCGGGCATCAGACCGCCGCGAATGGTTTTATGGCCCATGCCGCAGCCCCATTCGGCCCGGGGAATTTTCACATAATCCCCGCTGCCCAGGTAGTTGACGTTGCCGATATAGCCACCAGGCTTTACCATTTCTACAGCTTGCCGGAAGGTATCGTTGTCGCCGCCGGCCAGGATGACCCGGTCCACGCCCTTTCCGTGTGTTTTGTCCAACACCTGCTGGACAATATCGCCCTCCCGGTAATTGATGACGTCGGTGGCGCCGTACGCTTGAGCGGCTTCCACGCACACAGGCCGGGAACCTACGGCGAACAAGCGAGATGCGCCGCGCAGTGCCGCACCGGCTACTGCCATCAGACCGACGGGGCCGATGCCCACCACACAGACGGTATCGCCGAATTGTACATCGGCCAGCTCTACGCCGTGGAGGCCGGTGGGGACCATATCGCTGAGCATGACGGCGGCAGCGGGATCCAGGCCTTCCGGCAGAAGGGCGAGATTGGCGTCTGCCTCATTTACATGGAAATACTCTGCGAAGACGCCGTCTTTGAAATTGGAAAATTTCCAACCGGCCAGCATGCCGCCGGAGTGCATGGAATATCCGCCTTGTGCTTCCAGGCTGCCCCAATCCGGTGTGATAGCCGGAACGATGACCCGATCTCCGACCTTCAGGTCCTTTACTAGGCTCCCTACTTTCACGATTTCCCCGACGGCCTCATGGCCCAGGATCATGCTGGTACGTTCGCCAATGGCGCCTTCCCAGACAGTGTGAATATCGGATGTGCAAGGAGAGACGGCTAGAGGCCGCACGATGGCGTCCAAGGGTCCGCAGGCCGGTACCTCTTTTTCGATCCAGCCGGTTTTCCCGATTCCCAACATGGCAAAACCTTTCATTTTCACATGTATCGCCCCTTCTGTATCGATATATTTGTACTGAAATGTACGGCCTTATTATATACAGCGAGGGGCGCGTTGTCAATGCCTTTTTGTGCTCGTTCTGACATTCACGTGACCAATGGGCAGAAAGGAGTTTAGGGCGTATGCCGAATCGAATTGTATTTCATATTGATGCCAACAGTGCTTTTTTATCTTGGTCGGCAGCCTATCGGGTTTTGATTTTAGGGGAGAAGCAGGATCTGCGGGAGATTCCTTCGGTGGTGGCGGGGGATCAAGCTTCCCGGCGCAGCATCATTCTGGCTAAAAGTGGTCCTGCAAAGCAATATGGAATTCAAACCGGGGAGCCGCTGTTTCAGGCGCTGGAAAAATATCCCCATTTGGCCGTAGTGAAACCGGATTACGGCTTATATGTGGCATGCTCCCGGCAAATGGTAGGGCTGCTGCGCCGGGTGGCTCCGGCAGTAGAACAATATTCCATAGACGAGGCATGGGCGGACATGACGGGGACAGAGGGGCTTTACGGTCCTCCTATGCAGGCGGCGGAGATGCTTCGGGAGAGAATTCACCGGGAATTGGGTTTTACCGTCAATATTGGGGTGTCCTCCAACAAGCTTTTGGCCAAAATTGCCGGGGATTTTCAAAAGCCCAATCGGGTTCACAGCCTGTTTCCGGAAGAAATTCCGCAAAAGCTGTGGCCGCTGCCGGTACGGAGTTTGTTTCTGGTTGGACCTGCGACTGAAACCAAATTGCACCGTTTGGGAATCGAGACCATAGGCGATTTGGCCCATGCGCCGGTGAGACAGCTTCGCCGGATCCTGGGAAAGCAGGGCGAGACGATCTGGCATTTTGCCAATGGCCGCAATGCCGAGCCGGTCCGAAAGGAACCGGCGGAAAACAAAGGATATGGAAACTCCATTACGCTGCCCCGAGACGTAACGAATTTGGAGACAGCGCACCAAGTGCTGCTCAGCCTGTGCGAGACCGTGGGGGCGCGTATGCGGCGGGACCGAAAAAGCGGAAGCTGCATGACGGTTACCCTTCGAACAGCGGATTTTCAGGACTATACGCATCAAAAGCAAATGGCGGGAACCACAGACGTCACCCAAGCGCTGTACCGGGCTGCCTGTGAGGCATTTGATGAGGCATGGGATAGAAAAACGCCGTTGCGGCATATGGGGGTACAGGTGACCAAGCTGTCCACAGAGCCGTATTGTCAGTTTAATTTGTTTACACCGGAGGAACCGCAGCGATATGAACGAAAGGCCAAATTGGACGAGACGGTAGACTCTCTTCGGGGACGTTTTGGAGAGGATGTCATTCGCCGGGCCAGATTTATCAAGACGGAGCTGGACCATATGTCCGGAGGGCTTTCCAAAGAGCGGCGGACCGGCGTCACCAAAGAAGTGTAGCAGCCGAAAGGCTGCTTTCACGACGGGAGAAAGGACACAGAAAAGTTCACACAGCAAGCGCAAGAATTTTTCGCGACGCCGGTATCCCGAAAGTAAAAATTTTTGCAAAAATTTTTGCCGGGGCTCTTGACAAGGAGAGCGCGGCGCAGTAGAATACACATGAAAACATGATCATATGTAAATATGAAAATGAATGCGAGGTGAAAATATGGAAAGCTGCTGGAACAGTGAGGACCAGCTGATTGACATGGCGGAACTGTTCAAAGTATTCGGAGATTCTACCAGAATTAAAATCCTGTGTTGCCTGTTTGAGGGTGAGATGTTTGTGCAGGAGCTGGCGGATCGTGTGGGAGCCAGTCAATCGGCAATTTCCCACCAGCTCCGGATTTTGAAGCAGGCCAACCTGGTCAAGAACCGCCGCCAGGGGAAGCTGGTAGGCTATAGCCTGGCGGATGACCACGTGAAAACCATCCTGGGGATGGCGAAAGAACATTTGGAAGAGGAGATGCTATCATGAGAAAATCTTACGCACTGGAAGACTTGGATTGTGCCAATTGCGCTGCAAAGATGGAGGCTGCAATTAACAAAATGCCGCAGATTGAGAAGGCTACCGTGAGCTTTATGACTTCCCGCCTATCTCTGGTTGTGCCGGACGGCACAGATATGGCGGTCCTTTTGAATGAGGTTCAGAAGGAAATCAACAAGGTGGAGCCGGACTGCCGCATTGTAATGAAATGACAAAGAGGCAGAAAAACTTATTGCTCAGAATCATTCTGGGCGTGCTGGCGTTCTTCGCCGGCATGATTTTGGAGCGGACCGTGGATGCGCCGTGGGCATACTGGACGGCAGTAGGCTTGTTGCTGTTATCCTGGTTGCTGTGCGGATTGGAAGTTGCAATCAAAGCGGTAAAAAACATAGGTCATGGACACGTGTTCGATGAGAATTTTTTGATGACCCTGGCAACAGTGGGTGCTTTTGCACTGCGGGACTTTGATGAGGGCGCTGCCGTCATGCTGTTCTATCAAGTTGGAGAGCTATTTCAGAGTATCGCGGTAGAGCGGTCCCGCCGTTCTGTGGCGTCTTTGATGGATTTGCGGCCCGACGTAGCCTTGCTTTTGCGGGACGGAGAAGTAGAGGAATGCGATCCGGAGGACGTGCAAGTAGGCGACCTGCTCCGGGTTCTGCCCGGCCAGCGGATTCCGGTGGACGGCGTGGTGGTGGAAGGGAATTCTTCTGTGGATACGGCGAAAATTACCGGAGAATCCGTTCCTGCCGACGTGGCGCCGGGAGACCGGATTCTCTCCGGCTGCATTAACATCTCGGGAATACTGACTGTACGGGCGGAAAGCGAGTACGCATCGTCCACCGTGGCGAGAATCCTCGAATTGATGGAGTCGGCGACAGAGGGAAAATCTGCGACGGAGAGTCTGATTACGCGTTTTGCCAGGTTCTATACGCCTTGTGTGGTAGCCGGTGCCGTGGCATTGGCGTTGCTGCCCCCCTTTTTTGACGGCTGGCAGTTTGCCAAGTGGATCACCCGGGCTTTAAACTTTTTAGTGGTGTCGTGTCCCTGCGCGCTGGTCATATCGGTTCCGCTGAGTTTCTTTGGAGGCATGGGCGCGGTATCCCGGGCCGGGATGATTGCAAAAGGCGGCATCGCTTTGGAAAATCTGGCGAAAGCAGACCTTGCGGTTTTCGACAAAACCGGCACGCTCACGACAGGTTCCTTTTCTGTGACGGAGATCCGCGCGGCCGGTATGGAAGAGCAGGAGCTTTTGCGTCTGGTGGCGGGCGCGGAGAGGGCCTCCAATCACCCCATTGCCCGGGCCATTGTGGCGGCAGCCGGAACCTCTGAGATACAGGTGGAGGACTTGCGGGAGATCCCCGGTTACGGCATTTATGCGGTGGTGGATCAACACGCTGTGTATGCCGGAAATGATTTGTTAATGAGGAAAAACGGATTTTCTCCGGAAGAGGTTCATGCCGGAGGCACGGCGGTGTATGCAGCGGTAGACGGAAAATATGCCGGATGTATTCTCTTGGAGGACACCGTGAAAACGGGAGCCCGGGAGGCTCTCACGGAGCTTCAGAGATTGGGAATTCGCGAGACTGTGATGCTCACAGGAGACCGGGAAAATGCCGCTTCTGCGGCGGCCGGGAGTTTGGGAATCACCCGGTGGTTTGCCGGCCTCCTGCCCCAAGAGAAGGTAGAGAAGGTCAGAGCGCTGCAGACCGGGGACCATACGCTGATTTTTGTCGGCGACGGCGTCAATGACGCTCCTGTTTTGGCCCTGGCCGGCGTGGGAGTGGCCATGGGAGATATCGGGTCCGATGCGGCGGTGGAGGCTGCAGATTTGGTTCTTTTAAAAGACGATTTGCGCAGTTTGCCGAAGGCCATTCGAATTTCTCGGAAAACCATGAGGGTGGCCAGAGAGAACATTGCATTTGCTTTAATCGTCAAATTTGTGGTTTTAATATTAAGTGTATTTGGCTGGGCAACCATGTGGCTGGCAGTTTTTGCCGATGTTGGCGTAGCGGTGTTGGCCATCCTAAACGCAACGAGGGCGGGCCGTGGGAGGTAGTCCATCCCTTGGCGCGTAAATGGATCATTCTCAGATGAAAAGCCCTTTTGTAAGGGAAATCATGGAATAAAACCTGTTGTAAAACGAACGGCCGGAGGGCTCTACAGCGCCAGTGATTTTACTGACGCTGTATAAGCCCTCCGGCCGCCTGTTGCAGCAGGCTTTGTTGATTGTCCCCATGACTGTGAAATTTGCTTCCGAGCGGAGCCTTACGAGTTTCATGAAATGGAATTCATTCCGGTGCAGGTGAAACGGACATTTTCCCGGAAACCGACCGTTTTCGGGGATATTCTATACGCCTAGCTCCCTGCGAAAATGAATATCCAACCATATAATGATGCATGAAAATGCGGCGATTCTGCAACGGCTTAACAGAATAAAATAATAAAAATTGTGAGAAATGACATATTTAGGTGGAAAATTTCGGCGTTTTGCTCACAAAAATGGAATTGATTTTTCCCTGAAATCGCATACAATTAATACATCAGGTTGATCCGTGTGCGAAGGGGACGAATGCGACGTGTCATTTACGGATTTTGCCGTTTGGCAAGCGCGGCTTCGCAGCGGGCGCGGTATGTACCGGCGAGACCATATTATTAGGGAGGCTGTGGCATGGAAACAATTCTGATTACAGGTCATTCGTTGACATTGGAGGAACTGGCGGAGGTTTGCAGGAAAGACGCCCAAGTTGCGCTTTCTTTTGAAGCCAAGCAAAACATTTTGGAGTCGCGCCAGGTGGTCGATACGTTGGTGGATGAAGCTGCCGTGGTATATGGCATTACTACGGGTTTTGGAAAATTCAGCGATGTCACCATTACCCAGGATGAGTGCAAACAGCTCCAGCGAAATTTGATTGTAACCCATGCGGTGGGCGCTGGTGAGCCATTTTCTCGGGATGTGGCCCGGGGAATTATGCTTTTGCGGATCAATAATTTAGCCAAAGGTTTTTCCGGTACCAGGCTGGAGCTGGTGGAGACCTTGGTGCAGATGCTGAACCGCGGCGTGACGCCGGTTATTCCGCAGAAGGGCTCGTTGGGGGCCAGCGGCGATTTGGCGCCTCTTTCTCACATGGTGCTTCCCATGCTGGGCTTGGGACAGGCGGAGTATCAGGGGGAGGTTCTTCCCGGAGCCGTTGCCATGGAGCGGGCCGGAATCCCCACCATCGAATTGGTGGCCAAGGAGGGCTTGGCTCTCATCAATGGAACGCAAGCTATGACTTCTGTGGGCGCCTTGGCGGTATATGACGCGATTTCTTTGATCAAAACGGCGGATGTTGCAGCAGCTTTGAGCTTTGAAGCCAATCGGGGCGTGGAGGATGCGTTGGATCCCCGGGTTCATGCGGTCCGTCCCCATGACGGGCAGATGAAGACGGCGTCCAATCTTCGTAAATTGCTGTTCGAAAGCGGAAATGTGACTTGTCAGGGAGAGCTTCGGGTTCAGGACGGTTATTCCCTGCGTTGCGTACCCCAGGTGCACGGAGCCAGCTCGGATGCGATTGCCTATGTCAAATCCAAGGTGGAAATTGAAATGAATGCTGTGACCGATAATCCCATTATTTTTAAGGAGACGATGGAAGGAATCTCCGGAGGCAATTTCCATGGCCAGCCCATGGCCTTGGCATTTGATTTTCTGGGTATCGCCCTGTCGGAATTGGCCGACATATCCGAGCGCCGCTTGGAGCGTCTTGTGAATCCCAATTTGGGCGGGTTCCCCGCTTTCCTGGTGAAAAACGGGGGCTTGAACTCCGGTTTTATGATTGTGCAGTATTCGGCGGCAGCGTTGGTATCGGAAAACAAGGTCTTAGCCCACCCCGCCAGCGTAGACAGCATTCCTTCTTCCGCAGGCCAGGAGGACCATGTGAGCATGGGCACCATCGCAGCCAGAAAGGCGGCGGAGATCTTAAAAAATGTGCGCCGGGTTCTGGCCATGGAGCTCATGTGCGCATGCCAGGCCGTCGATCTGATGAACGGCCGGGAGAAGCTCGGCCGGGGAACGAAGCCTGCGTATGAAGCGATTCGAGCAGTCTGCGATACGCTGGAGGATGATCGCCCCTTGTATGAAGACATCAACCGCTGTGAAGACGTGATCCAAAACGGCGCCCTTTTGCGTGCGGTAGAGGAAGCGGCAGGCGCGCTGGAGCTATAAAGGGGCCTGATGGTGATTGGGGATCGGAATGAATTGAGAAACGGCTGGGAGGTTATCAGATTATGAATTTCAATGAGAAAATTTTTCAGTTAGACCAAGAGCTGCCCCCTTACCCGGATTTTGTCCCCGGAATTCGCCGGGCGCCCAGACGAGAGGCGAAACTAAGCCGGAATGACCGGGAGTTGGCCATTGCCAATGCCTTGCGGTATATTCCCAAGGAACACCATCGGGAGATGGCGAAGGAATTTGCCCAGGAGCTGGAAGAGCACGGGCGGATTTACGGCTACCGGTTTCGTCCTGCCGGAGCCATTCATGGCAAACCCATAGATGCATACCGAGGCAATTGCGTGGAGGGAAAGGCCTTCCAGGTTATGATGGACAACAACCTGGATTTTGACGTGGCCCTCTATCCTTATGAGCTGGTCACCTATGGGGAGACAGGACAGGTCTGCCAAAACTGGATGCAGTATCGTTTGATCCGAAAATATTTAGAAGCGCTCACCGACGAGCAAACTCTGGTGGTCATGTCCGGCCATCCTCTGGGCCTGTTTCGGTCGCATAAGCTGGCTCCGCGGGTCATCATCACCAACGGATTAATGGTGGGCGAGTTTGACGACTTGGCCAATTTTAACCGGGCGGCCGCTATGGGAGTGGCCAACTATGGTCAGATGACTGCCGGCGGCTGGATGTACATCGGCCCTCAGGGGATTGTCCATGGGACCTTCAACACCCTGCTCAATGCCGGACGCCTGGTGCTGGGAATTCCCAAGGATCAGGATCTGGCCGGGCGGCTGTATGTCACCTCCGGCTTGGGCGGCATGAGCGGCGCCCAGGGCAAAGCGGCGGAAATTGCCGGCGCAGTGGCCATTGTTGCCGAGGTGGATCTGTCCCGAATTGAAACCCGGCATCGCCAGGGGTGGGTCAGCAAGGTGACCGGCAGTCTGGACGAGGCGCTGTCCTGGGCCAGAGAAAAGCTGGCTGCCAGAGAGCCCTGTGCCATTGCCTATCACGGCAACATTGTGGATTTGCTGGAGTATCTGTATGAAAAGAACGTGGCAATCGACCTGTTGTCTGATCAGACCTCCTGCCATGTGCCGTACGACGGCGGATATTGTCCACAGGGCTTGACATTTGAAGAGCGCACGCGGATGCTGGCGGAAGATCCCGACGGGTTCCGCGTTTTGGTGGACCGTTCCCTGGCCCATCATTACGAAATGATTTGCAAATTTCATGACCGTGGTACGTATTTCTTCGATTACGGCAACAGCTTCCTGAAGGCGGTCTGTGACGCAGGGGTCAAGGAAGTATGTAAAAACGGAGAAAATGATCTGGACGGCTTTGTGTTCCCCTCTTATGTGGAGGATATTCTGGGACCGCAGCTTTTCGACTATGGGTACGGCCCGTTCCGCTGGTGCTGCCTGTCGGGTAAGCCGGAGGACCTGGATCGGACGGACCAGGCAGCCATGAGCTGCATCGATCCGAACCGCAGGTATCAGGACCGGGATAATTACGTCTGGGTCCGGGATGCGAAAAAGAATCAGCTGGTGGTAGGTACCCAGTGCCGCATACTGTATCAGGATGCCTTGGGCCGCATGAAGATCGCCTTAAAGTTTAATGAAATGGTCCGGAACGGCGAGGTAGGACCCATTATGCTGGGACGGGATCATCACGACACCGGCGGCACCGATTCTCCCTTCCGGGAAACCTCCAATATCAAGGACGGATCCAATATTATGGCCGATATGGCGGTTCAATGCTATGCCGGCAACTGCGCTCGAGGGATGAGTCTGGTGGCTTTGCACAATGGCGGCGGCGTGGGAATCGGAAAGGCAATCAACGGAGGCTTCGGAATGGTGTTGGACGGCTCGGAACGAGTGGACACCATTTTGCGGATGGCGATGCCGTGGGATACGATGGTAGGCGTTTCCCGGCGAGCCTGGGCTCGAAATGAAAATGCCGTGGAGACGGTGGCCGCCTACAATGAGCTGTTTCAGCAGACGGATCACATTACGCTGCCGCAGTTGGCCGACCGGGATATGATCCGGGAAATTTTGGGGGAGTGAGTATGGGAAACCGGCTGATCGTTTCCAACATTGGACTTTTGGCGACTCCACTGGGCTGCCGTGCGGCATCGGGCGCCGCCCAAGGACAAATCTCTATGCGCTCTCATGCCTATTTGGTGGCGGAGGACGGAGTCATTACGGCCGTGGGAAACGGGCGAGTGCCCGAGAGCTTAATGCAGGGCGCACGGCACATAGACGCCGGCGGCAATCTGGTGACTCCCGGCCTGGTGGATGCCCATACCCATCTGGTATTTGGCGGCTGGCGGGAGCATGAGTTGGCCATGAAACGCCGGGGCGTTCCCTATTTGGATATTCTGGCCCAGGGCGGCGGGATTCTCTCGACGGTCCGTATGACTCGGGACGCATCCCAGAAGGCGCTCACAGAAAAAGCAGGGCAGGCCTTGGAGGCCATGCTCCGCCTGGGGGTCACAACGTGCGAGGCGAAAAGCGGGTATGGCTTGGACCGGCAGACGGAGCTCAAGCAGCTTGCCGTCATCCGTGAGCTGGGCCGTACGCAGCCGGTGGAATTGGTTGCGACCTATTTGGGGGCTCACGCCCTGCCGGAGGAATACAAAAATCGCCGGGCGGATTATATCCGCCTGCTTACGGAGGAGATGCTTCCCCTGATTGCGCGGGAAGGTCTGGCGGAGTTCTGTGATGTTTTCTGTGAAACCGGCGTTTTTACCGCTGCAGAAGCGGAGCAAATTTTACGAACCGCCTTGGCGCACGGCCTGAAGGCCAAAATCCACACCGATGAAATAGACGCCATAGGCGGTACGGAGCTGGCGGGTATGCTCCCGGCGATTTCGGCTGAGCATCTCATTGCCGCCACAGACCGGGGGATTCTTGCCTTGGCGCAGGGAGGTACGGTAGCGGTCTTGCTTCCGGCGACGTCGTTTTATCTGGGAAAACCCTATGCCAGGGCCCGGGACATGATTGCGGCCGGCGTGCCGGTATCTGTGGCCTCAGATTACAATCCGGGTTCTTGTCCCAGCCTGAATTTACAGCTGGTGATGAATTTGGCCTGCTGGAACTACGGCATGAGTCCGGAGGAGGTTCTGACGGCTGTCACGCTGAATGCTGCCGCCGCCATTTGCCGGGCCGACCGGCTGGGAAGCCTGGAGGTGGGAAAGCAGGCGGATTTGGTGATTTGGGATGCGCCCAACCTGGACTATATTTTCTATCGATTTGGTCAAAATCTGGCCAAAACGGTGATCAAACAGGGTAGGATTGCCGCCGGCGCTTTGCCGCATCAGCCGGAGACTCTTGCTTGAGCGCTCTGCAATCTCAGAAGATATAGGATTGTTCTTATCTACAAAGCTACAGTCAGAAAGAAAGGCGGGAAAACATGAATCAGATTTTAGAATGCGTTCCGAATTTCAGCGAGGGCAGAGACCTTTCGGTCATTGAAAAGCTTTGCGACAGCTTCCGGGGCAAGCCCGGCGTGCGGCTTCTGGATTACACCTGGGACCATGACCACAATCGCTGTGTCCTCACGGTAATTGGCGAGCCGGAGCCCTTGCGTGATGCGGTGGTGGAGTCCATCGGCAAGGCGGTCGAGCTCATTGATATGACAAAGCACCAAGGGCAGCATCCGCGGATGGGCTGTGCCGACGTGGTTCCCTTTATTCCCATTCGCAATGCAACCGTGGGAGATGCCGACCGAATTGCCAAAGAGACGGCGCAGATGGCCGCAGAGCGCTTTGGTCAGCCCTTCTTTCTTTACGAGAAGTCGGCTACGGCTCCCCACCGGGTCAACCTGGCAGACGTAAGGAAGGGCCAATTTGAAGGTATGGCGGAGAAGATGAAAGATCCTATGTGGAAGCCGGATTATGGTCCGGATACCATTCATCCCACAGGCGGCGTAACAGCCATCGGCGCGCGGATGCCCCTGATCGCTTATAACATCAATTTGGACACTCCCAATGTGGAGATTGCTTCCGCCATTGCAAAGACCATCCGGAATTTAAATGGTGGTTTCCGGTACTGCAAGGCCATGGGGGTGCATTTGGAAGACCGGAATTTGGCGCAGGTTTCCATGAACCTGACCGATTTTACACAGACAGCCATGTACCGGGTTTTTGAGACGGTTAAGATGGAGGCCCGCCGGTATGGCGTTCATATTTTAGGCAGTGAAATTGTAGGCCTGGTCCCGCAACAAGCGCTTCTGGACTGTGCGGCTTATTATCTGCAGTTGGAAAACTTTGACGGCGACCAGGTTCTGGAGAACAGACTGTGAGGCTGAAAATGGAATTAAACAAAATGAGTGTTTGGGAGTTTGCGGAGGTCACCGCTTCCCCTGCTCCGGCTCCCGGCGGCGGCAGCGTTTCCGCCTTGGCGGGCGCTTTCGCGGCGGCATTGGCGGAGATGGTAGCGCACCTGACTGCGGGACGGGAGCAATATGCAGGCGCTCAGACGGAAATGGCGTATATCTTGGACGAGCTTCCCTCCCTGCGCCGGAGATTGCTGTATGCTGTAGATCGGGACAGCCGGGCCTTCGACCGGTATATGGCTGCTCTGGCGTTGCCGAAGGAAACGGAGGAGGAACGCATGGCGCGGACATGCGCCATGCAGGAGGGGCTCAAGGAAGCTGCGTTGGTGCCGATGGAAGTGGCTGAGACGGTGGCCTCTCTCTTTCCCACGCTGGAGACCGTCGTGCGGAAGGGAAATGCCCGTGCCGTGACAGACGGCATGGTGGGGACGATGCTGGCGCGGACGGCGGTATTGGGCGCGCTCTTTAACGTCCGGGTCAATCTGGAGTCCATTCGGGATTCAGATTTTACAGCGGCCCTGTCTGCCCGGGCAGATGCCGCGCAGGAGCTGGCGCTTTCCTGGGAAAAGCGGATCCTGTCTCCGATTGCATTAGCGGGCAAACTGTAAAATGGGCGCACTGCAAAATTGGGCGGAAAAGTCGTTCCTGCCGGTTGGATTTCAATCCATAGATAGGCGGAAGCGACGTTCCTTCATCCAAATTTTGCAGTGCGCCTTTGCCGTGGGTACATCTGGTAAAATGGCGGAGCCTTTACCGGTAAGGGGTTTTGACACGGGTCAGACCGACCAGGTAGTCTACGCTGGTCCCGTAAAACAAGGCCAATTTCACAGCCAAATCCAGTGGCAGAGGACGCTCTTCCCGTTCATATTTGGAGTAAAGCGACTGATCGCACAGAAGGTAGTCTGCCACCTGCTTTTGAGTTAAATCTCGGTCTTCCCGCAAATCGCGAATTCGTAAACGCATATTATCACCAAGTCAACTATAATGCTAGACAAATCGTCTCTTAAACATTTTGGACAATTTGCCCTAAAATTGACCTGATTGATGCAAAGATTTAGAAAAAACTTTGCTTTTTTGGCTTTGACTGGATAAACTTATGTTAAACATGCATAAAGAATGTGTGCAAATATTTATTTACGTTAAGTGCAGCCAAAGAGACAGCACGTAAAAAATTTTATTTTTCCTGGTAGTTTTCAGTAAACAGTGCATACTAAGACCATGAAATTGCCAATTCCATTTCAAAGGGGGATGGTATGCAGAACTTCCGGGACTATAAAATTCTCCAATTTCTGGAAATAATTTTCCCAATTCTCTAAATATGACTTGACGAAGTCGCATGAGATGTTATATAATAGCGAGGTCAGGCTGAAGGAGGTGAGAGCATGAATTTGACTAGAAACGAAATTGAAGTGATGGATGTTTTTTGGGGTGTTGGTAGACCGTTGTCCCGTGCCGAGTTGCTGAATTTGTCGGTGGACAAGTCATGGCAATCCAATTCCGTGCACATTCTGCTGAACAGCCTGCTGAAGAAGGGCGCACTTCGGGAGGCCGGGTTTGTACGCAGTGGTAAGACCTATGGACGGACCTTCGAGGCGGCGTTAACCTGTGAGGAATATTACGCTTCTTCCATCCAAGTCACCAAGAACAAGCCCAGTTTAACCGGCTTGTTAACTGCACTGCTGCAAGTATACGATCCGGACGATGCCGAATTGGATCAGTTGGCAGAGGTTCTGAACCAGAGACGCGCTCGGCGTCAGGAAGGCAATGACTAACCCCAAGGGGGAAATTTGCGTTTCCGGTGTGCCCCGCTTTCCAGTACAGACCAGAAATAGAGAACAAAATATAGAACCTTGGATTTGGGCTGAACTGGCAAGAGAGGGCTGTTCAGCCCACTTTTTTATCTGACGGATGGTAGCTGAGATGGAAGCGGGAGCAGACTAACATTTTTCGTCATGCCCATTTTCGGCAGCCCCCTCTTGCTATTTTGGAGAAAATGCGCTATAATATTGTGAAATATAATATAGAAGGTGTTTTCTGTTGACAAAAATTGATATTTATTCCGGCTTTTTAGGGGCAGGGAAAACGACGCTGATTCGTAAGATGATTGCAGAAGCCTACGCAGGCCAGAAGTTGGTTCTGATTGAAAACGAGTTCGGTGAGATAGGAATCGACGGCAGCTTTCTTCAGGAGGCAGGCATTGAGATCCGGGAAATCAATTCCGGCTGCATTTGTTGCTCGTTGGTCGGCGATTTTGGAAAGGCTTTGGAGCAGGTTGTAGACCAATATCACCCGGACCGGGTTTTGATTGAGCCGTCCGGGGTCGGAAAGCTCAGCGATGTCATTGCTGCCGTGAAAAAAGTGACGGGAGATCAGGTTCAGCTGGGTTATACCGTGGCGGTAGCCGATGCAGGAAAGTGCAAGGTTTACATGCGTAATTTCGGAGAGTTTTATAATAACCAGATTGAAACGGCCTCCACCATTGTTCTCAGCCGGACGGATTCCATTTCGCAGGAAAAATTGGATGCGGCAGTTGCGCTTTTGCGGGAGCACAATGCTGTGGCGACTATGGTGACAACACCTTGGAACCAGCTCACCGGTCTGCAGCTGATCGAAGCAATGGAGCACAAACAGACTCTGGCGGATGAGCTGGCCCAGATGCAAATGCAGCGCTTGGCTGAAGATCAGGAGGCTCATGCACATTCCCACAGCCACCAGGGGTGTTGCCATGATCATGGGCACCATTCGGATCACGAAGGATGCTGTCATGATCATGGGCACCATGCGGATCATGAAGGGTGCTGTCATGACCATGGGCACCATGCGGATCATGAGGAGTGCTGTCACGGTCACGCGCATCATGACGCTCCGGGCGAGTGCTGCCATGGCCATTCGGGCGAAGGCGGTGGGCATCACCACCATCACGCAGATGAGGTCTTCAACAGCTGGGGTGTGGAAACAGCGAGAAAGTTTACAAAGTCCGGGATTCAGAGTGCTTTGGAGGAGCTGGAGCACGGCGACTTGGGTACCGTCCTGCGGGCCAAAGGCATCGTTTCTGCAGAGGATGGAACATGGATTCATTTCGACTACGTCCCTGGGGAAACGGATATTCGAACCGGCGGCGCTGCTGTGACCGGCCGCCTGTGCGTCATTGGCGCCGGCTTGAACGAGAAGGCAATTTCCGACCTGTTTGGGGTGTAATGGTATGCCGATTCCTGTGTATGTATTTACCGGCTTTTTAGACGCCGGTAAGACGAAATTCATTCAGGAAACTCTGGAAGATCCCAGGTTCAACGCCGGAGAACGGACCCTTCTGTTGGTATTTGAAGAGGGTGAGGAAGAGTACGATCTGTCTGCTTTTCCAAAGAAAAACGTATACCTGGAGGTTCTGGATCAAGACGCCGTCACGCCCCGGCAATTGGCGGCTATGCAAAAAAAATACAGGGCGGAGCGTGTCGTGGCGGAGCTTAACGGCATGAAACTGGTGGGCGATTTATACACACGCTTTCCGGAAAACTGGGCCGTGGCCCAGGAGGTGATGTTTGCCGACGCTTCCACGATCCTGCAATACAATGCCAATATGCGCAACCTGGTGGTGGACAAGCTATCCGGTTGTGAAATGGTGGTATTCAATCGGGTCCGGCCCGGAGAGGACACAATGCCGTTGCATAAGCTGGCACGGGCAGTGAATCGCCGGGTGGATATTCTGTACGAGAGTACCGACGGGACCTCTGCTTATGATGAGACGGAGGATCCGCTGCCGTTTGATATCCATGCTCCTGTGATTGAAGTCCAGGATGAAGACTACGGCCTATGGTATCGGGATGTATCGGAGGAACCGGAGAAGTATACGGGAAAAACGGTGCGCTTTAAGGGCCAGGTTGCCCGGCTTCGCCGGGACCGGGACGGCATTTTTGCACCGGGCCGGTTTGTGATGACTTGCTGTGTGGAGGATATCCAGTTCTGCGGCGTACCCTGTCAATATGCCGAGGCTGCAAAGTTAAAGGCCAGGAGTTGGGTTCTGATTACAGCGAAGATTTCCGCAGAAAAGCATCCGCTGTACCAGGGGGGCGTGGGCCCGATTTTGACGGCCCTTTCGGTAGAGGCGTGTTCTCCTGCGGAACAGGAAGTTGTGACCTTTTAGTAATAGTTGCAAAAATGGCACAGAAAACGAAAAATACTCGTTTTCTGTGCCATAAATATTAGGATATTCTTTAGAAAATTCTAATTTGAGACAGACCCTTTTTTAAAATCCAGTCTGCACTTGAATACTGAGCACTGCGCTGAAAAGGCATAAGAGCAGTAAAATGATGGTGCATGGAGCAGACCAAAAACCACGTACCGCCGGAAGCGGCATGGGGTGCAGGCTGCGGTGATAGGTTCGAATTGCATTGCTGTGTGCGGCGAAGATGACGATGCCGGCGATAAATAAGCACAGCAGCAGAAGGGTTTGGAATGTGGGGGCCTGGGACAACAGCGTGCTGAATATGCCGTTGTTGATGAAATGAAGCAGAATCGCCCACGAAATGGAATATTCCACTGCCACATAGCCCAGGACGAGCCCAACTAGAAAAGCAAAGGGAATTTGTACGAGATTTCCGTGAAACAGACCAAAGAGCAAGGCGGAGAAAACGATGGCAAAGCGTTTTCCAAAAGGCTGGAAGCTTCGCAAAACAGCGCCTCGGAAGAGCAATTCCTCTACCACCGGTGCAACCAGGGAGATATACAGGAGCATGGTTGGAGAGTTTGTCATACCGGAAGCCTGAACCAGCGCTTCTGTGATGCTGAGCCCCCATAAGTTAAACAAAGCTTCCAGAGCTGTGGAGAATAGAGAGGACAGCACTTGGGCGGCCATAAAAATGCACAATAACTGCAGGAAGACGGAAGATGACATTGTCTGGGCGGGACGGAACACCGAGCGGAAAAACGCCGGACCTTTCCACAGTAGAATGATCACAAGACACATCCCCGAAACCACCAGATAGCCTGTGCCGTTCTGCAGCAGCTGGTCGGCATGTGAGGCCAGTTCCCGCAGAGCCTGCTCCATGCCGTAGCCGGTTTTGCCAAGACGGATGAGTTCGATCCCAGCGCCGATCCAAACGGCACAAACCACGACAAGGTTCATCAGCAGCATATAGATTAAAAGGATACCACAGACTCGATTACAGAGTTTTCTCTCCGGCTTACAGGTGTCTGGCGTATGATTTTCTATGGGTTGCATAGAGGACTCCTCCTTTTTACTCTTGAGAACAGGATGCAATGACGGCTTCCGCACACCGCAGGCCATCCACGGCGGCAGAGAGAATGCCGCCTGCGTACCCGGCGCCCTCACCGGCTGGAAAAAGGCCGCGTATGGATGCTTGGCGGCTTTCGTCCCGCAGGATGCGAACCGGCGAGGAGCTTCTGGTCTCCGGACCGGTCAGTACGGCATCCGGGTGATCGAAGCCGGAGAGCTTTCGGCCTAAGGCGGGCAGACCCTGCGCCAGCGCCTCGGCCACAGGGAAGGGGAGGATACGGCGTAGATTCCCAGGAACCACGCCGGGGCGGTACGTGGGCTCCACAGCTCCGAACGATGTAGTGGGAACATTACGGAGAAAATCCCGCACGGTTTGCGCGGGAGCCCGATAGCTACCGGTTTGCCGGAAGGCCAGCCGTTCCAATTCCTGCTGCCATTGGACGCCGCCCAGCGGGCCTGGATAGGGGAAATCCTTGGGGTGGAGAGAAACCAGAAGCGCAGCGTTGGCGTTTTTGCCGCTTCTCCCGGAATAACTCATGCCGTTGGTGACGATTTCTCCCTCCCCGGAGGCGGCTGCAACCACATAACCTCCCGGACACATGCAGAAGCTGTACACCGTCCGGTCGGCTAGGTGATGAAACAGCTTATAATCAGCCGGCGGCAATGGGGGGTGCTTGAGACCATATTGCGCCGAGTCAATCTGAGCCTGTAGGTGTTCAATGCGAACGCCCATGGCAAAGGGTTTCGGCTCCAGGGTGACGCCGGCGGTAGCCAGCATGGAGAAGGTGTCTCTGGCGCTGTGCCCCGTTGCCAGAATCAGTCGGCGGCAGGGCATCCGCTCCATGCCGCTTGGTTCTTCCCAGGTAATGCTGGAGAGCGTATTACCCGGGCAGCCGAATCCGGTGAGACGGGACTGAAATCGGACCTCGCCGCCGAGGGCCTCAATGCGCTGCCGCAGATTCATCACAACGGTCAGCAGTACGTCGGTTCCAATATGGGGCTTGGCATCGTAAAGAATTTGAGCCTGAGCGCCGCATTGAACGAATTGCTCCAGCACCCAGCGGTTGCGGAAATCGTGCGTGCCGGTGTTGAGCTTCCCGTCCGAGAAGGTTCCGGCGCCCCCTTCGCCAAACTGCACGTTGCATTGTGAATTGAGCTGTCCGGTTTGCCAAAAGGTTTCCACCAGCTGCCGCCGGACGGCTGCAGGTTGTCCCCGCTCCAGGACCAGGGGCCGTAGGCCGGCTTCAGCCAGCGCCAGGGCGGCAAACATACCGGCCGGTCCAAAGCCGGCCACAACGGGACGCTCCGCCGGCAGCCGGGCGGGACGGGGAATTTCATATGGATGGAAGGATACCGGACTGACCTTAGCGCCGCCCCGGCGGATGGCCAGCTCCTCCCGACCGTCTACCGTCACGTCTACGGCATAAATCCACCGGATTCGCTCTTGATTCCTGGCGTCCAAAGAGCGGCGCACAATTTGCAAATTCAGAATTTCCCGGGGGGATAGACGCAAAGCCCTGGCGGCGGCCGCTCGGAGCTGTTCCGGCGTATGTCCGGGGGCAAGAGAGATATCGCGTATTCGAATCATAAAAGCTCCTTCCCGGCCTCTGTGCCTGCAATATAGCCGGAACTCCAGGCCCACTGAAGATTATAGCCGCCGCAGTTACCGTCAATATCCAGCAGCTCTCCACAGGCGTATAAGCCGGGGCATATGCGGCTTTCCAAGGTGGATGGGTCGAATTCCGCCGTGTACACCCCGCCGGCTGTAACCTGCGCGCAGTCCATACCCATTGGGCCGGTGAGCGTCATGGAAAAATCTTTTACCGCACCGGCCACGGAGCGCAGGTCCCGGCTGGTCAGCTGTGCCAAAGGAGTATTGGGAGGTATGCCTGCCTCCTGTACCAAAATCTGCCCCAAGCGGTTGTGAACGGTCCCGGCTAGAAGATTTCCGGCGGTCAGACCGGGGCATTGACGCTGCCTGGCGGAGAGCAGCCGACACAGAAGTTCCAGGGGAATTTCCGGCAATAGGTCCAAATGGCAAACCCAATCTCCGGGCTTGCTGCATGCGTCCCTGGAGATTTCGAAAATGGCGGGACCACTGAGCCCATAGGCGGTGAATTGCACCTCCCCGCTGTGTTGGGCGATCACTTCACCGTCCCAAGTCAGCCGCAAATTGCAGACTGCCCGGATGCCTTTCAGAGAAGCGCACCTGGGGTATGAGGATTTTAGCTGTACCAAGGCAGGCCGCAGCTTGGTGCAATGGTGCCCTAAACTCCGCATCAGCTGATAGCCGGACATAGAGCCGCCTAGAGGGGTCCCGGCCAGCCCGCCGCAGGCGGCGACAATTTTGCGGCATGAAAAATTTTCTCCGCTGCCGGTTAAGAGAAATCCACCTTTGGAGTCCCGGCGAATTTTGGTGATTTCGGTACCGGTGTGCAGATGGATATTCGGTTTATCCAGAGCAAACCGCAGAACGTCTACAACACTTCCCGCCTGATCCGACCTGGGATATACCCGTCCGGAGGGCTCCGTGGTGGTAAGCAGCCCCAACTTTCCAAAGAAATCCAATGTTTGATGTAAGCCGAATTTCTGCAAGGAGGGTAGAACAAAGGTAGGATCTGTGCCGTGGAAAGCGTCGGCAGTCAGGTGTGTGTTGGCCAGGTTACATCTGCCGTTTCCGGTAGCCAGCAGCTTGCGGCAGACACGGCTCTGCCGCTCGAAAATATGAACCTGGCAAGCCGGATTTCGGGATGCGGCGATGGCCGCCACCAGACCGGACGCACCTCCACCTAGAATGGCTGTGATCATGGAGATTCCCCCGTGAAGTATGTTTTCTGCTCCATATTATAGCCTAAAAACCGGCAATGTACAAGAAAAACTTCCACCTACTTTCCAAGACGGATTTCCATTCCAGAGATGACCGGCGCAATCGGATATTCTGCCATGCTCGGGAGCCGGTCGAACAGAATATGGGAAGTAACACTAGGCATCCGGCAAAAAATGCAGTATAATACCTGCAGGCAGATTCGCGGCTACAGGAGGAATTATGGGACCGAAAGAAAAAATAGAACGCTTGGCCCAGACGGCGGAGGATCGGATTTTGCTCTCGAGAGTTTGGGAACGGCTGTCGGCAGGCCAGAGGAGAAATATCCCGGCTACCAGCTGCTTCCTCTCTCCCAGAGAGCAGGAGCTGGTTCGCCGCCTGATCGGAGAAAAAGATCTGACCTTTTTTGGAGGCTATCCGGGAGCGGAGCGGGCGGTTGCCTGCTTTCTTCCCTCTTATTGGGAGGAGAGCTTGGGCGATGACGGACCCGTAGCTTGTATTCGGGCGCAGTTTTTTGTTCGTGACCGTCTGACGCACCGGGATTTTTTGGGAAGCTTAATGGGTGCCGGAATCAAGCGGGAGACGGTGGGCGATATTTGCGTAGGGGAAGGATCCTGTGATTTTTTCCTATTGACGGAAATGGTGCCTTACGTGCTGCAAAATCTGGACTACGCAGGGCGCACCAAGCTGCAATTGCAGAGAATTTCCCTTTGTGACGTCCGGATTCCCGAGCCGGAGACGAAAATAATCCGCGACACCGTTGCTTCCTGCCGGTTGGACAGCGTGATCAGCGCAGGTTTCCGAATGAGCAGGGCCAGGGCGGCAGAGCAGATATGTTCCGGTGCGGTGGCAATTGACGGACTACCCTGCGAAAAGCCGGACCGGCAGATGGAAGCCGGTTGTGTCATTTCGCTCAGAGGTATGGGAAAAATTCGGTTGCTGCAGGTGCTGGGGCAGACCCGAAAGGGGCGGCTGTCGGTGGAAATTGAGCAATATATGTGATCGTGGAGGTGAAGCAGGGATGATGGAAGATGTCATTGCTCGCATCAATGAGCTGGCAAGGAAGGCAAAGACCGTAGGGTTAACGCCGGCGGAAATTTCGGAGCGGGACGGCTTACGGAGGATTTATCTGGATGCCGTCCGGGAGAATTTAACGGCGCAGCTGGAGCATACCTATCTGGTGGATGAAAAGGGAAATAAGCGAAAACTTCCGAAAAAGAAGCGGGAATGAAGGAGCGGCCGGATCGAAACGTTTGTACTTGTAGTACGCACAATTTGATGCAGAAATGAGAAACTTCAGAATTATTTAGGCAGACTGGTTGATTTTTGCCTGGGATTATGGTAGATTGTTGGTAAAGATATCCAACTTGGATATTGGGCTGTCCATCTATAATGGACGGCTCGGGTTTGGCGTTTCCCCGTTTGAATTTGACCATGACAAATTGAGAGGCGTTACAAATGACACAGAAACCAATCATTGGCATTCTTCCCCTCTATGATCCCCAAAAAAATAGTTATTGGATGCTCCCGCAGTATTTGGAGGCCATTCAAGCTTGCGGCGGATTGCCGTTGATCTTGCCGCCCCGGCTGGATGAAGAGGAGATGGCGCAGATTTTGAATCTGTGTCAGGGCTTCCTGTTTCCAGGCGGCCAGGATATAGAGCCTGCCCGCTATGGGATGGAGCGGTCGGCATGGTGCGCGCCCAGCTTACCCCAGCGGGACCTGCTGGAGTTTTCTCTATTTCATCGCGCATATCAGATGGAGAAGCCTATGCTGGGCATCTGTCGCGGCCTGCAGCTGTTTAACACGGCCTTGGGCGGGACGCTGTATCAGCATTTGCCCGCAGAACTGCCGGGGGCTTTGGACCATGATATGACCAAACCGTACGACCGGGTGGTACACAACGTGCGTCTGGAAGAGGGAACACCATTGCGGCAGTTGGCCGGCCAGGAGGTAATAGGCGTAAACAGCTATCATCATCAGGCGGTTCACAAACTGGCGCCGGGTTTGCTCCCTATGGCCTGGGCGCCGGACGGCGTTTTGGAAGCGGCCTACGCACCGGACCGGCAGTTTCTCTGGGGTATTCAATGGCATCCGGAGTACCTGTGGCACTGGGCTGAGCATGGCGGAATCTTCCAGATGTTTGTGGACAGCTGCCGGACGACGCAGGTAAAGGTCCTCCTGCACAGCGCAGTCCCCGGCTGATACGGGCAGAAACCGGGTTTAGATGGGTGCTGCATTTCGTATAAATTATGTTTCTAAGTGCGAATCGAGAAAATTTGTTCAAAGCGGTAGCCAGACGATCTGACTGCCGCTTTGTCTGTAACATGGCGCCAACGGGGAGGGATGTCCAAGGCTGCATAGCCGGTGATATAGCCGTAAGTACCTTCCAATTTTTGTCCTGAGAAAAACAGGAGTGACGCTGCTCACGCTGCGTCACTCCGTTTCAAACGAACGTAACCGTGAAATGTAACCGCATATGAAATCACCGCCGTGGAGAGCTTTGCAGGATCCCCACGG
>UREY01000029.1 GCA_900546915.1 uncultured Eubacteriales bacterium
GAGGAGCCGCAACCCGGGCGCAGATTGCGACCATCCTGATGCGTTTCCTGGAAAACCAATAATTTCCCATGCAAGGGGCAGGCCTGTGAGCCGGGCCTGCCCCGCTTTTCATCCACCATATCTGTAAAAAGTATCGGTTCGATGGATGAAGCCTCTGCCTGTTTGTACCCTGAGGTTTTGTCCGCAATGCCATACAGCGACATCATGAATGGAGGAGCGCAATTGAAACTTTTGAAAAGAGCCGTGTCGGCCTTGTGTGCGGCAGCCCTGTTGGCCGGCACCTTTGCCGGCGTCACGAAGCCGGTCTCCGCAGCCGGAGCCGTTTTGGGCTATTGGCCGGAGCCATTGGAAATTCCCAATGAGTATTACTATGAAAATGAGACGCTGCAGCCCTATGGATCTTGTTTCCAGATCGACGAGCTGAAAAACTGGAGCCCGGACAACGATCCGGATGCCCGGTATAACCGCAGCGCCATTCCCCTGGCAGAGCGTTGGATGGGACCCAATGTCAACCCATTGGCCTCCCGGGATGCCAAGGTGATGCCCTTGGCCATGGCCAACGCCCGGGCGAGTCAGGCGCCTTCCCAGGGAGGAGACGGGGACTCGGCCTATGTATTTAATAATTTCCAGTATGTGGATATTTTCAACTTCTGGGGCGGTTCCTCGTCCGAGGGCCCCATTGCCATTCCCTCCCCGGAGATCATCGATGCGGCCCACCGCAACGGCGTGCCGGCGACCGGCACCATTTTCCTCCCCTGGGGCGACAGCACCTATGGCAATCAATTTGTCAGAGAAATGGTAGAGCAGGACGAAGACGGTCGTTTCATTGCCGCCGACAAGCTGGTGGAAATTGCACAGTATTACGGCTTTGACGGCTATATCTTCAATGCCGAATCCGGTACCGGCGTGGCCGGCTTTAAAGAATTCCTGGAGTATCTCCAGGAGATTAAGCCCGATAACTTTACCATTACCTGGTACAACGGCTCCGGCAGCCTGTCCACCGGCAGCATCCAGTCCTGGATGCAGGACGGAGACACCCGGGTTACGGACCACTGGTGGCTGGATATGTCCGGCAACGGCTACGTAGACAGCACCATTCAGGCCGCCCAGCAGACCGGCGTCAACCCGTGGAACATTCACTCCACCTGGGAATACTGGCCGATGTCCGGTATGTCCGGCGTAAAGGGCGGAAACTATCAAGCCCGTTTGGATGAAAATGGGATCTTGAAATGCTCTTTGGGTATCCTGGCTCCCACCTGCACCCTGACCCAGGCTACCAGCTCCGAGGATTTCTTGAATAATCAGGATCAGAAGCTGTGGGTGGGACCCACCTATGATCCGTCTTCTACATACCGTCCGACCAATGAATTCTGCGGCTTTGCCAGCCTGGTAGCCGATCAGACTCCGGTCATCGGCACGGATTTTGTCACCAATTTTACTGCAGGTAACGGCTACCGCTTCTATGAGAATGGCGAAGTGGTGGGCAAAGAGGACGGCTGGTACAACCGGTCCCTGACCGATGTGCTGCCCACCTGGCGTTGGATCATCGAATCCGAGGGCCAGAAGCTGGATGCCGTCATCGACTATGCCGATGCCTGGTATGCCGGCACCTCCATGAAGCTGTCCGGCTCCATGGATGCGGGAAAATCCAACCACGTCAAGCTCTATAGCGCGCAGCTGGAGATTACGAAGGACAGCGAATTTTCCATGACCTATAAGACGCCGGTTGCCGGTGTCCAGGTGGAGCTGGGCCTGTGCTTCGGCGATACCTACGATGCGGAAAACTTTAAATTCTATCCCCTGACCACCACGGCAGACGGCCAGTGGAATACCACCACCATCGATTTGTCGGAAGACGCAGGAAAGACTGCCATTGCCATCTCCCTGCGCTTTACGGCTCCCGACGGCGTGGAGGACTATGCCGTCAACGTAGGTCAGATGGCCTTCACAACCGACCGTACCGCTCCGGAGGCCACGTCCGGCGTCACGCTGGACGAAGTGATTTACCCCACGGATAAGACCATGGAAGCCCGGGTGTACTGGGAAAAGGCCGAGAACGCCTTTATGTACCGGATCTATCGGGTGCACACCGACGGGACCCGGGAGTTTGTAGGCGCGACCCCCAGCGACGCCTTCTACCTGGGCAGCTATGAAAAGGAAGCGGGAGAGACCGCCTGCACCTTTGAAATTGTCTCCTATTCCGAGAACTTTGTAAAGGGCGGCACCCAGACCTTCTCCATTGCCTGGCCGGAAGAAGTGGAGGACGGTTTTGTGCCTGTGTTTGAAGAGGGCGAAAACCTGGCTCTGAAGCAGCCGGTTATTTCCAGCGTGACCTGTGTGGCAGACGGCCCCGTTCACCAGCTCAACGACGGCACGGTGCTCAACGGCAGCAAGTGGTGCAGCAACTCTACCCAAGGCTACGCGGTAATCGACCTGGGGGAGAACAAGACCATTCAAAGATGGGTGGTCTACCATGCCAACTGTCCCGGCGCCGGTGAGAGCGTGGACATGAATACGGTGGACTTTGACTTCCAGTATGCGCCGGACGACGGCGGCGCCCTGCTGGATCCGGACGACAGCGCCAGCGTTGAACGAGTGAAGCGCCTTGACTACACCGTGGCAGACGCGGTGACCGGTAACAAGCAGGATGTGACGGACCGAAACCTGGACGAGCCCATCACAGCCAGATATATCAAGCTGAACGTGACGAAGAGCGACAACTCCGCTTGGAAAGCCATTCGGATCTATGAGTTTGAGGTCTACGAGAAGGCCGCCATCAACAATACGCCTTCTCCTTATGAGCGCAACGTCACCGTAAAGAACCGCGAGGGGGCGGCGGATACCGTTGTGGTGGACAACGTCCCCATGCAGTATTCCTCCGGCACCTATTCCGACAAAAACGGCGTGTTCCACGAGGACACCGGTAAGGTCCGGCTGTTTACAGATCTGACCTCGGAGGAGCCCATTGCTGTGGTCAAGGCCGTTCAGCCCGACGAGTCCTATAAGCAGCGGGGCGTGGGCATCGCCACGTTTGAGGGCTTGGAGCTGAATCCCGAGGGCGGC
The DNA here is from genome assembly GCA_900546915.1 of uncultured Eubacteriales bacterium. Lineage (GTDB taxonomy): Bacteria > Bacillota > Clostridia > Oscillospirales > Oscillospiraceae > Faecousia > Faecousia gallistercoris. Next base: position 3,064 of record UREY01000029.1, read on the forward strand.
CGCCTGTTCTATGATGTGCTGGACGGCTCCGGCCCCGAGGTGACCAACAGCCGCCGGGCCAGTGTGTATTACGCACCGGAGACGGGCACGCCCTCTCAAGCTCCGGCTACCGTAACTCTGAGCCGGACCACCGGCGGCGTTCAGCTGCGGAAGCAGTATGCGACCCTCACGGCCACCGGTTTGGAGGAGGGCGCCACCATGAAGATCTTTGCTTCCGCCGACGCCCAGACTCCGATCCTGCACACCTTGCCTGCGGTAAACGGTGTGATCACCCAGACCAGGGTGCCTCTGGATCCGGAGGGCGGCACCGTCTATTATGAAATCTACAAAGAGGGCAAACCGGACTCGGAGCGCTATGCCCTGGAATATGGCGATCCCATGGAGCTGGCGGCGGACCTGACCGGTTTGCAGGAGTTGATTGCCAAGTGCGAGACCATCCGGCAGAGCGATTGCACCAGCGCCACCTGGACGGCCTTTGCCGAGAAGCTGGACGCCGCCCGGACAGTGGCTGCAGGGACGCCCAAGGCGGCGGAAGCCGAGGCTGCCCGGGCCGCCCTGAACGAGGCTTATGCACAGCTGCGCTTTAAGGGCAACCATCAGCGGCTGGACGAGCTGTGCCGGGAGTTTGAAGCGGCTTATCCCGAGACGGATTACACGGTCGGCAGCTTTGCCAAGTTCCAGACGGCTCTGCAAGCGGCCCAGGCGGCCATTTCCGCCGACGACAGCAGCAGCTACCAGCTGGAGCAGCTGCGCATTGATCTGGAGGCCGCAGTGCGCGGACTGGTGAAGCAGTCGGAGGTATCGGTGACCCGTGTGACCGTAACGCCTGAGACGACTCAAGTTCTCCCGGGCGGCAGCGTGCAGTTCACCGCCCGTGTGGAGGGAACCGGGGATCCCAGCCAAGAGGTGACCTGGTCTCTGGAGGGCCAGACCAGCACGGAAACGGCTCTGACAGACGGCGGCCTGCTGTCCGTAGGCCGGGATGAGCCCGCCGGTGCGCAGCTGACGGTTTATGCCGCATCCGTAGAGGACTCCACCAAGACCGCACGCGCGACGGTTACCGTGGTGGAGGATGTAGAGCCCACGGAGCCCACCGATCCCAGTGAACCCACGATTCCGGGCCTGGACGAGGACACAAATGTGGCGCTGGATGCAACGGTGGTTGCATACAACGGCCCGGAAGCTGGAAGCAGCATGAACGGCGCTCTGGGCGGCAACAGCGGCCCCGAAAAGCTGTTTGACGGCGCCTATGCCAATGCCGACACAGATAAGTGGTGTGTGGACGGCGATAATATGTGGGTTGCCTTTGACATCGGCGAGGAAAAAGATGTCGCCAGGGCGATCTTGTATCATGCCGGCGTGGCGAATGAATATCCGCCGGAGAAAATCAACACCTCGGACTTCCAGCTGTATACCTTAAATACCGCGAAGATTTCCGTTGAGGACTTGCTGGCCAAATCCTTTGCCGAGCGCAGTACAATTTTGGCCGATAACAGCTATTGGACGCTGGTGGCGGATGTCTCCGGCAACACCAGCAACATCACAACCCACGACTTTGAGACGGAGAATGCCCGCATCTTTAAGCTCAACGTGAGCAAAACCGACACCACCGGCTGGGCCGCTTGTGTTCGGATTTACGAACTGGAGCTGTATGCCTATCAGGAGAGCTCCGTACCTGGTGTGGAGATTACGGTGACGCCCAGCGAGCTGCGGGTGGATGGCAATCCCGGCCAGAAGGGACAGTTTACCGCCGTGGTCACGGGCACGGACGATGTGGCGGTTACCTGGTCCATCAGCGGCAATACCAGCGCCCAGACGCTCATTGAAAACGGGCAGCTGTTCTTTGGCGCCGATGAGACGGCGAAGGTGATGACCGTCACGGCAACCTCTCATGCGGATCCCACGAAACAGGCGTCTGCCACGGTTTATGTGGAGGATGAAACGTACTCCATTACGATCAGCAGCGACATCGCCCACGGTACGGTTACTGCGGATCGAGCGGAGGCGGCCGAAGGCGAGCAGGTTACGCTGACGGTTACCCCGGAAGCAGGCTATGTTTTGAAACCCGGCTCCTTACAGGTAAACGGCGTGCCGGTTGAGGGGACAACCTTTGTGATGCCCGGTGAAGACGTTGTGATCACAGCCGAGTTCATCTCGGATGAGACAGAGGCGCTCTTGGCCGCCGCCCAAGCAGCGGCCCAGGCGGCAGAGGATGCCCAGGAGCAGGCGGAGGCGGCCCAGGCCGCAGCCGAAGCGGCGGAACAGGCTGCCCGGGAGGCAGCGGCATCTGCTGCAGAGGACAAAGCTGCTGCCGAGGCAGCCAGAGCTGCCGCAGAGACGGCCAAAGCCAAGGCAGAGGCGGCCCAGGCCGCAGCCGAAGCTGCCCGGGAGGCAGCGGAAGAAGCGGCAAGTGCGGCGCAGGCGTCCAACCTGGCTGCCGCCCAGGAAGCTGCGAAAGCCGCTGAAGCTGCTGCCCAGGCTGCAGGCTCTGCGACGGAAGCCGCTCAGTCCGCCCAAGCTGCCGCCGAAGCCGCTGAGGCCGCCCAGGAGGCCCGGGAGGCTGCCGAAGCCGCCCAAGCCAGAGCAGAAGCGGCTCAGAAGGCTGCCGAAGAAGCTGCAGGAGCAGCCGGAGAAGACCGGACTGCTGCCCAGGCTGCCAAGGCGAAGGCAGAGGAGGCCCAGAGACAGGCAGAGGAAGCCGCTCAGGCTGCAGAGCAGGCTTGGACAGCGGCAGAGGAATCGGCCGCTGCTGCAAAGGAGGCGCAGTTAGCCGCCGCCCAGGAGGCTCAGAAGGCCGCCGAAGCGGCCGCCCAGGCAGCTGTCTCTGCTGCGGAGGCCGCAGAGAGCGCCGCTCAGGCCGCTCAGGCGATGGAGAAGGCGCAGGCTGCCCAGGCCGCCGCAGAGGCTGCGGCTCAGGTAGCGGAAGAGGCTGCGGAGAAGGCCGCCGAAGCTCAGAAACGGGCGGAAGAGGCGGCAGAGTCCTCCGCTGAGAATCAGGAAGCCGCTCAGCGGGCTGCGCAGGAAGCCGAAGAGGCCCGGGAGGCCGCCCAGGCTGCCCGGAAGGCTGCCGAAGAGGCCCAGACTGCTGCAGAAACCTCCAGACAGGCGGCGGAAGCTGCCAACCTGGAAGCTGCCGAGGCGGCGGCTGAGGCTGCGGAGTATGCCCGGAAGGTGGCCGAGACCTACGGGGAAATTGTAGAGATTAAAGCTGAGATGGTAGAGTTCCTGGCGGAAGCCCAGAAGGCGGCGGAAGAAGCGGAGGCCGCGCAGAAGGCAGCCGAGGAAGCGCAGAAGAAGGCAGAGGAGGCGGCGCTGGCGTCTACCAAGTACCGTGCCCTTCTCGACCTGGCTACGTATGCCGACCGGGACGACTACGCCCGTCCGCAGCAGAAGCTGTTGGCAGCCGCCATCCAGGCCGGTCAGGACGCCATCCAGGCAGCCGCCGACATTCCGGAGGTGGAAGAAGCTCTGGCAGGGGCCAAGAAGGCCATAGACGCCATTCCCACCCGTGCCGAGCTGGAGGCGAAGGAGCTGCCGTATACCGACGTGAAAGAGGGCGCGTGGTATTATCAGGCTGTGCAGTATGCAGTGAACCAGGGCCTGTTCCAGGGGACGACGGAAAGCACCTTCTCGCCCAACGGGACGATGAGCCGCGCCATGGCGGTGACCGTGCTGTATCGGCTGGCAGGATCGCCGGAGGTAGAAGGCACTGTGGACTTCACGGACGTGGATGCAGAGGCGTACTACTACCGGGCCCTGGTATGGGCTTGGGAAGCTGGAATCGTCCAGGGAGTGGATGCGGAAAGATTTGCTCCTCAAAGTATGGTAACCCGGGAGCAGCTGGTGAGCTTGCTGTACCGGTACGCCCAGACGCAGAACATGGACGTGAGTGAGAAGGCGGATCTGGGAGACTATGCCGATGCAGAGCAAGTGAGCGCGTATGCCCGGGAGGCGATGGCATGGGCCATCGGCAACGGTATCGTGGAAGGCGTAGACGCCGCGACGCTGGCGCCGAAGGGCACAGCCACCCGCGCCCAGGCTGCCGCCATCCTCATGCGGTTCCTGGAGAATTTCTAAGTTCAACAGCAGTTTAACCATGACAAAGGAGACCGGGCCCCCTTGGGGGTTCCGGTCTCCTGCTCTTCTATGGCGACAGGCTCGGCTTGGTATGGCGCGCTGCTGACCGGGGCGGATTGGAAAGCGGCAACCAGACAGGCCCCAGAGCGTGTCCACCCCGTCGCCACGGCTCTGCCGAAACACCGGGATGACGGAGGGGATTGCTCGGCTGCCGCTTGTCGTGCAGGCGCGGAGGGCTTCCGCGAAGATACAAAAAAGGGGCGTCTCAACGCACATTGATTGCAAATGTTCTGTTAGTAAAGTTGTAAAAACGGCACAGAAAACGGAAAAACTCGTTTTCTGTGCCGTAAATGTTGGGTTACTTTTTAAAAAGTTCTATTTTGAGACAACTCCCTCAGCGTCAGGAATTTACCGATCCGCTGTCAAGCTGGTAGCGGTTGAGGAAGTGCTCGTAATAAAGATCAAATTCGTCGTTGCCGCCGCTTTTCAGTCCGGTGAGATACTGGTGGGTGTCAAAGCTCCCCTCTGCAACTTCAATCATAGCCACGGCCACATTGCTGCAGTGGTCGGCAATTCGCTCGTAACCCGTGAGCAAATCCTCCAGGACAAACCCGTATTCAATGGAGCAGCTGCCGTCTTTTAAACGTTCTACGTGGTGCATCTTAATTTTCCGCACCAGATCGTCGATCACCTGCTCCAACGGTTCTACTTGATGGGCGGTGGACAGGTTTTTCTCCCGAAAACAGGATACGGTAATGGACAAAAGCTCCGACAAGGCCAATTCTAAGACTTGCAGCTCCTTTTGCGCCGGGGAGGAAAATACAATTTTCTTCTGCCGGATTTCATCCGCTGTTTGAACTAGGTCCCGGGCATGGTCGCTGATGCGCTCGAAGTCGCTGATGGTGTGCAGCAGGGTGTTGACCATGTGACTGTCTGCCAGATTCATGCTGCGGTTGGAGAGCTGAACCAGATAGGTTCCGATGGCGTCTTCGTAGCGGTCGGTCTCCGCTTCCAGCCGGTTCACCTCCGACGCCTTTTTTTCATCCCATTTGTGCATCAGTCCGATGGCCAGGCAGACCCCTTGGCGGCCCATTTCCGCCATGTCCGCTGTGGTGGTAAAGCTTCTTTCCACCGCGACGGCAGGTGTGGCCAGCAGGAGGGGGTCCAGGAGGGGCGTCTGCTCCGGCTCGGGGGAATCCGGAATGGTCAGCATGGCCAGCCGCTCCAATCCCCGAGAGAATGGGAACAGGAGTATGGTGGCGCCGATGTTGAAGCAGCTGTGCACGGTGGCAATCCCCACCACATCGATGGCCTGCCCCATAATCGGGAAGTGCAGAATGCTGTTTAAGAGGTAGAAGGCACAGAGGAATATCACAGATCCGATGATATTAAAATACAGATGAATCATAGCCGCACGGCGGGCGTTTTTATTGGTACCGGTTGAGGCCAAAATTGCGGTGATACAGGTGCCGATGTTCTGCCCCAGAATGATGGGAATGGCGCTGGCGTAGGTGATGGCGCCGGTTGCGCTGAGCGCTTGCAGGATGCCCACACTGGCGCTGGAGCTTTGAATCACGGCGGTGAGGAGGGCGCCGGCGAGCAGCCCCAAAATGGGGTTGGTAAAGCGGACAAAGAGAGAGGTAAACCAGGCCTCTTCCGCCAAGGGCTCCACAGCGGAGGACATGGTGCTCATACCGGTCATGAGTATGGAAAAGCCCAACAAAATGGTGCCGATGCCTTTCTTCTTCTCCGATTTGCAAAACATGTACAAAATAATGCCGATCAGGGCCAAAATGGGACTAAAGCTGGTGGGCTTGAGCATCTGAAGCCAGAAGCTGTCCCCTTGCACGCCGGAAAGGCTTAAGATCCAGCTGGTCACGGTGGTTCCGATGTTGGACCCCAAAATGACGCCGATGGCCTGCCGCAGGGCCATGATGCCGCTGTTGACAAAGCCGACGACCATGACGGTTGTGGCGCTGGAGCTCTGAATGACCGCGGTGACGGCTAAGCCCAGCAAGAGCCCCATGAAGCGATTGCTGGTCAGGGTACTTAGGATTTTCTGCAATTTGCCGCCGGCCTGCTGCTCCAGGGCTTTTCCCATGAGATCCATGCCGAATAGGAACAGGGCCAGGCCGCCGAACAAGTAAAATACGTGGAAGATGTCCATTTCTGTCCTCCTCAACTTCTTGCAAATTTAACATCAAATTTTCGCATTTTTAACTATACAGGATTTTGCGCCGAGTTTCATCAAATCCATGTAAAATTTGAGAAAAAATAGCAAAAAGTGTCAGGGCCGGCCGGGAGTGCCGGAGACGGAAGCCTCCGAAATGGGGCGCAGCTTTTTCCGGTAGACCCGGCAGAAGAAGAAAAGCGTCACGATGATGCAGACCAGTTCGGCCACTGGGAACGACCACCACACCAGCTCCAGCCGGTTGGACAGGGACAGGAGGTAGGCTACAGGCAGCAGGACCAACAACTGTCTGGCCAGGGAGACGATGGTAGCGTACAGGCCGATCCCCAACGCCTGAAATACCGCGCTGAGGACGACGCAGAAGCTGGCAATGGGGAAGCCCCAGCTGATGATCCGAAGCGCCTGACTGCCCATGGAGAGAAATGTGTCCGTGGGATGGAACATGGCCAGAAGAAGCTCCGGCGTAATTTGAAACACGGCAAAGCCGCATAGCATAAACAAAAATGCGCAGATGCAGCTCAGGACGATGCATTTTTGAATCCGCGCTGGTTTCCTGGCGCCGAAATTATAGGCCACGATGGGGACCATGGCGTTGGTCAGTCCGAAGACGGGCATGAAGATAAAGCTTTGCAGCTTGAAGTATGCGCCAAACACGGCAACAGCAGTAGAGGTGAAGCCGACCAGGATTTGGTTCATGGTGAAGTTCATGACAGAGCCGATGGCCACCATGACGATGGAGGGGATTCCGACAGATAAGATGGGCTTGAGGACGTCCCAATGCAGCCGCATAGACTGCCGGGAAAGGGTCACCTCGGGATTTTTGCGCAGATGGAATAGGAGAGCCAGGAAAAACGCCACAATTTGGCCGATGACGGTGGCGACGGCCGCGCCGGCGACGCCCATGGCAGGAATTCCCAAGCCTCCGAAAATAAACAGCGGGTCTAATATAATGTTTAATACGGCGCCGATGCCTTGGGTGATCATGGTATACATGGTTCGGCCGGTGGCCTGGAGGAGACGCTCAAATAGAATTTCCCCAAAGAGACCGAAGGAAAACAGGGTGCAAATCTGCAAATACTGAACGCCGCCGTTGTAGATTTCGGGAATATCCGTCTGCACCCGGAAGAAAAGACCCGCGCCAAAAACGCCGAAGAGCATAAACAGTACGCAGCAGACGGCGGAAAGGACCAGTCCGTTTCCGGCAGCCCGATTTCCCCGGTCGTGCTCTTTGCTGCCCAGACACTTGGACAACAGAGAGTTCATGCCGACGCCGACGCCGGTGGAAAAGCCGATCATTAAATTCTGGATGGGATAGGCCATGGAGACTGCGGTCAAGGCGTTCTCACTGACTTGGGAAACGTATATGCTGTCCACCACGTTATACAGAGCCTGGACCAGCATGGAGGCAACCATAGGCAATGCCATATTGGCCAAAAGCCGTCCCACAGACATGGTACCCATTTTGTTTTCCGTTTGTAAAGTTGCTTCCATAAAGTTCCTCCCGGTAAAAGTTTTATAGTATCAGGCTGTGTCATGCAGGGCTGCCGGCGCCGGAGGGAAGCCCCCGGATAGAAAAAGAGAGCGTCCCAGAGGGAGCTCCCTTTTCGCAAGCACCGTGCTGTACAGAAGGGCGCGGCGGGGCCCTATGGGTCCATAAAATTGCGCGGTCCAGAGCCGCTGCATAAAAAAATGCGTCAACCGGATTGATTGACGCATTTTCTGGTGACCCGTACGGGACTCGAACCCATGTTACCGCCGTGAAAGGGCGGTGTCTTAACCACTTGACCAACGGGCCTGGTAGCGGCAATCTGATTCGAACAGATGACATACCGGGTATGAACCGGGTACTCTACCAGCTGAGTTATGCCGCCATGTGCCGCTCCAGCAGTTTTCCGCCGGAACAGCCTCATTATTATAGGAAATTCTGGAGATTCTGTCAAGAGGAAATTCCGGCTTTTTGAAAAATTTTTTGGGTTTCACTCCAAAATTTCCCCCAAAAGCCCATCTTGATACATGCCGGTGATGGCCACGGGCCGAAGGACATTGTGCAGATTGGAGCCGGGGGCGTAGACCTTTGCGTAGTTTGGCGCATGACCGGCGTACAGGCCGGAGCCTGCAGGCTCTTCAAAGAGTACCTCTAAAATTTTGCCCACTTGCTCTGTCAAATATGCCTGCTCCAGCTCGGCGGCGACCGCCAGGGCTTGGGCGCTGCGAGCTTCTTTTTCTGTTTTGGAAAGCTGGCCGGGCATTTCGGCGGCCGGGGTGCCGGGACGCCGGGAATAGGGGAACACGTGCATGGCGGCAAATCTGCACTGCCTGGCAAAGGACAGGGATTCGGACAGCTCGGCTTCCGTCTCTCCGGGGAAGCCTACAATGAGGTCTGTGGTTAAGGCGCAGCCGGGAAAGAATGTGCGGAGCAGCGTCACACTCTGCATGTACCGTTCCGTGTGGTATTTCCGCCGCATACGGGTCAGCACGGCGTCGCTGCCGGATTGCAGGCTCAGATGAAATTGCGGGCACAGGTTGGAAAAACGGGACAGGCGGCGGCAAAATTCTTCGGTGACGACCCTGGGTTCCAGAGAGCCCAGGCGAATCCGAACCTCCGGCAATGCAGAGCATAGGGATTCGACCAAATCGGTTAAATTCCCTCTGTCTTTTAGGTCCCAGCCCCAGGATGCAATCTCAATGCCGGTGACGACAATTTCCCGATAGCCCGCTTTTGCCAAGGTGAGCCCTTGGGCGACTGCGGTTTCCAAAGGCGCGGAGCGCACCGGACCGCGTGCGTAGGGGATGATACAGTAGGAGCAGAAGTTGTTGCAGCCGTCTTGAACCTTCAGCATAGCCCGGGTGCGTGTTTCCAGGCCGCCGGCCGGGAGAAGCTCAAAGTCCCGGCGCTGAAGCGCCGGGTCCACCTGCTCGATGCGCCGTTTCTCCTTTGCAGACAGGAGCATTCGGTGGATAAACGCTTCTCGCCCGGCGCTTCCGGAGATGACGTCGACATCCAGAGCCCGCACCTGCTGCGGCTGCATCTGGGCGTAGCAGCCGCAGACGCCGATGATGGCGCGGGGATTTTGCCGCCGGCAGCGGCGAATGACGGCGCGGTTTTTTTTGTCTGCCACGGCAGTTACGGTACAGGTGTTAATGACGTAACAGTCGCAGGCTTCCTCAAAACGGCCCAGGGTATGCCCCATGGCCAGGACCTGCTGCTCCATGGCTTGGGTCTCGTACTGATTGACTTTGCAGCCTAGGGTATAAAATGCAAATTTCATGTTAATATCACCAAAAAACCTCAGGTGGTCCCAAAAAGCTTGGCTTAAACTGCCAATTGAAACAGGCCACGCTTCTGTAATATAATAAACAGCAGTGTACGAAGTACACAGGCTCCATAGGAAGGATGGTGCTTTGTGCTTCGCCGGTACAGCGTTGGAGGTTACGATTCGTGTGTGAATTTGCCATCAGACTTTCTACAGTGGAAGAAATCAAAGCCTTTGTGCAGGTAGCAACCGTGCAGCCCTTTGAAGTCTATGTGACGACCCCCCGGCAAAAGGTCAGCGCCAAGTCTTTTATGGGGATGTTCAGCCTGGATTTCCACAGCCCCCTGCGGGTGGTCATGGAATGTACCCAGGAGGAGCTGAGCCGGTTTATGCAGGATGCCGCGCCTTTCCTAGCAGAGAGCAAAGTAAAATAGTCTCCCATGGGAGCCGCCTCCAATCAGAGGCGGCTCCCGGTTCATTTTTCGGAGGCCTGTGTCGCGGACGGACCTGTGGGCGGCCGAAAGAAAATCATGCTGAACCAGGTAACCACATTGTCGCCGTATTGAAAGGGAACGCCGCATTCCTCTGCGGTTTGGGTCAGGAGAATGCCGTGGCTTTCGATACAGGGGTGCATCTGCTCAGGATGCCGACAGGGGCCGGAGGGATAGGCGCAGGATTCGCAAATGGCGCACGCCTCTGTAGACAGGGTGTAGATCTCCTGTCCCTCCGCCCGGATGAGGGCCTCTACCCGGCGGGTGACGGCTTCATGTTCCGCCCGGGTTGCTAAGGTGGCGGTGATGTCGGCGATGTCATCCACCTCTGTTACGGTACAGATGAGCAGGTAGTTGGGATAAGCCAGACATTTTGCCCGGCAGTCTTCCACAGAGCCCACGGCGGGAGGACAGGCCCAGGTTTTTCCGTACATCTGGCACTCATGCCGGCAGATCCAACGGACGCGCTCCGTAAAGGTCAAATCCCGGGTCTTTAGAAAAAAATATCCATAGAGGGGGAGACTTGCCAATTCTGTTTCTAGACGATCATAGTTCATGAGATTCCTCCAACTGGGACAAAAATGCCTGGCAGCCGGCTAAGAGCTGCCGGTACACGCCTGTAAAGTCTCCGGTGTACCACGGATCGTCGATATCACCGGGGCGGCCGGTGAAGTCCAAGAGCCTGCGGCATTTTCCGGCAACGTCCGGCCCCGTGATTTGCAGGAGCCGGGGTAAATTGGACTGTTCCATATAAAGAAGGTAATCGTACCGGTCATAGTCTGCTGCGCATACCTGCACGGCGGTTTTTCCGACGCAGGAGATGCCGTGCCTGGCGAGCTCCCGCTTGGCAGGGGGATAAACCGGGCGGCCGATCTCCTCCCGGCTGACCGCTGCCGAGGCGATGGTGAAGCGGTCCGTCCAACCGGCCTTTGCAACCAAGCTTTTTAAAATGAATTCTCCCATGGGGCTGCGGCAGATGTTGCCGTGGCAGATGAAAAGTACCCGAATCATAAGATATCCTTCTGTTGTGATGTTTCGGACCGGCTTGTGGTAGGCCGGCCCATGTACGGCTATTTTAGCATATTTCGTGCCGTTTTGCAATTGCCCCGCCGCCGGATCGTGGGCAAATGGAGCGCAGAGAGCATTCCCGGACGGTTGGAGGCTCCCTGTCGGGCGGAGAATCGGCTGCGGAGCAACAAAAAAACCAGCAGGAGGCGGGTGCCCCCTGCTGGCCGGTGAAGCCGCTATTTTTTTGGGTGACAGCTGCCGCCCATGGGGCAGCCGCTGCAATTGCTGCCGCAGGAGGATTTTCCCTTCCTGCGATCTCGTAGGATACCGGCTATGATTCCGCCGACGACCAGAAGCAGCAGAACCAGCACACCGATGGTGCCGCCGTTTTCTGCGAGCCAGGATAGCATGTGACTTCCTCCTTTCAGACTGGGTCCCGAGACCAGACTATGCGACCTTTGCCTTTTCGGTCAGCTGATTGGATTCCCGGTAAGGCTTAAACAACATATAAAGGATGAGCCCGATGAACGCGATGGCCACGATGAGGCCCACGATTTGGACGCCGCCGGTGAAGATCAGGCCCACCTGGTAAATAATGAGGCCGATGACATAGGCAAACAAGCACTGATATCCGATGGCGAACCAGGTCCATTTGGCGTTGTTCATTTCACGCTTGATGGCGCCCATGGCGGCGAAGCAGGGGGCGCACAGCAGGTTGAAGGCCAGGAAAGAATACCCGCTGACGCTGGTAAAGGTATTGGCTAGGTTGCTGTAAACGGTGCCCGTGCCGCCGTACAGGATTCCCATGGTACCGACGATGTTTTCCTTGGCCACAAGGCCGGTGATGGAGGCCACGGCGGCCTGCCAGTTCCCCCAGCCCAGGGGGATAAAGATCCAGGCCAGGGCGTTGCCGATGGCGGCCAGGATGCTGGAGTCGATCTGATCCTCGGACAGCATGGTGAGTTTGCCGTCTACAAAGCCGAAGTACGTGGCGAACCAAATGACAATGGTGGACAGCAGAATGATGGTGCCCGCTTTTTTAATGAAAGACCAGCCGCGCTCCCACATGCTGCGGAGAATGTTGCCTACGGTGGGCCAGTGGTAGGCCGGGAGCTCCATTACAAAGGGGGCCGGATCGCCAGAGAAGATTTTTGTCTTCTTCAGCATGATGCCGGAAATGACAATGGCTGCCATGCCCAGGAAGTAAGCGCTGGGCGCGACCCAGGAGGCGCCGCCGAAAATGGCGCCTGCAATCATGGCGATGAAGGGAAGCTTTGCGCCGCAGGGGATGAAGGTTGTAGTCATGATGGTCATGCGCCGGTCGCGTTCGTTTTCAATCGTTCGCGAGGCCATGACGCCGGGGATGCCGCAGCCGGTGCCGATGAGCATGGGAATAAAGGATTTACCGGACAGGCCGAACTTCCGGAAAATGCGGTCCATGACGAAAGCAATCCGCGCCATATAGCCGCAGGACTCCAAAAACGCCAGGAAGATGAACAGAACCAGAATCTGGGGGACAAAGCCCAATACGGCGCCCACGCCGGCAACGATGCCGTCCAGAATCAGTCCGCGCAGCCAGTCGACACAGTGAACCGCATCCAGGCCGCCTTCTACCAAAACCGGAATGCCCGGCACCCATACGCCGTAGTCGGCCGGGTCGGGTTCCGTATAGCTGTATTGCTCGTATACGGCGAGAGCGGCGGTCAACTCCGCTCCGGTGGAGGTGACTTCCTCGTCGGCCATGGTCTCTTCGTCTACAACCAGGTAGGTTGCAGTGTCCGTGTCGGAGAATTGACCGGCAAATTCCGTCAGGGCAGCCTTGGCAACAGCCGGGTCAAAAGATTCGGACTCGGTGTCCAGCGCCGTTTCCACAGCCTCGGTGTCCATACCGTTTTCGGCCGCGTAGGAGAGGAAGCCGTTGACGACCTGAGATGCCTCGCCAAATTCATCGGCTACCTCGCCGTATGCGCTGCTGCCGATGCCGAATAAGTGCCAGCCGTCTCCAAACAAGCCGTCATTGGCCCAATCGGTTGCCCAGGTACCCACGGTGGTAACCGATACGAAGTATACCAAGAACATCACGACGGCAAAAATCGGGAGGGCCAGCCAGCGGTTGGTGACTACTTTATCAATTTTGTCGGAGGTGCTGAGCTTACCGGCGCTCTTTTTCTTATAGCAGCCCTTCATCAGCGTGGCGATGTAAATGTAGCGCTCGTTGGTGATGATGCTCTCGGCATCGTCGTCCAGCTCGTCTTCGGCTGCTTGGATGTCGCTCTCAATGTGATCCAAGATGCTTTTGGGTAATTTCATGCGGGCGATTGCCTTTTCGTCCCGTTCAAAGAGTTTGATTGCGTACCAGCGCTGCTGTTCGGCAGGCATATTGTGAACGGCAGCTTCTTCGATGTGGGCGATGGTGTGCTCGACTGCGCCGGAGAAGGTGTGCATGGGGACGGTTTTTCCGCTTTTGGCAGCGGTGATGGCCGCTTCGGCTGCCTCCATAATGCCGGCGCCCTTCAGCGCGGAAATTTCCACCACCTTGCATCCCAGCTCTCGAGAGAGCTCCTGCACGTTGATCTTGTCCCCGTTCTTTCTCACCACGTCCATCATGTTGATGGCGACGACAACGGGGATCCCCAGCTCCGTCAGCTGGGTGGTTAAGTATAGGTTGCGCTCCAGGTTGGTGCCGTCTACGATGTTTAAAATGGCGTCGGGGCGTTCGTCGATCAAATAGTTCCGTGCCACAACCTCCTCCAGGGTATACGGAGACAGGGAGTAGATGCCGGGCAGGTCGGTGATGACGACGTCGCTGTGCCGCTTCAGTTTGCCCTCTTTCTTCTCCACCGTGACGCCGGGCCAGTTTCCAACGAACTGGTTGGAACCGGTCAGAGCATTGAACAAGGTGGTTTTGCCGCTGTTGGGGTTGCCCGCCAGGGCGATTTTTAGTTCCATGTAAATACCTCTCTTTCATCGACTGCAAGCGAGTCAGTCTAAACTAACTTATGGGGAAAATTAGGAAAGCTACTCCACTTCGATCATACCGGCATCCGCCTTGCGAAGGGACAGCTCATAGCCGCGGACGGTTACCTCCACCGGGTCTCCCAATGGGGCGACCTTTCGGATGTGGACGGTAACGCCTTTGGTAATGCCCATGTCCATGATCCGGCGCTTGACCGCGCCTTCGCCGTGGAGCTTGACAACCGTCACCGTGTCGCCGATTTTCGCCTGCCTCAGTGTTTTCATATTGCATCCTCCTCTTTGGATCAAATATTAGATCAAATCATAATTTTCTGCGCCATTTCTTTGCTGATGGCCACCCGGGCCTCTTTGACGTTTACAATGACGTTTCCGCCGATGGTGGTGATGACCGTAACGTTGCCGCCGGCCACGAAGCCCAAATTTTCCAAGTGCTTTTTCACCTCGGCCCTTCCGCCGATTTTCTGAATGATGTTTGCCTCTCCAGGATTGGCAAGTGTCAATGGCATCATGCGTATCCTCCCCCATGCATTGTCCGGCCATGTCATTAGTGAACGCTAACTTTGCGGGCATTTTTTAGTTAGCTCTTGCTAACCTTCTGATATCATACCCATTTTGATGTGCCCTGTCAATCTTTTTTTGGAATATTCTGCGCACAAAATTGATTTTCGGCATTTTGCCGAAACCTCTCCGGCGGGCCGGCCTGTAAAATTGTATGACCTGCCGTCCGGATGATGCTCAGGAAGGGCCGTTCTTCTCAGACCAGCCAGGAAAGCCTATGGGCCCAGGGCAAAAGGCGAGATATTTCCGGGAAACCCGGTGAAAATACAACTTCATACCGGTGCAGGATTGGGAAAAACGATTGACATTTCCTGTCAGTTGTGAGAAAATAGAAAAAATCACGGCTCCATGGGGAGCCGGTTTTCACGAGAGGAAGAGTTTGTCATGTTCCAATCCAGAACTCACAATTGCGGCGAATTGCGCCTTTCGGACGCCGGGAAGACGGTCACGCTTGCCGGCTGGCTGGAAAACGTACGGGAGGTAGGCGCCAATTTTGCCTTCCTGGTTTTGCGGGACTTCTACGGCACGACCCAGGTAGTGATCGAGACCGAGGAAATGATGCAGAGGATCCGGTCCATCAACAAGGAGTCCACCATCTCGGTGACCGGAACCGTCCGGGAGCGGGCCAGTAAGAATCCCAAGCAGCCCACGGGAGATATTGAAATCGCCCCTTCGGAAATTACCGTTTTGGGCAAGTGCTATCATCATGCGCTGCCCTTTGAGATTCACAAGTCCAGAGAGGCCGATGAAAATGCCCGGCTGAAGTACCGCTATTTGGATCTGCGAAATCCGGCAGTCAAGGAAAACATTGTGTTGCGGTGCAACGTGGTCTCCGCGCTCCGCGCCGGTATGACCGGAGAGGGCTTCTTGGAAATCACCACCCCCATTCTCACCAGCTCCAGCCCGGAGGGAGCCAGGGATTATTTGGTCCCCGCCCGGAACCATCCCGGCAAGTTCTATGCCCTGCCGCAGGCGCCGCAGCAGTTCAAGCAGCTGCTGATGACGGCGGGTTTCGACCGGTATTTCCAGATTGCGCCCTGCTTCCGGGATGAAGACGCCCGGGCAGACCGCTCCCCCGGTGAGTTTTATCAGCTGGATATGGAGATGGCCTTTGCAACGCAGGACGATGTATTTGCCGTGATTGAGAAGGTCTTTCCGCCCATTTTTACCCGGTACGGCAAATATGCCGCCGCCTCCACCGCCCCCTTCCGCCGGATCTCCTACAACGAGGCCATGGAGAAGTACGGCTCCGACAAGCCGGACCTGCGCATTGACCTGACGGTGGAGGACATTACGGCGGAGGTGTCCGGCTGCGGTTTTGGCCCCTTTGACGGCGCGGTGGTGAAGGCCGTCGTGGTTCACGATTTTACCCAGACCCGAAAGCAGATCGACAAGCTCTGCGCCGATGCGGAGACGGCCTCCGGCGGATATAAGGCCTATTGGTTCCGCCTGGACGGAAACGGCGAGCTGGTAGGCGGCATCTCGAAGTTCCTGGGAGAGAAGAAGGAAGCTCTGGTGGCAAAGCTGGGTCTGAAGCCCAATTCCTTTGTGGCGGTCTCCGCTGGAAAGAAATCTGCCGCCCAGAAAACTGCCGGCGTCCTTCGGAAGCTTTTGGGAACTTCCGTACCCGGCCATATGGACAAGGAGCGGTATGAGTTCTGCTGGATTGTGGACTTCCCCATGTACGAGATCGGTGAGGAGTCCGGCCGACTGGAGTTCTGCCACAACCCCTTCTCCATGCCCCAGGGCGGTATGAAGGCTCTGGAGGAAAAGGATCCTCTGGAGATTTATGCCTATCAATATGATCTGGTGTGCAACGGGGTGGAGCTGTCCTCCGGCGCCGTCCGGAATCATGTGCCGGAGATCATGGTCAAGGCCTTCTCCCTGGTGGGGCTGGGCGAGGAGGATGTGAAGGCCAAGTTCCCCGCTATGTACAACGCCTTCTGCTACGGCGCTCCGCCCCACGCCGGGATTGCCCCCGGTGTAGACCGCATGGTCATGCTCCTGGCCGGGGAGGACTCCATTCGGGAGATCATCCCCTTCCCCATGAACAAAAATGCCCAGGACCTGATGATGGGCGCGCCCAGTGAGGTGGACCCAAAGCAGCTGGAGGATGTGCACATCCAAATTAAGCCGTAAGGCTGCAAAAAGCGAAGGAGCTGCCTTCAAATAGAATTTCAAAAATGGTCTAACATTTATGGCGCAGAAAACGAAAACACTCGTTTTCTGCGCCATTTTTACAGGACATTTACAAGAATTGCGTTTTGAGACAGACCCTTCGGTTTTCCCCAATTGGCCGGTTTGGCCGCCGGGCCGGAAAAACCGCCGCAGAACCGGCGGGTTCTGCGGCGTGAGATTTCCGAAATTATTTTGCGTATTCGACCGCTTTGGTCTCCCGGATCACGTTGACCTTGATCTGACCGGGATATTCCAGCTCCGCTTCCAGCTTTCTGGCGATGTCCCGGGCCAGGAGGATCATATTGTCCTCGGAGACCTCCTCGGGCTTTACCATAATGCGGACCTCCCGACCGGCCTGGATGGCGTAAGCCTTTTCCACGCCGGGATAGGAGCCGGTGAGTTCCTCCAATTTCTGCAGGCGGCGAATGTAGTTTTCTACATTTTCCCGCCGGGCGCCGGGACGGGCGGCGGAAATGGCGTCGGCGGCCTGAACCAGACAGGCGATAATCGTCTGGGGCTCCACGTCTCCGTGGTGCGCCTCAATGGCGTGGACCACTGCGGCGCTCTCTTTGTACTTCCGGGCCAGCTCCACGCCCAGCTGCACGTGGCTGCCTTCCATTTCGTGGTCTACGGCTTTGCCCAGGTCGTGGAGCAGACCTGCCCGCTTGGCCAGGGCGACGTCCACGCCCAGCTCCGAAGCCAGAAGCCCGGCGATGTGGGCCACTTCGATGGAGTGATTTAAGACGTTTTGCCCATAGGAGGTCCGGTATTTCTGACGGCCTAGGATTTTAATCAGCTCCGGGTGCAGGTTGTGCACGCCGGTCTCGTAGCAGGCGCGTTCGCCCTCTTCCTTGATGGTCCGGTCCACTTCCTTGCGCGCCTTTTCCACCATGTCCTCAATGCGGGTGGGGTGAATCCGGCCGTCGGCAATCAGCTTCTCCAGAGCCAGACGGGCGATCTCCCGGCGAACGGGATCAAAGGAAGACACGGTGATGGCCTCGGGGGTATCGTCAATGATCAGGTCCACGCCGGTGATGGTCTCCAGGGTCCGGATGTTCCGGCCCTCGCGGCCGATGATCCGGCCCTTCATCTCGTCGTTGGGCAGGGAGACCACAGAGACTGTGGTTTCCGCCGCGTGGTCTGCAGCGCAGCGCTGAATGGCGGTGGCGATGATTTCCCGGGCGGTCTGCTCGGCCTCCTCCTTCAGCTGGGTCTCCACCTCTTTGATCTTCATGGCGGTCTCGTGGCGCACCTCAGACTCCACGCTGTCCAGAAGGTACTTTTTGGCCTCCTCCTGGGTCAGGCCGGAGATCTTTTCCAGGACCTCCATCTGGCTCTTTTTGATGAGGTTGACCTCATTTTGTGTGGCGGTGATGGCGGCCTGCTTTTTGGACAGGTCTTCCTCTTTCCGCTCATAGGCGTCCATTTTTTTGTCCAGAGATTCTTCTTTTTGCTGCAGGCGGCGTTCCTGCTTGGATAGTTCGTTGCGGCGCTCTTTGACTTCCTTTTCGTACTCGGTGCGCGATTTATGGATTTCGTCCTTTGCCTCCAGCAGCATTTCCTTCTTCTTGCTCTCACCGCCGCGGATGGCCTCGTTGATGATACGAGTGGCCTCATCCTCAGCGCTTCCGATTTCCCGTTCCGCGACCTTCTTCCGGTACAGAATACCGGCAAGGAATGCCACAATGGCAACGACAAGACTAACGCCAATGACCAGCAAAGTAATTTGAATGGGTCCCATAACTCAGCAACACACCTCCTTCATAAAATTTGGCTTTCCGGAGGGTGACCGCCCATTAAAGCGCTCTGCGCGCAGGCAAACAAGGCCCCAGTCGGAGCCTGCGGCGATTTTCAAGAAGGATGGCAGGCGCGCCTGCCAACTAATCTATGGTAGAAAAACACCCGTCATTCCGCCGCGCAGGGCGAAAGCATGGACGATAACACGCCGGTTTTTGCGTAGAAAAAGTAACACCGTGCCAACACAGTCCCCAACTGTGCCAGCCGGTACACCAATCCATCGTTTATTTTATATGCTGCGAAGGAGAAAGTCAAGACAAATTGCACGAAACACATGAAAAAATTCCTTTTTTTTATGCACAAAGCGACAAGGAACGACGGAAAAAATTTTTTTGACGGTGGTTCGGTCCGGTTTTGCGGCGGGTGATGGCGGGCCGGTGCGCGCCATGGGATACCGGCGGGAAGGCGGCAAAAGGCCGGCCCTTTCTGGACGAAAGGACCGGCCCGGCGAGTGGGGTTTCCTTATGGGCGTCTGGTTTTGTCTTGGGAAAATTTGTAAGCTCCCTGGAGCCGCCCCGGCAGGGCGTCGTCTATCTCCCGGGGCCGGAGAGCACAATGTGATGGGTCCCGGTCTAAAGCTGCGGACGCGGATTGGGAGAAGCTATTGAAAGGCGGGCGGCTCTACTTGGGTTTGGGAAAAGCCCTTTCCCGGGGAGGGATTGGACATGCTGAAGTACATTTTGGCTGCTTTGGTGGTGCCGAAGTCCCGGTTGGAGCCGGTGTCCTGGACCTTGTTAAAGGCCTCCCGGAACATGGCGTTGTGGGCTTCTTCCCGGTTCAGGAGGAAATCGATGGTTTCCCGTACCTTTTTGTCGGCAATCTGCCGGTACAGGTACTCATAGACCACCTTGGCCCGCTGCTCTGAGGCGATGTTGGACAGCAGGTCTGCGCAGAGGTCTCCCGTGACCGTCACATAATCCCCGGTCCAGGAGTAACCCGAGGCGTTGATGAGTCCCGGGTTCAGGCCCAGCAGCACGTGGGTCTGAATTTCTCCAGCGGGGACGGACTCGGCGTCTACCTCGTGTCCGTTGAGCAGGTGGATGGTCTGGGCGACCATCTCCATGTGCCCCAGCTCCTCTGCGGCAATGTCCAGGAACAGGTCCTTAATCTCCGGGTCCCGGATGCGGAAGCTCTGGGACAGGTACTGCATAGCTGCCTTCAGCTCTCCGTTGGCGCCGCCCAGCTGCTCCTGAAGTAGCGCGGCATACTGGGCGTTGGGCTGCTCCACCTGCACGGGATGGAACAGCTGCTTTTCGTGTTTGAACATGGCTTATCCACTCCTTTCCGCCATATTATGGGAAAGGGGCGGTTCTTTTATACCCTCAGCCCCGGGGCAGCTCCTTGCACAGAAACAGCTCCGCCGGCTGCCGGTAGCCGGGGATGTCCAGCAGCAGGCAGCCGCAGTCCCGGTAACCCAGCTTCCGGTAGAAATGCTGCGCCGGTTCGTCCGACTGGGTGGAGACCAGAACCATGCCGTGCCCCGCCCGGCTCATTTCCGCCTCCCAGAGGGCCATGGCCGCCCGGCCGTGGCCCTGCCTCCGGGCGCTCGCCTCCAGGAACAGGAGGTTTAAAAAGGGAATTTGCTCCCAAAACAGCTGGTACCGCAGGACCCCCACCGGCTGCCCTTCCTCCAGAACCCACCAGGCCATGCTCCGGCGGACCGCCGCGAGAAACCCCGCCCGGCACACATGCCGGTCCAGCTCCCGCCAGGCCCCCCAATCCCCCGGCAAGGCGGGCTGTATAGACGTCATACCATCAACCTCCTGTGTGGTAGAAAAGCACCCCGGACGCAGCGCATACCGGCGCTCAGCCGTCCGACGGATTGCCCGTGAGAGTTAAATAGAGAACTGCGATTTCCGGATGATCCGGGTTGGATTCATGCAGCTTCTTCAGCTTATCCACCGTTTCCGCCCGTTTTGTACCTTCTTGTTTGCAGGCTAACACAAACAGGCCTTTCGCGTATGCCAATGCCATTTCGGGATTGTTTGGGTAGGAATCATGCAGTGCACACAGCGTGTGGATTGTTCCTTCTGCACGTGCAACCTCCTGGACAACGGATAGGTTCACGAGGCCTTGCGCATATACCCATGCGATATCGTGAGAGTCTGGGTAGGAATCGTGCAGTGCACACAGCG
>UREY01000030.1 GCA_900546915.1 uncultured Eubacteriales bacterium
AGCTTGGAATCCGGCGCAAACCGGTTGTCCGAGACGCCGTTCATCAGCTCATGGGAAATGACATAGTCGGTGTATTCGTGGTACCAGCGATTGATGTTCAGATCCGTAAAGACGGCAGAGGGGCACTCGATGGCGGGGATGGCCTCGCCCTTTTTCAAAATCTCCCCGCAGACGGCGCAGACCTCGTCACCGGTGTAGCCGTCTTCCGTGCAGGTGGGCTCCTTGGCGTTGCGCAGCTCGGTCTTGTGACCGGTAGCGGGAAGAATCAGCTCCTCCCAGGTGGTCTCCTCAATACAATCTGCATCCTTGAAGTACTTGCCGCAGTCCGGACAGTGGTAGTAGGCGGCATGGCCGTCGTTGGTACAAGTGGGGGCCTCCTCCTCCACGGCAAGGATCTCCGTATGCCTGCACAGGGGGATGAACATACCCAGGACGCCTGCGCCGTGTTCGCCGATCTGGCCGCAATCCGTCAGCTCCGCCGTTTGCGTATCGACGATGTACAGATTCATTTCATCCGGCAAATATGGACTGCACCCCTGCGCCCAATAGAGCTTGCCGGTGTTGCGGTCGAAACACATGGTCTGCTCCTGGAACGCTTTTGCTGTGGTCTGTCCAATGACGGTGTATTCGCCGGTTTCCAGATCCAGGCTGGCCAGCCGGGAGCAGCCGTTGCCGCCCCATTGTGCGCCCATACCGGCGAGCATCACATAAGCATTGCCGTCCAGATCAATGGAAAAGCCCAGGATATAGTCCATGTCGTATACGCTGTCGTCTGCGTCGGGGATCTCACCGTAAATTTGACGGCCGGAATCCGGATCCAGCTCACCCGTTTCCAAGTCCACTTCATACAGCTCCTGCAGGAAGCTAATCACATACATCTTCCCTGTGCTGTAATCATAAGACATCTCCGTGGGGTAGAATTGGTACATATCATAAGTCTGCTTGTACTCCACCTGAACTTCTCCCCGTTGCAGCGCCTCAAAATCCATGGTGAAGAACCGGCCGTCGTAGGTGTAGCCGTACACGGTGTCGTCCACCAGCTCGGCGCACGTAACAAAGACCCAATTGTCATCGGTGGAATCCGGCATCAACCCAATCTCCTGGGCGGCGCTTGGATTGGTGTCCTGGAAGGTATACCAGTGGGATTTGCTCTGCCACGCGGGAAGTCCATCCAGCATTCCCGCCGACAAATATTTTACAAAGCCATAGAGATTCACCGGCTTCTCATCGTCTGGGGTGGAAACCGGAGACGCGGTTGTCGCCGGGTCTGCTGTTTCTCCCTCTGCCGGCAGCGAAAGAAGCTCCGGCTGGGCGGCAGGCGCGCTGTCCTCTCCTGCGGAGGAAGAAGACGCTCCCCAAAGGGGAGACAGGCCGGCTGCCGAAGCGGGCGAGGCGACGGCCGACACCAGCAGAACGAGCACAGCCAGTAATGCGATGGTTCTTTTCATAGTAATACCTCCTATTTTCTGTACTGCTCAGTTCGTAATTTTACGAACACATCTGTGATTCAAATTTTACCTTACATTTTCGTCGTTGTCAATAGACATTTTGAAAAAAAGCTGCTATAATTTGGGAACAACACACAAGACGTCCGCCGCCTGCGCCGTAGGGAGGTACCTTATGATTCGTTACGAGCCGATTCCGCTGCTGGAAGCCACGCTATTTCTTGCAAACTGGGCAGCCCAAATTTCCTGGAACACCGACATAGAAAAGACCTTCGGCTTCTGCAGCAAATCTACCAAGCAGACACTGGAGGAGTACTCTCGCATTTTAACCGAGCTGGAACGCAGACTCGCCGCCGGCATCACCGTTCCGGAGTCAACCGTGCAGACGCTGTTTGCCCCCCTGCATCCCAGTGACAAAAAGGCAAACCATCCCTCTGACGATTATCTCTGCCACTTGCTGCTGCCGGGAGAGGTGGAAGCCTACGTAGAATGGGCGGAGGATGTTTTTTTCCATAACCTGCGAAAGGATATTTCCAACATCCCGAAGCGAATTTCCGGCTTTCTAAAGGCGGATTCCCAGGAATGCGAAAACGACATCTGCATCCAGGAGCTATTTGCCATGATCAAGGGCAGCGATTTGCCCCAGAGCGCGAAGCTGACCCTAATTGACCTGGCGCTCAATCCCGACAGCTACATTGACATGCTTCAAGAAACCCTATCTCCTGTCGCCGAAGCGTTCCGGCAGTGCCGGAGTCTGGTGGAGCCGCTTCTGGAGGAATTCCGCGCCTCCTGTCCGGAGGACGAAGCCACGATGCTGGGGCAACTCACGTTCTTAGACCAATCTAAAATTCAAACGGCCGTCATCTGTCCCAGCGTTGTGTATAGCGGGTATTCCCTTGTAGCGTTGAACCGGGATCAAACGGTGCTCCTTTTCTGCGTGGGCTCCCTGTACAAATTTTTAAAAGATCATTTTTCTCTCTCCCAGGGCATAGACGTCCGCCTCACTCAGGTGCTCACCGCCCTGGGCAACCAAAACCGCTTCAACATCGCGACCAAACTGTTGGACGGCCCCGCCTATGGACGGGAGCTGGCAAACCATCTGGGAATTTCCCCGGTCACCATCTCTCAGCACATTAGCATTCTCATGAGCGCCAATCTGGTCACCGTGCACAACGATGGAAAACGCGCGTACTACTCCCTCAATACAGACGAGCTGGACCGCTTTCTTGACCTCTTTAAAAAGTATTTTAGACGGGATTAGGATTTCCCAGAGAGCCGAATCCGGTCGGCAAATTTCCCTGCGGGAACGGAACTGCACGCTCACCGCCTGCGCCTTTCCAACCCGGAAACATCCCCGGCCGAGATGAGGAGTCCGCCTGTGGCAGCAAGCCGGCGGTACCATACGGGGAGGTTCCTTGCCCGGATCCTCTGAGGGCGGCCTCATGCCGGCACACGCAGGGTTTTCCAGGGAAATACGGAACTGCACCTTGAAAGAACGGGAAGTTTTGGTATAATGGACAGGAACGCAGGAACACCGGCGGCCGGGGAGGAAGAAGGATGGCAAAACTCTATTTTAAATACGGGGCCATGGGCTCGTCCAAGACGGCGCAGGCGCTGATCACCAAGTATAACTATGAGGAAAACGGACTGCAGGTCTGGCTCTTAAAGCCCAGCGCCGATATGCGGGACGGGGCGCAGATTCTGCGCAGCCGCATCGGCCTGGAGGCGAGAGTGGAAATCATAGGACCCTCGGAGGACATTTATACTTGCTTCCGGGAGCGGAAGCAGGGCAGCTGCGATGTCATCATTGTGGACGAATGCCAGTTTTTGGAGCCGGAGCAGGTGGACCAGCTTCGGGCGATTGTAGACGACTACAATTTGCCGGTGATGTGCTTTGGCCTGCGGACGGATTTCCAGTGCCGTCTGTTCGGCGGCAGCCGCCGCCTCATGGAGGTGGCGGATACCATTCTGGAAATCAAAACCATTTGCGACTGCGGGGCCAAGGCGACGGTCAACGCCCGGGTGGATGCGGACGGATACATTGTGACGCAAGGGCAGCAGCTTCTGCTGGGAGGCAACGACAGCTACCTTGCCATGTGCCACAAGTGCTGGGTCCGGGGGATTCGGGAGCGCCGGAAGATGAAGCTCCACGGCAGCGGAGAGACGCTGGACTCCTAAAATCGGCAGACTATAATTTTAGAAAGTGGGAATGGATGATGAACGTACAAGAAATTCTTTCCAAATGTGACCATACGCTGTTGACGCAGACGGCGACCTGGGAGGAAATCCGGGCCATTTGCGACGACGGAATGCAGTACCATACCGCCTCGGTTTGCATTCCCGCCGCCTACGTGCGGCAGGCCAAGGCTTATGTGGGGGAGCGGCTTCCGATTTGTACAGTGATCGGCTTTCCCAACGGCTATGATACCACAGCGGCGAAATGCTTCATGGCGACTGATGCCGTAGAGGGCGGAGCCGATGAGGTGGATATGGTCATTCATCTGGGCTGGGTCAAGGACCGCCGGTACGACCTGGTGGAGCAGGAGATCCGGCAGATCAAAGCGGCTTGCCGGGGGCGGCTGCTGAAGGTCATTGTGGAAACCTGCCTGCTGACCGACGAGGAAAAAATCGAGATGTGTCATGTGGTCACCCAGTCCGGGGCAGACTATATCAAAACCTCCACGGGCTTTTCCAAGGCCGGCGCCACCTTCCACGATGTGGAGCTGTTTGCCGCCCATGTGGGGCCGAATGTGAAAATCAAGGCGGCCGGTGGGATTTCCAGCCTGGAAGATGCAGAAAAATTTCTCCAGTTGGGCGCGTCCCGCCTGGGCACCTCCCGCATTGTCAAATTAGCCAAAGCCATGGGGCTTTAAACGGAAACTGCAGCAAAGGAGCGATTTATGATGAAATATCCGACCCCACACATCAACGCCAAACCCGGTGATTTCGGCAAAACCGTTCTGATGCCCGGGGACCCCCTGCGTTCTCAATTCATTGCCGAGACCTTCCTGGAAAACCCCGTTCTGGTGAACAACGTCCGGGGCGTTCAGGGCTATACCGGGACCTATCGGGGCGTCAAGGTCTCCGTCATGGCCTCGGGCATGGGGATGCCCTCCATCGGCATCTACTCCCATGAGCTTTATAATGTGTTCGGTGTGGAGAACATCCTGCGGGTGGGCTCCGCCGGTGCGCTGCAGGAGCATGTCCGGCTTTACGATCTGGTCCTGGGACAGGGCGCCTGCACCGATTCCAACTGGGCGGCCCAGTTTCACCTGTCGGGCACCTTCGCGCCCATCGGCTCATTTGACCTGCTCACCAAAGCGGTAGAAGCGGCCCGGGAGCTGGGATGCCGGTATCATGTGGGCAACGTCTTGTCTTCCGACGCCTTCTACGGAGACCACGAAGGAGTTCCCAACGGATTGGATGCCAACTACGGCTGGAAGAAAATGGGAATCCTGGCCGTGGAGATGGAGGCGGCCGCCCTGTATATGAACGCGGCCCGGTACGGCAAGGGGGCCCTTTGTATCTGCACGGTCTCCGATCACATCCTCACAGGGGAGGAAACCACGGCCCAGGAGCGCCAGAACGCGTTTACGGACATGATGAAGGTAGCCCTGGAAGTCGCCGTGAAGTCGGAGCGCTGAGCAACCGGGGGATTTGCATCCCGGAACGGAGACATCGGAGGTGAAAGCTGTATGAAGCGGATTTTCTTAATTGTATTGGATTCTTGCGGCGCAGGGGCGATGCCCGATTCCGAAGCGTTTGGGGATGTGGGGGTCCACACCTTACGTTCCTGCGCGGCTTCGAAGGAGCTGCACATCCCCAATCTGGTTCAGGCGGGATTGGGAAATATAGAGGGGCTGTCCTTCTTGGGGAGCGTGGAGCGCCCTGTCGGCGCAGTGGCCCGGTTGGCGGAGGCTTCCATGGGGAAGGACACCACCATCGGCCATTGGGAAATTGCGGGCCTGGTGTCGCCGGAACCCCTGCCGACCTATCCCGAAGGCTTTCCTCGGGAGGTGCTGGATGCGTTTGAGGCCGCGACGGGTCGGGGAATTCTGTGCAACCGGCCCTACTCCGGGACCGAGGTCATCCGGGATTACGGCCAGCGGCAGCGGGAAACCGGCAAATGGATCGTGTATACCTCTGCAGACTCCGTATTTCAAATTGCAGCCCATGAGCAATGGATTCCCCTGGAGGAGCTGTATGCCGCCTGCCGGAAGGCCCGGGCCATCCTGCAAGGGAAGCACGGCGTCGGCCGGGTGATCGCCCGGCCCTTTGTGGGAGACGCCCAGACCGGATTTACCCGAACGGCCAACCGCCATGACTTTTCTCTGGAGCCGCCGGGGAAGACGCTCCTGGATGCGGTGAAAGCGGCTGGTCTGGATTCCATCGCCGTGGGTAAAATCTACGATATTTTTGCCCATCGGGGGGTGACGGAGCAGGTCTACACCCAAGGCAATACCGATGGCCTGGCCCAAACGCTGACCTATGCCGACCGGGATTTTCACGGCCTGTGCTTTGTCAATCTGGTGGATTTCGACATGCTCTACGGTCACCGGAGAGATGTGGACGGCTATGCTAGAGCGCTGACGGAGTTTGATGCCTGGCTGCCGGGCTTTGTGAAGAAGCTGGGACCGGAGGATTTGCTTCTGATCACGGCCGACCACGGCTGTGACCCGGCCTATGCCGCGACCACGGATCATACCCGGGAGTATGTGCCTCTGGTGGTTCTAGGTCCCAAGGTAAAGCCCCGGAATTTGGGGACCCGGACCAGCTTCGCGGACATCGCCGCCACTGTGGCGGAGCTGCTGCAGGTAGGGCTGGATACGCCCGGGAAAAGCTTTGCCCGGGAGGTTATTTCGTAGCTTGGGAAAAATTCGGCGGCAGGAGGCGCGCCTGCCGGACGGGCGGTGGGCGCGTGCCGCGGGGAAAGGAGAATCTGCCTGTGAAACCGAAAGAATTGTTGTCGCTGGCTGTAGAGGCGATGGGGCATGCCTACGTGCCTTATTCGGGCTACTGTGTGGGCGCGGCGCTGCTGTGCGCCGACGGATCTGTCTACCAGGGCTGCAACATTGAAAACGCCTCCTATACGCCCACGATTTGCGCCGAGCGGAACGCCTTTTTTAAAGCGGTCTACGACGGAAAGCGGGACTTTTCCGCCATTGCGGTGGTAGGCGGGAAGGACGGCGTCATCTCCGGAATCTTTCCGCCGTGCGGCGTGTGCCGGCAGGTGATGCGGGAGTTTTGCCGGGATGATTTCCTGATTTATATGGGCGGCCCGGAGGGCTCCTATGAGACGCACACGTTGGCGGAAATGCTGCCCTTCGGTTTTTCCGCCTCGCAGCATATGAAATGACAGAAAATCGGTGAATTTTCCCGGAGATTTTGTAAATTTTTGTAAAGATTTCAAAAACAGGTTGATTTTTATGAAAGTTTG
The DNA here is from genome assembly GCA_900546915.1 of uncultured Eubacteriales bacterium. Lineage (GTDB taxonomy): Bacteria > Bacillota > Clostridia > Oscillospirales > Oscillospiraceae > Faecousia > Faecousia gallistercoris. The sequence goes on from UREY01000030.1 coordinate 6,883, forward strand.
TGTTAAAAGATAAAGAGCGGTGCGCCTAGGCGCGCATCCTGGAGAATCCCAATATTATTACATATTTGGAGGTCAAGAAAATGAAGAAAATCATTGCGCTGCTGCTGGCAGTGGTGATGGTGGCCTGTCTGTTTGCCGGCTGTCAGGGCGGCGACGGGGAGGAGACCAACCCCAGCACAAATTCCACGACCGATGAGGCGACGGACCCCGCCACCGAACCGGCAGGCGACGAAACGGAGCCTGCGGCCGACGATACCACGGACCCGGACTCCACCGGGGCCAAGAAGGTTGCCTTTGTCACCGACGTGGGCAACATCGACGACCACTCCTTCAACCAGTATTCCTATGAAGGCGTGACCAAGTTCTGCGAAGAGAACAACCTGGAGTGCAACTATTATAAGCCCGCCGGAGATACCGATCAGGACCGCATCGACGCCATCAACCAGGCGGTGACCGACGGCTACGGCGTGATTGTAATGGCCGGCTATCTGTTCGGACCTGCCTGCTATACGGTGGCCAGCGAGCATCCCGAGGTTCTGTTCCTGGCGCTGGACGTGACGGAAGGGGACCTGAATGCCGATACCGTTCCCTCCAACATTGCGCTGATCTGCTATCAGGAAGAGCAGGCCGGTTACCTGGCCGGCTATGCGGCTGTGCAGGAAGGCTACAAGGAGCTGGGCTTCCTGGGCGGCATTGACGTCCCCGCCGTCATCCGGTACGGCTATGGCTTCATCCAGGGCGCCGACAAGGCCGCCCAAGAGCTGGGTGTGACGGACGTGAACATCAAGTACTGGTACTCCGGTTCCTTCGAGGCCAATGATGACATCGCCACCAAGATGGACAACTGGTACGTGGGCGGCACGGAAGTGGTCTTTGCCTGCGGCGGCGGTATCTACCTGTCCTGCCTGTCTGCGGCGGATGCCAACGACGGCAAGATGATTGGCGTGGACGTGGACCAGTCGAACGTCTCGGAGCGGATCATCACTTCTGCCATGAAGGCGCTGTCCAACTCCGTGGTGAAGGCGCTGACCGACGCTTCCGCCAACGGCTGGACTTGGCCGACCGAATACGCCGGTGTTTGCCAGTACCTGGGCGCTGCCGACGATTGCGTGGGCCTGCCCATGGAGACCTCTCAGTTTACCACCTTTACCCAGGAGCAGTATGACGCTCTGTTCCAGTCCATGGCGGACGGCACGCTGGTGGTGGACAACAACAGCGATCCCGATACCAAGCCCGAGACCACCAATGTGACGGTGGATTACCAATAAGCATTTGCAAAAAGGCGCTGCCCGCGGGGCGGCGCCTTTTTTGTAAAACGGGCGGGGAATTTCAGAAATGTTTGCAATCTGGCGGCTTTGTGCGATTTGCATATAAGACCGGACTTTTACAGATGTATATATGGAGTTTTTCCCGGGATTGGAGAATTTTGCTTGACAAACCCCACGACGCCGGATAAAATATGTCTAAATTATTTTAGCTAAAATAATTTAGACTTTGAGACAAAAGGAGTAACCTTATGAAACTGGAAGAACTGCGCGATCTGATTGTGGAGACCCTGGGCTGCGACGCTGGAGAGGTGACGCCGGAGGCCGATCTGAAGGCCGACCTGAAGGCCGATTCTCTGTCTCTGGTAGAGCTGGTGATGGCTCTGGAGGAGGCCACGGGCCTGACCATTGACGACGGCGACATGGCGGACTTGCATACGGTGGGGGACGTTTTGAACTACCTCCAGGCGCATCAGAATTAAAGGCGGGCAATTTGCTCAGGAGGGAATTTCCATGACCAATCAGGAAATCATGGACTTGGTGGCCTGCTTCGACAGGAGCACCGTCAAGACAATGAAGCTGACCTGGGAGGGCTTTGCCCTGGAGCTGACCCGGGACACAGCTGCGGCAGCGCCCGCCGCACCCCTCCCCGCCGCTCCGGCGCCGGTGGAAGAGGAGGACTGCGTCGTGACGGCTCCGCTGGTCGGAACATACTATGCCGCGCCCGGTCCGGACCAGCCGCCCTTTGTGCAGGTGGGCGACCGGGTGAAGAAAGGGGAGACTCTGTGCCTCATCGAAGCGATGAAGATGATGAGCGAGGTGGCCGCTCCCTGTGACTGTGAAATTTTGCAGGTTTTGAAGACCAACGGCAGTCTGACAGCCTACGGCGAAACCCTGTTTCGCTATCGAGCATGCTGAGGCGGGTTTTGATCGCCAACCGGGGCGAAATTGCCCTCCGCATCCTCCGGGCCTGCCGGGAGCTGGGGATGGAGACCGTCGCGGTCTATTCCCAGGCCGATGAGGAGGCGCTGCCGGTGCAGCTGGCTACCCAGGCCGTCTGCATCGGTCCGGCCAAAGCGTCGGACAGCTACCTGAATCAGGAGGCCCTGCTCACGGTGGCCCAGGCCACGGGCTGCGATGGGGTACATCCGGGCTATGGATTTTTGTCGGAAAACGCAGAATTTGCCGATGCCTGCGCCCAGCGGGGCCTGACCTTTATCGGCCCCTCCGGAGACGCCATACGGCGGGCGGGAAGTAAGTCTGCGGCCAAGACGCGGATGCAGCAGGCGGGAGTTCCGGTGACGCCCGGCTCCCAGGGACCTGTGGAAAGCGTGGAAGCGGCCCGGGCTGTGGCCGAGTCGGTGGGTTATCCGGTTCTCCTGAAAGCCTCTGCCGGCGGCGGCGGCCGGGGAATCCGCCGGGTGTACGGCCCGGAGGAGCTGCCGGAGGCGTTTGAAAGCGCCCGGGCTGAGGCTGTGGCCTGCTTCGGCAACGGGGAGATGTATCTGGAAAAGCTGATTCTCCGGCCGCGGCATATTGAAGTGCAGATTTTGGCAGACCGGCATGGCCACGTCATCTCTTTGGGAGACCGGGATTGTTCGGTGCAGCGGCGGAATCAGAAGCTTTTGGAGGAGGCGCCTGCCTGGGGCCTGTCTGCAGAGCTGCGAAAGGAAATGGGTCAGGCGGCGGTCCGGGCGGCAAAAGCGGTGGGCTATGAGAATGCCGGGACGGTGGAGTTTCTGTTGGACCCCGACGGCCAGCATTTCTACTTTATGGAGATGAATACGAGAATCCAGGTGGAGCACGGGATTACGGAGCTGGTGACCGGCGTGGATTTGGTGCGGGAGCAGCTGCGGATTGCCTCGGGGCTTCCGCTGTCTGTGACCCAGGAGGAAGTCCGGATCACGGGCCACGCCATGGAGTGCCGCGTCAATGCCGAGGATCCGGCGGCGGACTTCCGTCCGTGTCCCGGCACCGTGGAATTTCTTCATTTTCCAGGGGGGCCCGGCGTGCGGGTGGATTCCTGCCTGTACACCGGCTGCCAGATGCCGCCCTGGTATGATTCCTTGGCGGCTAAGCTGATGGCTTACGCGCCCACCCGCCTGGAGGCGATCCGGAAGCTGCGGCGTTGCTTGGAGGAGTTCATTTTAGAGGGCTTTCCCACCAACGCGGAGCTGACGTACCAAATTTTGTATCACCCGGAGTTTATCCGGGGATGCTGCACCACTGCCTTTTTGGAGGAGCATTTGCCGGAGCTGCTGGAATTTAGGCGCCGGCTGGAGGAAAGGGAGGCCGCAGTATGAACGGAATTTTTGCCCGGCGGCGTGCCAGGCTTTTGTCGATGAAAGCGGTGCGGGAGGCTGGTCCTCCCGCCTCGGCTTGTCCGGGCTGCGGCGCCCAGACAGACCGGGAGGAACTGATCCGGAACATCTGGGTTTGCCCCCGGTGCGGCCATCATTTTCCCCTGGATGCTTATAGCCGCCTGAACTCTGTGCTGGACGCCGGTTCGTTCCGGGAGCTGAATGAAAAGTATTCCCCGGCAGATCCCCTGCATTTTCCCGGCTATCCGGAGAAGTTGAAAAAAACCCAGGAAAAGACCGGCCTGACGGAGGCCGTGGTGACGGCGCTGGGAGCCATCGGCGGGCGCCGCTGTGTGGTCGGCGTTTTGGACTGCCGGTTCTTTATGGGCTCCATGAGCGCGGCGGTGGGGGAGAAGATCACCCTTGCCATTGAGTATGCCGTCCGGAACCGCCTGCCGTTGATTCTGTTCTGTGCCAGTGGCGGAGCCCGGATGCAGGAGGGCATTCTCTCTCTCATGCAGATGGCCAAGACCAGCGCCGCCCTGGGGCGGTTGGCGCAGCGCGGACTTTTCTACGTTTCCGTCCTCACAGATCCGACGACCGGCGGCGTCACCGCCAGCTTCGCGTCTCTGGGGGACGTCATTTTGGCCGAGCCGGGGGCGCTCATCGGCTTTGCCGGTCCCCGGGTCATTCAGCAGACCATCGGCCAGACTCTGCCGGAGGGCTTTCAACGGGCGGAGTACCAGCAGGAGCACGGCTTTGTGGACGCGGTGGTTCCCCGGAGCCAAATGCGCGCGGCGCTGGTTCAGCTCCTGCGGCTTCATGAGAAAGGAGGCCGGGAATGGAAGAATTGACTGCGGCCCAGCATCTGGCCATTGCCAGAGACCCGGCCAGACCCAATGTGAGCGACTATATCCAGGCGTTGTTTACGGACTTTTTTGAGCAGCGGGGCGACCGGCTCTGTGGGGAGGACCCGGCCATTTTGGGCGGCGTGGCCTTATTTCACGGACATCCGGTGACGGTCATCGGTACCCGGAAGGGGAAGACCTTGGAGGAGAACCTGCGCTGCCATTTTGGAATGCCCAGCCCGGAGGGCTACCGGAAAGCCCGCCGCCTGATGGACCAGGCGGAGAAATTCCGCCGTCCCATTATCACCCTGATCGATACCAGCGGCGCGTATCCCGGCCTGGAGGCCGAGGCGCGGGGGCAGGGAGAGGCCATTGCCCAGAATCTTTTGACCATGAGCCGGCTGACCGTCCCGGTGGTTGCGGTGATTCTGGGCGAGGGAAACAGCGGCGGCGCTTTGGCTCTGGCCGTGGCGGACCGGGTGCTGATGCTGGAGCACAGCGTCTATGCCATTTTGTCTCCCGAGGGCTTCGCCTCTATTTTGTGGAAGGATGCCGGCCGCAGCCAGGAGGCGGCGGGCTTGATGAAGCTGACGGCGCCGGAGCTGCTCCGACTGGGCGTCATTGATGAGGTGATCCTGGAGCCGGTCGGCGGCGCCCATTTGGCTCCCACCATTGCGTACCGGGAGGTGGACCAGGCGCTGTTCCGGCACCTGTCCGCTCTCAGCCGGGAGCGGGGAAGCGCCCTGGCTGCCGCCCGGTATGAAAAATTTAGGCGCATGGGCGCCGTCCAGCCGGAGCGGCCTGGAGAGACGGCGCGGAAGGAGGAGCCATGAACGGAATTAAAATTTTGGGTACCGGCCATTGCGTGCCGGCCCAGGTGGTGACCAACGACGACATGGCCCGGATGGTGGATACCAGCGACGAGTGGATCTCCAGCCGCACCGGGATTCGAACCCGGCATCATTGCAGGACGGAGACGCACACGGATCTCTGCCTCCAGTCGGCCCGGCAGGCGCTGGATCAGGCACGGGTCCGCCCGGAGGAGGTGGGGGCTTGCATTGTGGCTACCATCACCCCCCAGACTTTGGTCCCCTCGGCAGCATGTCGGCTGCAAAAGGAACTGGGGCTGCCGGAGGATATTCCCTGCTTTGACCTGAGTGCCGCCTGTACGGGCTTTTTATTTGCGCTGCACACCATGGAGTGTTTGCTGAACGCCTCAACCCGGCCCTTCGGCCTGGTGGTGGGCTGCGAGGTCCTGAGCCGGGTGACGGATTTTACGGACCGGAGTACCTGCGTTTTATTTGGCGACGGCGCCGGTGCAGCTGTGGTGGAGTGCCGTCCGGGTTGGCCGTCGATCTGCGCCCAGTTGGGCTGCGCGGGCAATGAGCAACTGCTCCGCATTCCGGGGGTAGGGACCGGAGAGCCGTCCTACGTCGCCATGGATGGCTCCGGCGTTTTCCGGTTTGCCGTGGAGACGGTGCCCAAATGTGTGGAGCAGGTGCTCCAGCGCCGGGGCTGTACCATGGCGGATGTGGATTGTTTTGTTTTCCATCAGGCCAATGCGCGGATTACGGATTTGGTTGCCCGCAAACTGGGCATCCCCCCGGAGAAGTACTATAAAAACATCGACCGCTATGGAAACACGTCCGCGGGCAGCATTCCGCTGGTGCTCAGCGAGTTGCACGAAATGGGCCGGGTGGGACCGGGCAGCCGGGTTTTGGCCGTGGGCTTTGGAGGCGGCTTGACCTGGGGCGGTGCGCTTTTGGAGTTTGGGGAAAGGAGACCCTTATGAATCGACTGAATCAATTGCTGGGGACGGAGTTCCCCATTATTCAGGGCGGCATGGCCAACATCGCCACCGGCGAGTTTGCAGCCGCCTGTTCCAACGCCGGCGCTCTGGGCGTCATTGCCTCCGGCTCTCTCCGGTCCGCCGAGGAGCTGCGGGAGCAGATCCGGATTTGCCGGGAGCGGACGGACAAGCCCTTCGGCGTCAATCTGATGCTGATGAATCCGGCGGCTCCGGAGATGGCCCAGGTCATTTCTCAGGAGCTGGTGCCGGTGGTGACCACCGGCGCGGGCAATCCGGCGCCTTACATTGCCGCCTGGAAGGCGGCGGGAGTGAAGGTCCTGCCGGTTGTAGCGGCGACGGTTTTGGCCCGCCGCCTGGTCCAGGCCGGCGCCGACGCCATCATTGCCGAGGGCACGGAATCCGGCGGCCATGTGGGGGAGATGACCACCATGGCTCTGGTGCCCCAGGTGGTGGACGCGGTGGAGGTTCCCGTCATTGCCGCCGGCGGCATCGCCGACGGAAGACAGATGGCGGCGGCTCTGGCCCTGGGCGCCTGCGGCGTTCAGGTGGGGACCTGCCTGCTGGTGAGCCGGGAGTGTCCCATTCATGAAAACTATAAGCAGGCCCTTTTAAAAGCCAAGGACAGCGACACCACCGTAACCGGCCGCTCCATCGGCGGCCCTGTGCGGGTGTTGAAGAATAAGATGGCCCGGGAGTACCTGGCCCTGGAGCGTCGGGGCGCTACCTTGGAGGAGCTGGAGCGCTGCACCTTAGGCGGACTGCGCCGGGCGGTATTTGACGGCGATGTGACCACCGGCAGCGTGATGACGGGCCAGGTGGCCGGCATGCTCCACGAAATCCGGCCCTTGCGGGTGATTTTCCAGGAGCTGTATACCCAGGGCCTGGCCGTATTGGGCAAGACCTGCCGTGACTGGGAGGAAAAGGCATGAGATTGGGGTTTCTATACGCCGGACAGGGCAGCCAGCACCCGGGCATGGGGCAGGATTTGTACGACGCCTACCCCGCTTTTCGAGCCGTTCTGGACCGGGCGGAGACAGACTTTGACCTGAAGAAGCTCTGCTTTGAGGGACCGGCGGAAACTCTGAACCAGACCCGGTACACCCAGCCTTGCATGGTGGCCTTTGCCGCCGGTCTGACGGCGGTTCTGCGGGAGATGGGAATTGCGCCGGATTTGGCGGCGGGACTGTCCCTGGGGGAATACTCCGCTCTGGCCGCCGCCGGTGTTTTCGGGGATCAGGAGGCCATTTCCCTGACGGCCTTCCGGGGCCGGGTCATGGAGGAAGCTGCCGCCGGCCGCGACAGCGCGATGATTGCGGTTCTGGGCCTGGACCGGGAGGCGCTGCAGGAGGCCTGCCGGGAGGCGGAGCCTTTGGGAACCGTCGTAATTGCCAATTACAACTGTCCGGGCCAGCTGGTTCTGGGCGGAGACCGGGAGGCAGTGAAGAAAGCTGCGGACTTGGCCAAGACCAAAGGAGCCCGCCGTTGTGTTCCCCTGCGGGTATCCGGCCCGTTCCACACGCCTTTGATGGCGCCTGCCGGTGCGGCGCTGCAGGAGCGGTTTCGGGAGGTGTCCTTCCGGGAGCCGGAGATTCCGGTCATCTTTAATTGCTTGGGCCGGGAAAAGGGACCGGAGGACCGCATTGCGGATCTGCTGGTCCGGCAGGTTCAGAGCAGCGTTTTTATGGAAGACAGCATCCGCCGCATGGAGCAGCTGGGGGCGGAAGCCATTGTGGAAATCGGCCCGGGAGACGCTCTGACAGGCTTTGTCAACCGGACTCTGCCCCAGATGCCGGTCTACCCGGTGGAAACGGCGGCGGATGTGGCGGGCCTGCCTCAGTGGCTGGCTCAGACAGAAAAGGAGAAACGCCAGTGAAATTGGAAAATCAGACAGCGGTTGTCACAGGAGGCAGCCGGGGCATCGGCCGGGCGGTGTGCCTGGAGTTGGCCCGGGAGGGCGCCAATGTGGTGGTGTGCTATGCAGGCCGTGCCGAAGCAGCCCAGAAAACAGCGGCGGATTGCCGGGCCATGGGAGTCAAGGCCTTGGCCATACAGGCCGACGTTGCCGAAGAGGCGGCGGTGCAGAGTCTATTTGCCCAGACGCTGGAGGCCTTTGGCCGGGTGGATATTCTGGTCAACAGCGCCGGGATTACCCGGGACGGCCTGATGATGCGCATGAGCCAGGCGGATTTTGATGCGGTGGTGGACACCAATCTCAAGGGGACCTTTTTGTGCATGAAAGCGGCGGCCCGGCCCATGGTGAAGCAGCGGTACGGCAGGATTGTAAACCTGAGCTCTGTAGTTGGCCTGCACGGCAACGCGGGACAGGTCAATTATGCCGCCAGCAAAGCCGGTGTCATCGGCATGACCAAATCCTTGGCCCAGGAGCTGGCGGGCCGGGGCGTGACGGTCAATGCCGTAGCGCCGGGCTTTATTGATACGGATATGACGGCGGCCATGCCCGAGGCGGCCCGGCAGAGCATGCTCTCCGCCATCCCGGCGGGGCGCCCGGGGACGCCGGAGGATGTGGCCAAGGCTGTGGCTTTCCTGGCCTCTGCCGGGGCAAGCTACATCACCGGTCAAGTGCTGACGGTAGATGGCGGCATGGCAATGTAAAGGAGCGCATATGAGGAATAGACGAGTTGTCATTACGGGTATGGGGGCGGTCACCCCGGTGGGCCTGACGGCCCGGGAGAGCTGGCAGAATGTCAAGCTCGGCGTGTGCGGCGTAGGACCGATTACCCAATTCGACGCCACGGGGATGAAGGTTCAGCTGGCCGCTGAGGTCAAGGGGTTTGAACCGGAAGCGGTTTTAGACCGGCAATCAGCCCGGCGTATGGGCCGCTTTACCCAGTTCGCTGTGGTTGCCGCCCGGCAGGCCCTGGCCGATGCGGCTTGGGATGGGGCGCAAGAGGATCTGGACCGGTGCGGTGTAATCCTCTCCAGCGGCATCGGCGGCCTGTCCATCACCGAGGCGGAGCATGACCGGGGAAGAGAAAAGGGCTGGGACCGGGTGTCCCCGTTTTACATCCCGACCACCATCAGCAATATGGCTGCCGGCCAGGTGGCCATTGATACAGGCTTCCGGGGCATGTGTTCCTGCCCTGTGACCGCCTGCGCCGGAGGCACCAATGCGGTGGGAGACGCCTTCCACTACATCCGCGACGGCTATGCCGATGTGATGCTTTGCGGCGGAACGGAAGCCTGCGTGACCCCGCTGTCCATCGGCGGCTTTACGTCGATGAAGGCTCTGAGCCAGAGCCAGGATCCCAAGCGGGCCTCCATTCCCTTTGACCTGGAGCGCAGCGGCTTTGTTCTGGGCGAGGGAGCGGGGGTGCTCCTCCTGGAGGAGCTGGACCACGCCCTCCGGCGGGGAGCTCCCATTTATGCCGAGTTTGTGGGCTACGGCGCTACCTGCGACGCCTACCACATGACTGCGCCCAGACCGGACGGCAGCGGCGGAGCCAAGGCAATGGCCGTCGCTTTGGCCGACGGCGGCGTCCGCCCGGAAGAGGTGGACTATATCAACGCCCACGGTACCTCGACCCGCCTCAACGACGCGGGAGAGACGGCGGCGATTAAAACGGTTTTTGCAGACCATGCTTACCGCATGGCTGTCAGCTCTACCAAGTCTATGACCGGCCACATGCTGGGGGCCGCCGGAGCGGTGGAGGCGATTTTTACGGCCCTGTCCCTGCATGACGGCTTTGTTCCGGCCACCATCGGCTATGCCGTTGCAGATCCGGAGTGTGACCTGGATGTGGTGCCGGGTCAGGGACGGCCGGCGAATATTCACTATGCGCTGTCCAATTCCCTAGGCTTTGGTGGGCATAACGGCAGCATTTTGCTGAAGAAATGGGAGGATCTTGTATGAAATTAAATTCCAATGAGATTGCTTCCTTGCTGCCCCACCGGTATCCCTTCGCTCTGGTAGACCGGATTGTGGACGGCGAGCCCGGCCAGTGGGCCAAGGGGATCAAATGCGTCAGCGTCAACGAGCAGTTCTTCTGTGGACATTTCCCCCAGGAGCATGTGATGCCGGGGGTTTTGATTCTGGAGGCTATGGCCCAGGTGGGCTGCGTGGCGCTGATGGCGCTGCCGGAGAATCGAGGCCGCATCGCCCTGTTCGGCGGCGTGAAAAATGCCAGATTCCGTCGGAAGGTAATCCCGGGCGATGTGCTGGAGATGGAATGCACGCTCACCGGTTTTCGCGGCGGAATCGGGTTCGGAAAGGCCAGCGCCACGGTAGACGGCGAGACTGCCGCAACGGCGGAGCTGATCTTCGCCCTGGAAGAGTAGCCGTGAAGGTTGCTGTTCCGGACCTGCCGGCGGTCTATGGGAATCCACGAAAGAGCGAGTGTGTGTCATGCTGAAGGACGTATTTTTTGACGTGTATAACAAGTTTAAGCTGCATTTTTATCAGGAGATTTTTCAGCGCTTCCAAAACCGGGAGGCCAGCCTGACCACGGTAGAGACCTTTTGCATGGAGGCCATCCAGGCTCTGGCCAGACCGACGGTCAACGAATTTGCCACGTTTATGCGGATTTCCACGCCCAATGCCGCCTATAAGGTGAGCAGCCTCATTCGAAAAGGATACCTTCGCAAGGTCCAATCTCAGGCAGACCGCCGGGAATATCATCTGGAGGTTACCCAGCGATATCTGGATTACTACGATGTCAGCTCTACCTATGTGGAGCAAGTCATGAGCCGGATCACAGAACGGTTTTCGCCGGAGGAGTGCGGCAGGCTGGAATCCATGCTGCGCATTGTCAGCCGGGAGCTTATGCCGGAGGTGCGCCTGCCGGAGCACGGCTGAGCGGATGTCAAAATGGCCAAACCAGAAAGCGGCCTTCGGACCTCACCGGTACGGGGAGAATTGCGGCGGGTATTATGGTACCGGATATTGAGTGAAAGAATAAAGCATAGAGTGACTTTTGATCGCTCTATGCTTTATTCCTATATTGCACTTTAAAATTGAGACTGAAACGGTTGGAACACCGGTAGAGTAATGAGAAGCATTGTTTGACTTATGGACAGATTATAGATTATACGTTTCATAAAATGCCCTCATTAGACGCAGTTGTCCATGATCCGGTAAAGCGATTCCAGCAATGCCCGGCCTGTCCGGCAAAATGCACAGGGTGCAACCTACCATTGTAACTTTGGTGCCGTCGATAGATCGGCGTGATAATATCTTATTTGTAGAGTGTGGTAGATAATCTGCTGCGGAATGCAACTCCGGCGGCTGTGGAAAATTTTCATATGGACTTGCGTCTTTCCGGAAATTTATCTATAATATGATGGAAGATGAAATAGAAAAAAGCAGGCGGCAGAAGGAGGAATCTGCTTGAGTAGACAGGAAGCAACCAATCAGTATCTCACGGCCCTGAAGGCGGGTCAAAAAAATTACAGGGACTGTGTCCTACAGGGCCGATATCCGTATCCCCAAGTTCTGGATGAGATTTTGGACGACTCGATGGCTGCAGGCCAGGTGGATTTGGGGCTCATCGGAATTCCCACGGAGCGGATTGTGGGGACCAAGGCCGCCGGACGAATCTCTGCCTTTGCGGCCAATTTTATGCCGCTGCTGCCGTCCAATACAGAATTTGCAGGCAAATGGATTGAACTGTGCCTGGCCCACCTGGGGGAGGGAATTCGGGACCCGGTCCGCTGTTATGAATATATGGGGCGCTTTTATATTCAGGAGGGCAACAAGCGGGTCAGCGTTTTAAAAAGCTACGGTGCGCCTACCATTGACGCGTTTGTCACCCGGATCATTCCGGCCTACTCCCAGGATCAGGCGGTGCAGGTCTATTACGAGTTTCTGCGCTCCTATCCGCTCACCGGCTTATACCAGGTTTCCTTCAGCCAACTGGGCGGCTTTGCCAAGCTCCAGGCCGCTTTGGGCTTTGAGCCGGATCATGTCTGGACCAAAGAGGAGCGCCAGGGGTTCCTGTCCGGGTTTACCTATTTTCAGGCCGCCTTTCAGAAGCTGGGAGGAGGCGCGCTGCCGCTGACACCGGCGGACGCGCTTCTGGTTTGGCTGCGGGTTTATTCCTTTTCGGATTTAAAGAACCAGACGGAATCGGAGCTGATCAAGAATCTCAGCGCCATTTGGCCCGATGTCAAGGTTTTGGCCCGCCCGGCGCCGATTGCAGTCAGTACGGCCCCGAAAGAGGAGCCGGACAAGGGACTTTTGAATCGGATCCTGGGGGCGGTCAGGTCCAATCATCTCAACATTGCGTTTATCAACGAACGCAACCCGGTAGACAGCACCTGGGCCATGGCGCACGACCTGGGACGCCAGTATTTGGAACGGGCGCTGGCCGGAAGGGTGTCTGTGGAGGAATACAACAACGTCCTGCCGGGAGAAAATGCCGAAGCGGTGATGGAGCGGGCCATTGGGGCGGGGGCACAGGTTCTCTTTACCACCACCCCGCCGCTGATCGCCTCCTGCCGGAAAATTGCGGCCAAAAATCCGGGCATCCGGATTCTCAATTGTTCGGTCTCTATGCCTTATACCGGCGTGCGTACCTACTACAGCCGGATTTACGAAGGAAAATTCATTACAGGGGCCATTGCCGGGGCGATGGCCAAAAACGACCGGGTGGGCTATGTGGCCAGCTATCCCATTTTTGGAGTACCGGCCGGCATCAACGCCTTTGCACTGGGCGCGCGTTTGGCAAATCCCCGGGTCCGGATTCAGCTGCATTGGTCCTGTACCCCGGGCAATCCTTTGGACGTGTTTACCCGGCAGGGCATATCCGTCATTTCCAACCGGGATATTCCCACGCCGGATTTGCCCCAGCAGGAGTGGGGGGTCTATCAGGTGGGGGCGGATGGAAGCATTCAGCCGCTGGCCTCGCCTTACTGGCATTGGGGGAAGTTCTATGAAAAAATGGTGCGCAGCATTTTAAACGGAGGCTGGGACGCGCTCAATGCCGAGCATGAAGAGCAGGCCGTCAACTATTGGTGGGGGATGAGCAGCGGCGTTGTGGATGTGCTGGTAGATCCCGCTTTGCCCGACGGCGTGCAGCATTTGGCGGAAATTTTAAAGCGGGGCATTGTAGACGGTTCCATCGATACCTTCCACCGCTTGATTCGCTCTCAGGACGGCGTCCTGCGCAACGATGGAAATCAGTGGTTTACGCCTGAGGAAATTCTCCACATGGACTGGCTTTGCGATTGTGTCGACGGAAGCATACCGGATTTTGACCAGCTTTTGCCCATGTCCAAGTCTCTGGTTCGCCTGCAGGGCGTGTATCGGGACCGGATTCCGCCGGAAAAGGAGGGGACCCTCCTGTGAAAATTCTGTTGGTTTCCGATGAAGAGTGCCTGTATCTGTGGGATTACTACCGGCCCGGCCGGCTGGACGGCATTGACCTCATTATATCCTGCGGAGACTTAAATGCGGAGTATTTGTCCTTTCTGGTCACCATGGGTAGAGCTCCCGTGCTCTATGTGCACGGCAATCACGACGGCGGCTATGAACGTCATCCGCCGGAGGGATGCACCTGCATTGAGGACCAAGTGGTGAATGTGTGCGGCCTGCGTATTCTGGGCCTGGGGGGCAGTCCATGGTATTCCGGCGGTCCCCATCAGTACACCGAGCGGGAAATGGAGCGGCGCATTCGCCGCCTTCGCTTCCGGCTCCGCCGGGCGGGGAAGCTCGATGGCCTCGTCGAAGGGATCGGTGTTCTGCA
>UREY01000031.1 GCA_900546915.1 uncultured Eubacteriales bacterium
GGCCCCTATGGGTTTCCCATAGGGGCCGTTTCCCGGTTCCGCTTTGGGATAAGAAACCCGGAAAAAAGCAGTTATCCCTTGCGTATTTCAGCTTTATGCGGTAAAATACCGGTAGATTCGTTGGAATGGAGTGGATGGGATGCGCATCACGGAAAGGAAGATCCGGGAGCTGGTTCCCGACGAGGACTATGCCAGAGGGCTGGCCTATTATCAGCAGGGGCGAGTCCACGGCTATCGGGAAATGAAAGCGGCGGACTCCGTCAAGATCTCCTGCAGCGTGCAGGGGACCAGGCTTTACTCCGTCATTGCCTCCTACTCCGCCAAGGGGGTGGCGGCCTTGTGCACCTGCCGCCGCTTTGGGGAGCTGCACTCCTGCAAGCACCTGGTGGCGGCGCTTCTGACCTTCGCCCACTACCGGGGCGACGGCGCCAAGAGCGACCTGAGTGTCAGCCGGATGCTGGAGGCGTATCTGAACCGGCCGGAGTCCGAGGTGGACCCCACCCGGCAGGCGCAGCTGGTTCCCCGGCTGACGGTAGGGTCCTATGCCGCGTCCTATCCGTCCCTGTCCTTCCGAGTCGGCTTTGACAAGCTGTATGTGGTGAAGAACATCAAGACCTTTTTGGAGCTGGTGAGCCGGGGGGAGGAGGCGAGCTACGGCAAGGGGCTGCTCCTGTGCCATGCGGCGTCTCAGTTTGACGGGCCGTCCCGGGCCCTCATCGCCCTTTTGATGAATGAATTTCGCAGCTTCCGCACCTTTGAACCGGGTGACGCGATGTACGATGATTATGAAAATCCCATGAAAAGCAGGTCGGAGCTTCAGCTCACCGGGGCGGCCTTCGACCGCTTTTTTCAGATCTATCTGCACCGGCAGGTGGCGTGCAGCCTGGAAAACTGCGACTCCGTCCTGCTGGAGGAGGGAGACCCGCCGGTGACGCTGCGGCTGCGGGGGGGGACGGACCGTGCGGATTTGGCGGTGGAGCTGCCGGAGGGGTGCCGGTTTTTCGGCTACAGCGGGGCGCTTTACGCCCTCTGCGGCGAGAAGCTGCTGCGGTGCTCCCGGGATTTTCAGGAGCGGGTCTACCCCATGCTCTCCATCGGCTCCAGGGAGATGAAAATCTCTCTGTCGGACCTGCCCGCTTTTTGCAGCTGCGTCCTGCCGGAGGTCCGGGACTGGGTCTGCATGGAGGACCCGGACCGGCTGCTGCAACAGTACGCGCCGGAGGAATGCACCCCGCGCTACTACTTCGACCTGGATGAGGACCGGCTTTTGGCGGAGCTGAGGTTCCGGTACGGGGAGCGGGAGGTGCCCTATGGTCCCGCCGCCACCCAAGATCTTTCCGTAAAGCGAAATGCCAGGCAGGAGCAGGCGGCGCTGGCGCCCCTGCGCCGGTGCCTCCAGGAGGACCGGGCCGGGTTTTTCTTCCTGGAGGGGGAAAATGAGATTTTCGACTTCCTCACCGAGACGCTGGACAGCTTCCATGCCTACGGAGAGGTCTATGTTTCCCAGCGCCTGGGGGACAAGCAGATTCGTCCCTCCCGGCCGGTGGTGGGGATCTCCGTTTCGGAGGGCTTGCTGAGCCTGGACATCGACACCGGCGAGTTCCCGCCGGAGGAGCTGGAGGCGCTGTATGCCAGCCTGTTAAAAAAGCAAAAGTATCACAAATTGAAAGACGGCCGCTTTCTGACGCTGGGCGGGTCGCCTTATGAGACGCTGGCGGAGATGGTCCATATGACCCGGCTGCCGCCGGGAGAGCTGGCGGGGGGACATGTGACCGTTCCGGCCTTTCGGGGGCTGTACCTGGACGGGGTTTTGAGCGGAGACGAGGGACTCCAGGTCAACCGGGACGAGCGGTTTCGCGCGATGATTCAGAATTTTCAGTCTGTGGCCGAGGGAGATGCCCCTCTTCCGGCCGGACTGGAGTCGGTGCTACGGCCCTATCAAAAGGTGGGCTTTCAATGGCTGAAAACCCTGGAGAGCTGTCACTTCGGCGGCATTTTGGCCGATGAGATGGGCTTGGGCAAAACGGTGCAGGTCATTGCGTACCTGGCCACGGTTCCCCACCGGCAGACCGGGATGCCCAGCCTGGTGGTGTGTCCCACCTCGCTCATCCTCAATTGGGGAGACGAGCTGGCCCGGTTTGCGCCCCAGCTCCGCGCCGCCCTGTTGCTGGGCCCGGCGGGGGAGCGTGAGCGCATGATGGAAGATTGCGCCGATTGGGATGTTTGGGTCACCTCCTATGACCTACTAAAGCGGGATACGGACCGGTACCGGACGCGCAGCTTTTACGCCTGCATCCTGGACGAGGCCCAGAATATCAAAAACCAGTCTACCATGGCCTCCAAGGCGGTGAAGCGGATTGCCTGCCGGCAGCGGTATGTGCTCACCGGCACGCCGGTGGAGAACCGCCTCAGCGAGCTGTGGAATTTGTTTGATTTTTTAATGCCGGGCTACCTGTTCTCCCATACGGCCTTCCTGGAGAAGCTGGAGCGTCCCATCGTCCAGAGCGGAGACCCGGAGGCCCGGCGGCAGCTCAGCCGCCTGGTGCAGCCGTTTTTGCTGCGCCGTCTGAAGCGGGACGTGCTGAAGGAGCTGCCGCCGAAAATCGAGCACACCCGGAGGGTTCCCCTCTCCGAGGAGGAGCGGAAAACCTATCTGGCGGCGGCCGGTGCGGCCAAGGCCGCCTATTTCGGGGAGGGGCAGAATAAGCTGCAAATCCTGGCGGCGCTGACGCAGCTGCGGCAGATTTGCTGCGATCCCCATCTGTGCTTTTCCAACTACCAGGGCATTTCCAGCAAGCTGGAGGCCTGCTTGGAGCTCTGCGCCGGTATGGTGGAAAACGGGCACCAGGTGCTTGTGTTCTCTCAGTTCACCTCCATGCTGGAGCGAATCCGGCAGCGGCTGGAGGAGGCCGGGATCTCCAGCTTTACCCTGCAGGGCTCCACGCCCAAGGAGCAGCGGGCGCAGATGGTGAAGGACTTTCACAACGGCGGAGCCCAGGTCTTTTTGATTTCCCTGAAGGCGGGCGGCACCGGCCTGAATCTGACGTCGGCGGATGTGGTGATTCATTACGACCCGTGGTGGAACCTGGCCGCCCAAAACCAGGCCACGGACCGGGCCCATCGGATGGGCCAGCAGGAGAGCGTGCATGTCTACCGGTTCATCGCCAAGGACACCATCGAGGAGCGGATTCTGGAGCTCCAGGAGAAAAAGTCCGCGCTCATGGACGCCGTCACCGGGGGGGAAGGCCAAAGTATTCTCTCCATGTCCAAAGAAGAGCTTCTGTCCCTGCTGGACTGACCCCCAATACACGCGACACGCCGCCTTCTTTGAGGAAGGCGGCGTGCCGTTTTGGTGAAATGATGCGATTACGAAAGTCGGCAGCGGACGGCCAGGCGGGCGCTGCCGCCTACGGTGCAGGTGAACAGCGTCAAGTCCCAAATTCCGGAGGTCATCTCCTCCACCGCCGTTTTTTCCAGAGTTTCCAGTTCCACCACGGTGTAAGACAGGACCCGGCCGGTGAGGTCTGTGAATTGCACCGAATCCCCCGGCTCCAGCTCGTTCAGACGCCCAAAATGGCTGGGGTAGTTGTGCCCGGCAATGACGAGGTCTTGGGTGGATGGGGAACCGGCATACCGGCAGGGGGAGGTCTTCAGCGTAGGGAAGCTCCAGTCCCAGGCCACCGGGAGGCTGAGGTCCAGGGCGGGGATGGACAGAACGCCGGAGTAGCGCCGCTGCTCCACGGTCCGCAGGACCATGTCCGGCTCGGCCTCCCCGTCCCATTCTGAAGGGGAGGAGGAGGGCTGGATTTGGGGCAGAAGCTGGACCAGGGCAGTCCGGACCGCTTCTGCGGCCCGGCGCTGGTCCCAGAGGTTGTAGGCCGTCAGCAGCAGAGCCAGGGCCAGAAGAAGCCCGCCGGACAAAATGAGAAAGCGGCCGTTACGTCTCATGGCGTTTGGCGCCCCTTGCACGGCGCAGGCCTGCGGCGAGGAGCAGCCCACCGGCCAGAGCGAGGCAGGGGACCGGCCACCAGAGCTGGCCGGTTTGGGGAAGCTCCGGCGCCCTTGGCCCGGTAGGGTCCTCCGGCTGGGCAGGGGTTTCGGCCTCCGGCTTGATCAGTGCGGAGACGGACGCTCCGGCCGGAATCCAGAGGGTAACCGGCGCGGGCCGGTAGGTACCGGACTCCGACTTGTGGGCGCTGCCCAATACCAGGTATAGTCCCGGTTCCAGGCCGGAAAACGCCGCCGTTCCCTGGAGGACGGCCCCGGAGCCGGTAGCCGGGACCCGGTGCTGCTCCACATAGCGGGCCAGGGTTTTGGTCCGCTCGGTCCGCTGTTCGTTGGTGGCGCAGGAGAGACGGACCGGGCAGTCCTGAAATGGGTCCGTCAGCCCTTGGCTGCCGTCGGTCACCTGGTAAATTTGAAACGTCACCCCTTCATAGTCATAGGACAAGATCAGGGCTCCGTCCCCGGCGGCCCGGGCCGGGGTCAGGAGCAGGACGGTACACAAGCAGGAAAGGAGCAGCCTGGACCAGCTTCGTTTTTTCATTCCGGACCGCCGCCTTCCCCGGCAGGCGTGGCAACCTGCCTTTTTTTTCGATGCCTGCGCCGGATCCAGAGGGGAAGCAGCACAAGTAAGAGAAGCAAAACCATTGCGCCCAGCAACCAGAAGGGCCAACCGGCGGAGCCTGCCCCGACCTGTGTTTCGGCTTCCTCGGTAACCCGGTGTCCCCGAACCAGGAGGCGGTGGGTATTGACGCCGTAGGGCACGCAGGTGTACAGGGTGACATAATCCATGCCCTCTGTGATGTACAGAGGTTCAATGTTGTCCGGAAGGGTGGTTTGGATTTTGTCCACCTCGTAGGTCATGTCCCGGTCCAGGATGGATACGGTGAACCGGTCTCCCACCTCCAGCTGGTCCAAGTCGGTGAACATCTTGGCCTTGACCAGTCCGTTGTGGGCGGTGAGGACGCAGTGGGTGCTGGGGCCGCCGGTGGGCAGGCTGGAGCCCAGCCAATAACCGGCTCCGGCCTGCAGCTCCTGCTCCTTGGTGCCCTGATAAATGGGCAGCTCCACGTGGATTTTGGGAATGCGGAT
Organism: uncultured Eubacteriales bacterium; assembly: GCA_900546915.1. Lineage (GTDB taxonomy): Bacteria > Bacillota > Clostridia > Oscillospirales > Oscillospiraceae > Faecousia > Faecousia gallistercoris. Next base: position 5,095 of record UREY01000031.1, read on the forward strand.
GTAGCCCATCATGCCGTTGCCCAGGGGGTTGAGCAGACCGGCGACCCGGTCTGCCTCCTCCGGCGTGACGGTCAGCTGGTTGGGTTTGTCCAGCAGCTCCCGGTTGTATGCCTCCGCCGCCTCCCACAGGTCGGAGTAATCGATCCCCTGGCCCTCCAGCACCTGGTTGTACTGGGCCACCTCCCGCTTGGCCTGCCACCGGTAGAGCAGGTCGCTGGCGGTGGGGTACAGCAAAACGCCCAGGCCGACGAGCAGCAGAAGGAGGAAGAGTACGGTGCTGACGCGGGGTTTTCGTTTCATATGTCGGATCTCGCCTTTCTCAAAGGGTGCGGGGGGAAGGCCTCAGACCGGGAGGGCCGGATTTCCCAGGGCGGTTGGTTCGTTCCAAGGGATTAGGCGCGCTTTTTCTTCCGGGAGATCAGGAACAGAACCGCAGCGGCTGCCAAGATGGCAATGCCCACGACGGTGTACACCACCGTACCGCTGCCGCCGGTGTGGGGAATCAGCGCGTTGGCAAATTGCACGGAGACGACGTGATCTGTCGTGTCCTTTACGGAGATGACGACCGTTAGCTCCTTATCGCTTGCCACGTATCCCTCCGGCGCTTTGGTTTCCTTCAGGTAGTAGGTGCCTGCGTCCAGACCGTCGCGGATTGCGTAACCGTCCGAACCGGAGGTCAATTTGATGATGCTGCCTTTGATGACGTTGCCCTCTGCGTCCTTCTGGTACAGTTCAAACTCCGCGCCGGGCAGGGGGGCGTTTGTTTCTTGATCATACTTAAAGACCGAGAGCTGAAAGGTGTCGACCTGGACGATATCCTTTTCCGTCTCGCCGCCTTCATATTCCACCCAGGCGGTGTTGTAGTAAGTACCGGCGGTGATATCCTCTGCGGCGGTGGCGGAGTAGGTCAGCACAATGGGGGCCGTGCCGAATTCAGCTTGCGTGAAATACTCCGCATCGTACAGCTTCACCAGGTCCAGGGTGAGGGAGATGATGGTTTGCTGGCCTTCTGCGACGGTGGACTTTAGGGTATAGAGATTAGAAGGAACGTCTTTGCCGTTTACGGTAACCTTCAGAGAATCCTCGTTGAAAATGAGCTGGGGATCCATGCGGTCCTCAAAGGTCAGGAGATAGGTGCCGCCGTTGAGGGGACTGTTGTGGGAGAGGATCGATACCTCGGGGGGATCCACCTCAGCCGGCTCCAGGTAATTGGTCAGGTCCTCGGGTACGTTGGAGGTCAGAACGAAGTCCACCTGATCACCGGCAGCTACGGTGTCGGCATCCACCAGCTCCTCGCCGGACTGAATCTTCTTCTCCAGGCCGGGGTAGCTGGTTTTGGAGCCGGTATCCGTGAGGGTGAAGGAGCAGTTGGATTCAAACGCAGTACCTTGATAGCAGTTGCATGTATCCGGACCGTTTAACACGCCTTTCATTTGAACGGATGTCTGGCCTTCCTGGAGATTGGCAGCGGACCAAGTATGAGACAGCTCCTGGTTTAGTGTTTTCCAAGCCTCGGTATCCGGGTCCATATACTCTGCAAGGGGATAATCGTTGACGGTAAGGAGGTGATGATAAAAGTAGTAATATCCGAGGGCTGCAACCTGAGGATTTGTTTCCGCGCCCATTTCGTTGTGTTGTCCGCCCCTGCCTGGGTTCTTGCAGCTGAACAGATTGACCATGTAAGCCATTGTGGTATCTTCCAGCGAGGCAACCGGTTGGTCTCCGCCATAGGTTGCATAATGATCATTGTAAAAATCCAGATAGTATGTTCCCAAACATGCAACCGTGATGTCCGCGTCGCTCATGTCTTCGCTGCCGTAGCCTGCTTGGCGGAGGGCGGAGCCGATGGTAGCGTCGGATAGGGCCTTGTCCATTTCAGATACGCCGCCATAACCGAAGTCAATATCCAGAGCGGCAATGGCGTCGTTACAGGAACGGCGTACGTTATTTCCCGCAAATTCATTCTTTGTTGCATGGACGAGATATACATCCAATTGGTCAAAGGCTTTGACCGTATCGTAGTATTCCGACTCCGGCGTATAGGGAGCCGTTCCGAGGAGAATGCTACCGTCTTGATACGCGTAATTTTTTGAGGAATTATTGATGATCGTGATGGGAAAATCGGTCCAGTCACCGGGAACGGCATTTTCCTGTTTTATGGATGCGTCGCCAAGATTGACATTCAGGTCGCCGGTTGCCCCTTCGTTGATGATCACTTGGATTTCGTCGTCCACCAGGACAACGTCGACTCCCTCTGAGGTTTCGGGGTACTGGGGTGGGGTCTCCAGCTGGACGGCAAAGGCGTTGACCGTCAGGCCAAAGATCATGAGAGCCGCCAGGAGTATCGATAATACCTTTTTCATGAAATTCTCTCCTTATTTGATTTGATTGGGATGGGGTAAATTGGGGAATGCGCATTCCCTCCTAACATACGTGCCCGTTTCCGAATTGCAGCTGACGGAAGCCAAGCTGTGTCATCCGCCTGCACAGCTTTGGGCTTGGCAGGCATTCGGCAGGATACGGCTCATGGCTCCGCCCACGGCGCTCCTATGCAGTTCTATGCCCATGTGCCCTCCCCTCTTTTTCCGGAATGTTACAACAAAATTCCGATTTTGTTGTAAAAGAATTTCCACCGTTTTGCCGGGGGGGTGCAAACGGCGCTGCAAATTGCCGGTTTTCCAAAAGGCACGCCGAGGAAGGCTGGGAAATCCATTTTTCCAGTCTTCCTCGGCGTGTGTTTGGGATGCGGCGCAACCATGTGTCGGAGAGGGGGAAGCGCGGCCGCGCTTCCCCCTATGCGCTTGACGGGGTTGCGGTTCTCTGTTATGATAAAAATGAAGGCGGACTTTGCCTGATATGATATGAATTTTATAAATGAGGTCTTGTATGAATGTACAGCAGCTGTGTGAAAAAATAAGCCTGCCGTCTGAGGTCAGAAGCAGGCTGGCGGATTGTTTCCGTGCGGTTGACTTCGGCGCGGTGGACGGGGCATTGCGGGATTTTCTGGTTTATGAGAAGATTCCGGACGCTTGCGCGGCCTTGCAGGAAAAGCTGGGAGACGACGAGGATCACATGAAAATGCTGGCCTGCATGTTGCAGGCGTCGGCCAATGCCTATGCCGTTTATCGGGAAAGGGGCGTGGACGACGGGATCTACGTTGCCACCATGAAATGCTACACACGATTTCTAAACGAGACGCATCAAATGACAGGCCGGTATGATTTTGACCGGTATGGGTGGACAGGCCGTCAGGCAGGCTGTCATTTGTTTCGAATCGGCCAACTGGAATATGAGATCAGCCCCCGGGCGGACCGAGTTACGATTGAAATCCATATCCCGTCCGATGCGGATTTTTCCCCGGCTTCTGTGGAGGAATCCCTGAAGCAGGCAAGGGCCTTTTTTGCCCGGTATGATCCGCAGCTGTCTCATTGCGCGTATTGCTGCCGTTCCTGGCTGCTGGACCGTCAGCTGAGGGGGATGCTGGGGAAGGACTCTCATATTCTCAGTTTTCAGAACCGGTTTACCATATTCGACGAAGGGGAAGCCGGCGCCGATGTGCTGCGGTGGCTGTTCCAAACCCAGGAGACTTGCTATGAGGCCTTACCCGAGAGGACTTCTTTGCAAAGAAAGGTGAAAATGCATCTTTTATCCGGCGGTGTCATTCGAAATGCAGGCGGCATATTGTGCAAACCGTGATGCCTCGAAGCCGCGCTGCCCGTGTGCATGCAGAATGCGAAGATCGAACTTACATCATGAAAGGGACGGAGCGCAAATGGGAAGGGAACTGACACAGGGACCCGTCACGAAAACGCTGCTGCGTTTTGCTATTCCAATGATTTTGGGGGACCTGCTGCAGCAATGCTATAACATTGCCGACACGCTGATTGTGGGAAGATTTCTGGGGACAGACGCGCTGGCTGCAGTGGGCTCGGCGTTTTCCCTGATGACCTTCCTGACGGCCATTTTACTGGGGCTTGCCATGGGCAGCGGCACGGTTTTTTCCATCTATTATGGGCGGAAGGATGAACACGGGCTGAAGGAAGGGATTCTGGCTTCCTTCACCCTGCTTGCCGCCGTCACGGTACTCTTGCATATTCTGACCTTTGCTTGCTTGGACTGGACGATTGCGGTGCTGCGTACGCCGGATCATCTGGTGGGGATGACGCGGGAGTACCTCGCGGTGATTTTTGTCGGAATGACCGGCATCTTTCTGTACAACTTTTTTGCTTCGTTGCTGCGTTCTCTGGGAAATTCCGTGGCTCCGTTTGTGTTTCTGGCGATTTCTGCCTGCCTGAATATCGTCCTGGACCTTTGGTTTGTGGCAGGCCTCCACCGCGGCGTGGCCGGAGCGGCGGAGGCCACCGTCCTTTCTCAATATGTCTCCGGAATTGGAATTGCCGTTTACACCAGATGCAAATTCCCAAAGCTGCTGAAGCGTGACCGCCGGGTCTCCCTGCGGCTCAGCCGCGTGAAGGAAATTACCCGCTTTTCCGCGCTGACCTGCTTGCAGCAGTCGGTGATGAACCTGGGGATTCTGGCCGTGCAGGGACTGGTCAACAGCTTCGGGCCGGTGATTATGGCGGCTTTTGCCGCCGCCGTTAAGATCGACGCCTTTGCTTACCTTCCCGTACAGGATTTCGGCCATGCGTTTTCCACCTTTGTCTCCCAAAACTACGGCGCGAAACAGACCGGCCGCATACAGAAGGGCGTTCGGACGGCGTTCTGGATTTCCGCCTCATTCGGCGGGATTCTCTCCCTGCTGGTCTGCGCGCTGGCGGGACCGCTGATGGGACTGTTTGTCCATGGGTCCGAAGGGGCGGTCATTGGGGAAGGCGTCCGGTATCTCCGCATAGAAGGCGCCTTTTATTGCCTCATCGGCGCGCTGTTTTTGCTGTACGGGCTGTATCGCGGCCTGGGAAAACCCGGCATGTCGGTGGTTCTCACGGTTGTGTCTCTGGGCGTCCGGGTGGCCTTGGCCTATGCGCTTTCTGCCGTGCCGGGCATCGGCGTTGCAGGAATCTGGTGGGCGGTTCCCATCGGCTGGTTCTTAGCAGATGCCCTGGGCCTGGGATACTATGTTGCGCGGCGCAAAACATGGATGACATCCATGGCCCGGGAGATGGATCCACCGGCGTAATGTACCTCGGAGCGCTGCTGCGCCGTCTTGTCACAAAATGGAAATCTTTACCAAATTCACACCTTGTCAAGGGCAGTTTGCGTTTTTTCAGGGTAAGTACTTGAAAAGTAAATGGGAAGTTGCTACAATATTGTATAACCTGTCGCCGGAGCGGGCACACGGCGCTTCAATAGAACGGAGGTTTACAACAAAATCGGAACTTTGTTGTCAGATAACCAAGTCGAGCTGTTCCATAAGCCGTTGGTGCTCCGTACCGCTTTCCATAATATAGATTCGGGTGGTTTCGATGCTGGCGTGGCCGAGAAGGTCCGCCAGCTTTGCCATGTCCTTGTCCAGGCTGTAAAATGTCTTGGCAAATAAATGGCGGAAATTGTGGGGGAACACCTTGCTGGGCTCTACGTTTGCCAGTTGGCAGAGCCGGTGCAGCTCTCGCCAGACGTTGGAGCGGTCCATGGGGGCGCCGGATCTGGTGACGAAGATGGGACCGGCGGTCATTTGGCGGCTGCTGCAATAGGACTGCAGCAGGCTTCGGAGCTTGGCGGGGAGAAAGATGAGGCGCTGCTTTCCCTTGCAGTCTACCATAGTCCGGCCGGTTTGCAGAGACTCCACCGTGACAAACGGGAGCTCAGAAATTCGGATGCCGGTGGCGGCCAGGGTCTGAATCAGGCAGAACAGGCGCTGATTGCCGTGGGAGCGGGCCGCCTCTAACAGGCGGCGGTATTCCGGCTTGCTCAGCTCCTGCGCCTCATTTCGGAAAATCTGCCGCTGCAGCCGCAGCGGTTTGACCCGGCAATCGCTCCAGCCCAGAAACTGGAACAATCCGTTGGCTGCGGCCAGCATGGAGTTCACGGTGCCGGCGGCATAGCTTCCGGTCAGATGCTGCTTCCAATCCATGACGGCCTCCTTGTCTATGGTGTTGTTCCCGGCGAGAAACCGGAGCAGGTTTTGCAAGTCCCGGTTGTATTTTTGAATGGTACCCGGACTTCGCTCTGCCTCCTGCAGATATTTGCAATAATCCTGCAGCTGTGTCTGTGTGATCATCGGATGCATACGAATCCCTCCTTCATCATGAGTGTACCAATTTATCCGGTGTTTGAAACAAAATTTTTGCTGCAAGGGATTGGCCCGGCTGGGTGGCGGCGGCGTCGAAGAAAGCGGAAGGAAAAACGCTGGGCGGGAAAAAAGGGAAAAACCGAAAGCGGCAAATTCCGCCGCCCATAGTTTGGCCGGAGATACATAATTCTTCTTCTTTGACAAATAATAGCCTCGACACAGAAAGCAGGGCCGGCAGCGCCGCCCGTTTAAAGGAGAATTGGTATGAAAGCAACAGGCATTGTCCGTCGCATTGACGATTTGGGGCGGGTGGTAATTCCCAAGGAAATCCGCCGTACCCTGCGAATCCGGGAGGGAGATCCCCTGGAGATTTACACAGAGAAGGACGGCGGGGTGATTTTTCGGAAATATTCGCCCATGGGAGATTTGCAGGATTTTGCGGCGCAAATCTGCGAATCCATTGGAAAAAACACCGGACGGATCGCGGCGGTGTCGGACCGGGACTCGATCATTGCCTTGTCCGGCGCGCCCCGGCGGGAGCTGGTGGACCGGCGGAACTCTGCGGATTTGGAAAATCTCATGGAACAGCGGAAAAGCTATCGCTACAGTCCGGGCAATGTGAAGCTGCGGGCGGTGGAAGGCTCGGAAAAGTATTATTTGGGAGCCGCCGCGCCGATTGTGGCCCAGGGCGACCTGATGGGCTGCGTCATGCTCCTGATGGACGAGGAGGAGACGCCGCCGGCAGAGGGCGACCAGAAGCTGGTCCAAACGGTGGCCGGTTTTTTGGGAAGACAAATGGAAGCATAACGGTACAGAGCCTGCTGCAAACGGAAGCTTGCAGCAGGCTCTGTGTATTTGTGTAACAACGTGGGAGAGCGCGTCGGGTGCGCCCCGGGGTCAAGAACCGGAGGAATGGATTCTGGAACGGAGCATCTCATCCATTTTTTCGTAGAGCAGACCGGAGGCGGCCTCATGGGCCGGGACGGAGCAGATGTACTTTTCCTGCTTGTCGTACAGATACCAATTGGTGGTGCTGAACCACGGCCGGCCGATGTCGCTCCAGAGGTAAAACCGGTCGCCGGTGAGGCGGTGGACCAGCAGGCCGTCTTGATCGATGGAGACGCCCCAAGCCCAGTTCCATACGGCGGCGGCGGCCGGAAACGGGGAGATGAGCACCATCGCCAACAGCACGCCGGGATGCACGTAGTGGGCGCCCAGGGCGGCGAAGGCCAGCAGCACCACGGAAAAATACAAAGGCGTTCCGATTCTCTCCGGGGGATGCCGGAAGGTCATCTCCGGGCGCGGGGGCAGATGGAAGCCCCATTTGCGCTTGAGCCGCAAAAGAAGAACAGCGGCCAGAGCGGTGATTGCAAAGGCGGAGAGAGCCACCCACCAACAAATGAAGCTGCACACGACCAGATATGCCAGGGCGTAAATGCCGAAGATCACACAGGAAAAGACGTCGCGCCTCTCCAGCAGGGGATCGGTGACCGGGGTGGGCAAATAGCCGGCGATGGCCAGGGCGATGATCCAGAAACAGATATGGCCCGACCAGAAGAGCATGGCCAGGCTGACGGTTATGATGGAGGCCAAAAAAGTGCCCATAATCCAGGTGTTGACCTCCACATCCTGGGGGGTCAGGGGGCGGTCGGGATCTTTGCGCTTTGTGGCGTCGCTCCGGTCTGGGTTGCCGCGCTTGGGCGGTCGGCGGGCAGGGCGGGGGACGCCGGTCCGGCTGCCCATCGGTCTGAGTCGACTCCAAGGTAATGCCCGAGTTGTCATAGGAAATCCTCTCTTTCTATGGTTTCTTTGTGACCAGGCTGCGGATCCGTTCCGGCGTCGCGCCTGTGTAACGTACGCCGTCCCACGTGATGCAGGGACCGTGACGGCAAGCCTTTTGACAGCCGGTGCGTTCAAATTGAAAGCCGCCTTTGGAGCTGAAGCCGCCGGACCTGACATCGTATGTGCGTTCTACAAAGCTCGCCAGGCGCGCTCCGGCGCATCGCGGTCCGCAGCAGACGGTCAGCCGGTGCGCAGCACCCGCCGGCCGCAGACTGGGGTACCGCCGGACCATGGCGGACAGGAAAGAGACCCGAAGGGAAAAGGCGCAGGCAATTTCCTCCAGGGCTTCCATAGGCAGCGCGCCGCCGCAGTGCTCCTGCACCTCCTGCAAAAGCGTGAGGAGGGCCTGCTGATCTGCCGGTCCGCCCAAGCGGCGGCAGCGGTCGAGGGCTTCAGCAAAGTCAAAATTCCATGGCATGGTGTCACCTCCCAGCTTCCGGCCGTTCCAGCGTTTTTATTATAGCATAAGAATATGGCGATTTAAATACCTTGAGATAAAAATAGCAAAAATTTTTTGCAGAGTACGAATTGCTATGCTGGAGAATGGAAGGTTGTCTCTGCACGATGAAAAATGGGATAATTTACCAATAGTTGAGCTGGGAATTTTTTCCTGCTATACGGATCCAAAGGGAAACTTTGGAAGCAAGGCGAAAAATTTTGCTTGTCATATGATGCAACTGTGATACAATTGTGATACAAACTGTATCCCGGAGGCGAATTTTCCATGATACGGATTTTAATTGTAGAAGATGAGCAGCCCATCGCCAATTTGATCGACTGGAACTTGACGGACTGCGGATATTCGTGCCGGAAGGCTTATGACGGTTTGACGGCGGCGGACCTGATTCTGGAAAATACATATGATCTGATTTTATTGGACATTATGCTTCCCGGCGTGGACGGATACAGCCTGCTGGAGCAAATCAAACCCACGGGGACGCCGGTCATTTTTCTCACGGCCAAGGGATCGGTGGCCGACCGGGTGCGTGGACTCCGGGCAGGCGCCGACGACTACCTGGTCAAGCCGTTTGAAATTGTGGAGCTGCTGGCTCGGGTGGAGACGGTGCTGCGCCGGGTGGGGAAGGGCAGAGAGCGCATTCAAATCGGCGATGTGGTCATTGACGAGAGCTCCATGCAGGTGACCAAGGGGGGAGAGCCGGTATCTCTGACGAAAAAAGAATTCGACCTGCTCCTGTTATTTGTCCGGAATCAAAACATGGCGCTGTTTCGCGAGACGATTTATGAGCGGGTCTGGGAGGCGGAGTACACCGGAGACAGCCGCACGGTGGACCTGCATGTGCAGCGGCTGCGGAAGAAGCTGGGGTGGCAGCACCGCCTGACGGCGGTGTACAAGGTGGGATACCGGCTGGAGGTGAAAGAGTGAAGCTGTCCTGGAAGATCGTCCTGGTGGTTTTGCTGATTGTCGCCGTGACGGTGAGCGCCGCCAGCTATACCATGATTGCCTCTGCCTTCCAGGCGGAGCTGGACAGCCAGGTGAGCGCGGCGGCGGATGAAAGCCAAATGCTGTGCCTGACCCTGGGCGCTTTGGCCGCACAGGCCGTGGGCAACGGGGAGGGGTCTCTGCGGGAGATTTTGAACAGCAGCTTTTTTCAGAACTATCGCATGATCGTATACCGGCAGGACGGCAGCGTTTTATGGCAGAACCGGGAGGAGGCGGCCGGTCTCGCCCCGGGGGATGTGGGAGAGGAAGGCATCTGCTACATGATCTCCCGGTTGGAGCGGGGAGGGAGCCGGTATCTGGAGACGATTCAGCGGCTGGAGCTGAAACAGGAAACCTTTTATGTGGACCTGCTCCAGGAAGCGGACCAGGCGTTTCTGCGGCGGGATGCGAATCTGGCCGTTTACCACCGGGTGATGCTGGTTTCCATAGGCGCGGGCGCGCTGGCGGCTGTGGCCTGCGCTGCGGTGGTTACGGACCCCATCCGGAAGCTCTCCCGCTCCACCCGGTCTATGGCGGACGGGCAATACGCCCGCCGGGTGAAGGTGCGCTCCCGGGATGAGCTGGGGGCGCTGGCAGAGGATTTCAATCACATGGCCGACGCGCTGGAGATGAAGATTCAGGAGCTGGCGGCTGCGGCCCAAAGGCAGCGGGATTTTACGGCGTCCTTCGCCCATGAGCTGAAGACGCCCCTGACCTCCGTCATCGGTTATGCCGATACCCTGCGCAGCCGGGAGCTGTCCCGACGGCAGCAGCTGGAGGCGGCCAATTACATTTTTACAGAGGGAAAACGGCTGGAGGCCATGTCCTTTTCCCTGCTGGATCTGTTCGCCCTGGAGCGGTCGGAGCCTCAGATGACCTCCGTGCAGGCCCAGTCGTTGGCCCGGTCGGTGTCGGAGAGCGCGGGGTATCTCATGGAGCAAAGCCGGGTGAAGCTGTGCGTCGCGGTAGAGGCGGGGACCTTTACCGGGGAGCCGAATCTGCTGAAAACCTTACTGTACAATCTGCTGGACAATGCCCGAAAGGCGTCCGAGCCGGGGAGCGAGGTGGAGCTCCGGGGCCGGGCCGGGCCCGCAGGCGTGTATACCTTCCAGGTGGAGGACCACGGCCGGGGCATTCCCCGGGAGGCGCTGGACCGGGTGACGGAGCCGTTTTATATGGTGGACAAGTCCCGCGCCAGGGCCCAGGGAGGGGCCGGATTGGGGCTGGCGCTGTGCCGGCGCATTGCCGAGGCCCACGGAACCAAGCTGTATTTTACAAGTCGGGAGGGAGCGGGCACCTGCGTGTCGTTTTCCCTGGGAGAGACGGGCCTGTGAAACGAAATGCGGCGGACCGGCTTGACCGGCGCTTCGGGCTTGCCCCAACGGGAAAAGGGGCGTCCCGTTGCGGGCTCCGGCGCGGCGGCTTGAGAATGATTTGCATGGAGAGGAGGGATGGACGATGACCAAACGAGGCTGGCTTCTTTTGCTGTCGGCGGCGGCGGTGCTGGCGGGAGCCGCGTTTTTGCCCGGCGGCGTTTTGGCGGCCCGGGAGCGCATGCTGTATGGAAAAAAGCAGCTGTGGCAAAGCCTGGGGGTTTCGTTCTCCATGAATACCGGGACGCTGCTCCAGCGGCTGGAGGTGATCGGCAACCACGGAAGCGTGTCGGAAATCGATGTGGAGGTGGGCGAATCCCGATATTACGACCCGGAGACGCTGGTGTTCCTGTGTGAAAAGGAGCTGGATGAGCTGGCCGAAACAAACCGGATCGGAAAGGCTTTCCAGCTCCGGCTGGAGGACCTGCTGGCGGAAGAGGAGACAGGGCATGTTTTGTCCGCGGGCTATATGTGCGTGGTGGACTCGTCCACGGGAAATACCTTCTTATTGGGGTATCTGGCCAGTCTGTACGGGGATCTGGAACTATATCTGGATCTGGATTCCGAAAAGCTGATTTACATGAGCGGGTCTGTGGGCGAGATGGAGCAGTATTTGGGCGCGGTACCCTGGCACCATGAGGTCTGCGCCGATACCTTTGCCCGGTATCTGGACCTGCAGTACGTGGAACTGGGCGGGACGACCTCTTTTGGAGGAATGTATGCGCTGGTGGATCCGGAGGATCCGGAGGGACTTTCGGCGCCGTTTTGGGTAGAGGCCCAAAATGGCTGGGCGTCGATGGGGGTTATGCCGTACTGACGGCGCAAAGAGCCGGGCCGTCGTGTTCTCCGGAGGGCCTCCGGCGGATGCAGCGCAAATCGGAATGAATTTGGATGCAGCGGATGCGGTATGGTCCGACTATGCCGGGGCGCAGCAAATTTTTACCTGATGTATGGGAGGAAATGCAATCATGAAGCTGGAACTTGTTACACCGCAGACGGCAGGGGAACTGGACGCTTTTGTGGAGCAGCATCCCCAGGGATATTTCACCCAAACCTCCCCATGGGGAAAGGTGAAGGAGGATTGGCTTTGGCGGGGGATCCTGTGCCGGGAGGAGACGGGACGCATTCGCGGCGCCATGGCGGTTCTCATGCGCCGGGTCCGGTGGATCGGCTGCCGCATGCTGTACGCGCCCCGAGGGCCTGTGGCGGACCCCGAGGATCTGGAGACCCTCGCCCTCCTGGTCCGCGGGGCCAAGGAGATGGGGAAGGTATATCAAGGGTATTTGCTGCGGATCGACCCTCCGGCGCCGGAGTCCGACGGGGATTTCCGCCGGAGGATGGAGAGATTGGGCTTTCGGATTGACCCCATTTCCGATTTCTCCAGCTTTCAGCCGCGCTTGGGCTACCGCCTGGATTTGACCGGGAAAACGGAAGAGCAGCTTTTGGTTGCATTTCACAGGGAAACCAGGTATAATGTAAAATCGGCTGAGCAGTGCGGCGTGCATGTGGAGCCGGGCGGTCCGGAGGATGCCGAAGTCTTTTTTTCCATGATGGAACACACGGCCCGGCGGGATGGATTCACGCCCCAAAGCGCCGATTTTTACCGCAGGTTGCTCCTGGCTTTTCCGCAGTGGGCCAGAATGTATCTGGCCTGGTATGACGGCAGGCCGGTTGCCGGGACGATCTGCTTACATATGGGGAGCCGGACCTGGGAGCTGTACAGCTGCTCCGCCGGCGGCGAGGCCCGGCATTCCAATGAGCTGCTGAAATGGACCGTGATCCGGTGGGCGTTGCAAAACGGGAGCGCCTGCTGTGACTTCGGCGGCGTGGAGGGGTATCCCAACCGGGATAACCCCCAATTCGGCCTGCACCGGTTTCTGCAGGGCTTTGGTGCGGAGTTTTACGCGTATCTGGGGCAAATGGATTTGCCGTTGCGTCCCTGCCTGTGCCGGTGGGTGCAGTGGGGCCAAAGCGCTTGGCCGGCGTTGCGGGGAAAGGAGTTTTCCAAATGAACAAAAGCAAAAAAAGAGCCCGAAGAAGGCGCCGAAGAAAAGACCCGGCGCCCTATTTGGTCGGCGCCGGGCTGGTTCTGGTGGTCTTGCTTGGTTGTCTGCCTCTGCTGAGCGGAGCCGGGGAGACGGAGCCGGATGGAGCGGAGGAGCCGGTTTCCCAGGAGTCCCAAGGGCCGGTGGAGGCGCAGGAGACGGGGGAATCCGCACCGGTGGAGAAAACGGAGCCTGGAGCGGACTGCCCGGCGCTTTTGCGGGAGCTTTTGGAGCGAAATCCGGAGACCTACGACTTTGTAGCCGGGTATCCGGGAACCTATGACCTGGATGCCGACCTGGAAGAAGATTATACCCCCGGGGAGATTCCGCACCTGTTTCAGTGGGACACCCGATGGGGGTACTATCCCTACGGGGGCAATCGGGTGCAGGATTTGCTGGGCCTGTCCGGCTGCGGACCCACGGCGCTGTCTATGGTTGTGGTGGGCATGACCGGCGACACCGCCTGGAACCCGGCGAAGGTGGCCCAGTATGCCGCCGAGGCCGGATATGTCACCCGGGAGGCGGGGACCGCTTGGGCCCTGATGAGCGAGGGCTGCAGCCGTTTCGGCTTGGCGGCGCAGGACGTTCCCCTGTGGGAGGATACCATGGTACAGGCGCTGGACAGCAGTCCGCTGATTTGCGCCTTGGGCCCCGGAGATTTTACCGAGGTGGGACATTTTATCGTCATCGCCGGTTACGAGGAGGGCGCTTTTCGGGTTTTGGACCCCAATTCCCAGGCCAACAGCGAAAAGGCCTGGAGCTACGACACCCTGGAGCCGCAAATCAAGGCGATTTGGAGCTTTTCTCTGGAGGACTGAAGCCGCCGGGGGACAGAAAAGAGATACGAGGCCGGGCGCTTTGCGCGCCCGGCCTCGTGGG
>UREY01000032.1 GCA_900546915.1 uncultured Eubacteriales bacterium
CCTTTGCCGCCTCGGCCTTGGCCTGGGCCGCCTCGGCTGCTGCCTGGGCATTCTCGGCGGCTTCCTTGTCCTCCGCTGCGGAAGCTGCCGCTTCCTCGGCCGCCTTCTGGGCCGCCTCAGCCGCTGCCTGAGCCGCCTCGGCCTCCTGCTTCGCTGCTTCTGCTGCCTGGGCGGCGGCTTCGGCCGCGTCCTTTGCAGCCTCCAGCTCCTCGCTGTAGGTCATCACAGCATCCAGGGCCGCCTTGGCCTCCGCCAGGGCCGCCGTCAGCTCACTGGTGGTCATTCCATCCTGCAGGGTCTCCAGTCCTTCCGCCAGGACCGCTGCCAGCTCCGCCTTTCCGGCCTCGCTGTATTGGTTCTCCTCCAGAAGCTTCTCGTAATATGCCTGCAGCTCGGCCTTGACGCTCTCCGCATTGCCTTCGCCCTCGGCAATCAACACTTCCACGTCGTATGTCCAGTTCTCAATCCGCAGAATCCGGAGCACTTCCTCCGTATTGACTGCATATCCGCTGGGTACCGACTCACACTTCAGCGTGTAGGTCCCCAGAGGCAGGGATACCCGTCCGCCGGAGTCCGAAGTCGTGCCGATCTCTGCAATCCGCTCACCTTCTGTATTGTACACGCCGTACAGAACGCCCGTCAGGCCCGTTCCGTCTGCGTTCACCGCATACAGGGCAATCTCCGCCTCCGGCTCTGCAAATTTCGGCGTCTGTACGGTGTATACGTCCGAAATCAGCTGCCCCACGCGCTTCACCTGCAGCGCCAGGCTTCCACCGGCCCGGATCACGCGGATGCCGTCCAGCTGCACCGAGGTCTCTCCCTCCGCCACAGGCAGGGAAACTCTCGTGTAGCCGGCGCTCTCGCCGTCTTCATATACGTAAACCACATCTCCCGCTGCCAGTCCGTTCACCGTCAGCGTGGTGTAGATCTCGTCCCCGTTGGAAGAGCTCGTCGAGCCGTTCCGGGAGTACTTTTCAAAGGTCACGTCCTCCGCAGCGGCAGACTGCTCCGCCGACTCTGCATCAAAGGGGGCGCTCATTTTCGCGCTCTCCACCGAACCCACTGCCGTGCAGGTGTAATAAATCCGGCCGGCCTCCGCCGTGCCGAAGTCCAGACCCGTAAAGGAAACGGTGCTCTCCACCGCCTCCTTCACATCGATGGGCTCTTCTGCATCGATGGAGGTGTACACCTTCACCGTCTGACCCTCGGGCACATTGGTGAGGGTAAAGGTATCCGTGGCGCCTGCGCCGTTTACGGCCGTGGCAAACTGCATGGGTACCGGCTCTGCCTGGGGGAACTCGCTGGTCTCAAACATCTGCCACTCGTAAATCCGGACAGCAGGCCAGGGGGAATCGCCGTCGTCATAAATGCGCAGTCGCCATTGCTGGGCGGTCACCGGCTCATCCAGCAGAACGTCCGTCACAGCCAGGGTGTTATTCCGAATGCGCATGACCTCTTGCCATCCGTAGTCGGTCATGTATTCCAGGGCAAAATCCTTGGTGTTGGTCAAGGGATCCTCTCCGCCATACTCGCCATGCTCCACGCGCCAACGGCGGATGGTGCAGGGCCGCCCCAAATCAATAGACAACCAACCGGTTGTCGCGCCGCCGATACACCATTTGGAGTTATTCTCCGCAGTGCCGTCCAGCGCCTTGGAAGCGGGCTCGCCGTCGTTCTCTGCAGACATGCCGGCAATCTTGGCATTGAGACACACATTCTCAAACTCTACAATCTCAATCTTCTCGGTATCCCCGTCGGCATAGGCCCAGTCGATGGTCAGCTGGGCGCCCTTGCCCCGCTGGCCGTTCCGGTTGATGGGCACAATCTCCAGGGTCACATCCTCCGACCCTACGCTCCGGCTCAGGGTGGGAATGTAGAACGCCGTGCTGGGCGTCTCCATAATCAGGTGCTTCTCCCCGTTGTCCTCCACTTGGTAGATCTCATAGGAGGAAGCCCCAGTGACGTTGTTCCAGTAGATCCGCGCCTCCGCCGTATAGGCGTCGGCATACAGGATCTCATCCAGGGTGATCCCCGTCGGGCCGTTCAGCGTCGGGCGGGTCCGCTCCGTCAGGGTCAGACGGCCCAGGTTCACCTGGTAACCGCTCAGGTCGGTTTCGCTCTCCACCTTCAGGCCGATGGCGTAGAGAATCTTCCCGGCGGACGCGGACAGGTCCACCTCTGTGGTGGTCCAGTCTCCCGAGCCGGCGGTCAGGTCATACGCAACCTGCTGGCAGTCCTCGTAGCTGCCCGTGCTCTCGTCGCCATAGTAGGCCACCAGCTTCATAAGGCCCTGGTCGCCCTTGTAGGTCAGGCCCAGCTTCATGCCCTCTTCCACCTTCACCAGGGTGCTGTACAGCATGATGTCGTTGGCCCGGCCGGCAGACAGGTCGCCGAAGAACTTCAGGGAGTTGCCGCCGTTGTAGGCGTCGCTGAAGTCGTAGGCGCCGTCCAGCTTGCTGCCCTCGGAGTCGATGATCCAGGTCCAGGTGGGCAGCACGTCCTGATTGGACTGGTAGCTCCACTCGGCATCCCGGGACAGTTCGCCTTCTACATAGTAGCCCCGGCCATGGCCGGTGTTAAAGTCCGTGACAAAGGGCGCATCCAGAATCACCGTCTTGTCCGCAAAGAACCGAGACATACCAGCCCACTCGGTCTCGTAGGTGTCCGTCACGTCCACAGAGGTATCCCGGGGATCGCCCACTGCGTTGGTATAGAAGGTCTGTTCCACCTCATGGAAATCCTCTCCGGAGGTAGACAAGCCCAGAGTGGAGTTGGGACAGTACAGGGCCAAGGACAGTTGGGCCAGCCCATCCTCATCCACCAGCAGGTAGTCGCGGAACGTCGTTTTCATGCAGTTTTGCTGCACGTCCAATCCGGCAAACGCATCAAACTGGCTTCTGCCGATGGACTTCATGGTATCGATGGTCTCCTCAACCTCAGTTGAGTACCAGTTGTAGTTCATGAAGAACTCGTCGACCGCCCGCGTGCCGTCTTCGGAATCCATCATAAAGTCCTTGTTCGAATCGTTGACTGCGTTCTGGTACCATACCGTGCCGCCGGGCAGCATGGAGTCGTACCAGCTGATGAGCATATCCGGGCGCTTTTCGTGCATGTAGCGCATCATCTCATCAATCAGCTCGCCTTCGGCGGAAGAGCAGCCGTAGGACTCCTGGTTGAAGAAGTAGCCGTCGAAGCCATAGTAATCCATGACCTCAATGAGCTTGTCCGCCACAGGGAAGGAGCCGTCCTCCGCCTTTTGGACAAACTTTTGCACCTGCTCCACATAGCCCGAACCGGGGCCCCAGGGGAAGCCCAGGGTGGCCACCACCGGCACGCCGTTGGTGTGGGCCGCATCGGTGAATTCACCGGTGGGGCAGCAGATGAGGCCCTCCTCCGAGCCGGACCAGTACACGAAGGAGTCGGTATACTGCCAATAGTTAAAGGAGTAGCTCAAAAACGACTCCGTGCCTTGGGCGCTGGTATGGTCATGATCCGAGTTGGCCAGGGAGCAGAGCATGAGCTTTGCCTCCGGATTGGCCAGGGGATTGACCACAAAGCCGCCCTCCCGGTCTGCCAGGGAGATGGTAGCCCGGCTGTATATGGCGTCGGGGTCGGACTCCGGCGTCCATTCCAGCAGGGTGTCCACATTGAAGGACGGGCCGATGGGCATGAGGGATTCCCGATCCGCATAGGCCTCGTTCATCTCAGCAGACCCGTCATTTCCAGCGGATTTGGCAAAGGCCGCCGCCGGCATCAAACCGACCAGCATCACCAGAGCCAGCAAAGCCGCAAGAATGCGATGGGACTTCCTGATTTGCATAATTAGGTACCTCCTTTGATGTTCCGCCGCCCCACCGGCAGATGCAAGCCGGCAAGCCTGCTTGGGCGCTCCGTCCGGAAGGCGGCTGTTCTCCTGTTTGCCGCAAAATCTGCGGCAGCTTACTAAGATCCTCCAGCGCCGGGTTCTTTTCGTCAAAAGCACCAAAAACCGGAAGTTTTTTTGTGCGCTTTTCACAAAGATGGGCATTCGTTCAGACCTTGCAAAATACATTTTACCGAACCTCCCTTTTCTTGGAAAGTCTAGAAACGATAAAGAATAGTCCCTTTAGGATGAAATACGCTGCTTCCTTCGCGCCGCAGCCCGAAAATCTGCCCCGGTACGTCATTTGTGCAGATGTACCAAAAACACAACCGCCGCCAGCTCCAAGGGCAGCCTCCGTTCCAAACAAAAACACGGCAAAATGTCTTTATCTTAAAAACACGCGTCTTTCCCATGTCAAGAAAAATCCGCAGAAGCGACAGGCTTCTGCGGATTTTTTGTGTTTATTTTTGTACCGATTACAGGTGGGAATAAATGAGCTCCAGTTCTCCCTCGAGAACCATCTTTCCATATCCGGCCGGAATGATGAAGTGATCTCCTTTTTTTACCGGCTCCCCGTCCAGGGCGCCCGCTCCCTCCAGAACGCTGACATTGACAAAGGGTTGGTCCCAGCAGGTCTCCCAACGGCCCCGGAGCACCACCCGGTACACCGAGTAATAGGGACACGTCACCAGATGGGTCACAGTCGCATCCCCCTGACGGTTGGTTTCCCGCTCCGGCTCCTGCATGCAATGGGGCACCTGCGTCACGTCCAGGCTCTGGGCAATGTGCAAGGGGCGAGGCTTCCCGTCCGCCAGCCGGTCATAATCGTAAAACCGGTACGTCACGTCGCTGCTCTGCTGCGTCTCCAGGATCAAAGTCCCGCCCTTGATGGCGTGCAGGCAGCCCGGGTTGATTTGGAAGAAATCGCCTTTTTGAATGGGAACCTCCCGAATCAGCTCCTTCCAGCGGCGCTGCTCCACCATCCGGCGCATTTCATCCCGGGTTTTGGCATTGTGACCAATAACAATGGTCGCCCCCGGATCGCAGTCCAGCACATACCAGCACTCGGTTTTGCCCCGGGCGCCGTTTTCGTGCTCTGCGGCATAATGGTCATCGGGATGCACCTGAATGCTCAAATCCTCTTTGGCGTCAATAATCTTAACCAGCAGGGGAAAGCTATCTCCCGAAACATGGCCGAACAAATCGGGGCGTTTTTTCCAGAGAGAGCCCACCGTCTCTCCGGCAAACTCCGGATTTTGCAGACGGCAATCGCCGCTGGGGTGACCGCTGACGGCCCAGCATTCGCCGGTATGGTCGCTGGGCGTGTCATAGTGAAAAGCCGTTCTCAGGCGGTCGCCGCCCCAAATTTTCTCCTGAAATACCGGCTCCATGCGCAACAGGGTTTTGCTCATAGTGCTCCTCCATTCTCCACATAGGCATCCATTGCCAATTTTACACCGCCCATGACGCCCTGGTTATCGCCCAGGCTGACCGGCACAATGTACTCATCCAGCTTGTCCATGCCCTTTCCCTGGATATAGCCGTGCATCTGCCGCCGAACCTCCTGCCGGATCAAGGGCAGCATCTGCTCCTGGTGCATCACGCCGCCGCCCACCACGATCCGCTCCGGCGACAGCGTGCAGATGTAGGTACAGATGGCCTGCCCAATGTAGTAGGCTTCCAGCTCCCACACGGCCAAGCAATCCGTGAGCTCCGCTCCTTTCCGGCCCCAGCGGCGCTCGATGGCCGGTCCGCTGGCCAGTCCCTCCAAACAATTTCCATGGTACGGGCAGATGCCCTTTGCCATGGGATCGTCCGACCTGCGGTGTACAAAAATATGCCCTCCTTCGGGGTGAATCATTCCATGGTAGGGCTTACCGTCCACAATAACGCCCAGCCCTACACCGGTCCCCACGGTGATGTACACGCTGTTTTTTACCGACTTGGTACAGCCCCACACGGCCTCTCCCAAAGCAGCGGCGTTGACGTCGGTGTCGAATCCCACCGGCACGCCCAGCGCTTCCTCAAACCGGCGCACCATGGGATAATTCCGCCATTGCAGCTTGGGCGAGGAGGTGATATTGCCGTAGGTAGGGGAGCTGCGGTCCAAGTCCACCGGTCCAAAGCAGCCGATGCCTACGGCCGCCACATTCCTCTCCCGAAAGAACGCCAGAATCTCCGGCATCGTATTCTCCGGCTCCCGGGTCGGAATGCTGATTCGTTCCAGAATTTCACCCTGGGCGTTGCCAACGGCGCACACCATCTTCGTGCCGCCGGCCTCCAGGGCGCCAAAATGCAGCATTTTCATCCGCTCCTTCTCTCATATTTGTGATTTTAACCTAGCACGCCGTTAAAATATCCACAATGTCAAAAAAGAAACTTTATAATATGAATTCGGCACAATAATTCCTTTTTAATACTAAATTCTTTCTCTTTTATACGCTCACGCAGCAAGGGATCGCACCTTTTGATAGTGCAAAAAAGATATTTTTTAGTATTTATTTGGCATTTTCCAGAGATTTGCCCTTGCCTGAGCCGCCATGCAAATGTATGATATTGTCAAGAAATTGTGCAGCCGAGGAATTGAATTTTGTCAAAATTGTCGAACTTTCTGCATCTGAAAATCTATCGCCGGACCTTTTTGCTTTACCTGTCCATTGTCCTCATTTTTGTGACGGCCATGCTCGTTGTCTTCTATCACAATATGCAGTCCAACGGCATGGAAGCTTATCTCCAGGTGTCCGACACCGCTTTTACCCAGGCCGAGCGGCAGCTGAATTCCGTCACCAATGCAATCGACAATTTTTTTACGCACCTATACGCCAGCCCTTCTTTGTTAAACGATTTCTTTCACTTTTTCGGCGCTACCCCGGCGGAATATGCAGAAAGCCAACTCAACAGCGCCGGTCTGCTTTACGAGACCTATCTCGCCAGCTGCAATAATTTAATTTCCGATACGGACTATTGCATTCGCTATATTATTTACTACAGCACTTCCAACATCATAAGCATGGAATACAGCGCGTCCGGTTACTCCCGGTACCAAATCATTGACCTGGACGCCGCCGAGGCGCTTTGTCAAAGGGGATTCCTCTATACAAAGGACATCCATCAGGGCTCCAGCTATGTGGGAAAGGTTTCCTTTGTGATAGACGTCACCGGCCCGGTATATCAGGCGTTTTGCACCCAGCCGGATACCACCGTTTTTCTCCTGGTTCACGACACCGTGACCACTCTAGGCAACCCAAGCCACGCCGACGCTGATTGGGAGCGGATTTTAAACACCGGCTCGAAGCAGGGCCACATCGCGTTGCCCGGCAGTCATTCCGACAATCTTCTGTACACGGTACAAAGCTCCGACCAGTTCTCCTATTCCGTCATTTCCCTTTGTCCCGCTAAAATTTACACCGTGGATCAGCTTCACGAGCTCATCCTCCTCAGCCTGGGACTCATTTTCGTCTTTACCCTGATCACGATACTCTATGTCCGCCAGTTTTCCAACGACTCATTGTTCATTCAAAGCATTCTGCACAGTCTGATAGAGGCGCAGTCCAGCAACTTCGTCCCGGTCAAAATCGGACCGCGCAAGGACGAATTTGCAACCATCGCCACCCACCTAAACAGCCTATACCAATATCTGGACACGTTAATCCAGCAAAAATACAAATTAACCATCCGGCAACAGCGCACGGAAATGCAAATGCTCAGCACGCAGCTCAATCCCCATTTTCTCTACAACACGTTGGAGCGGATTCGCCTGCGGGCCCTGTCGGAAGGCTGTCCAGCCGTGGCCGAGGCAACGGCGGACCTGGGACTTTTGTACCGCAACATTGTAAAAACCGAGCCCATCATCACGCTGGAAAAGGAGCTGCAGATTACCAAGCAGTATCTGGACCTGATGTGTTTCCTGTATCATGACCAGCTCCTGTACCACTGCGATATTCCAGACGATATCTCCGCCATCTCCACCCCGAAAATCTGGATGCAGCCCATCGTCGAAAATTTTTTCAAACACAATTTTCAAAACGACGACAAGCTGAAGGTCATCGTCATTTCCGGCCGGCGGCGGTCCGACGGGATCTTATTCCAGTTTTTCGACAACATCGGCCACATCAGTGACGAACAGATCGTCATATTGAACCAGCAATTTACGCCGGAAAAGATCGAAGCGTCCAGGGAAACCGCCTCCGGCATCGGCCTTCAGAATGTATATGACCGGCTCTACTTATACTATGGCAACCGGGTGGAAATGCGCATCCAAAACCACGCGCCCTCCGGCGTTTGCATTCAAATCCTGCTGAAAGACGAGGTGACAAATTGATATGTATCGCCTATTAATCGTAGATGACGAAAAGGACATTTGCGAAAATATAAAGTATCTTTTGGATTGGTCTATGTACAACATAACCAGCATACTCACTGCCACCTCCTATGCGGAGGCTGTCAGCAAGGCCGTGGATTTCCAGCCCCATATCGCTCTGTTGGATATCAACCTGGGCGATCACTGGGGATATGAGCTGGCCGAGCATCTGCGCTCCATGGGCATGCAAACCGTGTTCTGCATGATCAGCGGGTACGACGACTTCAATTACGTTCACAAGTCCATGCAAGCCACGGCGCGGGACTATCTTCTCAAGCCCATTCACGTAGCCGAACTGCGCGCCTTTATCGAGCGCACCATCGTTCGGGACCTGCACGGCGTCATTCCGGAGCACGCCGCCTCCCAGCCGGAGCTGGACCCGGTTTTACAGGTGGACTACAGCCACTTTTCCAAAATTACAAACAAAATCATTCTCATTGTCAAGAGCAACTACAGAAGCTCCCAATCTCTGACCAATATCGCAGAAATTTTCAATATGAGCAGCAAATACATCGGCCGGATTTTTTTGAAAGACACCGGAATCAAGTTTTCGGAGTACCTCACCGCCTACCGCATGATCCAGGCCAGAAGACTGATCGAAAACACCCAGGAGAAAATTTCCGTCATTGCCAACATGGTGGGATACTCTCAGTTGAACAACTTTTACGTACACTTTAAGAATTACTACAACATCTCACCCAGCACCCTTCGGAACTTCAGCGCCTCCGTTCCCACGGCTGCAGCCCAGCTTCCGGAGCCGCCTTCTTCCGAACAAAATGCTCCCTCAGAGGAAGGGGGGACCTCAGCTTGTCCAGAAACTCCATCCGCCGAGCGCTCTCACTCCTGACCGCAGTTGCGCTCCTGGGCAGCGCCGGCTGCGCAACGCGCCCGCAAAACCCCGACCCGCCCGGGGAGGAGGAGCCGGTCAACCTGATTTATTACACCATCGGCGAGCCGGACGTGGATCTGGCCTTGGTGAACGAGGAACTAAACCGCATTCTACTGGACAAATACGGCTTTACCGTGGAGTACCATAAGATCGGTTGGAACGACTACACAGCCCAGCTGAACTCCCTGATCCACACCAACCAGGAATACGACATCGCCTTTGCCTGGACAGACAGCTACGTCTCCAACGCCATGGCCGGCGCCTGGTTGGACATCACCCCCTACCTGGAGGATCTGGGTGCGGACATGTACCGCGCGATCCACAGCGAGCTGTGGAAGGGCGTCACCATCGACGGTAAGATCTGGGGGATTCCCACCAACAAAGAGTTGGCTACCCCCATGCACTTCCTGTTTTCCCAGGAGCTGGTGGAAAAGTACGACATCGATATCACGCAGTATCGCAGCTTCGCCTCCCTGGAGCCTCTGCTGGAGATGATCGCGGAAACCGAGCCCACGTATATCCCGTTATTCTTCGATTCCAGCCATTTGAATATCCTCTCTCTGGGCAACTACGAGTATGTCGTATATGACTCCATTCCCCTGATGGTAAATTCTCACGACAGCAGCTGCCAGGTCGTCAATATTTTTGAAACCCAGTATGCCCAGGAAACCCTGCAGCTCCTGCACCGGTACTACGAAGCCGGGTATATCAACCAGGATGCCTCCATGCGCACCTCCTTTTCCCGGTTTCAGGGAGAAAATGTATTTTTGCGTCTGTCTACCGGCGGGCCGGACGCTTCTGCCAGCTATTCCACGGATTATGGCTATCCCATCGTCGCCCAGCAGGTCTCCGACAGAATCGTCACCACCGAGTCCGCCCAGGGGGGCATTATGGTGGTCAATGCCAACACCAAGCACCCGGAAGCCTGCCTCACTTTTCTAAACGCGGTCAACACCGACCCGGAAATTCGGAACTTGTTGAATTACGGCATCGAAGGGATCCACTACACCCTGACGGAGGACGATCAGGTGCAAATCATCTCGTCGGCTTACCGGGGCGTCCCTTACACCCAGGGCAACTGGTTCATTCTGAAAACCACGGTGGGCGAGAGCCCGAACAAATGGGAGCTGTATCAGGAATTCAACGACAATACGGCAGAATCCCCCCTGCTTGGCTTTACGCCGGACTATTCCAGATATAGCGCGGAGTTTCAAGCCGTCTCTCAAGTGTATGAGAAATACTATGCCGCTCTGATGACCGGCACGGTGGATCCGGAGATCTACCTCCCCAAAATGCTGGACGAACTGGATGAAGCAGGCTTGCTGAAGCTACAACAAACCCTGCAGCTGCAAATCAACGCCTGGCTGAGAAAATCTTAAAAGACGGAGGCATGTATATGAAAAATTTTTTCCGACTGGATAACCCTGTTTTCCAATTCCTCTCCACCCTGGCAGACATGGTCCTGGTGGACGTCCTATGTATTTTATTTTGCCTGCCCGTGGTCACCGCCGGCGCCTCCATCGCCGCGACCTATAAGGTCGTGCTGGACATCTCCCGGGATTCCTGCGGCGGAATTTGGAGCACATTTTTCCGGGCGTTTCGCGAGAATTTTAAGCAGGCAACCATTGTTTGGCTCATCACCCTTCTGATTGCGGCCTCTTTGATCTGCGATTTTATGCTGATTCGGTTTTTTATTCAGGGTCCCCTGTACACGGTTTTGTTTGTCATCATCTGTATTTTAGCCTGTACCGTGGCAGCCGTTCTGCTCTATCTTTATCCCCTGATGATCCGGTACCAAAACACGCTGCGGGAGCATCTGCACAACGCCATGATCTTGACCATCTATCAGTTTCCGCGGACCCTGGCCATGCTGTTTTTCCACGCGTTGCCGCTTCTCATGGCCCTGTTCTTAAGCAGCTTATTCCTGTACACCCTTCTGTTCTGGCTTGCGCTGGGCTTCTCCCTGGTTCCTATGATGGATGTATATCTGCTCAGACCGGTATTTCAAAAACTGGACGACATGGCCCATACAACGGCCTGTTAATAAAATACAATAGCTATGAAGGTGAATCATATGAATGCAATGGAACGTTACCAGCAGTGGTGCAGCAATCCCTACTTCGACGAAGCGACCCGAGCGGAGCTGAAAGCCCTGGCAGACGCGGGCAACACCGCCGAGATTCAGGACCGGTTCTATCGGGACCTGGCCTTCGGCACCGGCGGTCTGCGGGGTATCCTGGGCGCCGGCAGCAACCGCATGAACTTGTATACCGTCCGCAAGGCCACCCAGGGTCTGGCAAACTTCATTTTGAAAAAGGGAACGGCTGCCAAAGGCGTAGCCATCTCCTTTGACTCCCGGCATATGTCCCCGGAGTTTGCCGAGGAAACCGCCCTGTGCCTCAACGCCAACGGCATCCCCACCTACCGCTTTGACTCCCTGCGGCCGGTTCCCATGCTGTCCTTTGCCGTCCGCACCTTGGGCTGCACCGCCGGCGTGATGATTACCGCCTCCCACAATCCCCCCGCTTACAATGGCTACAAGGTCTACTGGGACGACGGCGCTCAGGTGACCGCGCCTCTGGATCGGGAGATCCTGGACGAAGTAAACGCCGTGACCGACTACGCTACCGTAAAAACCATGACCCACGACGAGGCCGTTGCCGCCGGCCTGTATCACACCATCGGCCAAGAGCTGGACGATCGGTACATGGCCACCATCCAGGCCCTGGTGCTGGACCACGACTCCATCACCCAAGCCGCCGGTCTGAAAATCGTTTACACGCCCCTGCACGGCACCGGGAACTTGCCGGTACGGCGGGTCCTGTCCGAGCTGGGCTTCCGGAACGTGTTTGTGGTTCCGGAGCAGGAAAAACCCGACGGAGACTTCCCCACCGTCAAGAGCCCCAACCCGGAGGACAAGGCCGCCTTTACCCTGGCTCTGGGCTACGCCAAAGAGCAGGGTGCAGACCTGGTGCTCGCCACAGACCCCGACGCCGACCGGCTGGGTGTTTTTGCCCTCGACCGCGCCTCCGGCGAATACAAGCCCCTCACCGGCAACATGTCCGGCGTTCTGATTTGTGATTATCTGCTGCGCCGCCGGAAGGAGCTGGGCGTGCTGCCGGCCAACGGCGCCGTGGTCAGCACCATCGTCTCCACCAACATGGTCCGGACGGTGACCGAGGCCTTCGGCATGAAGTATATCGACGTGCTCACCGGCTTCAAGTTTATCGGCGAGCAAATGCGGCTGTTTGAGCAGAATCACACCTACGCCTTCCAGTTCGGCATGGAGGAAAGCTATGGCTGTCTGGTAGGCACCCACGCCCGGGACAAAGACGCCGTTGTGGCTGTGATGGCCCTGTGCGAAGCCGCCGCCTGGTGCTACTGCCAGGGCAAAACCCTGTGGGATCGGATGCAGGAGCTCTATCGGGAATACGGCTACTACCGGGAAGATACCGTCAATCTGACTTATCCCGGCCAGGAAGGCGCCGCCAAAATCGCCTCCATTCTGGAGTCTCTGCGGACCAACCCGCTCCAGTCTGTCGGCCCCTGCAAGGTGCTGAAGATCCGGGATTACCTGAAGCACACCGTTCTGGATCTGGCCACCGGCGCCGTCACCCCCACGGACCTGCCGGAGTCCAATGTGCTGTATTACGAGCTGGAGAACGACGCCTGGATGTGCGTCCGCCCCTCCGGCACCGAACCCAAGGTGAAATTCTACCTAGGCGTCAAAGGCAGCTCCCCGGAGGATGCCGACGCCCTGCTGAAAACCCTGCAAGACAATCTGCCCTGCTGAACCCCGTAAACAAAGCCCGGCTGATCCCAAACGGATCAGCCGGGACTTTTTCATATTTTGAGACGCAGGAATTCACGAGTGAATTTTTCTATGGTGAAAAGTAAGCGTCAAACCTATCACCGACTTGCGGTAGGCTTTCCAATATGAAACAATACTCCCGTATAGTAGCGGATAGTATAAGCCATATAAAATGAGCTGCAGCACATATTTGAGCGTACAGCTCATGACGAAAGTTATCCAAGCAGAAATGGAATGCAGATTATTTCTTTTCCTTACAAGGGCAGGGATTCCCCTAACTCGGCCTCTTTTCGGATATTTGCTTCATTCTGCGTGTCTCCTTCCTGCTTTCTAAATTTACAGCTTCTGCCTCTTGGTGACGTTCAGTGCATTCCCATTTTGCCTGTTCTCAGAGTAATTACATAGGAAGATGGAAAACGGTATGAAATTGATTGGGTTATAGATATACGTCAGGCCCCAGCGATGAAAGCCGGGGGACAGGAGATCGGTATACGGTACAAGTACACGGGCAAAGACGGCATCTATTCTTTGAGCGCAGCACAAATCAGACCGGAAGCAATCTGGGACGATGGTCTGCAGAGGAGAATTTCTTCCCTGCATAACTGAGTAAAGAAGGCGGTGTAGCAAAAATCTTTCTTCTTCAGATCCGCCTAATTATTTACGCCCAGAAATAAGAATTTATACCTAGTTTCCGGACGTATTTCTAATTATCGAAGTTGTCATTTTTGAGAAAATGGACTTCTGCTACAGCCCCTTCAGAGTGTCGAAAAAGCCCAGTTTAAGCTGGACTTTTCGGCACTCTGACAGCAAGTCTTTTCAGACTTGCTACAATGTGTCCCTATAAACGGTAGATGTTCTGTTTTGAACAAGGAAAATGATTAAGATAATATACCAAAATCAAGTTGCTGATTGCAGAAAGAGAAGTGTGCTTTTTCACTTCCTCATCAAACAGCATAATACTATTTTGTGTTATTCATATTGTTTTGCTTGTGCGTTCCAAATAGTATGGTAGTAATCACAACGATCAACCAACTCATTATGTGTTCCCACATCAAGAACTTTGCCTGCCTTCATGACAATAATGCGATTGCATATTTTGACCAATCCCAATCTATGTGTAATAATAAAGCATATTTTTCCTTTGGCACAGGCAGAAAATGTGTGGTAGAGACTGCTTTCGTGCTCCGGATCGATAGCCGCCGTCGGCTCATCAAGGACAAGCACATCGGCGTTTCTGTAAATAGCTCTGGCGATAGCAAGCTTTTGCCACTGTCCGCCGGACAGCTCCGCACCGCCGAACTCTCTGCCAAGCATGGAGTCCAGTGTAAGCTCTTGTTTTCCTTCCAACGGAAAGCCCGCAGTTTCCAGCGCACACAGCATCCGCTCCGGATCATCCACCTCGCTGTCGCTGATACCAACATTTTCCGCAACGGTCATTCGGTAATTGTTAAAATGCTGGAACAACTGGGAGCTTCCCCTGCGCAGGGTCATCAACTCCATAGAGCCGCCGCAGTAGATCGAACCTGAGGAGGGAGCATAAATGCCCGTCAGGAGCTTGGCCAGTGTCGTTTTTCCGCTGCCGTTTTCACCCACAACCGCAATACAATCTCCGCACCTTGCCTCGATGGAAACACCGTTCAATGCCTGGGTACCGTCCGGGTAGGCAAAGCACACATCTTGCAGGGCAAGCTCATTGATTTCCGCCTTGTGGGCCGTGGACCGTTCTTCCTCCGGCTCCGCCATGAAGCTGAAGTAATTTTTCGACAGTGCCCAGGCAACAGAGAATTCCCCGGCTTGCTGCTGTACAATCTCCTCCATCTGCTCATAGGCCTTGCGTACAGAGCCCAGAATTGCGGCAAAGGAGGCCAAGGCAATATGACCATGAATCACCAGCCACAGCAGCAGCCCGATCATACAAACATAGCCCAGCATATTCACGCAGGCCGCTGACAAATCGATACGAAAGGACTTTTTCCCCGTCTCGATGGTGTGTTGATTAAATGTATGAACAGCATCCAGATAACGCTTCCTGAAAAAGTCTCTTAAGCCATAAATGCGCGTTTCCTTTGCATACTCCCTGTCTCCCATGCAGGCCGCAAAGTATTGCTTCCGTCTGCGAAGCACAGCGGTCGTGTCCTCCAACCTGCCGTATAGCTTCCCCTTCAAAATCTGAGAAAGCAAAACCGGCAGGAAGATCAGCACCAGCATCCCCGGCAGCGCCGGATGGGCGTGATAAAGATATAAACCGTAAATGATGAAATAGGGTAGATAGGAGGATAGCAGATCCATAACCTTATAGACCACAGTCTGGACCTGAAAGGAAGCCGGATAAGCCTTTTCAACCTCATTCAGAAGCTCCGGCTTCTCGTACTCGATGGCCGCAATTTTCCCCGCCTTCCAGTTAACTCGTCCGCACAGGGCTTTGTTTGCGATATCGGTAAATATTTCCCCGTAATATCCGGCAAATCCAGTGGAAATCTCGGAAAGAAGAGAAATCATCAGCAGGCAGAACACCCAAGCGATCAATGCTGGAATCGGTAAAACTTTTAATTCTGATTCCAGTACAATTTGGAAAATCTGCTCCAGGACGATTGGCGTCACAGCCAAAGAAATGCCATTTATGATTGACCAAAAGTATTGCAGCGAAAAAATCCAGGGTGAGGCTGAGGCCACCAGATGGATCATATGCAGCATGGTGCGAATGCGTCCCGTCTTTCTCATTGATACCACTTCTCCTGTTCTGCGTAGAGCTTGGCGTACACGCCCTGCCTGCCGATCAGCGCCTCGTGAGTTCCCTGCTCGCAGACGGTTCCGTTTTCTAACACGATGATTCGATCAACGTTTTTGATACCGCCCAAGCGATGCGTGATCAAAATGGAAATACTGGCTTGCCTGCTGTGCTCCGCAAAAAGTTGGAAGATGGAGCGTTCATGCAACGGGTCCAGCGAAGCGGTTGGCTCGTCCATGATCAGGATCGGTGCGTGCTTTAATAGCGCACGGGCAATGGCGATCCTCTGCCATTCACCGCCGGAAAAATCGATCCCGATCTCCTCCAGCCGTCCCAAATTGGTGTTCAGACCCTGCGGCATCCGATCAATTTTTTCCCGCAACCCAAGGGAATCAACCAGACTATGCAGCTCAGTTTCTTCTGGCGGGACTGCACAGCCGATGGTTAGGTTTTCCCGCACACTCAGTTCATAACGTGCAAAGTCCTGGTAGATGATGGAAAACAAGGATTGCCTTGTTCGGCGATCAATTTTCCGCAACTCCGCCCCATTGATCAATATTTCTCCATCATAAGTAGTGTACAAGCCGGTCAGCAGTTTGATAACCGTGGTTTTTCCTGCACCGTTCCGGCCCACCAGGGCATAGCTGCTGCCGCTCTCCAGGCAGAAGCTGACCCGATCCAGAATTGGCTGCTCACAGCCCGGATAGCAAAAGCTTACGTTGCGAAACTCAATGCGTGATATGCAGACGCTTGCAGCTGCACGTTCTTGCGGCTCCAGCTCGTCCTCCGGCAGAGCCAGAAATGCTTCCAAATCCTTAGCATATTGCTGATGCTCCTCAAATTTCTCAGCTAATACAGCATAGGACCAAGTCAGCAAAGAAATAAATTGCGCCGAGGTGGTTACCACACTCACATAAGCACCCACCGTGATACTCCTGCGGGAAAGAGGTATCAGCATCAAGCCGTACAGCAACGCCGCAAGCGTTGCGATGACTGAGTTCAGAAGTTTGCTGCGGGCAGTGTCTTTCTTAACAGCCTGTTTTTCCCGCAGCCGTGCCTGCTCCTGTGCGTTGTCCCAAGCCGTCTGTACCGTGGGCGTGTAAGCATACTGCGTTCGCTCGCCCACATAATCGCGAGCGGAAAGAACCTTTCGCAGATATCTAGAAATTTTATAGTATTTGCTTGCATCTTCGTAGGCCGCCCAGCTCTCGCTACCGTTCTTTTTTGCAACCGGAAGAATCATCAGGAAAGCCAATAGCACGAATAGCCCACACCAGTGGTTCAAGGCGGCAACCGCAATGGCGACAAACAGAATCCGCAGAATGCTTTCGGTCAGCACCATTAGGTTTTCAAAGGCCTCGACCATTCTGCCACTCTGCTCGTCCATCACCCGGCACATCAGCTCGTAGGCGTCTGCATCCTCCAGCACGGAGAAGCACAACCGACTTTTTTTCTCCACCAGCCTTTCCTCGTGGGCTGCGGTTATCAAGGTGGAAAAACGCACATTCAGATAGGCATCCAGTAACTCCGCCGCCTTTTCCAACGATAAGGTATAATAAATTGCGCAAATTGAAGAGGGCATAAAAAGTAGACACGGCT
>UREY01000033.1 GCA_900546915.1 uncultured Eubacteriales bacterium
TCCCTTCATGATGACAGTTTGTTTTTTCACTGTCTCTCATAAAGGGAGCATATCACCCACTGGCTGCTGCGCATTATTTCATGAGGAAACACGATGGTCCGGGCCGCCATAGAGAATACGACGCCCATATAAAGGACAACCATAGCGCAGATGCCGATCGTCAAGCCCAGCAGAACCTTCCGGCTGCTCTGCACCCTCCGGTTCACCACATACTGGTACTGGTCGGCAATGCTGCCGACGGTCCAAACTCCGGCTACGGGAATCCACGCCAGCCAGGGCTTCCGGATTCCCCGCCGACGCGCGATGGTATACACGCTCCACGCCTGTAACACGTAGAGAAGCAAGCCAAGAGCAGAGACAATCCCCAGCACCGTCAGGAACACACCGGCCAAGATAGCCCCTTCGCCGCTTGCAAACATTTCCGTATAATCAGGTTTCATTCTACTGCACCTGCTTTCAAAAATCTACCGGGTGATCCCGGTCTGCATGATGCCGGGGGTCGGTATGCGCTTCTTCCTCCGCACGCTGCTCCGGCGCCGAGGCAGCTGCGTCCCGCCGCCTGGGCATCCCCAGCTCTTTTTTCCGGTCGGCAAAGAGGAAAAACGGCACCAAAATGGGAAAAATCACCGACAACACCAAAAATACTACGCTGGTCCCAGGATTACAAGACTGAAATACGTCGTACAGGCTGATATATTGGAATACGGCCAGCGCCGCCGCTGCCAGCCCCGCCAGGGTGCCGCCTGCCGCGCGTCCCAGCACCTGCCGGAGAAATGTGCCGCTTCCCTGAAACGCATCCAGAACGGCGCCATAGTTGGACAAAAATACCAAACCTCCGCCGCTTAAGAGAAAGCAGGCCAGACCCAGGGCCAGGAGAATCTTCCGTCTGTTGCATACTTTCCCACGGACCACATACTGATATTGATCGGAGACGCTGCCTAAAATCCACACAAAAGCGACCGGCACCCAAGCCAAGCCCGGGTTGGAAATCCCCCGCCGCTTGGCAATGGAGTACAGACTACAGGACTGAAAAATATACAAAACAAGGACCGCCGCCAGAAAAAACAGGGCTATGATGAGACCCACGCCGGCCAAAGCCACACCCACCGGGCTGGAAAACAGTTCTTCCCAACTGGAGAAAAAGTACGTATATGAATCTTGCATATGAGACACCCCTTTCTCTTTTCTGCAACCAATGAACCGATGAAAGTAGTGTATCACACAGGGGCGGAAAGCGCAACAGGAAAAATCCCCCCGCTTTCACGCCATGTATTGCCTGGCAACGCACACCGGCGGGAACCGCCCCATGGACGGTTCCCGCCGGTGCTTGTTCATCCCAAACAGATTGCCGGCCTCAGTTCATCAGCTTGCACACAAGCTCGGTATACGCCATGGGGTCCTCCAGGGGCAGATCTGCCATCAAAAGGGCCTGGCAATACAAGAGGCGGACATAATCCTTCGCTTTTTCCGGATCGGCCGGAATCGCCTCTTCCATCGCCCGGAACGCAGGGTGGCCGGCGTTCAGCTCCAAAATCCGTCCGGAGGAGTAGGCAAACTCCGGGTTCACCCGCTTCATATATTTTTCCATCTCAAAGCTCATGCCCGCATCGGGAACCAGGCTCACCGGATAGCTGCCCAGGCTGTTGGACAGGCGAACCTCCTTCACCCGGTCCGCCAGGGTCTCCTTCACGAAGGACAGCACGTCTTTCAGCTCTTCCGCCTTCTCCTGGGTCTGCTTCTTCTCTTCTTCCGTCTCCAGCCCCAGATCATCGGTGGTCACGTTGCAGAAGGACTTGTCCGCATATTTTATCAGGGTCTGGGGGATAAACTCATCCACATCTTCGGTAAAGAGCAGAACATCGTAGCCCTTTCCGTTCAGCGTTTCCACCTGGGGCAGCTTGGCCAGGCGGTCCTTGCTCTCGCCGGGCGCAAAGTAAATCTTCTCCTGCCCTTCCGCCATGGCGTCCACGTACTCCTGCAGGCTGACGAGCTTGCCCTGCTTGTGCGACCAAAACAGCAGCAAGTCCTGGCAGGCCTCCTTATGCGCGCCGTAATCCGCCACCGTGCCGTACTTCAGCTGACGGCCGAAGGCGCCGTAGAATTTCTCATAGGTCTGCCGGTCGTTTTTCAGCAGGTCCAGGAGCTCGTTCTTTATTTTCTTTTCCAGATTGCCGGCAATGAACGTCAGCTGCCGGTTGTGCTGCAGCATCTCCCGGCTGATATTCAGGGACAGATCCTGGGAATCCACAATGCCGCGGACAAAGCGGAAATGGTCCGGCAGCAGGTCCTCGCAATTGTCCATAATGAGAACGCCGGAGGAATACAGCTGCAGCCCCTTCTTGTAATCCTTGGTGTAAAAATCATAGGGCGCACGGCCGGGAATATACAGCAGGGCCTTATAGGTCACCGCGCCCTCCACGCTCAGATGCAGGTGGCAAATGGGCTTCTCATAATCGAAGAACTTCTCCCGGTAAAACGCGTCGTATTCCTCATCGGTCACGTCTTTTTTGTTTCGCTGCCACAGAGGAACCATAGAGTTCAGCGTCTCCACCTCTGTGTACTCCTCGTACTCCGGCTCCCGGTTCTCTTTCTTATCCTCCTCCGTCTGCTCTTTCCGGCGGGACTTGGTAACCTCCATCCGGATGGGATAACGGATATAATCGGAGTACTTTTTCACCAGCTCCCGCAGCTCAAACTCCTCCAGGAAGCGGCTGTACTTCTCGTCTTCGGTATCGGCCTTCAGCTTCATGATGACATCAGTCCCTGCGGTGTCCCGCTGGGCAGGCGTTATGGTATATCCATCGGCGCCGCTGGACTGCCACATCCAGGCCTCCTCGGAGCCGTACCGCCTGGAGATCACCGTCACCGTCTCTGCGACCATGAACGCGGAGTAAAAGCCCACGCCGAACTGGCCGATGATGTCCACATCCTCCTGCTTGTCCATCTGCTCCTTAAAATCCAGAGAGCCGGACTTGCAGATCGTACCCAGGTTCTCCTCCATCTCCTCCTTGCTCATCCCAATGCCGTTGTCGGAGACCGTGAGAATGCCGTACTTGGGTTCTCGCTGAATGGTAATGACGAAATCGTCCCGGTTCAGGCCCACCTTTTCGTCTGTTAAGGCCTGATAAGCCAGCTTGTCCACGGCGTCTGAGGCGTTGGAGATGATCTCCCGCAAGAAAATTTCCTTGTGGGTATAAATGGAATTGATCATCAGGTCCAGAAGCCGCTTTGACTCCGCTCGAAATTGTTGCTTTTCCATATGCGTCACATCCTTATGATGAATTTTACCGGTTTAGCACTCACAAACTAAGAGTGCTAAATCTTATTATAACCCTCTTCCGGAAAAATGCAAGGGGGTCGGAGAAAAAATGTTTTCTTTCGGGAAAATCTGTGATATACTGTCCGGGAATCCAAAGATTGGACAATGGGGGTGTCGGCATGACCCGTCAGGAAATAGAAGCCTGCTTCGACAAATGGTGCAAAAAACTACGGCTGATCCCCAGCTGGGACATTCGCCTCCAGCTGGTGGAAGATCCGGAGTGGAACAAAACAGGAGACTTTCACATCGATTGCGACGATAAGAAAGCCATTATCCTGATAAACTGGGCCCACCCCAAACAGGAAAACCTGGAAGAGGTCCTGGTCCACGAGCTGATGCATCTGAAACTGTACCCCCTGGACCAGGTCACGGAATCTCTCATCACCAGCATCTGGGAAGAGGGAACCCCCGGCCGCAATTTTGCCTACACGCAGTTTTTCACAGCCTTAGAGCAGACGGTAGAGGAGCTCACCAAGTGTTATCTTTTGGAATTTGGGGAAAATAAAACCCTATCCTTCGGACGCTGCCAAGGTCAGCCCACCTTCTCCTCCCTCTATGACGGGTTGAAAAACATTCCATAAGAAAGGAATCTCCATACCATGATCACAGTCAATCATCTCAGCATGCAATTTGGCGGCCAATGGCTGTTTCAGCATGTGGATCTGCAATTCACCGCCGGCAATTGCTACGGCATCATCGGCGCCAACGGCGCAGGAAAGTCCACGTTTCTCCGAATTCTCTCCGGGGAGCTGGACTCCACATCCGGCGCCGTCACCCTGCAGCCCGGCGTCCGGATGTCCGTGCTGAAGCAGGATCAGTTCGCCTATGATGCGCACACGGTATTGGACACCGTCATGATGGGCAACGAGCGGCTGTACCAGGTGGGAAAGGAAAAGGACGCGCTGTATGAAAAGCCCGACTTTTCCGATGAAGACGGATTGCGGGCCTCGGAGCTGGAAGCGGAATTCGCTGAGCTGGGCGGTTGGGAGGCCGAGTCCGACGCCAGTCAGATCCTCCAGGGGCTGGGGGTTCCGACCGAGCTGCACCAGGACCTGATGGCAGACACCGACCCCCGAATTAAGGTCAAGGTTCTTTTGGCTCAGGCCCTGTTCGGCAATCCGGACATTGTGATGCTGGACGAGCCCACCAACAACCTGGACATCGCCTCCATCAATTGGCTGGAGGATTTCCTTCTGGATTTCCCCGGTACCGTCATTGCCGTCTCCCACGACCGGCATTTTCTCAACACCGTCTGCACACACATTGTGGACATAGACTACGGAAAGATCAAAATGTACGTGGGCAACTATGACTTTTGGTACGAGTCCAGCCAGTTGGTTCAGTCCCTGCTGAAAAACAAAAACAAGCGAAACCAGGAGAAGATCGAAGAGCTGCAAGCCTTTATCTCCCGCTTCGCCGCCAACCGCTCTAAGAGCAAGCAAGCCACCTCCCGCAGGAAGCTTTTGGATAAGCTGTCTGTGGAGGAGATCCCCTGCTCGACCCGGCGCTACCCCTTCGTGGGCTTCCAGCCGGAGCGGGATTTGGGTAAGGATATTCTCACCGTGAAGAACATCTCGAAAACCGTGGACGGCGTCAAGCTTCTGGACAATGTCTATTTCACCCTGAGTAAAACCGATAAGGTGGCCCTTGTGGGAGAAAATGAGCTGGCCCAAACCACCCTGTTTAAAATCCTCATGGGTGAGCTGGAGCCTGACGAAGGCTCGGTCAAATGGGGCGTGTCCACCTCCCGCAGCTACTTGCCCAAGGACAACTCCGACTACTTTGAAGGCTGTACCATGGAGCTGGTGGACTGGATCCGGCAGTACTCCGTGAAAAAGGACGACGTATACCTCCGGGGGTTCCTGGGACGGATGTTGTTCTCCGGCGAAGACGTGTTTAAGCCGGTCCACGTCCTGTCCGGCGGCGAGAAGGTGCGGTGTATGCTCTCCAAAATGATGCTCTCCGGCGCCAACGTGGTCCTGCTGGATCAGCCGACCAACCACCTGGATATGGAATCCATTCAGGCGGTGAATAAGGGCCTGATGGCCTTCCCCGGCGTGGTGCTTTTGGCCAGTCACGATCACGAGATGCTGCAAACTGTTTGTAACCGAGTCATCGCCTTCCAACCCGACGGCACCATTGTGGACCGGCTGGGAACCTATGACGATTACCTGGCCTGGATGGAAGAGCAGAAAAAATAAAGAAATAGAGAAAGGTGGTTGGGAACTATGAGCCATGAACTTGATCCGCAAAGAGAGCCCATCCTGCAAGCCATGATGAATGTGGAAGTCCCTTCAGTCATGGCAGAGCCTGACCTCAAAATGCGCAACGCCACTAGAATTCCTCTGTCAGACCTCTCTGCGCTTGGAGTTGCTTTCCAACCCCTATCGGCGGCGATCCAAACTGCTGTCAACGGCAGCGGAGGATCCGGTATTTATTTTGTGAATACGATGGGAAAGCAGATGTTTCACGCCGGCGGCAGCACAGAGTACATCGGTGCTTTAAAATCTTCCACTGGAGCCGTTGGCGGAGGGCAGGCGCGAATGACCGCTCTAGCTTGTGATCCTACCATGCTGTTTATGGCTGCCGCTCTGATCAATATTGAAAAAAAGCTTGATACCATACAGCAGACACAGGAAGAAATTCTGCAATTTCTGGAGGAAAAAGGACGCGCAACGCTTCAGGGCAATCTGAATGTCCTTGGGGATGTGGCAAGAAACTTCAAATATAATTGGAAGAACGAAAAGTATAAGACGAATAAGCACATCATTGTTCAGCAGATCAAGAAAGAGGCGGAAGCAAGTATCATTCTCTACCGGGAGCAAATTGGAAAGAGACTGAATAAACGTTCTCTCATTCATAGTGATCTAGAAGTCCGGAGTACACTCAAAAAGTTACAAGCGCAATTTCAGGATTACCAATTGGCCTTGTATTTGTTTGCCTACTCCGCTTTTCTGGAAGTGATGCTACTGGGTAATTTTAGCGAGGGTTATTTGAATAACGTCGAGCAGAGCATCACGGACTATTCTTATCAGTACCGCACTCTCTATACAAAATGCTATGATCTAATGAAGGATTATTCAAAATCATCAGTTCAAGCCGGAATACTGAGCGGGTTGTCCGCTGCAAGTAAGTTCATGGGGAACGCCATTGCCAAAGTTCCTGTTATTAGCAAATCCCAATTGGATGAAAACTTGATTGAAGCTGGCAGTTTACTGGGAACACAGGGCGAGCAACGGGCTGTCGTTGCATTAAGTGGCCTGATACAGACCCGTGCCAACGTGACTGTTCCGTTTGTTGAAAATATCCGGGTAATTAACAATCTGTACAACAAGCCGGTCCAATACCGGATAGATGGAGACAGTATCTATGTGCAGCAGGTTGCTGATTAATTAGATTATGAACTGGAACAGCCGGGCCACGTCACATGGGAATTACCTATAGGTTCCATCCTCAACCTACTGAAATCGAACACTGCAACAATGAAGGTGGCTGACAGTCTTTCTGACGGACAGAAACGTCCAAGGAGATACCGGTTAGTCAATTACTCCTCTTCTTGGAACCAAGGCACAAAATGGAGGGAAGGCTGGACTAGTTGCCCGGTTTTCCTGTGCAAATAAAATTTGTAATTGGAGGTCAACCTGATGGACCAAGCAACACAATGGGAACTGGAAAGCTGCCCCGACTGTCGCGGGCCGGGCGTGATTTGCCACGAGGGCGACTGGTGCGTATCGGTGGAATGTCTGGACTGCGGCGCGCACACCGTTTATTTGGAGTACCACAATGAGACGGAACGGGAATCCGCCGAGCGTCAGGTAGTTGCCATCTGGAATCGGGGCAAGGTCATTCATATGAATCCCGGCGAATAAAGAAACGCGCTCCAGAAGCGGACTGCTTCTGGAGCGCTGATTTTATGGGACATCTTGAAACATACGCCATGGGCATCGCCCTATGTCTCGCTCCCGGCCAAGAAGCTCCCAACGAGCTTTCGCACAGGAAATGGGGACTTCTCTCCCCATTGATCGGCTTAGGTGGCTTTTCCGTTTCTTCCGGTCAACGAGATTTAATAACACTGCAGAATCAACCACACCTGATCAAAGCGTCGTGCCAGCAAATCTTCCTTTTTGATATAGAAATAGATCCGTCCGCAATCACCGAACATGAGGCAAAAATCGTCATGTTCCACCGTATCAAGTTGGAACAACAAACGCCACCGGTCTAAAGCAGTTTCTTTCACCCGCTGCCGGACATCCTCAGGAATGTGGCTCCATCCTTTTCCCAGATCATAACCCTGGGTGACGAAAGCACACTCCATGGCCATACTATTTTGAATGACATCCGGCCACCCCAACAGTTTCGACTGTTCTCCCGGTTCCTCTACCCCCAAAGCCTCCTGCGCCGCCTCAAATGCCTCGTCATCCTCACCCGGCCAAGCCTCGGAAAAGTCTTCCCAGCCGGGGTAAGAGGCTTCCTGTGTCATTCGCACACGGACGATCGGGAATTTGGAGTCCTCCTCCATTTCCGCCGGAGCATTTGCAGCGGCCAATCGAGAGGTATCCTCAAACCAGAACACACGGGCGCCGCCCTTATCCTTGGGGGCAAAGCCCCAGGGCATTGCGCTTGTTTCATAGAAGAAGGACAACAGGCCGTGGTCGGGCAACAGGTGCTCGGTGTCGTATTGTGCCAGCTCTTCACAGTTAAACTGCGCTAGGAACGCCAGGGGACGAGCTTTGACCTCGCCGGCGCAATCCTTTCCCTCAAAGGTGGGCCACACAAAGTCCGGAGGTACATCCGGCACCCCTCCAAAACGGGTTCCACACAATTGATACGTTTCTTCTCCATCAATCTCCAGAACCATGCTGTTCCGGCGCATTTGCTTCAACTTTTCTCTCAGCTCCATGCGCTTCCATCTCCTCCTTTATTTTTTTGTTTTTCATGTACGTTTTCTTTTTAAACAAGGAAAGCATTATGTGTTTCTGCAATCGTAACTTGGGGCAACACGCCGAGGGGCCGGGGGGCAGGATCTGACTTCCGGCGGCGGGGGAATTGGAAAATTCCCACCTGAGCCGCCGCAATATAGCACGGAAAATCTGACGGAGCATTTTCCCGCAGAGTTCCCCCGCCTCGTCACTGATCACTGTATTTTACACCAGGGAAGCCTCTTGTTCCCAGTACGAAAGAAGCCGGAAACGTCGGTTCAGGAAGGCTGTTTTGCCTCCGCTTGGCCGCGGCTTCGAGGGCGGCGGCGGGTGGCCGTCATTTTGTGCAGACATTCCAGCGCATCATGCAGCCCGCCCAACTTGTCAATGAGACCTGAGGCAACCGCCTCCCGGCCGTAAAGTATGGTTCCCACATCCGTCGCCATTTCCCCGGTTGCCATCATGTAGCCCTCGAAGGCCTCCCGGGAAATCTTGGAGTTTGCTGTGACAAAATCCACAATTTGCTCCTGAATTCGGTTAAAATAGCGAAAAGTCTGAGGTGCGCCTACCACCAGGCCCGTCATGCGAACCGGATGAATGGTCATGCTGGCCGTGGGCGCAATGAACGAGCGCTTGGCGCAGACCGCCAGGGGGACGCCGATGGAGTGGCCGCCGCCCAAAACCAGCGAGACTGTGGGCTTTTTCATCCCGGCAATGAGCTCTGCAATGGCCAATCCGGCCTCGATGTCGCCGCCCACCGTGTTTAAAAGGAGCAGCAGGCCGTCTATCTCATCGCTCTCTTCAATGCCCGCCAGCAGAGGCAGGACATGCTCGTATTTGGTCGTCTTGGCGGTCTCCGGTAAAACCTGATGCCCTTCAATCTGACCGATGATGGTCAGGGTATAGATATTGCCGCTTTTCCCCCGGGTGAGGTCGGAGCCCAGCTCCAAAACCTGTTCCCGGCTTTGCTCTACGGCTTCCGGATTTCTCTGTTCAGACTGCATATTGTGGAACACTCCCTTCCGTTTTCCCCTAGTATGGGCCAAAACAGACGGGTTATGCCCAATTTTTAATGCTCACCCGTGGAGCCAAAGCCGCCGGCTCCCCGCTGCGTTTCGTCCAGCCGGTCCACCAGCTCCATCTCCGGCGAGAGCACGGGAACCACCAAAAGCTGCGCCACCCGGTCTCCGTCAAAAATAGTCTGGGGCTCGGGACCGTGGTTGTACAAAACCACCCGTACCTCGCCCCGGTAGTCGGCATCAATGACGCCGACTTTATTGGCCGGGGCCAGTCCCCGCTTGCAGCCCATGCTGCTTCGGGCAAACACCAGGCCCACATAGCCCTCCGGCACGGCGACGGCAAGTCCC
This sequence comes from uncultured Eubacteriales bacterium, assembly GCA_900546915.1. GTDB lineage: Bacteria > Bacillota > Clostridia > Oscillospirales > Oscillospiraceae > Faecousia > Faecousia gallistercoris. Next base: position 9,606 of record UREY01000033.1, read on the forward strand.
GTAGGCAAAAAAGCGGTCTGCCCCGGCTGCATGACCACCGGCTCCTCCAGGCAGACGTACAAATCCGCTCCGGCAGACAGAGCCGTCCCATAGGTAGGCAGCTTTGCCCGGGGGGTCAATCGTTTAATCTGCATTTTCATGTTCCATTCTCCCTTCCGATTGCCAGTCGGTCCACAAAACAATCCGACCGGCCGCGCGGGTTTGCTTCATATCAATAAGACGTTGGTTCCGGGAACCCCGGAACCGGAGGGACAAGTCCCGCTCCTCCGCTATAAAAGGACCATCCACTAAAACATCCAGGTAGGTCAGCAGCTCCTGCGTCACCGCCCAAGGGCCCAGCTTTTGCGCCAAAATATGGCCGTCCAGGGTGTAGCCGGTAAAAGCCCAAATCGATTTCTCCGGATACCGGGCCCGGACCTGGCGCAAAAGCTCCAGCACCCCCGGCTGATTTTGGGGCTCAAAGGGCTCGCCGCCCAAAACCGTCAGGCCCCGAATGTAATCCGGCGCCAAGAGGGTTAAAATCTGCTCGATGGTCTCTTGGGTAAAGGGCGTCCCATAGCCAAAGTCCCAGATTTCCCGGTTGAAGCAGTCCTTACAATGCAGAGTACAGCCCGACACAAACAGGCTGACCCGCACACCGGGTCCGTTGGCAATGTCACAATTCTTGATGGTCGCATAGTTCACCGGCTTGCACCTCTTTCTCTTGTTGAGGCAAATTCCGCATAAGGAACGCCTCCAGCTTTTCCATATACTGTTCCCGGTCTACCAAATAGCTCCGGCCATGGCCGGCGCCGGGTACCAAAAGCAGCTCCTTTTCACACACCGCCGCGTCATACGCCGCCTGCGTCATGGCGCAGGGCACGAAATGGTCCGACTCCCCATGGACCAAGAAAACCGGCAGGCGGTTACGCTGCATGGCTCGGGTTGTGGAGTTCTCCTTCACATCAAAGCCCCCCAGTAGCCGGCACCAGAATTTCACCAGATATAAAACGGGAAACGGGGGCAAATGGACCCGCTCTCTTCCCACAGCGGCCATGATTTCCCACGGGGAGGAAAAGCCGCAGTCGGCCACAATTCCCCGGACATTCTCCGGCAGTGCTTCTCCGGCGGACAGCAGAACCGTAGTCGCTCCCATGGAAATGCCGCCCAGAAACACCGGCCAGGGACCAAACTCCCGATTGTGCAGCTCCACCCAGGGCCGGACATCTCGGCTTTCCCGAATTCCAAAGGTGATGTATTTCCCCTCGCTGCCGTTTTGTCCGCGCTGGTCCACCAACAGCAAGTGAAAGCCCAGATCGTGATACGCCGGCATACTGGGGCTGAAATCCCCCACAATGCTGCTGCGCCAACCATGAAACAGCACCACAGTTCCCTTCGGGTGCTCTGCCGGAACCCACCGGGCATGGAGCCGCAGGCCGTCATAGCTGGTCAGATATAAATCCCGGGGCTGCTGGCGCCGGAGCCAATCCACACCGTCTTTTACCAGCGCCGCATGGCTGGGTCCCAGCTTCTTTTCCATGACGGCCTCATCTTCCCAGGGATATTCCCGCCCCCGAACACAGGCCAGACGGAATACTCCATAGCTGGCCGCTATCAGCACAAGGCATACGGCCAAAACGATCCACAGCAGCGTCATGTCTTCCCATCTCCCCTGCCCACCCGGCTGAACCACCGGAAGGTCATGGGCCAAAGGCCTCCGGCAAACAGGACCATCAGAAAATACCGGATTCCATGGGCAGAGAGATGCCCGCCTGTCAGCGCCAGCAGCGGCGCCTTCAGCGCCATCCGCAACGCCATAGTCAAGCCCAGGCCCAAAAACACCTTTAGAATCTGTACCCACCACAGGGCCTGAACCGGGAAATGAAGCTTTTTTTCATCCCAAAGATAGGACAAAATCATGCCCAAAAGCGCTCCCAGAAGGCTGTACGCATTTTTTACCCCTTCTTCCAGATTGACCGGGTCCACATCAGCGGGAAACCGGGTCCATTCTACGTACAAAACAAAGGCCAATGCACAGGCCGACATGCCCCCCAGCAGCACAGGAAACACCCACAGCTTTTTGCTGTATATCACCGGTTTGACCAAAAAAACCAGAATTAGAGCCGACCCGGCAGCTACCAGGACATCCGCCGGAGTGTGAACCCCCAGATACATCCGGGAAAAGGGCACCAAAATCATCAGCGCCACACACAGGACACGAACCCAGGTTCGCTTGGCACATCGAGCCAATACGCCAAATGTACCCACTGCATTTTGTGTGTGCCCACTGGGAAAGCTATAACCTGTAGCGCCCGCTCGAGCGGACTCTACAATGGTAAATGCAGGGTCCCGCACCCAAGGCCGGGGAATCCGGCAAAGGAGCTTTAAAAATTGATTCAACACCGTCCCGAAAAAACCCACAGTCAGAAGGTAATACCCATCCTGTTTGCTGACGCACCAGAACAGCACCAGGGCCGCAACCAAAAACAGCGCCTCGGACCCCAACTCCGTCACGGCCTGCATCCAAGCATCCATCGCCGGAAACCGCAGCCCCTCCAACATACGAAGAAACGTCAATTTCATTCCTCCCCTCCAAGCTGGCTCTATTATACGCAAAGTTTACAGAAAAGTAAAGAATTCCACAGAAGAAGTTCCCGACCGAACCTTGCCAATTTGGTAAAATGCGGGTATAATAGTGCCAAACGTTACGGTGTACATGTGCCGTGAAAGGAGCGCAGTCTATGTTTTCTCAGGAACCTCGCCGCCTTCTCCGCAAAAACCAACTGATGGAAGTCATCTGTCAGTTTCGCTTTCCGGAAATTCTGGCCATCTCTGCAAAGCCGCCTGTGGATTTTCAAGAGGCAATCCGGGATGAATTTCCACAATATAACACTCGAAAAGAAATTCCGGCCCCTAGAATTGCCGGAACCCCCGGAAATTTCTCCCTGCAGAACCAGCCGGAAACCATCAATTATCAGTTTGCCGCCGCAGACGGCAGCTGGCGGGTCAACTTGACCAGCAAGTTCATCTCCCTGGCCTGCTCCCGGTACACCAGCTGGGAGGATTTTGCCAAAAAGCTGGACCGGCCCCTTGCCGCTTTCCTGCAAATTTACAAGCCCGCCTACTACGAACGCGTGGGTCTTCGATACATCAATGCCTTCTCCCGAAAGGACCTGGATTTGGAGGGCGTTCCCTTTCGTGAATTAATTCAGCCCTGTTATTTAGGCATTCTGGGAGAAGAAGATGTCAACGAAACTGCCGCCAGCCGTTGCTCGCTGGATGTGGAAATGGCATTGCGTGGCGGATGCCGGGTAAAGCTGCACGCCGGTCCCGGCATGGTCAAGCGGGCCGGACAGGAGGACAAGGAAGTTCGGTTTATTCTGGACAACGATTTGTTTATGACCGGCAATGTCCCCATCAATCTGTCCGCCGGCGCCATGCAAACCTTGCATCAGCAGGCCGGCAGCCTGTTTCAGGGCGCCGTTACCCAGCGGCTTTATGACGCTCTTGAGCCCATGGAGCTCTTATAAGGAGGAAACTGCATTTGTTCTTCGATTGGACCTACGTCATTCTGGTTCTACCGGCGATCCTTCTGGCTATGTGGGCCAGCGCCAATGTCAACAGCACGTTTCGCCGTTATTCTACCCAGTATTCCCGCAGGGGAATTACCGGAGCTCAGGCGGCGCGCCGGGTGCTGGACGCCAATGGCCTGCAGCAGGTCCGGATCGAACGTGTGTCCGGCCACCTCACAGACCACTATGATCCCCGGGACAACGTGATTCGCCTGTCGGACAACGTATTCGGCAATACCTCCACAGCCGCCATTGGCGTAGCCTGCCACGAGGCCGGGCACGCGGTGCAGCATGCTGTGAAGTATGTACCCATTCAGATTCGTTCCGCCATCATTCCCATTACCAACATTGGCTCCAGGTTGTCCATGCCGCTGATTCTGGTGGGCCTGCTGTTTTCCATGTACAGCCCCCAGATGTATTATTTGGTATATGCCGGCATTGCCTGTTTCGGCTTGGCAGCTATTTTTCAGCTGGTCACACTCCCCACAGAATTCAACGCCAGCCGTCGGGCCTTGGCAGCCATCGAATCCGGCCATCTCCTTTACGATGAGGAAATTCAGGGCGCCAGAAAAACTCTGCGGGCCGCTGCCCTGACCTATGTCGCCGCATTGGCCGTCTCTCTCACTCAGCTGCTCCGTTTGCTGCTCCTCTTCGGTGGAAACGGACGGCGGCGCAACGACTAAACCTCCCGGAGAAAGCAAACATGATGACAAACACAGCAGATACCACATGGCTCGTGTCTGCTGTGTTTGCCTGTCCACATACGGCTATCCATGAAAACACACCAAATTGCCGAGGCATCCTTACCTGTATCGCTTTACCATTTTTTTCCTTTTCGAGATAAGTATTCAGCGGTTGTGACAAAATGTCCGTCGACGTCTCGGATGTGCCTTAACTGTATGTGATATTCCGGAAAGAAAAATCGGACTGCTTGGATAAAACCGGGATACCGGTTTCCGTCTGCATATGGGTAATCTGAGACAAAAAATACTCTATAGTTGTTAGAGTCCTCCTTTTCAATCCCAACAATCAGCATTGAATAACCGGCATCATCTACATACGATTGAAATAGTCTCTGCAAATCTTTCAACTCGTCTTCCAGTTTCCGCGCAGCTTGTTTCTGGTCTCGCCGCGCCTCTTTTCTCTTTTCCTTTTCTCTTTTTTTGTTCTCCTCTGCAACCCAAAATTTACTCTCAGCGTATTTTTCAAAGTAATTGCAATTTTTTCCGATGCAGTTGTGTTCCAGCAGCAGCTTGCGCGTCAGCTTGCCGGGGTGAATGGTATGATGGCAGCAGCCGACAATCTTATCATTAGATATTTCTACGGTGAGGTGCCCAAGAAGCTTCGCCGTTACGATCTTTTTCTCTGGCCGCTGGACTGCATTGTCCTTCCTTACTGTCCTTACCTCTACAGGCTTACTATACTTTACTTGCTCCGGGTGGCACACCTTGCACGGTCTGCGCGTCTTGGCCGCCACTTTATAGTAAGTACATCCCTGAATTGTTTTGGCGTTTAGCAAAAGCTTACAGCTTGGAGTGTGAAAGACCGATGAATTCGGTATAAAAACATAATGATATTGCACACGGGAGAGAATATCCAGATTTTTTTCCCGCCTTAATTGCTGGGAACTCTTCATCAGTCTGTCTGGAATTCCAATCTGACTATAGCCAATGTGGGATAGGAGACAACGCATAACAAAAACATCGTTTGTAGACCGGTGTTCCGGTATAACCGTTTGTATTCCAAAAGCTTCTGCTGCTGCATACAGCCCGCGAGCTTCTATTTTTCTCCTCCTGGCCAAAGTATAAATCTTCCGATTCACGCTGACAAACTGATTTGGTAGGGTGCAGCCTTGATAAAGTTCATACTTTTCTTGGAGTAGCCTTTTGGTGTCTTTATGCCAACAGCAAATAATATCATCTTTCCGAAGAAAGCGAGCAAAACCCCTCACGCAGTCCTTCTCGTCGATTCCCGCTCTGAATTCATCTGGAGAATAACCGCGATACGCCACGTGTTCCCAATCCGGCTCCAATTCATGGGGTGGACAGACTAGGCATTGATACTCTGCAACACTTTTCCAGTCTCCTGTTACACGAACAGCTGCGAGCTGCGTAAGAATCAGGCCGGTACCTTCTTCTATCCACTCAATATCAACTAATAGCATAGTCATTTCATATTGACACCCCTTTGCCTCAGACGGAACATGCGACTTCTGCGCCCAAAATGATGGGATTGAAAAACGTGCGGTCGTCAAAAATTTTGATTGTTAAAATATTTACATTTTGTTCTTGTCGCGTTTTTTGAACGCATGATCCCAAAATTGATCCATTCACTTTATCTCGTTCAATCCTATACCAACAACTTTTTCGTGAAGGCGGTCGGCCGATTAGATCTTTGAAAATTTGGATCTTTTTCACATAATGTTGCCGATCTGTCAGAATCAAAGTATATGAAAAGCCATTCGGAGTCAATGCCCATTACTATGTTACCCGATACGAGGTTACATGTTTGCGGAGGTACTTAACTTTTTACAATATTAGGGATTGACCCAATTCGGTGTCCAATTTTAACCTCGAAAGACTTGCAAACAAGGAAAACATCTCAGAAATGTCAATCTCCATATCTATATATCTCACGTATTCTGCACAGGCCACTCAACTCTCTTTGTTTTCAAGAGCAATTTCGAATATTTTATTCACATTAATTAGAAATTATTTAGTTTTATCAGTTTTAATTATAATATTACACAGAGTTATCTAATAATTTAAAAAATCTATTAGGGTAATTTTCGCATATTTTATCTCTGCAATGACCCAGCCGGAACAGCTCGCCATGCTCATACAAAATACAGTCATTGAAGAGCAGTGCCATCTCTTTCACAGCAATCTCTAATCTAAATTCATTTTTTAAGCGTTTTAAAAATTAATTAAAAATAATAGAATAAATTAGCATTGCCATAAATGGCCATCGTATGATTTTGCTTCCTGATAAATAGCTTTCTTTCATATATTTTAATCTCTCCCCCTCAATTTCAAAATATATCCACTTTGACTTTATTAAGATATTGCTCATCATGGAATTCCTTATCCAAAAGTAAGTCGCGCGCAATATAACCACAACAACAACGCCAGCAAAGGTAATCAACAATGATTCACCAGATGATGTTCTAGCATAAGCCACCCCAAGAAACAGCGACGCAAGCGATACCAGCATGATTAATTGATATATTTCGTCAAATATACCCAGAATGATCATGGCGTATTTTGCAGGAACTATTTTCTTTTTACAATATATGCATTGACAGCAAAATTCTTCTATTTTATCTATAGATCTTAGTTCGTCTACCATTTCATAATACATATTAAATTGCAGTCTTTTTCTCTCTTTGCTAAATACGGCGTGGTTGCACACTTCATTCGAACCATCTTTTATATAAATCACTGCATCAACATCTCCAATTTTAGTTCGTAAACATAATATTATAGAATGGCCGAAATTTCCTTTCTCTCTCATTTTTTAAATAGAAAGATATAGTACGTCTCCGGCAACGTCGTGGTCGTTCCGCTTTCCCTCCCCGGCAAGTAGCTGTAGTGCTCCTCCAGCACCTCTCCCACTTTCCGCTGACTCAACCGGGACAGCTCGTCATATTCGTACAGAATCCAGCTGTTGGAGAACAGCGCCATTCCCTTCAAAACGCCTTCCGACGCGTTC
>UREY01000034.1 GCA_900546915.1 uncultured Eubacteriales bacterium
TGTTTCATATTGGAGAGCCTTCCGCAAGTCGGTGGTAGGTTTGACGCTTACAGAATATCCCTTTGAACATGTCGCTTTCGATCTTTGCAATGTCGTCCAGCGCAATTTTCGTGCCGTCTGTAAGCTGTATCCAACGCTCAAGCGGATTCAGCTTTTTGAGATTGCCGCATTTTGTTACATAAGAGCCGCCGGTCTTTTTTGCATCCGGGACAAAGTAAGTGATGGTTACGCGTGGTTGTTCCTCCATCATAGAGATGAGATACTGCTGCTTTCTGTCCAGAGCTTCTTTTTCCTCCTCGCTGAGCTCCCGTTTCTCGTGGGTCAGCCTTCCGGCTTCCCGGATCGCAGCATCATATCCGGAGAGGGCGGCAAAGGGAGAGAATTGCGCTGCGCGGTCCGACATGGGCATCTGCGGTCTGGTAGCCGAAACATGATGCGGCAAGTGGATCAAATCCTCGTACACGTCAATTCCTCCTATCCCAAGTTGATTTTCAAGTCCATGACAAGGTATATTCTAAAACGTGACTCAGCAGTTTTTGCGGCGCAACGCCGAACTTCTTTGCAAGTTCTGTAATCTGACCATCTATTTGATGCAAATTGTCTTTTTCACATTGCGCAAGAGCTTCTTCATCGTGAATCCACAATTCTGATATCCCATTGGGAACAGCTCCCAGCTTCTCAAACATTTTTTGACTTGCTTGGTTTGCCGGATCAATCCGTACTCTATACTGGGTCACACCGGAACGAGATTTGATTTCGTTCAACATAGCAGAGATTGCGATGGGACCGATGCCCTGTCTGGTCCATTCTTTCTGTATTTCAATTACAATTTCCCAGGGTTTGTGTGAGATGTTTTTGATTCCACAGTACCCGACGTATTTGCCGTCTTTGAGTATAGAAAACATGAGGGTCTTGCTTTCTGTATGCTCATTCCACACCAGGTTGCAATATGCCTCTTCCCGGAGCATTTCTTTCATCACAGAGTATTCTCGTTGTATTTCTATAAAAGCGTCACGATCAACATCTTGAACCCTTCGCAAAGCGACATGTTCATCGCCGTAGAATACCGCACCGGATTTCCAGAACTCGTTTTGTAGTTGCAGTCCTGCTATATCAGCAACGGCAAAATCGGCTAAAGTTTCTGCTACGAATTCATCCTGGCAGGTTCTTAGACGATTTACTGCGGCTTCTTTCTTCTCCTCAAAGGACTTCCCGTCGTCTGCCTCTAAGATATCCAGCACTTCTTGCAATACAGCATCCAGGCTACGCTTCATAGAGTTTTCTGCAACTGATCTTTTCTGCATATTGACCTCCCTTTCATGCTACGCCTTATGACCGCCGATCTGCGAATTGCGGTCTTTTGCAGTTGCACCTTCTTCTAAATTCATGCCTTTCAAAATTGCGTTTTTCCCGAATTTCTTTTTGATCATCAACAATGCTTTTTGCATCCTCTTTTCCCGTTCCAGGGCGGCTTCCTCTTCTTTTCCTTTCGCCGCAAGGTCGGCATAATCCGTAAAAAGGTCGAGCTGCTCATAGCCGGCTTTTTCTTTGGAAGCGGTGACCTCGTCTATCACATGATTGGCAGTGATATTTAATCTGCGAATGAGGAGGCTTTTGTCTACGATTTGGTCGAAAAGCTCCGCAGCGGCGTTCATAATCTGCCTTGTGGAAGAAGTGTATCTTTTCAAATTGATGGTTCCGTGTACGTGTTTTGGAGGTAACCGCCTGTCGCGTCCATTGCGCTCCGGGCCGGTGAGGCTTTCTGCGTCATAGCCTACGGTGACCACGAGCTGATCTGTTACAAGCTTTTGGTCCACCAAGTCTAGGGCGAGTAGATCGGCCATTTCCCGCAGGACGAGCCGTGCCTTGTCTGCTTTGTAAGGACTGTGTAGCACCTGTCCTGAGCCTAAGCTGTTGGTGTCCGGCCTGTATGCTTTGATTGCGGCAATGGTGCAGGGTTCCCATCCCCACGCGTGGTCGATCAGCAACTCCGCATTTTTCCCGAAAAGGCGGTATAACAGGTCCTCATTTTCGTGAGAACACCTTGCCACATCGCCCATGGTAAACATCCCGTTTTCTTCCAGTTTTTTTGCATACCCTCTGCCGACTCTCCAAAAATCAGTCAATGGCCGGTGCGTCCACAACGTCCGGCGATAGGTCATTTCGTCCAGCTCAGCGATGCGGACGCCATGGCTGTCTGCCGGCATATGCTTCGCCACAATATCCATGGCTACCTTGCAGAGGAACAGGTTTGTCCCGATCCCAGCGGTTGCCGTGATGCCGGTTGTCTCAAAAACATCCAGAATGATTTTCCTGGCAAGGTCGCGGGGAGAGAGCCGGTAGGTGGTCAGGTAGTCTGTGACATCCATGAACACCTCGTCGATGGAGTAGACGATGATGTCCTCCGGCGCGACATACTTCATGTAAATCTCATAAATGCGGGTACTGTATTCCATGTAGTATGCCATGCGGGGCGGCGCAATGATGAAATCAACCGCCAGGGTTGGCTTCTCTTGCAGCTCGGAGAAGTGATAGGATGTTCCATCCAGCTTCCGCCCCGGCGCGTTGTGCTGCCTTCCGGAATTGACCGCATGGATGCGCTGCTTGACCTCAAATAACCGTGCCCGCCCAGGGACGCCATAGGACTTGAGCGAGGGGGTCACTGCAAGGCAGATCGTTTTGTCCGTCCGGCTTTCATCTGCAACGACCAGGTTGGTGTCCAGCGGATCCAGGCCGCGCTCCCGGCATTCCACCGAAGCATAAAACGATTTCAGATCTATGGCGATGTAGGTTTTATCCTTCATGCTTCGGCCGGCCTCCTTTTGTGTTAGAACGAATTAATTTCATATGTGATTAACCAAGTAAGTGCACGTCAAAGATGAACAGCGCTTCGCTGACCTCAAACGCCTGGTAGCCTCCCTAGCAATTTGGACACGAACGCTTTTGGGCTTCCGTATATTCATATAAAAATAAATCATGCCGCAATGGAACAAAAGCACAAAACCCTGTTCGTGTTTTCATGGTAGCACACGAACACCCGGATGTCAACACAGGCAAGAAGAACCGTTTGTGTGGTATTTCTCTCTTTGTGGCGGGAGGTTTGTGATGCCCGGAGCGCTCCATGCAGGAAAGGAAATGGTTCTGTGTACGCCGGTGCGGAACTCGCGCTCCGATTGGTCCGTTGCAATACGGACTGTTTGTGGGTTAGATGTCGATACGGACGGCGAAAAAACGGACAGAAGCCGGCCAGCCGTTGTGTATCATGGCTACCATATGCCGGCGCAAGCTACGTCCAACTTGGAAGGAAAATTTGTGTTGTATCGGGGTTCGGCAAGAAAAGTCTGGAAAACCCGGAGACTTTGTGATATCATACTCAATGAGACCAATTTTCATGAGGAGGGTACGCCGTGGCATTGAACTGGGTGCAGATTATCGTTCTGGGGGTCGTGCAGGGAATTGCGGAAATTTTACCGCTTTCCGCTTCCGGCTTCTTGATGCAAACCCGTCAGTTGCTGGGCTTGCCTTTGGATGGGAGCGGCGACCGGTTGTATACTGCATTGGTGCAGCTTGCTGTCTGGTTGGCAATCTGTCTGGTGTTCCGCCGGGATCTGTGGGCCTGCTTGCGGGCGCTTGTTACCTCATCCCGGAGGCGGAACGGCAAGGGCCAGGAAGCATTGCGGCTAAACCGCCGGATGGTGCTTTTCATTGTCTTCGGCACGATTCCGATGATTCCGGCCTGGTTTTTGCAAAGTCGGGGCGCGGGGCATGGCCTTTTGTGGGCGTCGGCGATGTTGCTGCTCAACGGCTTGCTCCTTTTTCTCACGGATCGAATTGGCCACGGAAAACGGGATGTGCGGTCGGCCACAGTGGGAGATGGACTGTGCCTGGGTGTGGCCCAAGCGGTTTCCGTTGTGCCCGGTCTGTCCCGTACCGGGCTGACCATGGCAGCCGGTGTGTTTTGTGGCTTGGACTTGGAATTTTCCTGGAAATTCTCATTTCTTTTGGCCGTTCCCACCCTGTTGATTCAGGCCATAGTGGCTCTTGCCGGCGCTCTGCGGGAGGGCGCGGAATTTTACACGCCTTATTTGGCCGGTATGGCCCTGGCGGGGGTGTGTAGTTATTTGGCGCTGCGATTCCTGCGGTTTGTGATCCGACGGAACGCTTTGGGTAGCTTTGCCTATGCGGTTTGGGCGGCGGCCCTGTTTGCTTTTGTTTTGTATCTGATTTGCTGAGGAGAGAGTCTGTATGGCGCAAAAGAAGCGTGCCCCCCAAACGGGGGCGAAAAAGAGGAAAAAACCTGACACAGCGGCAAAGCGGGCTGCAGAGCAGGAGCCGGTCCGGCTTCCCGTCCGCCAGATGCTGGCGGGCGCCTGCCTCCTTTTGGCCGTGCTGGCCCTGTTTGCCTGTTTGGGAGCGCAGGGTTTTCTTCTGTCTGGTGTGAAAAATCTGCTGTGCGGTTTGCTGGGAAGCTTGGGCTTTTATCTGTCCCCGCTGTTATTTGGGCTTTTATTTGTTCTGCTGGTTTTGGGACAGAGTAGGCCGGTTGGTCTGCGCTGTTTGTCGGCTGTGCTGTTCGTGGTGTTGGCATCTGCCGTCATGCATTTGTTCCTGAAGCCGGGAACGCTGCCCGGCGGCTTTGCCATGCTCGGGACGCTGTTTCAAACCGGTGTAGCCGGAAAAAGCGGCGGCGTCCTGGGGGGACTGGTCGGTATTCTGTTTGAATTGGCTCTGAGCAAGGTCCTGGGGGCAATCATTTTGTGCCTGCTGGCTTTGCTGTCGCTGTTGGGCGTTTGCAATATTACGGTGGGGAGCATTCTGCATGCCATTCAGAACCGGCCTAGACCGGATTTTGAGTCCCCGTCCCGGTCTCGGGAGGATCCGGCGGCGTTGGTGGTCAATCACATTGCCAACAAACGCATCGAGCATTTGGAGCGGAAACGCCAGGCGTCGGACTTTGATGTCCCGGTAGACGGCTTGCCGGTGGGCGCTTCGGGCAAGAAGTCCGGCCGTCCGCGGAAAGCGGCGGCTATTTCGCCGGATGCTTTTCCGGTAGAGCAGCAGTCCCGTACCCATAAGCCGCAGGAGGCGCCTTTTGATGAGGAGCCCATCTCCGGGAATACGGTAATTCCTCCGGCTGCGCCTCTGGAGCCGGAGGAGAAGCAGGAAGAGCCGGATTTCGACCTCCTGCCGGAAGATGCTCCGGAGGAGGAGACGGTGGATCTGGGGGCGGATGCGGAGGTTGCCCAGGCTGTGATCCAGGCGGTGGCTCCGGTGGAACCGACCCTGGAGAAAGTAAGCGCCAAAGATGCCCGTGCTTCGGCGCAAAAGGTGGCGCAAGAAATTGCGGAAAACGCCCAGGCACCAAAACCGGAGTATCATTTTCCGCCGGTGAATCTTCTGAAGCATGCCCCAGGCGGTGCGGCTGACGGCACGGCAGAGATGCGGGAAAATACCCGGCGGCTGAATGAGGCCCTGCAAAGCTTTAAAATTGAAGCCCGGATCTGTAACGTTACCCGGGGTCCGTCGGTTACCCGGTACGAGGTAGAGCTGGCGCAGGGGGTACGCCTGGCTAAGGTGACGGCTTTGCAGGATGATATTGCCCTGGCGCTGGGCGCGGTAGGCGTTCGGATTTCGGCCATTCCGGATAAAATCGCAGTGGTGGGCATTGAGGTGCCCAATAAGCAGGTGACGACTGTAGCCCTGCGGGAGGTGATTGATTCGCCGCAATTTGTCAAGGCGAAATCCAGGTCCTCTTTTGCAGTGGGAAAGGATATCGGCGGCGCCTGTGTGGTAGGCGATATTTCCAAGCTTCCCCATATGCTGATTGCCGGTACCACCGGCTCCGGTAAATCGGTATGTATGAACAGCATCATCATTTCCCTTTTATATAAGGCAAAGCCGGAAGAGGTCAAGCTCATTATGGTAGATCCCAAAATGGTAGAGCTGGGGATTTACAACGGCATTCCACATTTGCTGATTCCTGTGGTTACCGACCCAAAGAAAGCCGCCGGCTCCTTGCAATGGGCGGTGACGGAGATGATGCGGCGGTACAAAATCATGTCCGACGCGGGCGTCCGGGATCTGGAGTCCTTCAACCGTATTATGGACAGCAGCGGGGAGGAAGAACCTCTGCCGCAAATTGTGGTAATCATTGACGAATTGGCCGACCTCATGCTGGTGGCGGCTAAGGAGGTGGAGGAATCCATCTGCCGGATTGCGCAGATGGGCCGCGCTGCAGGAATGCATCTGATCATTGCCACCCAGCGTCCGTCTGCCGATGTGATCACAGGCTTAATGAAAGCCAACATTCCCAGCCGGATTGCATTTGCAGTGGCCTCCGCTATGGAATCCCGGATTATTCTGGATACTCAAGGTGCGGAAAAACTGGTGGGCCGGGGCGATATGCTCTATGCCCCCCTGGGAAAAGGGAAACCGAAGCGAATCCAAGGGTGCTTTGTCAGCGATGCAGAGGTCGAAGCAGTGGCGGAGTTTGTGAAGGAACATTATGTTCCGGATTACAGCCAGGAGGTTTTGGAAGAAATTGAGCGGAAAGCTGAGCAAAGTGGCAAAGGCGGAAAATCCGCCGATTCCATGTTGGACTTTGAGTCTGAGGATGCGCAGGGGGATGAAATGCTGCCTGCTGCCGTAGATGTCATATTGGAAACCGGCCAGGCTTCCGTCTCCATGCTTCAGCGCCGTCTGAAGCTGGGCTATGCCCGAGCGGCGCGCATTGTGGACGAGATGGAGGAGCGGGGAATTGTAGGCCCGTTTATGGGCTCCAAGCCACGGAATATTTTAATTACCAAGGAGCAATGGCAACAGATGCAGTCCGGGCAGCTGCCCCTGGAGGAATTGACGGAAGAAGAAAGCGCCGACTCGATTTTGGAGCAAACTCCTGAAAGTTATCTTTGACACCGGCCGTTTGCCGGTGTACAATAGAGCCCGCCGGAGCTTCCGGTAAAATAATTTGCGCCGCATCCGGAAGGCCGGAGCGGCAGCAGGAGGTTATGTTATGTCAGACAAAAAGATCAAGAAAATGGTGGGGCTGTCCATCTTCACTGCAATCGTCGTGGTGTTGCAGCTTTTAGGCAGCTTCATCAAGATCGGCACCTTTTCTTTCTCTCTGGTGCTGATCCCCATTGTGGTCGGCGCTGCGGTGTATGGTCCCGGGGCAGGCGCCTTTTTGGGCGGAGTATTTGGTGCGGTGGTGACCATCGCCTGCGCCAATGGTTCCGACTACGGTGGATCCATCCTGTTTACTGCCAATCCGTTTCTCACAATTTTCATCTGTATGCTAAAAGGTATTTTGGCAGGCGCCGCTGCAGGTGGGGTGTACAACCTGGCTGCCAAGAAAAACGTCTATTTGGGTGTGTTTTTGGCTGCCGTTGCAGCGCCTGTTGTCAATACAGGTCTGTTTTGCCTGTCCCTGGAGCTGTTTTTCCGCTCGATCTTGGTAGATTGGGCCGGCGGGAAGGATTTGGTCTATTACATTTTTGTCGTGCTGGTTGGGGTTAACTTTTTACTGGAGCTGGCAGCCAATGTGGTCTGCAGTCCGGTTATTTTCCGGATTATCAAGCTGGTTCGGAAATCCTGAATTGTACCATATGCGCCCCGGAAAGCCGTGTGCTTCCGGGGCGCTCTGACGGCAGTTACGCTTTTTGTTTTTGTGCGACTCTTGACTTTTGTACATAGGTGTGCTATAGGTAAAAGAAAACAACAAACATGCGGAATGTGGGAGGGTATGACGTGCAGACGGATCAACATGCTTTGACAGAGGGCGTGATTTGGAAAAAGCTGCTGCTTTTTGCGCTGCCAATTCTACTGGGAAATATTTTCCAGCAGCTGTATAATACGGCGGACGCTTTGATTGTAGGAAGATTTATGGACAAGGCGGCGCTGGCTGCCGTTACGTCATCCGGCAGTTTGATTTTTATGCTGGTGGGCTTTTTCAACGGCATAGCCCTGGGTGCTGGTGTGGTCATCTCGAAGTTTTACGGCGCCAAGGACGAGCGTGGAATTCGTTTAGCGGTACATACGGATATTGCCTTCGGTTTGGTGGCAGGCATTGTCCTGACGGTTCTGGGCGTATGCTTTACCCCTACGATTCTGCGGTGGATGGGAACGCCGGAAAACGTATTGCCTAAGTCTGTGGAGTATTTCCGAATTTATTTCATGGGCGCAATTTTTGTGGTACTGTACAACATTTGCGTAGGTATTTTGCAGGCAGTGGGGGACAGTAAGCATCCTTTGTACTATTTGATCTGTTCTTCTCTTCTGAATGTGGTTCTGGATTTGCTGTTTATCGGCGGATTTGGATGGGGCGTCTGGTCGGCGGCGTTGGCGACTACCATTTCTCAGGGGGTGAGTGTGGCTCTGTGCCTGTATCGTCTGATGAAGTATCAGACACCTTATCAACTTCATATCAAGCACATTCGGTTTCATGTTCCGACTTTAAAGAACATCATTCGATTGGGCCTTCCGTCCGGTGTGCAGAATTCAATTATCGCTTTTGCGAACCTGGTGGTACAGTCCAATATCAACAGCTTCGGGGATGCGGCTATGGCAGGGTGCGGCTCTTACTCCAAGGTGGAAGGCTTCGCCTTTCTTCCCATCACCTGTTTTGCTATGGCGCTGTCCACCTTTGTGGGGCAAAACCTGGGCGCAAAACAGTATGATCGGGTGAAAAAAGGAGTCCGGTTTGGCATAATTTGCTCTGTGATTTTGGCGGAGTTGATGGGGGTAGCGATTCTTTTCTTAGGGCCGAATTTGATTGCGTTGTTTAATGGAACTGCCGAGGTGGTGGATTACGGTACCAGGCAGGCGCGTCTGGAAGCGTTGTTTTATTTCCTGCTGGCGTTTTCCCACTGCATTGCCGGCATTATGCGGGGCGCGGGAAAAGCGATGGTTCCCATGCTCACCATGCTGGCCTCCTGGTGCCTGCTGCGCATTACCTATATTACCGTAGTGATTCGTTTTGTGCCCAAAATTGAGGTGGTGTTTTCTGCCTATCCTTTGACGTGGTTTGTGAGCTCCGTGATTTTCCTCATCTATTTTTTCAAGGCCGATTGGCTCCATGGCTTTGATAAATTAGAGGCCAAGCAGGCCAAAACTGCTTGAATCCTCCCTTATTTGAGCGCTTTGGTATCATTTTACGCACTTTTTTGGAGGCGGATTCGCCTCTCAAAAAAGTGCGTTATTTTGATTTCACTCGCCTTTCTATCCCTTCAGGATGACCAGGAGATTTTCCAACCAGCTGATTTCTCTGATACATCGCCTATGGCAAAATTCCAAATTCCTTCGCGTAACAGACGGCTCCACATAAGGGAGCAGCTGTCTCCTGCAGTGCGATGGCCATCAGATTGGCGGCTGGAATACCGGCAGGGGCCTGGATACCGAACTGTGCAGCCGGTCGGTAGCCGGTGCGTGCGTAATAGGCTGGGCTTCCCAAAACCAGACAGTGGGAATACCCCAACTTCTGAGCCGTTCTGTGACCTTCTTGTATTAAGGCAGTGCCGATGCCCCGCCCCTGAAAGTCGGGTAGTACAGACAACGGCGCCAAAGCCAGCACGGTATGCTTCCCCACACTGGCTTCCGTCAGCAGAATATGGCCGACGATTTTTCCGTCGAACTCTGCGACCAAAGACAATCCCGGAATAAAAGCGGAGCTGGTGCGCAGGGATGCGACCAGCTCTTGCTCATTTCCATCTCGATGGGGCGCAGTTGCAAAGGCCTGTTTTACAACCTGATTTACAGCCTCGTAATCCTTTTTGGTTTCCGATCGGATTTTCATGTGAAATCACCTGCTTCTAATCTGTTTGGCTGCGGTCTGCGTCTGCTGCTTGCGTGTCGGAAGGCGCGGTCCATGAAATGGGAGAGACCGTATCAACCGTCATGTAAGGAAGGTCGTCCTGTACGGTAACGTCATATAAATATGCGTACGTAAAACGAATCACGTCCCCGGTGTCTAAGCTGGTACCGCCGGTTATGGCGTGATATTGAACCAAAAGGATCGTTCCTTCATCAAAATGAAGGTTGCTCTCCAGAACCTCTACAGTCAGGAGCTTCTCCTGTTTGTCCGTAATCCGGCACGTCAAGGTGGAATCGCCCTCCGGCAGTTGAAAGGGAAGACTGCAAGCGGACAGGGAGAGAAGAGTGGCTATTAAGAGAATACCGGCTATCTTTCGATGCTTCAAGGATGCCCCTCCTATCATTCAGAGATACTGCCATCATACACGAAAACCCGTTAAAAATCAATGACTAATGTGGTGAAATGGAAAGTGGGCAGGGGGTTTTTCCTTGTGTTATCTCATGAAATGATGCCGGAGTAACACAGCAATCCCAATTTGGAACGCCAAAATTAACGGGATGCCGATGGTGAATTTGCGGTGTTTGGTTTTGTGCCGGAAACAGTACATTCCGAAGAGGCAGCCCAGGCTGCCGCCGAGGATGGCTATGAGCAGCAGCGTCCGTTCCGGGATTCGCCAATGGCCATGCCGGGCTTTTTCTTTATCTGAAAACATAACTAGAAACCCTGCTGCATTCATTAGAAACAGGGAAACAAGCAGGATGGTCTGTCCGGGATTGTTCATGTGTCGCTTCCTCTCTATTTTGTGAAATGGGGGTTACTTGGTATGAGACGTTTGGGAGCTTTGTTGGCGCTTGGTATTTTGTTTTGCGCTCTGTCCGGCTGCGCCGGTCAAGAGACGGTGGTTTGGGAGACGGTAGGTGATTCCTTGGAGCTTCCGGCCGATATTCAGACGCCTGCCTACTCCATGCAGGTTGCCGCGCCCATGGATGCGCCGTTGGTTGAGGCGTTTTCAGATGACACGACACAGGTCTATATGCAGCGCGGTGGAGCGTATGAGTTGACTGCGCAAACCATGACGGCGGATAGCTTGGAGAACTTGCTGTTGACCATCACCGGCTTCCCAATGGAGTCCCTGCAGGTTTTGCAGACGGAAGAATTTGGCTTACCTCGGTATGACGTGGCGTGGAGTACCAGCGGAGACGAGGGCGCAGAGTCCTGCCGTGCGGCGATTTTGGACGATGGGATTTACTATTATGTTTTGATGTCTACTGTGGCTCAGGATTTCGCGGCGGAAAACCGGGAAACACTGGATGAGGTATTTTCTTCACTAGGATTATACACCGACGAGGGCTTTTAAGGAAGAGCCGGAGTAAAAAAACGACAGGAGCTGCCGGAGATCGGGCAGCTCCTGTAGGTCATAGAGAATGAGAGCTACGGGGCGGATGGGACAACGGATTAAGAGAGAATTACATACCGCTACCAATACGACAGCAATAATTGTCTGTTACAGGTGTAAGATTTGATTGCCGGAATAGTTGACAGCGACGAGGAAAACCTTTATTATGGTAGAGATAGAAGCGGCATGTGAGCTTGTATGAATGGGGGACGACGCATTCAAAAGCGGAAAAACAAGTAATTTGGGGCCCACAGTTATATAAGTGCATGCAGAGGAACTGACCCTGCCGACGGAACGTGAGAATATGATTATAGTAACAGAAACATTGAGATTTCTATATAATATAATTGGAATGACAGAACAACATATATTTCTGCTAGTTATCATGTTATTGGTAATACTAGCATTTTTGCTGGTTGCCGTAATATATAAAATGAAAAGAAAATACAAATATATAATAACGGTATATATTATTGTGTGCATAATAAAATTGGTTCCGTTTCTGAATTGCAGCACGAAAACAATAGTTCCAGAACAGGTATCATGTATGAGCTCTGAGAATATCACAAACGGAATGATACATACTTATTATGATATTGATGCGTGGCCATTTAGAATACAATCAATATGCAAAAATACGTCATCATTTGCGCAACCAAGCGAGGGCGACTGGATTTCTGAAAATACAAAAGAAACTGATAAATACACATATATAGTATCTTATGGAAAGGTAATTAATAGTATAAGATATAATATATTAGATGGATATGATTGCTTTGTGTCGCTGTGGAATGGAACTGTTATGAGACCTGAATTTGAGTGCGTTGATGATGCGGGGAAGATATATATTTATAGAATTAATAAAATTGCAATTGAAAATGGATTATAATTTAGATCTGTTCAAAAGTATAAAACGTTGTGTTCGGGTGCAATTTAGCGTTTAGCCGCCCGATGTCACATATCTTGGAGACGATCCTAGGAAGGCGCCTGACGGTACAGAATGGAGGGGTAAGGGGAGCAGGGTAGTAGTCGAGGAAATTATTACAGTCAAGAAACGGGAGAGAGTTGGCATTCGAATTTGGACCATGAGGAACCAATAGGTCCACAGGGATTATAAGGAAGGATCCGCAAGGGAACTGGTGGCGAGTAGGATGAGCAGGAAGAGGCACTGTGCTTACTCCTGAGTAATAGTATATTAATAAAATGTGGACGCACTATGGCAATGTAGGTATTGCTATAGTGCATCCGGGATAAAAAGGTAGAAATGAACGGCGACTGGAGATTGACAAATCAAATAAATTATTTATATATGTTGAAATTGAAAAAAGAAGCATTTAAAAAAACTGACCGAAGCGACCATGAACATTGTGAATTTTGCTTTGGAAAATTTAGCGAAAATCAGGGAGACTTACATTTTGGTTATTGCACACTTGATAGGTATCACTGGATATGCGATAGATGCTTTGGCGATTTTAAAGATCTGTTTAAATGGACATTAGAATAGATTGTTAACTTAATGGACGCATTTGACCTTGTGTGACTACCGGTGGCACCGAGGGAGATTCCTTACGTTATTTCGACGGCAAGGGCCACTGTATGAACTGATATGAGTACAGCGGAAACGGACAGCGGATGTGGAAAAGCGAAGCGAGATGATTGTTAAATGGTTATATATCAATTGGAACATGCACATGGAAGTACGGACGAGTACTGTGGATGTGTGAAAATGTTAGGTCTTTATTCTAGTTTGGAAATGGTTGAAAACGCCATAGAGAAGTACAGAAATATTTGCGGGTTTTCGTTATTTAAGAATGGATTCTTTTTTATAAAGAGATACGTAGAATGCGAAGATGCACTCGAATACGTATACTTTGTGGAACTGTATATGCATGACAAAGAGTATGATTTTGAACATGGTGAGTTCATGCAAATATTTGCTAGCGAAGAAGATGCGAACAAATATGCAGAAGAAGCAGACTTAAACAGATTTGATTTTGCAAAAGGAGGTGAGATTGAGTATGAAATAACTGTATCAAAGTATAAGATAAATGAAATGGAATGGAGATATGGATTTGACTTTGATTAAGATATGTGGTGGGAGGATCAGGGATTCCCGCAGTTGATTTGTGGAAATAAATACTGGGATATCACATGCAGGAGCTGCCTTCTTCGGCAGCTCCTGTAATTATATAGAGAAGTAGGAACAAATGGTGGGATAAAACAGGGGAGTAAGACAGTTAAAAGAAGTTTTTAACATATAAATGAGAGCGGTATCGGATTGTGATTGACAGGGCTAGGAAAAGGTAATAATCTATAAAATATGGACGCAGTGTGAATCAACAGGAAGGGAGTTGAATGGTAGAAAGAGCAGAAATAAGAATGAAACCGAGAGAAAAGAACCTAGAGAAGCACGGCGTCAAAAAAGAAAAAATAGAAGGAGAAAGAACCATGAAGAAGCGAATGGGATTGCGGGTGTTGTCCTTGCTGCTGGCAGCAGTGTTGGTAGGGCAGCAGGTTCCGCAGCTTCGGGCAGCGGGAAGCCCGGAGGAAGCGGGAAATGTAGAAGCAGAAGAGGCCGCAGGGAGCAGACCGGCGGAGACTGCAGAGGGAAAGTCCAGCGAAGTAGTCGTGGGGGAGGTCGTGGAGAACCGAGCCGAACGGGAGAAGCACTTCCGGATGGAAGACGGAAGCTTCCTGGCAGTGGACTACGGCGTGCCGGTACATTATAAAGCGGAAGAGGAATGGGAAGAGATCGACAACACGCTGATTCCCCAGGCGCCCAGCGTGGGGCTGGCGCTGGAGGGGGCGTGGAGACCGGTGGTGCAGTACCGAGCGGAGAACGGAGAGGAGAGCCGGAGCTTTGCCGGGAGTCTGGCGGGGGGCTATGTGTTTGCCGCCGAGACAGGGGAAGTAGGCGTGCGCCTGTCTCTGTGGGAGGAAGCAGGAGAGCCGGAGGCAGCGGAAACGGAGGCGGAAGAGACCATGGGAACGGAGGCTTCCACAGCGCCGGTTTCCGACGAGCCGGAGGAAACAGTTCAGGAGACGGAGCCGTTGGAAGAGCCGGAGGAGCCGACAGAGAGCCCGGCGGCAGAGGCGGCGATTCCCAGCGAGGAAACCGCTCTGGAAGCCACAGCGGAGTCTGAGGCGGAGCCGGAAACAGTGCCGGAGCTCAACGCGCTGGGAGAGATTCCTAGTTCGGAGGAGCCGGAGACAGTAGAGGAGACGGTTCCGGAGACCCCGACAGAGCCTGTGGAGGAGCCGGAAACAGAGCCGGAGGAAGAGGTTTCTGAAGCGGAAAGCCCGGCGGAAACCGTCCCGGAAACGACGGCGGAGCCGACGGAGGACGTGGAATTGGAAACGGCGCCGGAGGAGGAAGGGGAGGAATCTCATCCTACCTACAACCGGAATTCGGTGGCCCAAATCAGCTATCCGGACCGAAAGACCGGCAGGATCCAAAGGATGTCGGCAGAAGGGAGCTCCGAAACAGGCGAGCCTGCAGACCTGGGCGAGCAGATTACACCGGCCCGGCTGCGGACACAGGTGCGGTATGAGGAAGTGTACCCCGGGGTGGACCTGGAGTATGAGCTGTACAGCTACCATGTGAAGGAGACCATTGTGGTGAAGGAGCGGCTGTCGGGAGGATATGCCTTCTCCTTCCGGCTGGGTCTGGAGGGACTGACGCCGGCGCTGCAGGAGGACGGGTCTGTGATGCTGGAGGATGCGGAAGGAAACGCCGCGTACTGGATGCCGGCGCCGTACATGACGGACGGGGCAGGGGCGTATTCGGAGGCGGTGCGGTATGAGCTGGAGCAGGAGGAAGACGGCGGCTGGGTGCTGACGGTGGCAGCGGAGGAAAGCTGGCTGGAAGCAGAGGAGCGAGTATTCCCGGTGGCGATCGATCCGACGCTGATCGACCAGACGAAGGAAGCGGACTTTGAGGGGACGGTGTGTACCCAGGGGATGAATTACACCATGACCGGAGGAAAGATCCTGTGCGGATACCACGGGGACTACCAGCAGACGGAGGTGTACTTCAAGCTGAATCAGTACCCGGAGGTACCGGCGGGGCATACGCTGGTGCGGGCGTATGCCGGACTGTATCAGAACGATTGGCGATCCGGCAGCAACAGCTCGGAGGGAGAGATGGTGCTGTACATGCACGCCAATACGGAGAACAAGAATCTGAACAGCAGCCTGAGCTGGTCGAACCGGCCGTCCTACGGACCGACGCTGGACTATGTGAACGCGAGCTACCATACCATCGGGGATATTCTTCTGTGGGACATCACACCGGCGGCAAAGGAGTGGTACGAGGACCGGAGCAGCAACTACGGATTGGCGCTGACGTCCAACGCATCGGCGACGAACAAATGCCGTGCGTGGTTCTCGTATTACCGGGTGTCGTTTGTGGTGGCGTACCGGAGCACCAACGGGATCGAGCCGTATTATACGTATCAGACGTACGGAGTGGGGAACGGAGGAACGGTGTACCTGTCGGATTATACGGGACAGGTGACGGTGTGCAAGGAGCTGGCTTCGTACGCATCCACGGTGAACCCGTTCAGTCTGGAGCTGGTGTACAACAGCAGCTATGCGGAGAAGTACGGGACGGAGAATTACGACGTGGGCGGCAGGCTGGGATACGGAATGCACTTGGGAGCCGGAGTAAACCTGAACGTGATGCAGAAGGTGGAAAAGGTGGAGCTGCAGAACGATGTGGAGCCGGGAAAAACGACGACGTATCTGAAGTACACAGACGGAGACGGAACGGTGCACTACTTTTCCAAGGACGAGGAGAAGAAGGACGGGTATTACTACGATGAGGACGGCCTGGGACTGAAGATCGACGAGTATGAGACGAACTACTACGAAATGACGGACGATCGGGACAACGCGAAGTATTTTGTAAACGGATTTTTGACGGTGATGAAGGATGCCAACGGGAATGAGCTTCAAATCCGGTACATCCACAGCGACGGGAGCCAGGACGCCAACGGATACCCGCGCAGCTCCGGGGACCGAATCGACAAGATTGTGCAGAAGAATCGGGGCGGAACGGAAATCACGGTGGCGAGCCTGGGGTATGACAGCAGCAAGTACCTGACCAGCGTGACGGACGCGGCGGGACGCGTGTACAGCCTGAGCTACAGCGGAGGAAAGCTGCTGCAGGTGAGCCGTGGGGAGAGTGTGCTGGCGAAGTACGGAATGTACGCAGAGAATTCGTCGGGAACGCTGGATACGCGGATGCGGTATGTGTACGACGCGGAGGCGCAGTACGGGGTGCAGCTGCAGTACCGGAACGGCCAGGTGCGGTCCGTGAGGGAAATCACAACGGCGACGACGAATTCCAGCGTAGCAGTAGGCGCTATGGTCGAGATGAACCACCTGGTGAGAGGACAGACGAAATACCGGGACTACGGCAATGACCGGACCTACAATACAGACGACGACATTCTGACATACTATATTTTCGACTACGCCGGGCGGACGGTGAACGCATACAGCACGGACAACGAAGGGAAGCTGGTGGGAGCCAGTAACGCGGTGTACAGCGGAACGGGGACGACGGAGAAGAGCAACAATCGGACGCTGAAGACGGCAACGGTGGGAATGGCGGCGATGAACGAGCTGCGGAACCACAGCTTTGAGGC
>UREY01000035.1 GCA_900546915.1 uncultured Eubacteriales bacterium
AGCCGTGTCTACTTTTTATGCCCTCTTCAATTTGCGCAATTTATTATACCTTATCCTACCCGTTCTCTTAGATTCTGTATTTTTGTTTTCACAGTGGCTATAATTATGGTAGACTGATAACTCGCTCTGAAGGGAGGCTTTGATGTGGATTTGCGTGCTATTGGGAGTAGGATAAAAAACGCGCGGGAGAGAAGGCAGATGACGCAAGGCGAGCTTGCTGAGATCGTCGATGTAAGTACCAACCACATCAGCGTGATAGAACGTGGCGTTAAGCCTCCCAAACTGGATACTTTTGTGAGTATAACGAATGCCCTTGAAGTCTCACCGGATACACTATTACAAGATGTCGTTAAGCACTCCACTAAAGGTGTGCTGAATGAATTTACGGCAGTAGTGATGAAATTATCTGAGAAAAAGAGAGACCGAATTATAAATCCGGTATTCCTGCAGCACCCCAACCACACCCGGCGGCAGCACCAATTTGCGGACGCTTAGCCGGAGCTGTCCTTTTACCTCGTGGACCTGTTTATTCACCGCCACTACTCCAGTATCGAAGTCCAGATCATCCCACTGGAGGGCCATCAGCTCCCCCTCGGCGAAGGACGGTACGCAGGTTCAGCAGAAACAGCTCATAGTAGCCCTCGGCCTGCATCATGGTGTTGGATGGCCCTTCCCCTAATTGTTTGATTCGGATGAGCTGCCCGCTCTCTTTTAGGCGGGTGTTCCATTATGCCTTGCAGGCCTATGTGTTGAAGAGCTACACTTAAGATTATTTTTTCGCTTTGGACTTATGTATGATCCAGACATAATTTGGGGTGTGGCATCTTTTTGCAAACGCAAATTCCAGACGAAAGACACAGAAGCGGAACCATGTTCCAGTCTGTGTCTTTCGTCTTTCTTAAGCTATAAAAATATCTCTTGATCGGTCTGCCAAGTCTGCTGTTCATCCGCATCATAAAATTCTCCGGCATTTCTTTGTCCCTGGCTAGTAACGAGGAAAATTCTTTTGGGCATGCACGATGCTCTGAAAAATGATGCTATTGGAATGATTGCTCGTTCTTTTGGCTTCTGTATTCTTGGTTCTACACTGGCTATAATTGCACTAGGTCAATAACTCGTTCTGAAAGGAGGCTTTTATGTGGATCTGGGTGCAATCGGGAGTAGAATCAGAACTGCACGAGAGAGAAAACATATGACGCAGGGCGAACTTGCCGAGATCGTTGATTTGAGCACCAATCACATCAGCGTCATTGAACGCGGCGTAAAGCCTCCTAAATTGGATACTTTTGTAAATATCGCAAATGCTCTGGAAGTGTCGGCGGATACATTGCTGCAAGATGTTGTCAAGCATTCCGCCGAAGGGGTGTCAAATGAATTTGTCGCAGAAATCATGAAGCTGCCTGAGAAAGAACGATCGCGGATTATCAACGCTGTACATGCCTTTTTCTGACAATAGTTATCAGCCATACCAATTTTGCAAGGACTCATTTCCAGTAAATTGGTTCTGCCGACTGTGGCCACGGTTGATTTCGCATAAAAAGGAAGATGACAATGAAAACATTGGACGAAATCATGGACCGGTTTACGGGTCCTTCTATCCTCCATGACCTTGCCGGTCTGCTCAGAGAACATGATTCTGAGTTTCCCGACACGGAAAAGAAGTATCATGCGGCTGTCTCGGCCCTCCGCGCCCAGCTGGGTGAGGCCGCCGCGCCCAGTCTGGATGCGTATCTCTCGGCGTGCCGGAGAGAGGTGATTGCGGACATCCTGTACGCGGCATACCTGGGCTATCGGGTGAATCTGGAGAACTTCCACAGCCCGTGTAAATTTGACTTTGCGTCAAAGGATTTCACGCACCTGATTCGGGATCACCTGATGGGCACGTTCCCCGTGTGTCAAGAAGCCCGCGCAACCCAGGATGCCTTTCGGAAGGCTCTGCCCAAAGAAACCGGCCGGTATCAGGATGCGATTCGCGCCTACTTTATCGCGCTGGATACCGCAGGCCCCAAGCTGGCGCACTATGCAGGCTATGCCGTCGCCAACAAATTTCTGCCCTGGGTGGAGCCCGGCTACCGAGAGGATTATCTTCAAACGGTACAATACCGCAGGGAGATCAAAGATTACCTGGGATTCCTGCCCTTTACAGAAGCGTATTAACCTGCTTCCGCCTACGCGAGACCGGCGACTGGAATCCATCATTTACAAAAGTTCGGCCTCCTGATTGACGTGACGAAAAGGCAAAGCGCCGAATCGCAAAAGGCCGTGGTTCGGCGCTTTTGCCTTGAAATGTTCGGAGCGCGCTTCTACCAACCTCCCCCACCGGGCCCGGAGCCGCCGGTGCGGCGGCTCTTCAACCGGCTGTTGAGCGGGTTACAACCAGCCGTTGCAGGCCGGAAAGCCTCAAAATAAACAAATGGGTGATAGCAATTTTCCGGGTTTTGTGGCATATTAGAAGCAAATCCAACAGGAGGTCACAAACATGGACGAAACGGCGAGCCTGACTTTAGGCAAGCGAATTTTGTATCACCGGAAGCGGCTGGGTCTGACCCAGGATCAGCTGGCGGAAAGAATGGGGGTGACGGCGCAGGCCGTCAGCAAGTGGGAGCATGATCTTTCCTGCCCCGACGTCACCACGGTGCCCCGGCTGGCGGAGCTGTTCGGCATTTCCACAGATGAATTGCTGGGCGTCGCCCGGGCTCCGGAGGAGCCCCGGAAATCCCACGTGGGGGAAGTGGTGGACGAGGTGGTTCGGGATGCGGAAGAGAGCGGATTTCATATGGACTGGCAAGGCAGCGGAATTTGGTTTGCGCTGTTCCTGATCTTAACCGGCGTCACCTACCTGGCTGCCATATATTGGAAGCTGGAGACGGGGCTGTGGTCCATTCTGTGGCCCTATGCGCTGCTGACCATCGGCCTGTCGTCCTGCGCCTCCCGGGTGTCTGCTTTCGGCATAGGCGCCGCAGTGTCCGGCGTGTATTTCCTTCTGGTCAACCTGGGGATCATTCCTTCTTTGATCACCTGGCCTGTGGTGCTGGGCTTCCTGCTGATTCTGTGGGGCCTGTCCATGATTCTGGACCGGGCGTACAGACGCAGGGGCGGCAAAGGCAGACACGCGCATATCACCGTGAACGGCAAGCCTCTGGATGACGAGGAGCGGAGCCGTCGGTTCTTCTCCAACGATTCCGGCGAGATCCGGGGGGACTTTGCTTTCTGCTCCGACCGGATTCTGGTTCAGGCGGAGCAGTTCCAGGGAGGCAAGGTGGAGGTGGCCTTCGGCAGCCTGGTCCTGGATCTCACCGGCTGTCAATCGGTGGCCCGGGATTGCCGCCTGTACTTGGACACCTCCTTCGGCAATCTGGTCCTCCAGATCCCGCGGCAGTACCGGGTGGAGCTGGACATGGACCGGACAGGCGGGGGAATGAATGTTTCCGGGAAGCCGGATGACGTCTGCCGGGGGACCATTGTCCTGGAGGGAGAAGTCAGCTTCGGCACGATGAAAATTCAATACGTATGACACGCGCCGTACAGGTGACGGCCTAAAAAATTCGCGTGAAGATTGCATCTGCAGTCTTCACGCAATTTTTTATGACTCGGGCTTGGGTTCCGCCGGATGAGCTGGGGGGTTAGCAGGAGGGTTCCGTCTCCTTCTCCGGCGGCGTTTGAAGAGCCAGGAGATTGTCTGTGACCAGCTTGTACAGCGTGCTTGCCACGGCGGTGGTGAGGACCAGGCTGTCCACCTGGCTGGGCTCCCCGTTGCCGGGGTCCAGAACCGGTTCGGACAGCAGCTCCAGCTGCTCCACACACCGCAGGTATGCGGTGCGGTAGCGGTTGACAAAGTTGGAATAAACCTGCCGGGCCTCCTCCTCCGACAGCGCAATGGGAAACATTTGCTGAATGCTGGAGAGGCTCATAGAGCCCTTCAGGCAGCAGATGACGATCAAATGCGCCAGGTGAACCCGGCTGTATCGTTTTTTCACAGGCGGGGGGATCAGCTTCAGCCGCACGTAGTTGTTCACGGCGCTGGCAGTCAGAATGGAGTCCTTGGGGGCGGAATGGGGCTGCAAATTCACATAGCGGACCACCAGAGACACCACCTGATCCATATACAGCTCCAGGTCGGGCAGCTCCTCCCAGGTGGGCAGGTGGAAATTCTGCATGAATCTTTGCCAGTAGCGAAGCTTTTCCGCTACCTGCTGCTTGTCATAGGCCATAGACGGACCACCTTTCCCAATGGGGCATGATGTGACATTATAGCACATCCGTCGGCCCCGCTGCAAGGCCGCCCGGCCCGGCGGACATAAAGTTTTTACAACTTCCGTCTTTACATGCTCTTGCAAATCATGTATACTACTATCAAATACAAGATGCGGAGGCGCATATCTCTATGAGCTTTGCCATTTTTTCCGATTCAGCGTGTAATCTGCCCCGGGCGCAGCTGGAGGAATTCCAGGTGCAGATCATCCCGTTTTCCTATGAGCGGGACGGCATGCTCGTCCCGTGCCCCCCTGACCTGGAGAAATTTGACGGCAGGGAATATTACGACTATCTCCGCAACGGGGGCGTGGTGAAGACCTCGCTGATTCCTGCGGCCCGGCTGGAGGAGGCGTTTCGCCCCGTTCTGTCGGAAGGAAGGGACATTTTATATGTGACCATTTCCTCCGGGATCAGCGGTACGGTGGCCTCGGGCCTGCAGGCGGCTCAGAGCCTGCAGGAGGAGTTCCCGGACCGGCAGGTGCGGGTTTTGGACTCTCTGGGGGCGGGATTCGGCGTGGGCCTGCTCCTGGGCCGGGCCGCCGACTGCCGGAAGGCAGGGATGAGCCTGGAGGAGACCTACGCCGCCTTGGAGCAAGACCGGAGCAACCTGTGTGAGTTTTTTACGGTGGACGACCTGATGTTTCTGCGCCGCACGGGACGGGTATCCGGCGTGGCGGCCACCCTGGGCACCATGCTCCAGCTGAAGCCGCTGCTTCGGGGGGACGAGACCGGTCATATTACAGTGTTTCACAAGGTTCGGGGACGAAAGCGTGCGGTGGACGCCCTGGCGGAGCTGTACCGGAAGCGGGTGCGCCGTCCGGAGGAGCAGCGGGTTTACCTCTCCCATGGGGATTGCTTGGAAGAAGCGGAGCGCCTGGCCCGGATGGTCCGGGAGGCCGCTCCGCCGAAGGAGTTGATTGTCAGCCTGCATGAACCCCTCACCGGGGCCCATGTGGGACCCGGGATGCTGGCGCTGTTTTTCCTGGGGGACGGGAGATAAGGACTCAGTCACGTGCTGCGGGGGGATTTCTCCTGCAGCACGTTTTGTCTAGATATACTGCTGCGTGAGGACGTCGATGACCCCGCGGGTTGTGAGGCGCAAGGTGGGGATGACGGGCAAAGCCATGAAAGAGAGGGTCATAAAAGGATCAATTTCCCGGTTGACTCCCAGACGGTAAGCCGCTTCCTTGGCCGCCTCCAGCTTTTCATTGACGTTCACCAGCGTGTCGCCGCTCATGATACCGGCGATCTCCAGCGGCAGATTCCCCAGGACCTGCTGCCCGGATACCACGGCGATGCCGCCGTGCTGCTGGGCGATGTGATTGACTGCGAAGGCCATATCCAGGTCGTTGGTCCCCACCACGATGATGTTGTGGCTGTCGTGGGAGACGGAGGTGGCGACGGCGCCGCTCCGGAGCCCGTAGCCCTGGAGATAGCCGATGCCGATGTGCCCGGTGTTCTGGTGCCGTTCCACCACGGCAATTTTCAGAATGTCCCGCTGGAGATCCACAGCGGAGGCATATCCGCAGTCCGTGGTGGTGATCTCCCCGTTTACCATCCCGATGACGCCCCGGGGCCGTTGACAGGTAAAGCTGTCCGCTGTGAGCCGGGCGACATGGAACGTATCCCGGGCCCGGCCGCGGAGGTACGGCTCCACGGTGGGGTCCGGAAAGTCCGTCAGGTGACCGCGATGATACACCAGCCGTCCTTTCTTGTATACGGTCTCCACCTGAAAGTCGGTCAGATTGTTTACAATGGCAAAGTCTGCCAAGTAACCGGGGGCAACGGCCCCTCGGTTATTCAAGAGGAAATACCGGGCTGCGTGGTGGCAGGCCGCTGAGACGGCCAGAATGGGGTCGCAGCCCAGGGAAACGGCCTTGCGGACGATATAGTCGATATGGCCCTTCTCCAAAAGGTCGCTGGGGTGCTTGTCGTCGGTGCAGAACATGCAGCGGTGATAGTACTCCGGCGTCAGAAGCGGCATGAGAGCCTCCAGGTTTCGGGCGGCGGTGCCCTCCCGGATCATAATGAATTGTCCCAGGCGCAGCTTGGCCAGGGCGTCCGACAGATCGTGACACTCATGATCGGAGTAAACCCCGGCGGCGATGTAAGCGTTTAGCGCATTGCCGGTCAAATCCGGGGCGTGGCCGTCGATTTTTTTGTGATGAGCCTGAGCCGCCACAATTTTGGCCACGGTGCCGGGGTCCCCGCCGGTGATGCCGGGGTAGTTCATCATTTCGGCCAGCCCCTGGACCCGGGGATGCTCAAAAAAGGAGTCGATGGCGTGGTAGTCCAAATTGGCGCCCGACTCGTCCAGCGGAGAAGACGGGACGCAGGAGGGAATCATGAAACGCACGTCCACAGGCAGCCCCTCGGTGGCCTGCAGCATGTAGTCGATGCCGTCCGTCCCCATGACGTTGGTGATTTCATGGGGATCGCAGATCACTGTGGTGGTACCGTGGGGCAGGACGGCCCGGGCGAACTCTCCCGGGGATACCAGGGCGCTCTCCAGGTGGATGTGCGCGTCCAGAAAACCGGGGCAGACGATTTTTCCGCGCACGTCGGTTTCCTGCGCGCCTGCGTAAGAGCCGATCCCGGCGATGAGTCCTTCCACCACGGCGATGTCGGCGGTGCACAGCTCGTTGGAAAATACGTTGACATAGGTGGCGTTTTTCAAAACCAGGTCTGCTTTTTGGCGACCGGTTGCCACTTCGATGATGCGCTGCTTTTTCTGCAGCTTCCGGTTGATTTTCCCGGCGTAACTTTCGGTATGGTGGATCATGGCGCGTCCTTTCTCCTGAGGTGTCGTGGGATGCGGTGCAGTGGGTGCACAGACCCCGCCGGGGCGGCGCCCGGAGGCGCCGCCCTGCCCACCGCCTTTTCCCAAAGTGTATCCGGTACCGGACAATTTGTCAATGGAGTTCCGGATTTCTCTTGACATGAGAGGAAAATCGTGGTATGAAAGTATCAAATTTGGGTTTTGCCCCTTGCTACGGGAGGAATGGATATGAAGATCGCGGTGATCACCGGCGCCAGCTCCGGAATGGGCCGGGAATTTGCGATTCAGCTGTCTCAGGAGGTCAATTTGGATGAAATGTGGGTGATTGCTCGCCGGAAAGAGGCGCTGGAGGCGCTGCGGGATTCGGTCCATTGTCCGGTTCGCCCCATTGCGATGGATTTGTTGAACCCGGAGAGCTTTCAGCGGTATGCCGATCTTCTGGATATGGCGCAGCCGGAGGTCAAGGTTTTGGTAAACTGCGCAGGCTTCGGCAAGTTTGGCCGGTACGATCAGATCCCCCTTCAGGACTGCTTGAATATGATCGACCTGAACTGCAAGGCCCTGGTGGCGATGACGCAGCTGACTCTGCCGTATATGCATCGGGACGGCAAAATTGTAGAGCTGGATTCGCTGTCTGCTTTTCAGCCGGTTCCATACATTAATGTGTACGGTTCCACAAAGGCGTTTGTCCTCAGCTACAGCCGGGCCTTAAATCAGGAGCTGAAGCCCCGGGGAATCCGGGTGATGGCGGTCAGCCCCGGTTGGGTGAAGACGGAGTTTTTTGACCATGCCACCAAAACCAGCGACACGGCTGTGACGTATTATAACATTATGTACGAGGCGAAGGACGTGGTAGCCACGGCGATTCGGGACCTCTATCACACCCGGAAAGACCTGTCGATTCACGGAGCCCCGGTGCGTTGGCAGGTCCGGGGTGTCAAGCTGCTGCCCCACAGCCTGGTGATGCGGATCTGGATGAAGCAGCAGAAGCATGACAAGGAGTGAGCATGGGCACAGAGCTGGAATTCAAGTATGCGCTTTCCGGCGCCGGACAATGGAGCCGGCTGGCCGATGAATTGGGCGGCCGCTTCGGACCGTGGCAAGAGGTCAAGATGGAGACGGCCTATTTTGACACGCAAGACCGACTGCTGTCCGGCCGGCAGTGGACATTGCGGGTACGTCGGGAGAACGGCGTGCCGGTGCTCACTGCAAAAGCCCCGGGACCGGGCAGGGCGCGGAGCGAATGGGAGCTGCCGGGGGGAACCCTGCGGGATTTGCACCGCCTGGCGGAGCAGGGCGCGCCTTTGGATTTAACACGTCTGACGCCGGAGCAACTGAGGTCTCAGTGCGGCGTCCGGTTCCGGCGGCTGCGCTGTCTGGCGGAGCTGCCGGGCGCCACGGCGGAGCTGGCCCTGGACGAGGGCGTCTTCACAGGCGGAGGGCGGGAAACGCCGTTTTGGGAACTGGAGGCGGAGCTGAAAGGCGGCAGCGAGGACGCGTTGGCGCAGTGGTGCCGGTCTCTGGCCGATGCCTGGGGCCTTTTGGAGGAGCCCCGGAGCAAGTTCCTACGGGCCATGGCCCTGACAGAGAAATAGGAGGCTGTATGGCGGAATTGGAAGCGCTGTTTACCCGGTATGATCAGCTGGTTGTCTTCGACACGGAGACGACCGGCTTGTATCCCAACCGGGATGAAATCATTGAATTTTCCGCAGCGGTGCTGGAGCGGAAAGACGGCCGGGCAGAAGTGACGCGGGAGTATGACAATTTGGTTGCCCTCTCCCCCGGCCGGTTTGTACCCCCTAAAATTCAAGCCCTCACAGGCATTACCAATCAGGATTTGCGGGAACGTGGAATTCCCAAGACCCGGCTGTGCCGGGACGTGGCGGAGCTCATTTCCGGGGACCGGACGCTGCTGCTGGCCTACAATGCCCATTTTGATTTGAGTTTTCTCTTCTATGCTCTGCGAAGAGATGGGGACCCGGCCGTTTTGAAGGGGAAGGACAAGCTGGATTTGCTCACGGTATACCGGGACCGGCGGGCCTACCCCCACCGGCTGGCTTCCGCCATAGAGGCTTACGGCCTTCAGGACCGGGTGCAGAATTCCCACCGGGCAATCGACGACGTGTTGGCCACGGTGGCGGTGCTGCAGGCCATGTGGGAGGAGCGGGACGACCTGCTCCGGTACATCAATCTGTTTGGATATAACGCCCGGTATGGTCTGGAGGGCAAACCCATTTCCTCGGTGGTATACCGCCCCCAGGGTTATGAGCCGGGACGGCCGGTGTATGAACGGGTAGAAGCCGGGGTATAGCGCTGCCGGTACAGAGCGGGGCTCCGGCGCGCGATGCAGAGGACTGCGTCGAACGCCCGGCTCTGTTGCAGCCTGGTGGGGAGAAGCGGACGGCAAACCTGCGCCGTGCTCCAGGGCCGGGGGTCAACCGGCGCGGTAGACCTGAATCACCACAGAGGCCCGGTCGGTGAGGCGTTCCAGACCGGCGAGGCGTTCTGCGCCCTGGCGGGTGATTCGCCAAACATGGGGCGTCATGGCCAGAAGATTCTGAATTTGCGCGTCTTGTACCGTAAAGGAGAAGTCTATGGTTTTGCACTCCGCCAGGGTGAAGCCGGGCAGGACAGAGGCGAACGTTTTTTCCCGATGTAACAGCTGCGGGTAAATGGTTTGTTTCAAGGACAGCAGATGGTCCTCTGCGGCCAGAACCTGCAAAAATATCCCGCCGGGCGTCAAAACGCGGTGAAACTCCTTGGGTACGGTGAGGGAGAACATACTGATCAGAAGATCGAAGCTGTGCTCGGGAAAGGGCAGATGGGCTGCTGTGGCGCACAGCCAGACGCCGGATTTGTATCTCCCGGCGGCCAGGCGTACCGCGTCCTTGGAAATATCCAGGCCGTACAGCGCCGCCTGGGGAAGCTCGTGGGCAATCTGTGCGCTGTAATATCCCTCCCCGCAGCCCACGTCCAGGATGGCCCGGGCAGTAGGGGCATATTCCAGGGCGGTCCGGCAGACGGCCTTCGCCAAGGGGGCGTAAAATCCGGCGTCCAGAAAGGCCCGCCTGGCGGCGACCTGCTCCCGGGTGTCGCCGGGATGGAGGGAATGCTTTTGCGTCACGGGCAAGAGGTTTACATAACCCTGGCGGGCGACGTCGAAGCTGTGTCCGTTGCGGCAAAACCACTGTTTATCTGCCTGGGTGAGTACGGCCCCGCAGGAGGGGCAAAGAATTTCCGGCATAAGAACGTCTCCTTGCGGCACAATAGAGTAGGACTTTTATCATAGCCCATTTGTGGGCTGGCCGTCAAGGTGCAGGGAGAGTGAAATTTTTGAAACGCAAAATACGATGTGCGGCAGCTTGTCTGCTGCTTCTGGGTTTCACGGTCTGTCCGTGTTTTGCCCAGGGCGTCCATGAGAAATACCTGGCGTTGACCTTCGACGACGGGCCGTCCGGTCAATTCACCAGGCGCCTACTGGAGGGCCTGGAGTCCCGGCAGGCCCAGGTCACGTTTTTCCTCTGCGGCTACCGGATGGAGCAGTATCCGGACCTGGCCGGGGAGATGGTTGCCGCAGGGCATGAAATCGGCCTGCACGGCTACAGCCATAGCTGCATGAGTTGTATGGAGGAGGAGATGCTGGAGCAAGAGCTCAGCCGGACGGAGGACCTCCTTTGGGAACAAACCGGCGTCCAATCCAGCTTGCTGCGTCCGCCGGGAGGAAAGGCCGGTCGGACGGTGGTGCAGGCGGCGGAGGAGCACGGCTTGTCCTTGATCACCTGGTCTGTAGATCCCAAGGATTGGTCGACGCATGAGCAGGCAAGGATTGTGAGCCGGGTGGTGGAGCAGGCGAAGGACGGCGACATCATCCTTCTGCACGATATGTCCAACAGCTCTGTCCATGCGGCCTTGGAGATCATCGACCGGTTGGAACAAGAAGGCTATCAGTTCGTGACCGTTTCAGAGCTTGCCCGGTTGCGGGGCCGGGCCATGGAGGCGGGAAGTCTGTATACGAATTTCCGTCCTGCATTTGAGGTGGATGTGGGATAGGATCACGACATAGAGCTGCGCGGCGGAAAGGATTTTTGCCGTGCAGCTTTTTGACATGCCTCCGGCGCGGAGGCGAAATAGGGGGAAAAGTGTACATAACCAGGCAGGCAAAAACCGATAAAATTGTACCGATTTTCTTGAAAAATGGGATAGACAGAAGTTGCCGTATATGTTAAAATGATATCTGGTGGAAGTTGGCATTCTACCGGCTTCCCTGTATCATTTGTGTTCGGAACAGCGGGAATTTCCCTCACGGTGCGTTCCGCGTTCTATCTTTTTCATTAGGAGGATTCATTATGGAAACCTATGGTCTGGAAAAACTGGGAATTTTGAATCCCAGCGCCGTCTATCGGAACCTTGGCCCTGCACAGCTGACGGAAGCGGCGCTCCGCCGGGGTGAGGGAAAGCTGAGCAATACCGGCGCGCTGGTCGTTACCACCGGCAAGTACACGGGCCGCTCCCCCGACGACAAGTTTATTGTCGACACCCCTGCCGTTCATGACGACATCGCCTGGGGCAAGGTGAACCGCCCCATCGCCAAGGAGCGTTTCGATGCCATTTTGGCGAAGGTTTGCGCTTACCTCCAGGGCAGAGAGATCTTTATTTTTGACGGCTTTGCCGGCGCCGATCCCAAGTATACCAAGAAGTTCCGCGTGGTCAATGAACTGGCCTCCCAGAACTTGTTCATCCGTGACTTGCTGATCCGGCCGACCCCGGAAGAGCTGGCGGCTTACGGGGAGGCCGACTATACGGTCATTGCCGCCCCCGGCTTCCACTGCGATCCCGCCGTAGACGGCGTCCATTCCGAAGCGGCCATTATGATTGACTACGAGGCGCACCTCATTGTCATCTGCGGCTCCCAGTATGCCGGTGAGATCAAAAAGAGCGTGTTCTCTACCATGAACTACGTATTGACCAAAGAGGGCATTTTGCCCATGCACTGCTCTGCCAATATGGACCCGGTCACCCATGAGACGGCCATTTTCTTCGGCCTGTCCGGCACCGGTAAGACGACCCTGTCCGCCGATCCCAACCGGAAGCTGATCGGCGACGACGAGCACGGCTGGTCCGCCGACGGCGTATTCAACATTGAAGGCGGCTGCTATGCCAAGTGCATCAACCTGTCTGCCGAAAACGAGCCGGACATTTACAATGCCATTCGTTTCGGCGCGATGGTGGAGAATGTGGCCCTGGATCCCGAGACCCGGGAATTTGACTTTGACGATGCCGGCCTGACGGAGAACACCCGGGTGGGCTACCCCATCGACTTTATTTCCAATGCAGCGGTTCCCGGCGTGGGCGGCATTCCCAAGGTGGTTGTTTTCCTGACCGCAGACGCCTTCGGCGTGCTGCCTCCGATTTCTAAGCTGAGCCCGGACGCGGCGATGTATCACTTTGTCACCGGCTTTACCTCGAAGCTGGCCGGCACCGAGCGGGGCATCACGGAGCCCAAGCCCACGTTCTCCACGCTCTTCGGCGAGCCCTTTATGCCCATGGACCCCTCGGTCTATGCCAACATGCTGGGTGAGAAGATTGCGAAGTACGGCACATCGGTGTATCTGGTCAACACCGGCTGGGCCGGCGGCTCTGCCCAGGAGCTGGGCAAGGCGGGCCGGATGAAGCTGCGCTATACCCGGGCCATGATCACAGCCGCTTTGAACGGCGAGCTGGCCGAGGCGGAGTATGAGCACTCTGAGATCTTTAATGTGGAAATGCCCAAGGCGGTAACCGGATGCCCCTCCGAAATTCTGAATCCGGAGACCATGTGGATTGCCAACGGTAAAACCAAGGAGGACTATGTGGCAGCCGCCAACAAGCTGGCCAACATGTTTGCGGAGAACTTTGCCAAAAAGTATCCCAATATGCCCAAGAACATTGCAGAGGCCGGGCCCAAGGCAAAATAATGCGTTTCCTGCCCCACAGGCGGCTTCTGCCGCCTGTGGGTAAGCCGGTGGGGCGGTTGGAGAAGGCTCGGCGGCACAGCTTGCGCCTGAAGAAAATAGCCCCTGCCGGAAGGCCTCTGCGACGCATGGAATGCAAGTCTGCGGGGAAGGGCCGTGCGTCTGCCCATACCCGGCAGCTGTGCGGCCATTTCCCGCAGACGATTTATTGCAAAATTGAACCGCAAGTGCGGTTACATGGAGGTTTTGCCTTATGGCACAAAATGGAAAACAGAAGGCTCCAAAGGTCCAGTTTGTGGAGACGGTCCTGCGGGATGCCAACCAGTCCCTCATTGCCACCCGGTTGCCTTACAGCAAGTTTGAGGACATTCTGCCTACGATGGACCGGGCGGGCTATTACGCCTGTGAATGCTGGGGCGGCGCGACCTTTGACGTCTGCCTGCGTTATTTGCAGGAGGATCCCTGGGAGCGGCTGAGGAAGATCCGGGCGAAGATGCCCAACACCAAGCTGCAAATGCTGCTCCGCGGTCAGAATGTTCTGGGCTATTCTCACTATCCGGATGATTTTGTCCGGATGTTTGTCCGGAAATCCGTGGAAAACGGGATTGATATCATCCGCATTTTTGATGCCCTGAACGATGTAAACAATATGAAGGTCGCCATTGAGGAGACCGTGAAAGCCGGGGCGATTGCTTCCGGCACCATCTCCTATACCACCAGCCCTGTTCACACCCAGGCCAATTATGTCAAGATGGTCAAGGAGCTGAAGGCTATGGGGGTTGCCACCATCTGCATCAAGGATATGGCCGGAATCATGGGCCCCAAGGAGGCCTATGACCTGGTGTCTGCCATCAAGGATGCGGTGGACTTGCCCGTGGACCTGCACACCCATTCTACCACGGGCCTTGCCTTCATGACATACCTGAAGGCGGTGGAAGCCGGTGTGGACATCATCGACACCGCCATTTCTCCCTTCTCCGGCGGTACCTCTCAGCCTGCCACAGAGACGCTGGTCTATGCGCTGCGGCAGCTGGGCTACGGGTGCGATTTGGACGATCAGGCGCTGAAAGCCATTGCCGATTACTTCAAGCCCATTCGCGACGGCTACATAAAAGACGGCACCCTGATGCCCAAGTCCATGGTGACGGATACCCAGTGCTTGAGCTATCAGGTCCCCGGCGGTATGATTTCCAACCTGCTGAGCCAGCTGAAAATGATGAACGCCTTGGACCGTTTCGACGAGGCTCTGGTGGAGACGCCCAAGGTCCGGAAAGACATGGGCTATCCGCCTCTGGTGACGCCCACCAGTCAGATGGTGGGTGTGCAGGCAGTGCGGAACGTGTTGGATGGGGAGCGCTACCGGAACGTGTCCAAGGAGATCAAGGCCTACTGCCGGGGCGAGTACGGCAAGACGCCCGCTCCCATTGATCCGGAGGTGCGGAAAAAGATTCTGGGTGATGAGAAGCCCCTCACCGGACGCTACGCCGACACATTGGAGCCGATTTTCCAGAAGACGAAAAAGGAACTGAAGGGCATTGCGCGCAGCGACGAGGATGTGCTGAGCTATATTGCCTTCCCCCAGCTGGCTGAGAAGTTCTTTGCCGAACGCAAGGCCCGGGAGGAGAATGAGGCCACGTACACCATCGAGGCGCTCTAAGGAGGGACGGTCCATGGTATTGACGGATGTGATTTCTTCCATTGGAGAGGCAGGTCTGGCTGCCGTCACGGGCTATCTGGTGGTGTTTTTCGGAATCGCGCTGCTGATGGCCGTCATGGCAATTATGGGGAAGGTGATGCAATCGGCGCAAAAAAAGCAGGAGCCGGCTTTGGAGTCCGCTCCCGCAGCTGCGCCGGTACAGAGCTGCCTCGCAGCGCCGGGCTCTGCCGGTAAGCTGAAGCTATATAATACCGATCCCAAAACGGCTGCGATGCTCATGGCCATTGTGGCCGACCGGATGGGGAAACCGGTCAACGAGCTCCGCTTCATTTCCATTAAGGAGGTTTCGTAGAGATGAAATATAAGGTTACCCTCAACGGCCGCACCTATGAGGTGGAGGTCGAGGCCGGAAAGGCGATGCTGGTGGACGAATATGAGGCTTATGCTCCTGCGCCTGCCGCTCCGGCAGCGCCGGCTGCCGCCCCCGCCGCTCCGGCTGCTCCAGCGGCTTCCCCTGCCGCCGCGCTGGCTGCCGGCGAGGTGGTGAAGGCGCCGATGCCCGGCGTCGTTTTGAAGGTTCAGGTTCAGCAGGGACAGGCAGTCAAAGCCGGTCAGGTATTGATCATTCTGGAGGCAATGAAGATGGAAAATGAAATTGTTGCCCCCAAGGACGGTACTGTCGCCCAAATTGTAGCGGCCAAAGGCGCCACGGTGGAGTCGGGCGCGCCTCTGGTTGTTCTGGCGTAGGGGGGACGACCCATGCTTGCATTTCATATTGGGCAAACGCTGCAGCGCCTCTGGAATGACTCAGGCGTCAACGCTTTTTTTGTCGGCGACGGCTGGAAAAGCCTGGTCATGATTGTCATTGCTTGTGTGCTTCTGTACTTAGGTATTGTAAAGAAATTTGAACCCCTATTGCTGGTGGGCATTGCCTTTGGCTGTCTGCTGAGCAATCTTCCCTTGGGAGGCCTGTACCACCAGGAGCTGTGGGACGATTTTATGAATGAGGGCAGTGCGTTCTACCACAGCTACGGCCATGTGCTGGCGGAGGGCGGCTTGCTGGACTTTTTCTACATCGGCGTCAAAACCAGCCTGTATCCCTGCCTGATTTTCCTGGGCGTGGGCGCTATGACGGACTTCGGCCCGCTGCTTTCCAATCCCAAGAGCATGCTGATGGGCGCTGCGGCTCAGTTGGGCGTCTTTGTGGCGTTTTTCCTGGCCATTTGCATCGGCTTTACCGGCCCGGAAGCGGCTTCCATCGGCATCATCGGTGGAGCCGACGGCCCCACCGCCATCTTCCTGACGATGCAGCTGGCCCCCCATCTGCTGGGCCCCATTGCCATCGCGGCTTACTCCTATATGGCATTGATTCCTCTGATTCAGCCGCCGTTTATGAAGCTGCTTACCACAGGCAAGGAGCGCCGAGTGGTGATGAAGCAGGCTCGGGAAGTCAGCAAAACCGAGAAAATCATCTTCCCCATTGTGGTTACGGTATTTGTGTCGATCCTGTTGCCCTCCACAGCTCCGCTGATCGGCTGTCTTATGCTGGGCAACCTGTTCCGGGAATGCGGCGTGACCGCACGGCTGTCGGACACGGTGCAGAATGCGCTCATGAACATCGTCACCATTATGCTCTCTACCTCCGTGGGCGCTACGATGGTCGGCGCGTCCTTCCTGAATCTCAATACGCTGAAGATCATTGCCCTGGGCGTATTTGCCTTCGCACTGTCCACCATCGGCGGCTTGCTGATGGGTAAGGTTCTGTACGTGGTGACCAAGGGGAAGGTCAACCCGCTGATTGGCTCTGCCGGCGTATCTGCGGTTCCGATGGCTGCCCGCGTCAGCCAGGATGTGGGCCGGAAATACAACCCCACCAATTATCTGCTGATGCATGCCATGGGCCCCAATGTGGCAGGCGTCATCGGCTCCGCCATTGCGGCAGGCTTCCTGCTGTCTGTGTTCGGCGGTTAAGCGCTTGCCTCGCGGCAGGGGTATGACGAATTCGGGGG
>UREY01000036.1 GCA_900546915.1 uncultured Eubacteriales bacterium
CAGCAGCTTGGAGGACATCTCTCTGCCCCAGTCCCTCCAATCTTTGGACCTGAGTGGCACAAACATCAGCAGCTTGGAGGACATCTCTCTGCCCCAGTCCCTCCAATCTTTGGACCTGAGTGGCACAAACATCAGCAGCTTGGAGGACATCTCTCTGCCCCAGTCCCTCCAATCTTTGGACCTGAGTAACACAAACATCAGCAGCTTGGAGGGCATCTCTCTGCCCCAGTCCCTCCAATCCTTGGGCCTGCGTCACACAAACATCAGCAGCTTGGAGGACATCTCTCTGCCGGATTCTCTTGAATTTCTAAATCTAAGCAACACCCCCATCACACATCTTCCAGCCTCTTTGGGAAAGCAACAGCATTTAAAGCAGCTGTTTATTCAAAACCTTTCCTTACGCAGCATCCCTGCAGATTTGCTGAAACTCCGCCTTCCATTTTATGCGGATGCTGACGAACTGATCATTTCTGCGCCTCTAAGATTATGGAATTCTTTCGATGAAAGTTTATATTTTTCTGGAATTTTCCTGGCTGGTACGACCTTGTCCGTCCAGCCCGTCAGTTTGTTTTCTCAACCCCGGGAGCTTGTGGAAGCCTATTACCGTGCGCCTAAGACCTCCATCCGGGAGTCCAAGGTGATTTTCCTGGGCGACGGGGGCGTGGGAAAAAGCTTTACCATCCAGCGGCTTCTGCACGGCGGCGATGCGGGAGATTATCCCACCGAGGTCACACCGGGTATTGATATTTCGGATTACCATGTCCAGCAGCCGGATCGGGATTTTCATATCCACTTCTGGGATTTCGGCGGTCAGGAGATCATGCATGCCATGCATCGCTGCTTTCTGACCACCCGGACCTGCTATGTCGTGGTGGTATGCAACCGGATGCGTGACCTGACCGGTCAGGCCCGGTATTGGCTAAACAACATCAACAGCTTTGCCAAGGGCTCTCCCGTCATTTTGGCCATCAATCTTTGGGACGACATACCAACCTGGGAATTGGACTCCACCAGGCTGCATCGCGAGTTTCCCAACCTGGTCCAAATCATTCCCTATTCCGCCAAAAACGGAAGTCAGGCCTCCTTCCAGCCGCTGACGGAAGCCATCGTCGAGCAGGCGTGGCGTCTGGACAGCTGCAGGATGGAGTTCCCGTCCACATGGGCCGGCATTCGGGAATCCCTGCTCGACCTCGCCCGGGAAAAGCGGAACTACATCGACCGAGAGGCGTATCATCAAATCTGCCGGGAACATGGGGAAACCAATCCGGAAATTTGCACTTGGCTCCTATCGTGGTTCAACGACTTGGGCGTTTGCTTCAGCTACCATCAAAATCCGGAGGATCAAACCGAACTGAAGGAATACCAGGTCTTAAACCCGGCTTGGTTGACCAACGCGGTGTATCGCATCATCTGCTTCGGCGCCAGATACGCGATCAATGGGATCATTCGCACCGATGCCATTTTGGACCTGCTGCAGCGCCCGGACGGCGGCGTTTTGCCTCATGTCACTTACACGGCCCAGGAGCGGGACTATGTGCTGGAGATTATGCGAAAATTCCGTCTCTCCTACTCTATCTCACCTGAGGTGGAATTAATTCCAGCCCTGTGCAAAAGCACGATGCCGGACCAGCTGCACCCTAC
This sequence comes from uncultured Eubacteriales bacterium, assembly GCA_900546915.1. Classification (GTDB taxonomy): domain Bacteria; phylum Bacillota; class Clostridia; order Oscillospirales; family Oscillospiraceae; genus Faecousia; species Faecousia gallistercoris. The sequence goes on from UREY01000036.1 coordinate 1,642, forward strand.
CGGCTGGACGCAACACATCGCATATGAGATGGTCTATTCCTACCTTCCCGACAGCGTCATACACCGGCTGATCATCCACTTTTACCAATCGTTAAACATCAGGGAAAACTGGCGCAGGGGCTTTCGGATAAACCTGGACCCGTTGAACGGGCTCTCCGCCGTAGTGGACATGGGCGGCGGGGATTCTATCTTAAACATCGACGTCTATGCAAAATCCAATACGCCGCCTTGGCAGCTGCTGCAGACTCTCCGGCAGGAAATCCTTCGCATCAACCAAGAACTGGATCTGCAGGCAAAGGAATATATTGTGATGCAGAAAAACAAGCAGACTGCCCGTTTTCCCTTGATTCCGGTTTTAAAGGCCAAGACGAAGGGAATCACAGCATTGCCCTCTTTGGAAGACGACGAATTGGAGATGTATCCGGTTGACGACATCCTGGGTACCGCTCTGGGGACGGAGAACATCGAGTCTATCAACCGGGCCATCCGGGAATCCCCTCAACAGGATCTCGCCAGCGTCATGCAACAAACAATTGTCCAGGGGAACTATTACAACTTCTCCAATTGCCCAATCCGAAACAGCAGTGCAGACGCAGAAAGGATCTTGCAAACCGTTCTGGAGCACCAAGATACGGCCAACGACCGACTCGTTACAACACTGATTTCTATCTTTGAAAGTCAAAACGCCGGCAAGGAGGTACAACAGCTGGCCCAAGAGATGAAAAAGGATGCAAAGGACAAGAAACAGAACCCTCTGGCCCGCCTTGCCGGCTTTGTCAAGCAGACCGCCGATACAGCGGATAATTTCAAAAAGCTGGCCGCAATTTTGACTCCGTTTGTCACCTATCTGGTAGAACACGCTCCGGAGATTTTGCAATTCCTGGGGCTGTCCTAGGTTTCCCGCACCGGCCTGCTGTTCATCCCCGACCATATGGCATGAAAAACCCCGGCGGGCGTCCGCCGGGGTTTTGGGTTAGAATTGCTGGCCCATGCTTTCGTCGAAGTGCTTGTTGATTTGCTCCGTAAACTCCACCGCCGCGTTGTAACCCATTTTTTTCTGCCGGTTGTTCATGGCAGCTGCCTCCAAAATGACGGCCAGGTTCCGGCCGGGAGTCACGGGGATGGTAATCTGCGGCACCTTGACCCCCAAAATGTCGATGTATTGTTCCTCCAGCCCCAGCCGGTCGTAAATGGCGTGGTTGCTCCAGGGGACGATGTTAATCAGCAAATCAATGACATTTTCCCCCTTGATGGCGCCCATGCCGAACAGCTTTGCCACATTGATGACGCCGATGCCCCGGAGTTCAATGTAGTTCCGGATCAAATCCGGCGCCGTCCCCATTAGGCTGGTGGAGGAGATCTTCTTGATCTCCACGGCGTCGTCGGCGATGAGGCGGTGTCCCCGCTTGATGAGCTCCACGGCGGCCTCGCTTTTTCCAATCCCGCTCTCCCCCATCAGAAGCAGCCCTTCCCCATATACGTCCACCAGGACGCCGTGGCGGGTGATGCGGGGAGCCAGCGCGTTTTTCAGGAAGGAGATTAAACTGGAAACCATGTAAGAGGTGGCCTCCTGGCAGCGCAGGATGGTGATGTCGTGCTTTCGGGCCATTTCCATACAGGTCTCGTCCGGGTCCATATCCCGGGCGATGATTAACGCGGGGATTTTGAAAGAAAACAGCCGGTCAAAGATGATGCTTCTTTGCTCCCGGGAAATTTTCCGCAGGTAACTCATTTCCACATTGCCCAGAACCTGCAGCCGCATGGGCTCAAAGTGGTCGAAATACCCGGCCAGCTGCAAGCCCGGCCGGGAGACGTCTTCCACCGTGACGCGGATGGCCTCGTAATCGCTGGACCGGTAGGCGGGGATCAGCTTGAATTCCTGAACCAACTGGGTCAGCGGCACACTGTATGTGTCGATCATGCCTGTCACCTCATTCAAATTTCCACAAAATTGATACAAATCTATTATAGCGAACCGTGCCTGGGATATCAACCGGATTTTAAAAATTTTTGGTTTTTTTCCTTTTTCCCCTTGCAATTTGACAGCGAGTCTGGTATTATAGTGGATGTGTCCGCCCGGATTTTCCGGCGATTTTTCTACGGATTGGAGGTGCAGCGAATGGCTAAGTGCGATATTTGCGGCAAGGGCGTTACCTTTGGCATTAAGGTCTCCCATTCCCACAGACGGTCCAACAGAATGTGGAAGCCCAATGTAAAGCGCGTCAAGGCGATTGTCGATGGTACTCCGCGCCATGTATACGTCTGTACAAGATGTCTCCGTTCCAACAAAGTCGAGCGCGCCATCTGATCTTTCTCCCCTGCCCATTCATAACGGCATCGTCCTTTTATGGACGATGCCGTTTTTCATTGCCATCCCGCCGCTCCCGGTCAGAAGAGCTGCTCCAGTTGCGAAAAGGTCTCCACCCTGGCATCCCAGGCCTCCGGTCGGCCGAAGCCATAGGCCGCCCAGACAAACGGGATGCCCGCCAGGCAGGCCGCTTCCCGGTCCCCCTGGGTGTCTCCGATGTAGGCGGCGCTGCGGATCTCATTGCGCTTCATCAAAAGGCGAATGGTCTCCCCTTTGCACAGGCCGGTTTCGCCGAAGCAGGCATGGTCCCGAATCCAGGTTCCCAAATTTCCTTTTTCCAGAAGGAGCTCGATATATCCCCTCTGACAGTTGCTGACAATAAACAGGCGATGGCGCTGGGCCAAAGCCTCCAGACCGTGCCGCACCCCGGGGTAGAAAATATCGCAGGGATCCGCCTGCATCACCCGCTCTTCCCAAACCATGCAGGAGTCCATGATCTCCTGCCGCCGCTTTGGCGCCTGGTCCGGAAGAAAGGCCCGGGCGATCTCGTCCATCGTTTTGCCAAACAAAGGCCGGATTCCCTCTGCCATACAGGTGGGCGCCAGACCGGCCTCCTCCAGAGCCAAATTCCAGCCCTTGACCACCAGGTCCACGGAATTCCAAAGCGTCCCGTCCACATCAAAAATCAAGCTTTCTGCGTGCATGCCGGTTCCTCCAGGTTTTTCATTGTTTTTCGGAATAAAATGGCAAAGGTACATCCTGTGGTGACAACTGCCAACGTATCTGCCACCGGTTCCGCCAGAAAGACGGCCATGGCTTGCTCTGCACCCTGCCGGAAAAACAGGGGGAGAATGAAAATCAAGGGAATCAACAGGATGATCTTCCGCAAGACAGCCAAAAACAGGGACACTTTTGCGTTGCCCAATGCAATAAAGGTCTGCTGGCAGGCGATTTGCGCGCCAAAAATGAGCGAGGCCGCCATATAAATCCGCATTGCCCAGGCGCCGTATGCGATGAGGGTCCCGTCCGGCGTGAAGATTCTTGCCACCAAATCCGGAAGCAGCATGGCCACAAGCCACAAAGAAACTGAATAGGCCAAACTGCAAAGCAACAAAAGCCGGAAGGTCTTCCGCACCCGATCGGCATTTCCGGCGCCGAAATTGTAGCTGATGATGGGCTGCGCCCCCTGGGTCAGCCCCTGCAAAGGAAGCATGGAAAACTGCATCACGCTGGACAAGATGGTCATCGCGCCTACCGCCAAATCCCCGCCGTATTTCTGGAGAGAAGCGTTAAAGCAGACGGAAATCACACCCTCCGTCGACTGCATCACAAACGGCGACATGCCCAAAGCCAAGCAGGGCGCATAGAGCTTCCAATCCAATCGCAAGTTCTCTTTTTTGATGCGTAAGCCGGTTTTCCGGCCCAAAAGGAACCGGACGACCCAGAGAGCCGAAAGGCCCTGGGAAATGATCGTGGCCAGAGCGGCGCCGGCGACTCCCATATCAAAAACCAGGATCAATACGGCGTCCAAAATCATATTGGCCACCGCGCCGATCAGCACGCTGATCATGGCCACCGAGGCAAAGCCCTGGGCGGTAATAAAGGCATTGAGTCCCAGGGCCAGCTCTACAAACACCGTACCCAGAGCATAAATCTTCATATACTGCACAGCGTAGACAATCGTCTCTTCGCTGGCGCCAAAGGCCAGGAGCAGCGGCCGGCTGAAGGACAGAAATACCGCAGTCAACACCAGGCCCACCACGACGGAGCCGGTGACGCAGTTGCCCAAAATCCGTTCTGCAGTATCCCGCTGTCCTTTGCCCAGCAGAATGGAAGCGCGAGTCGCGCCGCCCATGGCCGTGAGGGCGGCAAAGGCGGAGATGATCATAATCAGGCTCAGGCAGACGCCGACGCCGGTCAGCGCGGTCTTCCCCACCACGGGGATGTGGCCGATATAAATGCGGTCTACCATGTTGTACAGCGCGTTGACCAGCTGCGCCGTAATGGTCGGCAGCGCCAGCCGCAGCAGGAGCTTCCCAATCCCCTGGCTGTCTAAATCGCCGGTTTTGTTTGGATTCACAGCACATCCGTCTCCTTTGCCAGAGATTCCGCCAACGCCATGGTCAGCCCGGCGCACCGTTCGGCCGCCAAAGCCTCAAAGGCCGGGTAATCCATGGCGGCTGAGTCATCCGCCTTGTCGGAGATGGCCCGCAAAACCAACGCCGGAAGACGGTTCCGATAGGCCGCATGGGCAATGGCGGCGCCCTCCATCTCGACGCAAAGGCCACCGCACTGGCTTGCAATCTCCGCCTTGATCCCGCTGTCACAGATAAACTGGTCTCCGGATACAATCCTTCCCGTTCGGTAAGCGATGCCCTGTTCCGAGCATATCCTTGCGGCCAATGCGCCCAGCGTCCGGTCCACTGGAAAAGCCCGTACATCCATTCCGGGCACCTGACCCCGGGGATAATTTCCGATGGTTCCCACCTGGACATCATGATACATCACGTCGGAGGAGATCACAATCTCTCCAATTTCCAGCGACGCGTCCAGAGAACCGGCAATGCCGGTATTCACCACATGGGTCACGCCATATAAATCCGCCATCACCTGTACGCAGAGCGCAGCATTGACCTTGCCCACGCCGCACGGGACAATTACCACCGGCATTCCCCGCAAAAGCCCGGACCAGAACGTCATCCCGGCCCGTTGGGACGCAGAAGGCGCCTCCAACTGCTCTCGCAACAGGGAGACCTCCACCTCCATGGCGCCAATGATTCCTAATCTTTTCATGTTTCCACCTCTTTTGTATCCTTTATTCCGATTCCGGATATCTGGTATGCACCCGGTCCAGGTTTTCCAGGACTGTCAGATACCGGGCCGCCAGAAGTTTGGCCATAGGTAAATTCATATCCAGGTAGTTCCCGCAGTCCCGGGCTGCCGCGCCGGGAATCGGACCGTCGAAATCCCGGATGAATCGGAATGCCGCCTGGACAATCTGCTCAATATCCCGGGGCTCCAGATCGCCTGCCAACAGCAGATAAAAGCCGGTCCGGCAGCCCATCGGGCCAAAATAAACCGTCCGTTCTCCCCAATCGGGATGATTGCGGAAAAAGGTAGCTCCCAAATGCTCTATGGCGTGCATCTCCGCCGTGTGCATCACCGGCTCCCGATTGGGGGCGGTCATGCGCAGGTCGAAGGTTGTGACGGTCTCGGCTCCAATCCGGTCCTTGCGGGATACGTAAAGTCCCGGCTCTAAGGTCAGATGGTTTACGGTAAAGCTCGTAATTTTCTCCATTTTCATTCCCCCAGCAAAATTTCCGTCAGCTCCGGGACCGTAGCGGCGATCCCATCCGCCCCGGCCTCCTCCAGCTCCCGGCGGGAGCCGTATCCAAACAGAACGCCGATACAGGGAATTCCGTTTTCTCTGGCGCCCTGTACGTCGTGCTTCCGGTCGCCTACCATGACGGCTCCCTCCCGGCCACCGGCAGACAGGGCGTAGGCCAAAACGTCGCCCTTGGCGCTGCGCTTGTCATCCATGGTACCGCCTGCTACAAAAGAGAAAAACCGGTCCAGGTCATAATGCTCTAGGATCTCCACCGCAAAGGGCTCCGGCTTAGACGTGGCTAAAACCAGTGTGTCTCCCCGTTCCCGGAGACGCCCCAGCATGTCTGGAACGCCGGGATAGACCTGATTTTCAAATTTTCCCCGCTCTTGAAAATACTCCCGAAACAAGGCCACGGCTTGGCTGGACTCCTCCTGCGTCATGGCCTCATACCGGCGGAAAGAGTCCCATAGAGGCGGGCCGATGTACCGGTACAGCGCCTGCCTGGGCGGCACGGTGCGTCCCATCCGGGTCAGGGCATAAATCACCGAGTTGGTGATTCCCAGTCCGGGGTCCGTCAATGTCCCGTCTAAATCAAAGTAAATGGTGCGGTACTTCATTTTCCCACCTCACGAGTCACAATTCGCCGCGTCAATGGCAATGACCAGCAGCAGGCCGGGCAGCTCATCGGCAGGGTTCTGGACATTCAGGACGTAGGTATCTCCCCAATGGAACGGCTCTTTTGAAATGGTCATAACAGTGCGGGAGCCGTCCGTCACCTGGTAGTCCCAACCCAGAAAATCGCCCTCCACCTGCCAGCTTTGATAATCCACCTGGTAGCGGGGCCGGAACCAGGTAAATTGCTTCTCCACAAGGCCCAGGCAGCTATCGCCCCGGTAGATTTCAAATTTCGGCATGAACGTCAAAAGCTTCTCTTTGATCATGCCCACCTCCTGCCCGGTTGCATGCGCGTAGATGTGGATCTGATGACCCAAGGACAAAATTTCCGCCCGGACGTAATATTTCGGCTGCCCATCTTCGTCGTATACATCGTAAGTATCCGACCAGGAAAAAACCCGCTGCCGGATTAAAAGTTTCATTTTCACTCGCCTCCTCTACAGGGCTATCATACCGCAGGCAAAGAGAATTTGCAAGTCCGGCATGGGCTTTGATGCAACGGTTTTAGACGGCATGCTGCCGTTCCATTTTTTAACTTTCTGTTACGTTCCCGGCAGAGGAGTTGACAAGGGAACTGCATGGTGCTACACTTTTTTTCATTATGAAAATTAATCTTCATATGTGACAAAGGAGCTGCCTGCATGTTGACATTAAAACACATCTCCAAGGATTACAATGTGAGCACCACAAAGGTTCATGCTCTGCGGGACGTTTCACTTTCGTTCCGGCAAAGTGAATTTGTGGCCGTTCTGGGCCCTTCCGGCGGCGGCAAGACGACGCTGCTCAACATCATTGGCGGCTTGGACAGCTATAGCTCCGGCGAATTGACCATTGGCGGCATTTCCACAAAAAAATTCAAGAACCGGGATTGGGATGCTTACCGCAACCACACGGTGGGTTTTATTTTTCAAAGCTACAACTTAATCCCCCATCAGTCCGTGCTGGCAAACGTCGAGTTGGCGCTCACCATCTCCGGCGTCTCCCGAGGAGAACGCCGGAGGCGGGCCAGGGAGGCCTTGGAGCGTGTCGGACTGGGCGACCAGCTGAGTAAAAAGCCCAATCAGCTCTCCGGCGGGCAAATGCAGCGGGTCGCCATTGCCCGTGCATTGGTAAATAATCCCGAAGTCCTCTTGGCCGATGAGCCCACCGGCGCTCTGGATACCGAGACCAGCATCCAGGTCATGGAATTGATCCGGGAAATCGCCAAAGACAGGCTGGTCATCATGGTAACGCACAATCCCGACCTGGCCCAGGCTTATGCAACCCGCATCGTCCGGATTCAGGACGGGCGCATTTTGGACGACACCAATCCGTATTCCCCCAGAGAGGAAGCGCTTACTTCCGCGAAAAAGTTTGGACATGTGACCATGTCCTATTGGACCGCCCTCTCTCTGTCCCTGAAAAACCTGATGACCAAAAAGGGGCGCACCTTTATGACCAGCTTTGCCGGGTCCATTGGGATCATCGGCATTGCGCTGATTCTCTCCCTGTCTACGGGGATCAACGCCTATATCCAGCAGATCCAGGAAGAGACGCTATCCTCCTACCCCATTCAAATTATGCGGGAGAATACAGACACGCTGAGCCTGATGACCTCTATGATGGAGGCCCGGCATTCGGAGGAAGGTGAGCGCGAGCCGGACAGCGTGTATGCCAGCACCATTCTCTACGACATGTTTAACAGCGTCAATCGCACGGCCTCTCAGGAAAACAATCTGAAGGACTTTAAGGTATTTCTGGACGCGGATCCGGGGATTGCCCAGTACGCTTCGGCGGTGCAGTATATTTATGATCTCAAGCTCCCCATTTACACAGAGGATGCCACCGGCGCCATCATACAGGCAGATTTTGCCGAGACTATGCAGGAGGCCATGGAAGGCGCTTATGGAACTATGACGTCCAGCGCTGCCGCAGAGAGCATGATGTCCGGCTCCATGGAGATTTGGCAGGAAATGCTGGCCGGGGAAGATAGTCCGGTCAGTTCCGCTGTAACCGATCAATATGACTTAATTTACGGCGCCTGGCCGCAAAAGTTCGACGAAGTCGTCCTCATTGTAAATGAACACAATGAAATTGCAGATATGATTCTCTACAGCTTGGGTTTCAAGGACTCCCAACGGCTGCCGGAGCTGATCTCCGCAGCAATGGAGGGGGAAGAAATTTCGGATGTGGGACAGGAGGCGTGGACCTTTGAGGAGGTCTGTGGGAAAGAGTTCAAATTGATTTTGCCGGCGGAAATGTGGCAGTATCAGGCAGAAACCGGCTCCTATACCGACATGACGCAGACAGAGTCCGGTATGGACTACCTGTATCATGCAGATTCTGTGGGAACACCTCTGCATATTGTAGGGGTGATCCGGCCAAAGGAAGACGCCACTGCCACCATGCTGACCGGCACGCTGGGCTATACCGCCGCTCTGTCAGAATATGTGATGGAACAAACCGCCTCCAGTTCCATTCTTCTGGCTCAGGAGGCGGATGAAACGGTAGACGTCTTTACCGGCCTGCCGTTCCTTACGCAGGATACGGTCTTGCCGACTGATTCGGAGAAGGCCGCCGCGTTTCAGTCTTATCTAAAAGAACAAAATACGGAGGAAAAAGCAGAAATTTACCGCTATATTGCAGGGATCGCCCCGGAAGAGTATTTGGACAGCCTGGTCCAAACCCAGATGGCCGATATGACCCGGGAAGAAATTGAAGCTCAGGTAAAGGCGCAATATGCCGACAGTATGGGGGTCGACGCGGACACGGTATCGGAGTATATTCAAAGCCTGGATGATGAGACCCTCTTTGCCCGGGTAGAAGAGGCGCTCCGGGAAGCCGGCGCGGAGGCTTACGGGCAGCAGGCGGCAGCCCGGTTATCTGCTGCCGCTCCGGAGGAATTGGCGCTAGCTCTGGATGCAGGTCCATGGACGGATGCGCAATACGCCGTGATGTACGACGAATTTATGCCGCCGCAGTATTCCGAGGCCACGCTGGAGGAAAACTATGAAATCCTCGGCCGGGTAGATCCCCAAGATCCCAGTCAGATTCATTTGTACGCCTCCACCTTCGCCGACAAAGATCAAATTGCGGAACGAATTGCCCAGTACAATCAACAGGTTTCAGAAGAAGACCAGATCTCCTACACCGATTACGTTGCGCTTCTCATGTCCGCTGTGACGGATATCATCAGCGGCATATCGTATCTGCTCATCGCCTTTTTGGCAATTTCTCTGATTGTCTCTTCCATTATGATCGGTATCATCACGTATATCTCTGTTTTAGAGCGGACACGGGAAATTGGCATTTTGCGGTCCATCGGCGCATCCAAGCGGGACGTCTCCCATGTGTTTAACGCGGAGACTCTGATTGTGGGATTTGTCTCGGGGGCCATTGGCATCGGCGCTTCTCTGCTGCTGAATCTAGTGGTCAACTACTTTGTGCACAAATATACCGGTCTGACTTCCATCCAAGCGACGTTACCTTTGGCTGGCGGCCTGATCCTGGTTTGCATCAGTATGCTGCTGACCTGGATTGCAGGCCTGATTCCCTCCCGGTTTGCCGCCAGACGGGATCCCGTCAAGGCATTGCGTAGCGAATAATCCGGGTAATTTTGTGAAAACCGGATAGACTATCTCCGAAGGGGGTAGGCATATGGACATGAATCCCAAGGAATACGATGCATATGTGAAGAAAATGAGGCCAAGTTCACCAATCTGGAAGGACTGTTTTCACGCGTTTTGGATTGGCGGCTTAATTTGTGTGCTGGGGCAGTTGATTCAAAATGGTTATACGGCAGCCGGCTTGGACAAAACCGGCGCAAGTACCGCCACATCCATGACTCTGGTGCTTCTTGCCATTCTGCTCACCGGTTTTAGTCTTTACGATAATTTGGCCAAGGTTGCCGGAGCCGGTACCCTGGTTCCCATCACCGGCTTTGCCAACTCCATCGCTGCACCGGCCATTGAATTTCGCAGCGAGGGGATTGTCACCGGAACCTGCGTCAAGCTCTTCTCCATTGCCGGTCCGGTTTTGGTATTTGGTACAGCTGCCAGCGTCTTGTACGGATTCATTTATTGGCTCTTTACACAGGTCTGGTAAACAAAATCAAACATCCGTGTATCCCACTTGACGAGGGGCACGGATGTTTGTTTTTTCTTTCAGCGGCTTCCAGCCGCACGGCGCCTTTTTCAAATTACAGGTTAAATTCACTCCAGGGGTATTCCGCCGGAGGCGACTGACAGAAAGTTAAGGGCTTTCCCGTTTTCGGATGTTGGAAGGACAGCTTATGGGACCACAGGGCAATGGGGCAAGCATCGTTGAGAAGGCTGTACTTGCGGTCGCCTACCAACGGCAAGCCGCGTGCCGAAAACTGAGCCCGGATCTGGTGTGTCCGACCGGTCTGCAGGTGGATGGACACCAAGGACAGCGGACCGTTCCGGCTGAGAACCTGATAGGAAAGAACGGCTTCCTGAACCCCTTTCCCCGGCTCCAACGTCACGTATGTTTTGCGCTCTGCCTTATCTCGCCGCAACAAATCCCGAAAACACCCCGCTTCTTCCGCCGGACAGCCGTGAACCACAGCCAAGTACGCCTTCCCGAAGCGCTGCTCGCGAATCTGCCGGGAGAGATGGGCAGCTGCCTCCGGGGTTCTGGCCAAAACCATAAGTCCGCTTACCACCCGGTCCAGCCGGTGCACCGTCCGCACGCAGGCCCCCGGTTCTCCCAAGGCCTGCCGGACCAGCTCCGGCAAGCCGCCCGGCTCGTCCGTGGACAGCACGCCCGCCGGCTTGATACAAACAAAAATACTTTCGTCCCAATAAATTGGCTCCATCTCATGCCCTCACCGTTTTTTCCCCTATCATACCAAAAACAGCCCAAAAATGGAAGAGGGGTTTCGGCAAATTCCCCGGCAGCAGAGTGCTATGATGAAACTCCCAAATTGGACAGGCTGAACAGGAGGATGTGGAATGAAGCGGGCATTGGTATTAACCCTGACGGCGATTTTCATTGGGCTGTGTATTCCCGCCCTATTTTTGAGAAACCGGCAGGCAGAAACGGAAGAGACGGAGGCCGAAACGCAGCCGGAAGCAACCACACAGCCATCCATCCAGGCAGTCCCCAGCGGAGACAGTCTGGACGGCACCATGCTTTTGGATGTGCTTTTAGAGGACGGAACTGTGGCGCAGAAGCCGCTGGATGATTATTTGGCCGGCGTCATTCTGGCCGAGATGCCGGCTTCCTTTGAAGAAGAGGCGTTGAAAGCGCAAGCTGTGGTGTCTCGCACCTATACCCTGCGCAGAACCTCCCTGAGCAAGCATCCGGATGCAGACATCTGCACGGATCCCAGCTGCTGCCAGGGTTGGATTTCTTACGAAAATTACTGTGCCCAGGCCGGGGCCAATGGTTCTACAGAGGCTGAGGCCGCCGCCCAGGCTGTGAAGGATACAGATGGACAGGTTCTGGTCTATGACGGAGCGCTGATTGACGCTACGTTCTTTTCCTGCTCCGGCGGACAGACGGAAGCGGCCGCAGAGGTTTGGGGCGGCGAAGTGCCGTATCTGCAATCGGTGGAGAGTCCGGGCGAGCAGGCTCCATATAACGAGGATACCGCAACCTTCACCCTGGAGGAGTTTTCCGCTCGGATTCTCTCCCAGAACCCCGAAGCCGACCTTTCCGGAGAACCGGAGGCTTGGTTCGGCTCTGTGACAGCTACAGAAGGCGGCGGCGTAGAGACATTGGAAATCGGAGGCGTCGCCTTTACGGGGAAAGAGCTGCGAAGCCTCCTGGGCCTTCGCTCCACCATATTTGCCGTCAGTGTTTCCGAAAACGAAATCATCTTTCAAACGCGGGGCTACGGCCATCGTGTGGGAATGAGCCAATACGGCGCGCAGGCAATGGCGCAAGCCGGAAGCACATACCAGGAAATCCTACTGCACTATTACACCGGCGTAAGCTTGGAAAACTATTTTCAGGAGTTTTGAATTTTCATATGAACCGGCCTCCGTCCTATGACGGTGAGCTGCGGGAAAGAAACCTGCGGGAATTTTTGGAATGACCGTATAGTTTTTCTGGTTTTAGCAAACAATACCTCTGCACACGTTAAAGGAGGTATTTTCCATGACACATCGTCACTTTTCCCTGGGCCGCTGGGGCAGGCGGTTTTTGGCTCTGGCCCTGGCCGCATGTATGCTGTGTGCGGCCCTGCCCCAGGTCCTGGCAGCCAATCCGGAGGTAGACGCCGGGGCTGTCTACTGCTTCCAGTCGGCCGAATTTCACACCGGCGCTTCTGACGACCTCACCGGTATCTGCATCACCGGAGTGCCTCAGAGCGCATTGGGCACGGTGCGGTTGGGAAGCCGGATCATCTGTCCGGGAGACATTCTGACCGCAGGGCAGTTGGACACCATGACCTTCCACCCCACTGCCGCCGGCGGACAGGAGGCCCAGCTGACTTATCTGCCGATTTACGGCAACCGGGTGGAACAGGAGGCCGTTCTGACCATTTCCATCCGCAGCAAAGAAAATCAGCCGCCTGTGGCGGAAAGCAGTTCCTTTGAAACTTACAAAAATTTGGAGGCCACAGGGACCCTCAAGGCCAAGGACCCGGAGGGCGGCAAGCTGACCTACACGGTGGTACAGGCGCCCAAGCGAGGCGAAGTGGTCCTTGGCGAGGACGGCGCCTTCACCTACACGCCTAAGAAAAACAAAGTGGGAACGGACTCCTTCAGCTTTACCGTCACAGATGAGGCCGGCGCCGTATCCAATGAGGCGACCGTTACCATTGAAATTCTCAAACCTCTGGATAACACCACCTATCAGGACATGAAGCAGACTGCCCACGAATTTGAAGCCCTATGGATGAAAAATACGGGTCTGTTCACCGGAACCCAAATCGCGGGAGAGAACTGCTTTGGGCCTGAGGAGACCGTCACACGAGGCGACTTCCTGGCTATGGTCATGAAGCTTCTGGAGATCCCTCTGGAATCCACAGCAGCCACCTCCGG
>UREY01000037.1 GCA_900546915.1 uncultured Eubacteriales bacterium
CCCCCTAAAATAGACTTTGCATATTTCCGTGGTCTACTTTAGGGGGATCATATCAAACGAAGAATACTCGTTTTCTGTGCCATAAATATTAGGTTGTTTTTAGAAAATTCTATTTTGAGGCAGCCCTTTTTTCTTCCCGGCGGGAAAGAAACCCGGCACGGCCGCCTGGGCTATGCCGGGTTTATCTGCTTTTTACACCAAGTTCAGAGCCAGAGCCAAAACCGCAAAGGCCAGGGCAAACCACTTGGTCAGAGAGGCCAGCAACTTATCCCGGTTACCGGTTTTGGATTTGGACAGATAGCTGTCCTTGCCGCCGGCCAAGGCGCCGGACAGGCCGGCTTCCTTCCCGGACTGGAGCGTCACAATGGCAATCAGGGCCACGCTGACCAGGCACAACAAAACTGAAATGACAATTTTCAAAGCTTCCATAATAATGAACCTCCATCCGCCGACAGGGCGGCAGCCGCGTTTCCGGCAGACGGCAAGCCGATCTTACATCCCGAAGGACTTCCATTCCATAGCTGGGTTATTATATCATAGGAGCCGAAAGATAGCAAGAAGAATTTTCAAAATGCGCCGCAAGGGCTGGAATTGCGACTAGCCCAAGGCCACGTCCAACACCATCATGACGCAAAACCCCAGGGCGAAAAAGACCGTCCCCACGTTGGAATGCTTGCCCTGAGACATCTCCGGAATCAGCTCCTCCACCACCACGTAAAGCATGGCCCCGGCGGCGAAGCTGAGCAAATACGGAAGCGCGGGAACCACCAGGCTCGCCGCCAATATGGTCAACGCCGCCCCCACAGGCTCCACAATGCCGGACAGCACGCCGGCGGCAAAGGCACGGGTCCGCTTTACACCCTCTGCCTTCAGCGGCATCGAGATGATGGCGCCCTCCGGAAAATTTTGAATGGCAATTCCCAGAGACAGCGCCAAAGCGCCCATGGCGGAAATCTCCACGTTTCCCGTCAGATATCCGGCGTAAACCACGCCCACGGCCATGCCCTCCGGGATGTTGTGCAGCGTGACGGCCAGCACCAGCATGGTGGTCTTCTGCAGCCGGCTCCGGGGCCCCTCTGCATACCGGCTGTTCCGGTGCAGGTGGGGAATGAGGTGGTCCAAAAGCAGCAGGAACAAAATCCCCAGCCAAAAACCGGCAACTGCCGGGACGAAGGACCACCTTCCCATGGCAGACGCCTGCTCCATGGCGGGCAGCAGCAGGCTCCAAATGGAAGCAGCCACCATGACGCCGGCGGCAAATCCCGTGAGAATCCGCTGCATCCTGTCGCTCATGGCCTTCTTCATGAGAAACACGCAGGCTGCGCCCAAAGACGTTCCCAAAAAGGGGATCAAAATGCCGTATAATACTTGGATTTTCACTGGCGCCTCCTGATCCCGTCAGCTGAGGAAGCCTTCGATGATCTTCGCCTCGGCCTCCTGCTCCGTCAGGCCCAGGGTGCGCAGCTTCAAAATCTGCTCCCCGGCAATCTTCCCGATGGCCGCCTCATGAATCATCGCCGCATCGGCATGGTGCGCGCAGAGCTTCGGCGCCGCATCCACCACGGCGGTCCCGTCGATGATGGCGTCGCACTCCGAATGTCCGCTGCAAGGAGCGTTGCCGGTCATGGTGGAGCAATAGGACTGACGGGACGCGCCCCGGGCCACGGCGCGGGAAATCAGGTCCGCCGCAGCGCCCGCTCCGTCCAGCGTAACCTGAAATTCCGTGTCCGCCTGCTGCTCCCCCTCTGTTAAAATCCGCTCCCGAATCAGCAGCTTGGCCCCGGCCGCCACGGTGGCGGAGGTCTTGCGCGTGGAGCGGTCCACCCCGCCGATTTGCACCGTGTCCATCTCCAGGACGGCATCGCGCTCCAAATATATTTCCGTAACCGGGTCGATGGAGCGAAGTCCAGGTCCGCCCCCTGTGCCGATGTGCTTCTCGACGTATTTCACATGGGCCCCCGGCTCCAGGAAGAAGCGGTGGATGCCGCTGTGCCGGGCGGGCTCCCCGGTCTCCGTGTGGACCCCGCAGCCGGCCACAATGGTCACATCGGCGTCCCGGCCCACATAGAAGTCGTTATAGACCAGGTCGTCTACGTCCCCATGGGTGACGCAGGCGGGGATGGAAACCGTCTCCCCCACCGTTTCGGGCAAAATGCGAATCTCCAAGCCCGGCCGGTCGGTCTTGCTCTCTATGTGAATCCGGTCGCTGGACCGGACCCCGGCGCTGCAGCCGTCCTCCCGGATGTGGTAAGCGCCGGGAAACGTGCCGCTCCAATCGGAAACCAGCTTCAGCAGCTTTTTGGTAATCTCATTCACGAAACAACGCCTCCTCCCTGCAGCAGGCGGCTTTCACTCCGCCTGCCGTGAGCACACGCATCATCATTTCATCTCCCGGCCCCTGGGCCTGCACCGTCCCGTCGGCCAAAAGCACAATCTCATCGGCAATCCGCAGAATCCGCTCCTGGTGGGAAATGATGACCAGCGTTTCCTTCCGAGCCTCATGCATCTGCCGGAACACATGAATGAGACTTTTGAAGCTCCACAGGTCAATGCCCGCCTCCGGCTCATCAAATACGGCCAAGCAGGTACGGCGAGCCAAAATCGTGGCGATTTCAATCCGCTTCATCTCTCCGCCGGAGAGGGTTGCGTTGACCTCCCGGTCCAGGTAATTCTTGGCGCACAGCCCCACGCTTCCCAAAAGATCGCACAGCCGCTTCTCCTCCAGGCTCCCGCCTGCGGCCGTCTCCAGCAGCTGTCTGACGGTAATTCCCTTGAACCGGACCGGCTGCTGAAACGCAAAGCTGATTCCCAAGCGAGCCCGTTGGGTCACGTCCATTCCGGTGATGTCCTCTCCGTCCAGCACAATCCGGCCGGAGGCCGGCTGTTCAATTCCTGCGATGATCCGGGCCAGCGTCGTCTTCCCCCCGCCGTTTGGGCCGGTGATGACCATCAGCTTTCCTTCCGGCACGGTGAGATTTAAATTTTGTAAAACCGGACTTCCATCCGGCGCATTCCAACTGATTTCCTGTAAACACAGCATGGGGTACACCTCTTTCACACGGGCCCTCCAGCGCCGCAGCGCGGCTCCTGCAGGGCGTTTCTTCCGGGACTTTTTTAGTTAGTTCATTCTAACTTTCATCCCCAGCCCCTTCCTGCCGACCAAACGGCCGGCCGGGCCTTTCGGCTTTATTTTACCTTTCCCTTCCCCATTTGTCAAGGCGGCGCTAGGCTCCCCCAGGCTCCCCGAGACAATCCGGGATGACCTCGTACATACCGGCAGAAGCGATTCCAGTTTTCTTGCCAGCGCCCCGTTTCCCGCCGCGCGCATGGAGATCTTCCCCACAGAACACAGGCAAGCTGTAAAAACAGGACGCCTCCGGCTGGAGACGTCCTGTTTGCAGGAAATTTTACTTGGTGATCCGGAAGCTCCGGGTGATGGGGGCGGCCTGATAATTTCCGCCCAGGGTGACCACGGTCACCACATAGCTGCCCGGCTCGGTGGGCGGTGTGGTGGTGCTGGAGTAAAGCCGCCAGCTGCTGGTCAGACCGGTGTACAGGTAGTGAACGCTCTCCTGGGAGATGCTGACGTCGCCGTCATAGGACAAGGTGGCGCCAAAGTCAAACTCCTCGGCCTCTGCGGCGCTGATGGAGCTCAGCTCCTGATTCCAGGTCAGCTGTACTCCGGACAGGCGCATCTTCACCAGGAGGAAGCCCATGCCCACGCCGGTCTCATAGTTCTCGTTGTCGGTGACCACCGCCACGGTGTAAAGACCCGCCCGGTTGGGGGTGCCGAAACTGACCCGGACTCCGTCCACAATGGAGGGCAGGTTCCCCACCACCCGGAGAATCTCCCCGAAGGTGCCCGTGTCAACGTTCAGAGTCTCCAGCAGATCCAGCAGCTCCTGCGTATTCAGCAGCTCCCGGAGCTCGCCCACGGTGACGCCGTCGTTCAGCATCTGCGTAAAGCTCTTGCCCCAGATCTTCTCCACAATGGGATCCAGGAGCCGGATGACGGCGCTGTCCGTATAGCGGTCCGGCAAATCCAGGTAAACCCCGGTGGTGACGTTGCTGGTGACCCCGGCATAAATGGTGTAGAAGTCAAACCGGTCCGCCGGGGAGGTGGTGATAAAGCCCTCGGGCAGGGCCTCGTCGGCAAAGATGTTGTCGGAGTGGACGCGCACCTGGACCTTGGCCTTGGCGACGCTGACGGTTCCCTCTGCGCTGTCGCTGGGCCGGTAGTCGGCGCTGCCCCGATAGGAAATGCGAATCTGCTGCTCGCCCGCGCCCATCTGGGGATAGCTGCCCAGGGTCACGCCGCCAACGGCGTAAACCTTTCCTTCCACAGGCGCCCAGTTCCGGATGCCGGACTGAATGCCGCCGTCCAGCAGGACCGCCTCGCTGTAGTATTCCAGGGTAAAGTCCTCAAGACTCAGCGTCTCCTTTTCCGGCAGCTGGGCGTTCTCCCAGTCGATGACGTTGTCGAAGATCGCCTGCTTCATCACCGCCGGGTCCATATCATAGGAGAAGGACACGCCGGTTTTGAGCGCCACGCGGCTCTCCAGCCGGCTGTCTGTGGTCTCTACCTCCACCACAACGGAGCCGCCCCGGTACTCCCGGTTTCCGGCCCAGGAGATGCGGATCTGCCAGGTGCCGGTGCCGAACTTTTTCAAGTTGGTCAGATCGGAGGCGTCCAGGGGCTGAAAGTCCTCATATACCTCCGGCAGCAGGCTGGCGTTGTATTCCACCGTCACATCGTCGGCGGTGAGCTGCACCGGCTGGGTCCCGGCCACCACGGCCTCAAAAATGGCGGCCGCCGTTGCCTCATAATCATAGCTCTGGGCACCGTCGAAAACCATCCCCACGGAGTAGGGACCCTCCCGGAGCTGGAACTGGATTTCCTCCCGGTCCTGGACCGTAACCGCCGACTCAATAGCAGTGGGCGCGTAGGTCTGATTCCCGCTCCAGGTGATCCGGATTTTCTGCTCTCCGGCAGAAATGGCCGGATAGGACAGGCTGCCTACCAGAGTCTCGCCTTCCAGGGGAAGCCATTTGGAGTCCAGGTCGGTAATGCCCCGATAATAATATTGTATCGTCACATTTTCCGGGGTGAGCACCTCAGAGGAGGCGATGACTGCGTGGAAAATTTGAGTCCGGAGGGCGTCGTAGTCCACCGTCAGGTCCTCCCGAAGGGCCAGGGTCACGCTGCCCACCGGGTCCTGCAACACATAGGGCGCCTCAGACCGCTCCGTGATCATCACGGTCGTCTCTGCCGAACAACTATAATATGTATCATTTCCGGCCCAGGAGATGCGGATCCGCTGGGTCCCGGCGGAAATCGCCGGATAGGACAGCCCATTCTTCGTGCCGCCCTCCAGAGGCATCCAGGCCTTGCCCAGATCTCCCACAGAGCCCGTTGTTGCTGTGGCGTAATATTCTATGGACACATCCTCCGCCTGCAGCTCCGGGGTGATCTCCTGCACTGCAGCGGCAAAAATAGCCCGGCCCAGGGCGTCGTAGTCCACGCTCACATCTTCCCGGTAAGGCAGCGAAACCGTGCAGCCGTCCTGCAGGACAATGGAAGCCGGCTGCTTGGCCAGCTTGGTCAGGGTCACCGCCGTTTCCGTGCCCGCCAGGCGCACCTGATAGTCTCGATCCTCATTGTCCGCCAAAGCGGGGTGGGTAAAGGTCGTGGGAACAAATACGACCTTTTTCTCGCTGGTAAAGCCGTTCACGGAGCCCCAGGCGTCGTTGGTGAGCAGGCCGTTCTTGCCGGTACAATAGTACTCCCACTCCAGGCTCTGGGCGTCCAACTCCTGGGCGTTGGCCACCAGGGCTTCGGCCAGGATCTCCTTCACCTGCTCCGGGCTGCTTCCCGCCGGGATGACGGCGGAGCCGTTTTGCAGCTGGGGCGCAGCTTCCTTCGTTTGGCTCAGGGCGGCAATGCCGTCCGCCTGCTCCACCTGGGCAGCCAAACTGCTCAAAGCGGCGCCCTGAACCAGGGTCAGCGCGGCCAGCAGGGCGGCCGCGCCTCTGCGAATTGGGTGCTTGTGCATGCTACAATTTCCTCTCCTTTTATTACATAATGTATGGATACGCCCGGCTCTCAGGGAGCCGGGCGGTATACCCTGAAACGGGAAAACCGTCTCCGGCGCAAAGGAAATCCACAGAAGCTGCCTTTTCCAGCCCGGAAGACATCCGTCTCTCGGAAAAAAGCAGACCCTGTGGCCCAAAAAATATTGACAAACACGGAAAAATGTGCTATCATGGTTGCCCATGCTGTGGTGATGCGCATTGCCTATCACCCCATTGTGCAGAAACATAGTACCACAGCGGCGGGTCCGTGTCAAGACCTGGAAAAGAAAAAAGAATCCACGGTCCCGGACGTACGAATCAACATACATCATTCCGGCATTTGCCGAGAGAAAGGCTGTGATGACGTAAATGGCGATGGTCAAGGATCAGCTGTTTGGTAAGACCATGCGGAAAAGCTATGCCAAATATCAGGAAATCCTGGAAATGCCAAATCTTCTGAAGATCCAGAAGGACTCCTATCAGTGGTTCCTGAACGAGGGCCTGCAGGAGGTCTTCCGGGACGTGGGCACAATCACGGACTTCAGCGGAAAGCTGGAGCTGTCTTTCCTGGATTTTACCATGAAGGACGCCCCCAAGTACACCGTGGAGGAGTGCGTGGAGCGGGACGCCACTTACGCCCGGCCCATTAAGGTCCGGGTCCGTCTGCGCAACACCGAGACCGACGAGATCAAGGAGCAGGAAATTTTCATGGGGGATTTCCCCATTATGACAAACGGCGGCACCTTCGTCATCAACGGCGGCGAGCGTGTCATCGTCTCCCAGATCGTCCGCTCTCCCGGCATGTACTACGGCCACGAGGTGGACAAGGCGGACCAGCACACCTATACCACCACCGTCATCCCCTACCGGGGCGCCTGGCTGGAATATGAAACCGACAACCAGGGCGTGTTTTACGTCCGCATCGATAAAAACCGGAAGCTGCCCATCACCTGCCTGATCCGGGCCCTGGGGGTGGACACCGACGACAAAATCCGGGAGCTGTTCGGCGACGATCCCCTCATCCGCGCCACCATAGAAAAGGACGTCTGCAAGACCCGGGAGGAAAGCCTCCTGGAGATCTACCGCCGCCTGCGTCCCGGCGAGCCCCCCACAGTGGAAAACGCCGAGGCGTATATGGACGCGCTGTTCTTCGATGCCCGGCGCTACGACGTGTCCAAGGTGGGCCGGTACAAATTCAATAAGAAGATGGATATCTGGTCCCGCCTGTCCGGTCAGACTCTGGCCGAGCCGGTGGCCGACCCCATGACCGGCGAAATTCTGGCCATGCCCGGCGAGACGCTCACCCGGGCCCGGGCCCAGGAGCTCTCCGCCCGGGGCGTCAATCAGGCCCTTTTGGCCCTGGAGGGCGGCCGGACTCTGAAGGTCTTCTCCAACGGCATGGTGGATATGGCCCAGTTCGTCTCCTTCGATCCCAAGGCGTACGGAATTCACGAGAAGGTTCGCTTCTCCGTCCTGCGGGAAATGCTGGACACCGTAGCCGAGGACGGCTGGGCCGAGGCCATCGCCCTGCGGCGGGACGACCTGATCCCCAAGCATATCATCACCGACGACATTCTGGCCTCCATCAACTATCTGTGCTGCGTGGCCGCCGGCGTCGGCGTCACCGACGACATCGACCATCTGGGCAACCGCCGCCTGCGCTGCGTAGGCGAGCTGCTTCAGAATCAGCTCCGGGTGGGCTTTACCCGGCTGGAGCGGGTGATTCGGGAGCGGATGACCGTCCAGGACCTGGACGCCGTCACGCCCCAGAGCCTCATCAACATCCGGCCGGTCACTGCGGTCATCCGGGAGTTCTTCGGCTCGTCTCCCCTGTCCCAGTTCATGGACCAGAACAATCCCCTGGCCGAGCTGACCCACAAGCGCCGCGTCTCCGCCCTGGGCCCCGGCGGTCTGAGCCGGGAGCGGGCCTCCTTCGACGTCCGGGACGTGCACTACAGCCATTACGGCCGGATGTGCCCCATCGAGACCCCCGAAGGTCCCAACATCGGCCTCATCAACTACCTGGCCTCTTACGCCCAGGTCAATGAGTACGGCTTTGTGGAGGCCCCCTTCCGGAAGGTGGACAAGGAGACCGGCTTCGTCACGGACACCGTGCAGTATATGACCGCCGACGTGGAGGACGATTATTACGTGGCCCAGGCCAACGAGCCGGTGGACGAAAACGGCTGCCTGGCCAACGCCCGGATTACCTGCCGCCACCGCAACGAGATCATCGAGGTGGACCGCAACATGATCGACTACATCGACGTGTCCCCCAAGATGATGTGCTCCGTGGCCACGGCCTTCATCCCCTTCCTCCAGAACGACGACGCCAACCGGGCCCTCATGGGCGCCAACATGCAGCGCCAGGCCGTGCCCCTGATGGTGACCGAGGCCCCCATTGTGGCCACCGGCATCGAGCACAAGTGCGCCGTGGACTCCGAGGTCTGCATCAAGGCCCAGGGCCCCGGCCAGGTGACCGCCGTGTCCGCCACGAACATCACCGTGAAATACGACAGCGGCGAAACCGTCACCCATAAGCTGACCAAGTTCACCCGCTCCAACCAGGGCACCTGCGTCAACCAGCGGCCCATTGTGGAGGTGGGAGAACGGGTGGAGGCCGAGCAGATCATCGCCGACGGCCCCGCCTGCTCTCAGGGCGAGATTGCCCTGGGCAAAAACGTCCTCATCGGCTTCGTCACCTGGGAGGGCTACAACTACGAGGACGCCATCCTCCTCAACGAGCGCCTGGTCCGGGAGGACGTGTTCACCTCCATTCACATTGAAGAGCATGAGACCGAGTCCCGGGACACCAAGCTGGGACCGGAGGAAATCACCCGGGACATTCCCAACGTGGGCGAAGACACCCTGAAGGATCTGGACGAGGACGGCATCATCCGCATCGGCGCCGAGGTCCGCTCCGGCGACTATCTGGTGGGCAAGGTCACGCCCAAGGGCGAAACCGAGCTCACCCCGGAGGAGCGGCTCCTGCGGGCCATCTTCGGCGAGAAGGCCAGAGAGGTCCGGGACACCTCCCTGAAGGTGCCCCACGGCGAGAGCGGCATCGTGGTAGACGTCAAGGTATTCAAGCGGGAAAACGGCGACGAGCTGCCCCCCGGCGTCAATAAAGTCGTCCGGGTCTACGTGGCCCAGAAGCGGAAGATCTCCGTGGGCGACAAGATGGCCGGCCGCCACGGCAACAAGGGCGTTGTGTCCCGGGTCCTGCCTGAGGAGGATATGCCCTTCCTGCCCGACGGCACCCCCCTGGACATTGTGCTGAACCCCCTGGGCGTGCCCTCTCGAATGAACATCGGCCAGGTGCTGGAAGTGCACCTGGGCTATGCCGCCAAGGCTCTGGGCTGGAAGGTCTCCACTCCCATCTTCGACGGCGCCAACGAGAAGGATATCCGGGAAACCCTGAAGCTGGCCGGACTTCGGGAGGACGGCAAGACCGTCCTGTACGACGGCCGCACCGGCGAGCCCTTCGACAATCTGGTCACCGTGGGCTACCCCTATTTCCTGAAGCTCCACCACCTGGTGGACGACAAGATTCACGCCCGGTCCACCGGCCCGTACTCCATGGTCACCCAGCAGCCCCTGGGCGGCAAGGCCCAATTCGGCGGCCAGCGGTTCGGTGAGATGGAAGTCTGGGCCCTGGAGGCCTACGGCGCGGCCTACACCCTCCAGGAGATTCTGACTGTAAAATCCGACGACATCACCGGCCGTGTCAAAACCTACGAGGCCATCGTCAAGGGCAACAACGTGCCCAAGCCCGGCGTGCCCGAGTCCTTTAAGGTTTTGGTGAAAGAGCTCCAGTCCCTGTGCCTGGACATCCGCGTCCTGGATGAAACGGGCAACGAAATCGAGCTCAAGGACGAGGACGAGGATGATGAGGCAATCTACTCCTCTGAGGACGAAACCTACGTCACCGACGAGCAGGAGGTCTTTGAATCCGGCTACAACGTGGACGAGGACGGCCCCGAGGATATTATGGATGTATTCAGCGACCTGGCCGCGCCGGAGGACGGCGAGCCGGCCGGCGACGAGTAAAGGAGGCGCGATTGTATGGCAAATGCCACCTTTGATGCGATTAAAATCGGAATTGCATCTCCGGAGATGATCCGTCAGTGGTCCTACGGCGAGGTCAAAAAACCGGAGACCATCAACTACCGCACCCTGAAGCCGGAGCGGGACGGTCTGTATTGCGAGCGGATTTTCGGACCCACCAAGGACTGGGAATGCCACTGCGGCAAGTATAAGAAAATCCGCTATAAGGGCAAAATCTGCGACCGCTGCGGCGTGGAGGTCACCAAGGCGAAGGTCCGCCGGGAGCGGATGGGCCACATTGAGCTGGCCGCCCCCTGCAGCCACATCTGGTACTTCAAGGGCATCCCCTCCCGGATGGGTCTGATTCTGGACATCAGCCCCAAGGTCCTGGAGAAGGTCCTGTACTTCGCCTCCTATATCGTCACCGACCCCGGCGACTGCCCCCTGTCCCGGAACCAGATCCTCTCGGAGAAGGAATACCGGGACATGCGGGAGAAATACGAGGACGATTTCCGGGCCGGCATGGGCGCCGAGGCCGTGAAGGAGCTGCTGGAGGCCATCGACCTGGATGAGCTGTCGGCTCAGCTGCACAGCGAGCTCAAGGACGCCTCCGCCCAGAAGAAGCTGCGGATTGTCAAGCGGCTGGAGGTGGTGGAATCCTTCCGCCAGTCCGGCAACAAGCCCAGCTGGATGATCATGGACGTGCTGCCCGTCATCCCGCCGGACCTGCGGCCCATGGTCCAGCTGGACGGCGGCCGGTTCGCCACCTCGGACCTCAATGACCTGTACCGCCGGGTCATCAACCGGAACAACCGGCTGAAGCGGCTGCTGCAGCTGAACGCCCCGGACATCATCATCCGCAACGAGAAGCGGATGCTCCAGGAGGCCGTGGACGCCCTCATCGATAACGGCCGCCGGGGCCGCCCCGTCACCGGCGCCAACAACCGGGCCCTGAAATCCCTGTCCGACATGCTCAAGGGCAAGCAGGGCCGCTTCCGGCAGAATCTGCTGGGCAAGCGGGTGGACTACTCCGGCCGTTCCGTCATCGTGGTCGGCCCCGAGCTGAAGCTCTATCAGTGCGGCCTGCCCAAGGAAATGGCCATCGAGCTCTTCCGGCCCTTCGTTATGAAGAAGCTGGTCTCCGACGGCCTGGCCAACAACATCAAGTCCGCCAAAAAAATGATCGACAAGGGCAAGACCGAGGTCTGGGACGCCCTGGACGATATCATCAAAGACCGTCCCGTGATGCTCAACCGGGCCCCGACCCTGCACCGCCTGGGCATCCAGGCCTTTGAGCCGGTTCTGGTGGAGGGCAGGGCCATCAAGCTGCACCCCCTGTGCTGCACCGCCTTCAACGCCGACTTCGACGGCGACCAGATGGCCGTTCACGTTCCCCTGTCCGCCGAGGCCCAGGCCGAGGCCCGGATGCTCATGCTCTCGGCCAACAACCTGCTCCGTCCCCAGGACGGCCAGCCGGTTACCGTGCCCACCCAGGATATGATCCTGGGCGCGTACTACCTCACCTATATCCGCCTGGGCAAGGCCGAGCGGGGCGCCGAAGAGGTGTACGTCACCGATTCCGGAGACACCGACCTGCCTCAGAACCAGCTGGTGGATGCCGACGAGTTCCTGGCCGCCAACAAGGCCGCCCGGGAAGCGGGAAAGCGGGAGGCCTCCTTCCTGCCCAAGCACAGCTACTCCAGCGTGGAAGAGGCCATTGTGGCCTATGGAGACGGCGACGTGGGACTCCATGCCCCCATCCGGGTGCGCTACGGCAGAGAGATCAACGGCCGGATGACCTACCGCCTGATTCACGCCACCGTGGGCCGGCTCATCTTCAACGAGCCCATTCCCCAGGATCTGGGCTTTGTGGACCGCTCCGTGCCGGGCCAGGAGTTCGGCCTGGAGGTGGATTTCCTGGTGGGCAAGAAGCAGCTGGGCCGGATCATCGACCGGTGCATCCGCAAGCACGGCTTTACCATCGCCACGGAAATGCTGGACCGGGTGAAGGCCCTGGGCTACAAATACTCCACCAAGGGCGCCATCTCCGTCTCCATTGCCGATATGAACATTCCCCAGGCCAAGTACACCCTGATTAAGCAGGCAGAGCAGCAGGTGGTCAAAATCGACCAGTACTTTAAACGGGGCTATATCACCAATGACGAGCGCTACCGCCTGGTGGTTGAACAGTGGGAGCAGACCACTAAGGAAGTCACCGACGCCCTGCAGGGCAATCTGGACCAATACAATACCATTTATATGATGGCCGACTCCGGCGCCCGGGGCTCTATGAACCAGATCCGCCAGCTGGCCGGTATGCGCGGCCTCATGGCCGACACCTCCGGCCGGACCATCGAGATCCCCGTCAAGGCCAATTTCCGGGAGGGCCTGTCCGTCTTGGAATACTTCATCTCCTCCCGGGGCGCCCGGAAGGGCCTGACCGATACGGCCCTGCGGACCGCCGACTCCGGCTATCTGACCCGGCGTCTGGTGGACGTGTCCCAAGATATGATCGTCCGCATCCACGACTGCGGCACCACCCACGGCATCTGGGTGGGCGAGGTGGTGGAAAAGGGCCACGTCATCGACACCTTCGGCAACCGCATCCGGGGCCGCTACCCGGTTCACGACGTGGTAGACCCGAAGACCGGCGAGCTCCTGCATCCCAAGAACAAGCTCATGATGCCCGAGGACGCCGCCCTCTTTGAAGCCCATGGAATCCACAAGATTTATATCCGCACGCCTCTGGGCTGCCAGGCCAGAAGCGGCCTGTGCGCCGTGTGCTACGGCATGAACCTGGCCACCTCCGAGGAGGTCAATCTGGGCGAGGCCGTCGGCATCATCGCGGCCCAGTCCATCGGCGAGCCCGGTACCCAGCTGACCATGCGGACCTTCCACTCCGGCGGCATTGCCGGCGACGACATCACCCAGGGTCTTCCCCGAGTCGAGGAGCTTTTCGAGGCCCGCCGGCCCAAGAAGATGGCGCAGATTGCGGAGGTCTCCGGCATCGTCTCCATCGACGAAACCCACCGCACCGCCCTGCGTACCATCACCATC
The DNA here is from genome assembly GCA_900546915.1 of uncultured Eubacteriales bacterium. Taxonomy (GTDB): domain Bacteria; phylum Bacillota; class Clostridia; order Oscillospirales; family Oscillospiraceae; genus Faecousia; species Faecousia gallistercoris. The sequence goes on from UREY01000037.1 coordinate 13,177, forward strand.
ACAGCAGACGACGGCGAGGTCAAAACCTATCAGGTCCCCTACTCCATCGGTCTGAAGATTGAAAACGGCAAGCCGGTGGAAAAGGGCCAGCCCATCACCGACGGCGCCCTGTATCCCCAGGATATCCTCCGGATCTCCGGCGTGGAAGCGGTGCAGGATTACCTGGTCCAAAGCGTTCAGGCCGTGTACCGGCAGCAGGGCGTGGACATCAACGACAAGCACATTGAGGTCATCATCCGCCAGATGATGCGGAAGGTCAAAATCGAAGACCCCGGCGACACGGATCTGCTGGTGGGCACCACGGTGGACTCCTTTGAGTTTGAGGACGCCAACGCCGCCCTTCAGGCCCGGATTGATGCCGGAGAGACGGAGCTCCGCCCGGCGCAGTGCTCTATGGTCCTGCTGGGCATCACCAAGGCCTCTCTGGCCACGGATTCCTTCCTGTCCGCCGCCTCCTTCCAGGAGACCACCAAGGTGCTCACCGACGCCGCCATCAAGGGTAAGGTGGACCACCTCATCGGCCTGAAGGAAAACGTCATCATCGGCAAGCTCATCCCCGCCGGCGCAGGCCTCATCGCCTACCGGGATTTTGAGGAGGGCAGCACCCCGGAGCCCACTGCCCCGGAGTCCCAGCCTTACAGTGAGCTGGCCTGAGGGCCGGACCCATCATAACCCCTTTCCCGCCGCCTCCGGCAGCTTAAGCTGGAGGCGGCGGCTTTTGGTCCCCATCCGGCTGCCCCGGGACAGGAGGGAGCGCAAAACACCCCCATGCTTGCCCCGGTCCGCTCAGGAAACCCCTTGGCGCGGCCCATATGCGCTCCCGGCAAACGGCACACAGACGGAAGCGGACACAACAAAAGGGGCTGTCTTAAAACGCAACTTTTGCAATGTCCTTTTGCAAAAGTTGCAAAAATGGCGCAGAAAACGGTAAGCGTCAAACCTACCACCGACTTGCGGAAGGCTCTCCAATATGAAACAATAC
>UREY01000038.1 GCA_900546915.1 uncultured Eubacteriales bacterium
CCCCATCAGGGTGCTCAATCTCTTCGGCTACACGGGCGGGGCAACGGTGGCCTGCGCCCGCGCCGGCGCGCAGGTGACGCATGTGGACGCGGCCAAGGGCATGGTGGCCATGGCCCGGGAAAACGCGGCGGCCTCCGGCTTGGCCGGCCGGCCCGTTCACTGGATTGTGGACGACTGCGGCAAATTCATCCAGCGGGAAATCCGCCGGGGGCGGAAGTACGACGGCATCGTCATGGACCCGCCCTCCTACGGCCGGGGACCGTCGGGGGAGATCTGGAAGATGGAGCGGGATTTTTATCCCTTCCTGCTCACCGTCCGGGAAATTCTCTCCGACCGGCCGCTCTTTGTGCTCATCAACTCTTACACCACGGGCCTGGCCCCCTCGGTGGTGGCCTATTTGGCGGATTCCGTGTTCGGCCCCCGGTTCGGCGGCCGGACCCAATGCGGCGAGCTGGGCCTGCCTGTGACCGCCTCGGGCCTGACGCTGCCCTGCGGCGCGACGGGCCGGTGGGAGCCGGGGCCCTGAGCCGGTCTCCCGCGCCCCGGCGGGCCGGGAGGACCGGGGTGGAGCATGCCCCGGCGGGGCCGTGATGTGTCCGGCGCGGTCCGGACGGAAATTTTGACCAAGAAAAAAGACCGGCAGGGAGCCGGCAGGAGGCATTATGGCAGAAGCGATCCAGGCAGAGCACCTGGCATATGCATACCCGGAGGCAGAAGGCGGCTCCGGGATTTCTGTGTTTCGGGATTTGAATTTGACGGTGGAGGAGGGGTCCTTTGTGGCGGTGCTGGGCCGGAACGGGTGCGGCAAATCCACCTTGGCCAAGCACTGCAACGCCATCGTCCTGCCCGAGGGGGGGACGATGACCGTGTTCGGCATGGACACCCGGCAGGAGGAGAACCTGATTCCCATCCGCCGCACCGTGGGCATGGTGTTTCAGAACCCGGACAATCAAATTGTGGCAAACGTGGTGGAGGAGGATGTGGCCTTCGCCCCGGAGAATCTGGGCGTCCCCTCCCAGGAGATTCGCCGCCGGGTGGACGAGGCCCTGAAGCAGGTGGGGATGTACGAGTACCGGGAGCACGCCCCCCATCTGCTCTCCGGCGGACAAAAGCAGCGGGTGGCCATCGCCGGAGTCATCGCCATGCGGCCGAAATGCATCGTTCTGGACGAGCCCACCGCCATGCTGGACCCTCGGGGCCGGGAGGAGGTCATGGAGATCGTCTCCGACCTGAACCGGCGTCTGGGCATCACCGTGGTGCTCATCACCCATCACATGGACGAGGCCGCCCGGGCCCAGCGGGTGGTGGTCCTGGACCACGGAGAAATCGCCGCCGACGGGCCGCCCCGGTCCGTCTTTTCCCAGGTGGAGCTGCTCCACCGGCTGGGCCTGTCCGCCCCGGAGACGGTGGAGCTGTGCTGGCGGCTGCGGGAATTGGGGGAGGAAGTGCCCCTGGATACACTCACTGTGGAAGAATGCGCGCAGGCACTTCGCCGCTGGGCGTCGGCCTGACCCGCGGGAGGAATGAAAATTGGCATCCATTCTTGAGGTACGGGACTTGTCCCATATTTACAGCGTCGGAACCCCGTTTCAACGGGCCGCCATTGAGCACGTGAGCTTTTCCGTGGAGCGGGGGGAGTTCATCGGCGTAATCGGACACACAGGGTCCGGAAAATCCACCTTAATTCAGCACCTGAACGGTCTGCTGAAGCCCACCTCCGGCCAAATTCTCTTCGACGGCCGGGACATCTGGAGCGACAAGGCCTTTACCCGCAGCATCCGGTTTCAGGTGGGCCTGGTGTTTCAGTATCCGGAGTATCAGCTTTTTGAAGAGACGGTATACAAGGACATTGCCTTCGGCCCCAAGAACATGGGCCTGGATGCCGGGGAGATCGACCGGCGGGTCCGGGAGGCGGCGTCCTTTGTGGGGGTGCCGGAGGCGCAGCTGACCAAGTCCCCCTTCGACCTGTCCGGCGGGCAGAAGCGCCGGGTGGCCATTGCCGGGGTCATTGCCATGGAGCCGGATGTGTTGATTTTGGACGAACCCACGGCAGGCCTGGACCCCCAGGGCCGGGACAGCATTTTGGATAACATCCGGGCGTATCAAAAGGCCAAGCACGCCACGGTTATGATGGTGAGCCATGCCATGGACGAGGTGGCCCGCATGACCGACCGGCTTCTGGTTATGGACCACGGCGGCCTGCGCATGGACGGCGAGCCCCGGGAGGTGTTCCGCCACGCCTGGGAGCTGCAGCAGATCGGCCTGACGATTCCCCAGGTGACCCGGGTGTTTCTGCGCCTGCGGGAGCTGGGGCTGCCGGTGGATTCCAGCGTATACACCGTGGACCAGGCGGTCCGGGAGCTGCAGCGGCTGAAAGGGGGCAAGGCGTCATGCTGAAGGACATCACCCTGGGCCAGTATTTTCCGGGAAAGACCGTGGTGCACAGGCTGGACCCCCGGACGAAGCTGCTGATGACGATTTTGTATATCGTGGCCCTGTTTGTGGCGGACAGCTGGCTGAGCTACGGCTTGGTGCTGGCCTTCCTGGTTTCCGCCGTGGCCATGTCCCGGATCAAGCCCAAGACCCTGCTGCGGGGTCTGAAGCCCATTGTGATCATTGTGATTCTCACGGCGATCCTCAACCTGTTTTACACAGGCGGAGAGCACGTCCTGGTGCGGTTTTGGGGGCTGACCATCACCTGGGAGGGGGTCCGGACGGCGTTTTTTATGGTGTCCCGGATCGTCATGCTCATCACGGGCACCTTCCTGCTGACCTATACCACCTCGCCCATCGCCCTCACCGACGGCCTGGAGTCTCTGCTGGGCCCTCTGAAGAAGGTGCGCCTGCCGGTGCATGAGCTGTCGATGATGATGTGCATCGCCCTGCGGTTCATTCCCACCCTCATTGAGGAGACGGATAAGATCATGTCCGCTCAGAAGGCCCGGGGCGCGGATTTTGAGTCCGGGAATCTGATGCAGAAGGCCCGGGCCCTGGTGCCGATTCTGGTGCCTCTGTTTATCAGCGCCTTTCGCCGGGCCGACGAGCTGGCCACGGCCATGGAGTGCCGCTGCTACCAGGGCGGCGAGGGCCGGACCAAGCTGAAGGTTCTGAAGTATGCCCGCCGGGACGCCGTGACCTTGCTTCTGGGCGCCGCCCTGGTGGCCGTTGTGGCGGTTTGTAAGAGCTTCGGCCTGTAAGCCGGGCCCCACGGAGCCCGAGGCGGATGCAGAGGCCGACATGGGCCCTTCGGCTCCGGGCCCCGGGCGGGGAATTTTTGCGTGTAGGGGAGAGAGTATGAGAAATATCGCCTTATTTCTGACCTATTTGGGCACGGCGTATCACGGCTGGCAGGTGCAGAAGGACCTGGTCACCGTGGCCGGGACCCTGGAGGCGGCGGCCGAGGCGGTGGTGGGCCACCGGGTTCACATCACCGGCTGCGGCCGGACCGACGCGGGCGTCCATGCCCGGGCCTATGTGGCCAATTTTCGCACCGGCTCCACCATCCCGCCGGAGCGCCTGCCCTACGCCCTGAACACCCACCTGCCCCCGGACATTGTGGTCACCGGGGCCCGGGAGGTCCATGAGGACTTCAACGCCATCGGCTCCTGTGTCCGGAAATCCTATACGTATCTCATTTACAACGACCGGATTCGCAATCCGTTTTATGTCAACCGCGCCTGGTTCTATCCCCGCCGTTTGGATGAGGCGGTGATGCAGGCGGCGGCGGACCAATTTGTGGGAACCCACGATTTTGCGGCGGTCCGGTCTGTGGGGACCGATGTGCGCTCCACGGTGCGCACGGTCTATGCCTACCGGGTCCGGCGTCAGGGCAAGCTCCTGGCGCTCACGGTCAGCGCCAACGGCTTTCTGTACAACATGGCCCGGGCCATGGCCGGGACGGTGGTGTACGCCGCCGAAGGGAAGTTCCCGCCGGAGGCCGTTGGGGAGATCCTGGCCGGAGGCGACCGGACGGCGGCGGGGCCTACGGTGCCGCCGGGAGGCTTATATCTCACCCACCTGTGGTATGACGACGCCGTGGAGCGGTTCCAGGTTCAGGCGGACATGGACATCCTACCCTGAGGAGCAAGGAGGACGCAGTTATGAAGGCAAATATCATCCCCTTCCGCCACCCGGGGCAGGAGCGCCGGCGGCTGTCCATTTTTCTGGCGGCTTTGGCGGTTTTGGCTCTGATCCTGGCTTTTTTTGTGGTGGACGGCGGCCGGAATTGGGACCGGGTGCGCCGGTTCTTCGCTTACGGCACCCAGACGCTTTCCATTTCTCTGGACGCGACCCCCGGCGCTCTGGGGGAGCTGGACGGCAACCTGGTGGTCGCCGGCGCCGAGGGCGTGACCCTGTACGACAAGCAGGGGCAGGTGAGCGCCCTGGTCGCCGCCTCCTTCACCAGCCCGGTGGTGCAGACGGGAGGCGGCTGCGTCCTGGCCTATGACGCCGGGGGAACGACGCTGCTGCTCCTGGACCGGAAGGGACAGATGCGCATGGAGGCGGACCTGACCGGGACGGTATACGACGCGGACCTCACCGAGGACGGCTACCTGAGCTATGTGACCCGGGCAGACACGGTAAAATCGGAGCTCCAGGTTCTGGACCGGGAGCAGCGGGCCATCTTTACGGTCCATGCCGCCACCCGGTTTTTCACCCGCTGCGCCGCCGCGCCCGGCGGGGAGACGGTCTGCGCCGTGGCGCTGGGGGAGCAAGACGGGGCCTTTGCCGCCACGGCCGTGGTGTACCGGACGGACCGGGAGGAGCCGGTGGCCGAGGTGGATCTGGGCAATCAGGTGATTTATGACCTGCGCTTCTGGAGCAAGAACCGGATTTGCGCCTTGGGGGAGGAGTCCCTTATGGTGTTCAATTCCGACGGAAAGATTTTGGGACAGTATGAGACCGGGGGCCTGACGGACTTCGACCTGGGCGGAGACGGCTTTGCCGTCCTGGTCCTGCCGGAAAGCGGCGGACAGGCCCTGGTGACCGTGAATGCCAAGGGCGAGGAGCTGGGGCGGCTGTCCCTGCCCGGGGGCGTGGCCGATGTGAGCGCCCGGGGCAAGTATGTGGCCTATCTGGCAGGCGGGAGCCTGACCATCTCCGGCAAGAAGCTGGCCGGCTGGTTTACCACCCAGGAGGTGGGGACGGCCGCCCGGGTCCAGGCCTGCGCCGTCGGCATGGCTTACCTGGCGGACAACCGCGCCGCCGCCCGGGTGCTGCCCTGAGCCCGGGGCGCTCCGGCGGGAACCGAGCAAAGGAGGAAAACACGGGATGCGACAGACGGTTGTGGTCCATATTTATCAATTTGTCCGCATGTCTCATATCGAGCCCAGCCGGTTTATCCGGGACGATTTTGAGACGATTCAAAAGGAGATTACCCTGGTCAAGCAGTACGGCTTTCCCGGGACCTATGCTTTGAAGTACGACGCCCTGATGGATCCCCGGTACCAGGCCCTGTTTCGGGATCAGCTGGACGAGTGCGACGAGCTTTCCGTCTGGTGGGAGATCACCGAGCCCCTGTGCCGCCGGGCGGGCGTGCCCTTCCGGGGGAAGGTCTCCCCGGTGTACGACGACCGGGTGGACAGCGCCTATTGCGTCGGCTACGAACCGGAGGAGCGAAAGCGGCTCTTGGACGCGTATATGGCGGATTTTCACCAGGTGTTCGGCCGGTACCCCAAGACCATCGGCGCTTGGGTTCTGGACTCTGTGACCCTGGGCTATGGGGCGGAGCGGTACGGGCTTTTGGGCGGCGCCATTTGCCGGGACCAGCTGGGGACCGACGGCTTCACCCTCTGGGGCGGCTACCCCAACGGCATGTACTATCCCAGCCGGAAGAATGAATTCATCCCCGCCCAAACCCGGCAGGAGCAGCTGCCCACGCCGGTTTTCCGGCTTTTGGGGCCGGACCCCATTTACAATTTTGAGCAGGATCTGCGGCAGGGCCTGCAGGGGGTGTACACCCTGGAGCCCTCCTGGCTCACAGGCCGGGACCCGAAGTGGATTCGTTGGTTCTTCGACTGCCTTTGCCGGGAGGAGGGCCTGGGCGTGGGATACGCCCAGGTGGGACAGGAGAACAACTTCCTCTGGGAGAATATCCGGCCCGGCCTGGGGCCCCAGCTGGAGGTGCTCCGGTCGCTGTCGGATCAGGGGCTGATCCGGGTGGAGACCATGGCGGACACCGCCGCCTGGTTCCGGGGGACCTACGCCCTGACGCCGCCCATGACCTTCACAGCCTCCCGGGACTGGGATGAGAGCCGGAAGCTCTCCGCCCAGTGGTACGCCGGACCCCGGTACCGGGTGGGCTTTTTGGCCGAAGGGGGCCATTTGCGGATTCGGGATTTGTTTTTGTACCGGCAGGATTATCCCTCCCGGTATTATGACCGGGCTCTCACCGGCAGCAAAAGCGTATTTGACGCCCTGCCGGTGCTGTTCCCTCAGGCCTGGGGCGAGCCCCGGGCCTTCCTCCGGCTCCGCACGCCGTCGGGCGGCGAACCCACGGGCGCCGTCCGTTACCGGGCGCTGGACCGGCTCACAGCCCGGGCCGAGCTCTGGTCCGGGGAGGACCGGATTGCCGCCTTTACCATGGAGCCCCATGCCGTCGGCTGGGAGGGGACCTGCTCGTTGTGCTTCGACCGGCTGCCGGTGCTGGTGGAGCTCCGGGGCCGGGAGGTGGTTCTGGAGCACGAGGGCTTCCGGTACGGCTTCCGGGTGGACCGGGGGCGGGTCCGGATCAAAGGGCCGGGGCTGGAGATTGAGCCCGAGGACGGGCAGGCGGCGATCACCTTTGGCCCGCCGGTGGAGGGGATTTTCCGGCCCGATCCTCCGGCGCCGCCGGAGCCGGTCCGGAGTCCGGCCCGTTCCGCGCCGCCGATGGCGCCGGAAATGGAGCCGGGCGCTTCGGTATTTGCCTGGGGCGCGCCTGCCCAGGTGCGGCTGAGGGCCCGGGAGCCGGGACAGATCCGGTATACCCTGGACGGGAGCGCGCCGGGTCCGGCCTCGCCGGTGTACCGGGAGCCCCTGACGCTCCGGGATGACACGACGGTCACGGCGCGGCTGTTTCTCCCGGACGGGCGGACCAGCGAGGCGGTCCGGGCGTCCTACCGGTTCGGTCTGGAGGAGTTGGAGCTGGAGAGCCCCACAGTCCTGGATGCCCGGCCGGTGTTTTGCGGCGGCGGCGCGGCGGACCTGCTGCTTCCCCTGCGGGGGAGCCTGGATTACCTGGACGGCCGCTGGCGGGGTACGCTGCAGGATTGGGACCTTCGGGCCAAGCTGCCGGAGCCCCGGAGGGTGGCCTCCGTTTCCCTGGGCTTTTTGTCCCATCACCGGTCCGGGATTGTGTATCCCCAGTGGGTGGAGCTTTACACCGGCCCGGACCCGGACCATCTGCGGCTGCACAGCCGCATCACCTTGCCCTGCGCCCCGGCGGCCCGGGAGATTGCCAAGGAGGATGTGACCTTCCAGGTGTTTGAGACCCTGGGCGCCTTCCGCATTTTGGCCCACCGGTATGAAACAATGCCCCAGTGGTGCTGCTACCGGGGGGCGGAGCACGTCTTTCTCATGGCCGACCGTTTGATTGTACGTCCCGACTGATGCGCCGGGACCGACTGGGGAGCTCGGTGTCCCACGCGGCCCTTTGCCCGGTTTTCCACAACCGGAGGGGCCCCGCACCGGGCTTCCCTTTTCTTTTTCCGGCAAATGGGGGAGCGGCACGCCGTTTCGAACCGCGCGGCAACGAATTGCCGCCCCATGCCGGCCGGGCCGGACGTGGCGCAATGATTTTGAAAAGGACAAAGTACCGGCGGAGGGAGATGTTCATCATGGCAAATATCGTTGCTCGTGAGCTGAGCAAGAGTTTTACATATTATGTAAACCGAGGACTTTTCAAGCGAGAGAAGAAAACCGTGGAGGCGTTAAAGGGCATTTCCTTTCAGATTCAAGGCGGTGAAATTCTGGGGTTGGTTGGCGCCAACGGCGCGGGCAAAACAACCCTGGTGAAAATCGTCGCCGGCGTGATGAAGCCGGACGGCGGGAAGGTTACCGTGAATGGGGAAGACCCGTTTGCGCGGTCGATGACTTATCGGAATCAAGTCGCAATGATATTGGGGCAGAAAGGGAAGCTTCATCCGGATATGTCCATTTTAGAATCCGCTGCGGTCTATGGAGCCATGTATGGATTGCCCAAGAGAATTGGAAATGAGCGGGTGCGGGAGCTGGCGCGTCTTCTCTCTTTGACGCCGGACGATTTGTCCAAACAGGCTTGCGCACTCTCCTTGGGTCAGCGTATGAAGGGTGAGATTTGTCTGTCTTTTCTCAACGAGCCGAAGGTAATCTATCTGGACGAACCGACCCTTGGTCTGGACGTGCGTTCCACCAAAAGCATCCGGCAATTTTTAAAGGAATATTGCCTGCGCCATGACGCTGCGGCGATCTTCACGAGCCATAACTTAGGAGATATTGTAGAAACGAGTTCAAAGCTGCTCATCATCAACCAGGGAAGCTGTGCTTTTTACGGTTTCATCGGGGAATTGCCCAGCTCCTGCGGTCAGAACACATGCATCCGATACCGGATTGACCGTGAGGAAGCGAAACAAAAGATCCTCCAAAGCTATCCGCTTACCGTAGCAAGCGACGGCGGGTGGATGACGCCGTGCAAATGGGAGGAGGTTGACGAGGTTCTAAACCGGCTGTATGCCTTTGGGCATATTTCAGATTTAAAGGTGGAAGAGACCCCAATCGAAACCATAATTGAGGATATGCTGCATGAAGAATAAAAATTTTTTAATTCTTTCCTTCGACTACTGGTTCCGGCTTTACTTTAAGTACAGGTCCCATTTCTTTTTCTCGTTTTTCAGCGAGCTGGCCATACCGGTGATCATCAATATCCTGTTTGTGGTCGGCTTGAGCGGTTCGCGCCTGGAAGCCCGGCAAATCATGGATGTAGTCTCTTATCTGATGATCGCGAATATTACCTATACGATTACAGTCACAGACCTGGAGAGTATCATTTCCTCAGACATCAAAAGCGCAAAGTTGATTTACAAGCTTTTGGAACCGGTTTCGCCTTGCAAAAACTACGTGATCTCAGATGTTGCGGCCAAGACACTGCGCATGCTCCTGTTCTATTTCCCTGCTGCGCTTCTTCTTGCCCTGTTTGGACGGATCCGGTGGATGCAGGTCCTTTGCGCAATTCCCTTTCTGGCGATTGCAAACGTCATGGGATATTGCTTATCTTTTATCATTGGATGCCTTTCTTTTTGGCTCACCGAGACCTGGGGGATTAGCGCTGTGAAAAATCTCCTTTTGGCCGTTTTTGCCGGGACTGTGTTTCCCCTCTCTTATTTATCGGACCAATGGCAGATGATCTTGTTTACGACACCGTTTCCCTATCTGAGCTATATCCCTTCGGCCTTCCTCTTAGGGGAACTGGAGTATTTTCATATCCGCACCTTGTTGCTTCTGGGCGGGATATGGTGTACTGCCTTTATGCTTTTGGCCGGAATCGTTTGGTCGGCCGGTAGGAAAAAGTATGAAAGTGTAGGTGTGTAGATATGAATATCTTTGCCGGAATCCAATTTGGCATTCGAAAAGGGCTGCGGTATAAGGTCAATACATACAGCTGGTTTTTGGCAGATCTTGCCTTGTACGCATCAGTAATTTTGATGTATTTTCTCATTTCTACCACCTTTACGTCGTTCGGCGCCTACACCAAAACAGAAATGGGCCTGTACATTTCCACATATTTTATCATCAATAATTTATTCGCGGTTTTGTTTTCAGAGGCAGTGTCTGAATATGGCGCAAGTATTCTCAATGGGTCCTTTTCCTATTATCAGTTGACGCCGGTCGGCCCGCTACGCAGTCTCATCCTGCTCAATTTCAATTTTGCCGCTATGCTTTCCACACCGGCTCTTTTGGCCATGAATATTTACTTTGTGGTACAGCTGTTTACCACGCCTGTTCAAGTGATTTTGTACTATCTGGGCGTTCTTTTTGCATGTGGTACCATGCTGTTTGTTTTTCAAACGATTTCTGCGCTTTTGCTTTTCGGCGTGCGGTCGTCGGCCATTGCCTCTGCCATGACCCAGCTCTTTTCCATAGCCGAGAAACCGGATATGGTGTTTCATCCGGCCTTTCGAAAAGTGTTCACATTCGTCATCCCCGCCTTTCTGTTCAGCGCGGTTCCCAGCAAAGTGATGCTGGGGACGGCCGCTGTTTCCGAAATCGCCGCTTTGTTTTTGAGTCCCCTCTTCTTTTACGCCCTGTTCCGAATTTTAGAGGCCGCCGGTTGCCGGAAATATCAGCATGCCGGTTTTTGATGCACCTATGAACAGCGGCGGCAAAAGATTGCCGGGCCCACCGCCACCACCGAAGGGCGCGGAAAAGGGGGCTGTCTCAAAACGCAATTTTTGCAAATGTCATTTTAGAAAAAGTTGTAAAAACGGAGCAGAAAACGGAAAAATACGCGCTTTCTATGCCATGGCGCCGGATATTCGAAAGGTGGGAAATCAGCCCGAAAAACTCCTATTTCCACGCTCTCGGAATTGTGGTAGAATGAAAATGGAATTGGAAAAAGCTGTCGGCAGACGAAAAGAAATGGCTCCAAAAGATTGCGGAGAAGTCCGACTTGCTGAAGAATCCAAACCCACAGCGGGGGAGGAAGTAAGAAAACGACAAATCGGGATGGGAGAAGGGATGGAATATGAATCAGGAATGGTCTGAATTAAATAAAACAATGCAGGCACAAATAAAAAAGAAAGATACCTATAAGGCGGGCATGGATACTTTGCTTAGTCTACGAAGTCGGTTGATGCAAACCCTCGTATCGTTCAAAGAGGAGTTATGCAGAGAGGATTTTTACGCAATCCCCTTCATAAACGCCGACGGTTACCATAGTAAGACGATTGCTTATTCTATTTGGCACATTTTCCGCATTGAAGATATCGTTGTGCATACTGTGATAAAGGAAGATGAACAAGTATTTTTTGCCAGGAATTATCAAGAACGCATCAATTCGCCAATAATCACAACAGGAAACGAGCTGATGAAACAGCAGATCGCAGACTTTTCAAGGCAGCTTAATCTGGAAGAGCTATATGCATATATTTTTGAGGTGCGGGAAAGCACTGAGGAAATGCTGAAACGGTTGCCCTATGATGAATTAAAAAGAAGGATACCCGAAGAAAGAAAGGAATACTTAAAATCTTTAAATGTAGTAAACGACAGCGAAAAAGCAATTTGGCTGATTGATTACTGGTGCAGCAAAGATATTCGTGGGCTCATCCAAATGCCGTTTTCAAGGCATTGGATTATGCACACAGAAGCCTGTCTGCGTATAAAGAACAGGATACATTCATAAGAGAAAATCCCATTTATGGTGGGAGATAGCAAAGCCGGCCGAGCCGGTCAACGGTCAAGAGGAACGGCCCTTTTAATATGCTCCCCCTGAGGTAGAGATGGATCTCCCCAATCTACACCAGGAGGAGCATTTTCATGTCCGGGAAGACCGTTGGCCACAGAACAACAAGGAAGGGCGCTGCCGCCCTTCCTTCTATGGGATTACGCTTTTTGCAACAGCTGTTTCAGATCCTCCTCCGGAGTGGTGATGGGCGCAATCCCGTAGTTCTCTACCAAAATTTTTAACACATTTGGGGAGAGGAACGCGGGAAGCGTCGGACCGAGCCGGATGTTTTGGATGCCGAGGTAGAGCAGAGTCAGTAGAATGCAGACCGCCTTCTGCTCGTACCAGGAGAGCACCATGGAAAGAGGCAGATCATTGACGCTGCAACCGAAAGCGTTTGCTAAGGCGAGAGCCACTTGAATGGCGCTGTAAGCGTCGTTGCACTGTCCCATGTCCATCAGGCGGGGAAGCCCGGCGACGGTTCCCAGCTCCAGGTCGTGAAAGCGGTATTTGCCGCAGGCCAGTGTCAGGATCACCGTGTCCTTGGGCGTTTTTTGAACGAACTGGGTGAAGTAATTGCGTCCGGAGCGCGCGCCGTCGCAGCCCGCGACCAGGAAGAGGTGTCGGATCGCTCCGGTCTGCACCCCATGGATCACCTGGTCCGCAACGCTTAAAACAGCGCCGTGGCCGAAACCGGTGACGACGGTTTTCCCGCCGTGGATGCCGGTCCATTCTTTTCCTTCGGGATAGCCGCCCAGTTCCAGGGCCTTCTCAATCACCGGGGTAAAATCCTTGTCCTTGCCGATATGGGGTATGTTCGGAAATGCCGTCACGTTGGTTGTGAAAACCCGGTCGGCGTAGCCGGCCTTTGGAGGCATCAGGCAGTTGGTGGTGAAGAGGATGGGCGCGGGCAATTCTGCAAACTCTTTTTGCTGGTTTTGCCATGCCGTTCCCAAATTTCCTTTTAGGTGGCTGTATTTTTTCAGCTCCGGATAAGCGTGGGCGGGAAGCATTTCCCCGTGGGTATAGACGTGAATTCCTTTCCCTTCCGTTTGCTCCAGCAGCAGCTGCAGGTCATGTAAATCATGCCCGGTCACCACGATGAACGGGCCCTTCTCCACGGTCAGGGAAACCGTGGTAGGCTCCGGCGTGCCGTAGGTCTCCGTATTGGCGCGGTCCAGCAGCTCCATGCAGGCGAGGTTGTACTTGCCCACTTCCAGAACGACGGGAAGCAGCTCGTCCATGCCCCAGTCCTCGCCCAGGACGAACAGCGCTTTCTGGAAAAAGCGGTTCAGCTCCCGGTCCGTATATCCCAAAGCTCCAGCGTGGTAGGCATAAGCGGCCGTTCCCCGGATTCCGAAAAGAATCAGCGATTTCAAGGAGCGGATGTCCTCCGGCGCGTTCCAGAGTTTTTGCATGGGATAGTCGTCGTGATGTCCGCAGGGGCTGGCGCAGGCTGCACATTGGGGAGTCAGTTTGGCTTTTGCCTCGTGAATCTGCTCGATCAGCCTCCGGATGGCGGCCGGGTCAAAATTCACATTGGTCACCGTGGTAAACAGTCCGTCCAGAATCAGTTGATCCACCTCGGCGGGATATGCCGAAGCGTGGTCGGCCGCGCGGGCAAGACCGATCAGTGCGCCGGTTAATTCATCCTGCAATGCGGCGGTGTGGGCGGACTTGCCGCAGACGCCGGATGGACCGGTGCAGCCGGTACAGCCGGCAGACTGCTCACATTGGAAACAAAACATTTCATTGCGCATGTTGCGATACTCCTTTACTTTGGCGTCAAGTTTCATGGGCATGGAGCGCGCCGCGAGGAACCGGCGAGAGACGGCCCGGGAAGCGGAGCCTCCCGGCCTGGGCCGCGGCTAAGCCGCCCACCGGCGTCTTCACGGGGACGGCCGCTGTGGATGTCCCGGCAGTTCGCGGCACAGGCGGCCGGGACGCAGCGCCTTTCCGGCCTGGAGGATTTTTTCCCGGGAATCGCCTTCTGCCCTTGCGTTTCCAGCAGCACTATACTATAATATGTTTAAAATTTCCGTTGAATTTTCAACAGGAGGACATGAAAATGGATCCATTTTTGCAGGTGATACGGAATTCTCAGCTTTTTTCCGGCATTACGGAGGAAGAGCTCCGGGAAATGCTGGGCTGTCTGGATGTGAGGCGAAAACGGTTTCAAAAAGGTGATTTTATCTTTCGCACCGGGGATGTGACCGAATCCCTGGGGCTGCTGCTTTCCGGAAGGGCGCTTGTCCTTCAGGATGACTTTTGGGGAAATCGCAATCTCTTTTCCACCGTGACCCAGGGGCATACCTTTGCCGAGACGTTTGCCTGCGCGGCAGGGACCGCGATGACGGTCAGTGTGCT
>UREY01000039.1 GCA_900546915.1 uncultured Eubacteriales bacterium
TCGTTTTTTCAGGTGTTTCTTGGTTCACGTTATTCAATTCGCAAGGTACACGCGCCCTTTTGGGGCAACCATCTATCCAGATGGCTTTGATATATTACCACGTCATCTCAAGTTTGTCAAGAACTTTTTCAAAAATATTTTAATCTTTCAGAAGCGCTCTCGTTCTCGCGACGACTTGCATAGTATACTCCACGATTTCCCAGATGTCAAGACCTTTTTTTAAAATTTTGCTTTTTTGTCCCCATCATAAAAAAGGCGGCGACCAGCCGGCCGCCGCCTTTGCACAAAGCAAGATCAATCCGCATCTTCAATCAGACCATAGCCGCCGTCATTCCGCCGGTACACCACGGCAAAGGATCCCCCATTATCCTCATCCTTAAACGCAAAGAAGCTGTGCTCCAGGAGGTTCATCTGCAAAATTGCCTCCTCTTGCGTCATAGGTTTCATAGGAAATGTCTTCCGGCGGACAATTTCAAATTCCTCTTCCGGGTCCTCCGGTACAAAGGAAACCTCCTCCGCGCTGGGAGAACGAACAAATGCATCCTGCCGCAGACGGCGGGCGAGTCTGGTTTTATTCTTTCGAATCTGCCCCTCGATGGTACCTACGGCAGCGTCGATCGAAGCAAACATATCCGACGTGCTCTCGCTGGCGCGGAACCAAGTATTGGCTGCGTGGACCGTTAACTCCACCTTATTGCGGTTCTTCTCCACAGAAAAAGCGACAAGTGCCTCCGCATCACCATTGAAATAGCGGTCCAGCTTTTTTACCTTTTTTTCTGCATAAGCATGGACATTCTCGGGAAGGCGAACTTTTTTTTCACTAAACTGGAATTTCATATTGCGTCGCTCCTTTCGTATCAACCGGTTCACCGGTATAAGATTACTATACCATGCTTTTGACCCGGCGGCAAGGGGCCGGTCCTCTATTCCCCAAAATCCGTCTCATCCAACAAATCGGCCATAATCAAATGATAGATCAATTCCGCATTCTTGCGAAACGACCGGCTGAGGCGAATGGCCTGCGGCTGATCCGGCGCCATCAGCTCCAAGCGCATCAAGCTTCCCTTCTCATCATTGAGGCCCAGTTTCACCACATAGTCTCCCTCCTCCTGCCGGCGCACGATTTCGGCTTGGATCATCCCGCTGCGCCGCTGCTCCCGATTAAACCGGTCTACCGCCTCCTGGGCGCGCTGCTGAACCGGAAAGGCCAGGGAATCTTCTGTCAGCGCACCATGCGCCTTTCCTTTTTCCGTAATGCCGTACCGGTCCCCCGGCAGCTGCTGAAGATGGCCGGAACGAACCAGCTCCGGCACGGCGGTGCACACGTCGAAATAGCTAAGCCGTTCATCCTGATAACAGAGCTCATAAATTTCCTGCACAGACGCAGGCCCGTTCAGCCGGGCTGCCACAAACAGGATCAGCACCTTTACGTCCATCATATCCTGAATAAATCCGTGACGTTCCATCGGGTATTTCCGTCCTTTCGAGTCTGTTTTTTTCATTATACTGCATCTCCACCTAAAATACAACCGCGATGCACAGCCCGCCCCGCCGGGGCATAGTCTGGCGGGAGGAGGAATGCCCCATGAACCTACAAGAAGCTCGTTTTTCTTTTTTAGGGGGGGACAGCCGGACACCCTGGACACGTTCCTATTTAGAGGATGCAGGATGTCGCATTGTGGATTTCTCAAGCAATGAGATCACCCACTTCGTGCTGCCGCTGCCCGCGTTCACCTCCGATGGCGCCATTTCCGGCGGCCCCCCGTTTGCCGCATTGGAGGCCAGACTTCACCCGGGCATCACCGTTTTGGGAGGGAAGCTGGAGAGCAGGCAAAATCTGCTGGAACACACCGGCGCAACCGTTTTGGACTATTTCCACGACGAGTTTTTGACAGCCGCCAACGCTGCGATCACGGCCGAAGGCGCGCTCTTGCTGGCCATGGAGCAGCTGCCTGTCACCCTGGCCGACACACCGGTTCTGGTTATCGGCTGGGGACGCATCGGCCAGCTGCTTAGCCGCAAATTACAGGCCTTGGGCGCCCATGTGACCGCATCTGCGCGGCGAAGCCGGGATTTGGGGATGATACAGGCTTTGGGCCTTCAAACGGCAACCACGGGCCAATGGGAAAACCTGTCTGCATACCGCGTCATCTTCAACACCGTCCCGTCGCCGGTTTTAACCGCCCAGGCCCTGGCGCAAACCCAGCCGAATTGCCTGCTGGTGGAGCTGGCCTCCGCGCCCGGCGGGATAGAAGCCGACGGCAGCCGAAGCTTCCTACGCGCATCCGGCCTTCCGGGAAAAACCGCGCCGGAAACGGCCGGGCGGCTGGTCGGCAAAACCGTTTTGCGTTTGGCCATGAGCCAGGAAAGGAGCCCCTATGTACGATAAAACCATTGGATACGCCCTGTGCGGGTCATTTTGTACCTATACCAAAGCCATGGCCGCTCTCAAACGTCTGACCGAAATTTACCGTCGCGTCATTCCCATTTTCTCCCAGGCCAGCTGGGAGACGGACTCCCGTTTCGGTACAGCGGAAGAGCACATCCGCCGGGCAGAGGAACTCTGCGGCGCCCCCGCTCTGCACACCATCGCCGAGGTAGAACCCATCGGTCCCAAGAAGCTTTTGGACGCCCTGGTAATCGCGCCGTGCACAGGCAACACCTTGGCAAAACTAGCCCACGGCATTGCCGACGGCCCCGTTACCATGGCGGCAAAAAGCCACTTAAGAAACGGAAGACCGCTGCTTCTGGCCGTATCTACCAACGATGGGCTCGCCGCAGCAGCGGAAAACATCGGCAGACTGTTGGCCCGAAAGCACATCTACTTTGTTCCCTTCGGGCAGGACGATCCCATCCGGAAGCCCACAAGTCTGGTGGCAAATTTCGACCTGTTGCCCGACGCCCTGGATGCCGCGCTCAGCGGGCTTCAGCTTCAGCCCGTTCTGGTCTAGGCACAGGCATGCCGGTTATCACCCATGGCACACAATCACAAAGACGGGCTATGGACCACTCGCCCATAGCCCGTCTTACCCTTTGCCGCCCTGTAGTGTAGCAAACCTTACCGGTAAATGATTGCCTCCCGGCCGGGGCCGTTGGAAACCATCGTAATGGGAACGCCAATTTCTTTCTCAATGAATTCTACGTAGTCTTTACAAGCCTGCGGCAGGTCCTCATACCGGGTGACATTCCGAATATCGCAATTCCAGCCCGGTAAAATCTCCCACACCGGCTTACAGCGCTCCAAAACCGGCGTCGTCGGGAAGTCCTTCCGAATCTTTCCGTCCACCTCGTAGCCGACGCAAACCGGAATCTCCTTCCGGTATCCCAGGGCGTCCACAACCGTCAGAGCCACTTGCGTCGCGCCTTGCACCTGGACGCCGTACCGGGTGGCCACTGCATCAAACCAGCCCATCCGGCGGGGCCGGCCTGTTGTGGCCCCAAATTCGCCCTTGTCCCCGCCGTGTAAGCGGAGCTCTTGCGCCTCCTCATCGAAAATTTCACTGACAAAAGCGCCCGCGCCTACTGCGCTGGAATACGCCTTTACCACGCAAACGATATCCGTAATGGCATAAGGCGGCACACCTGCGCCAATGGCGCCAAAGGCTGCCAGGGTGGAGGAGGAGGTTACCATCGGGTAGATCCCGAAATCCGGATCCTTCATGGCCCCCAGCTGTCCCTCCAGCAAAATTCTGGCGCCATTTTTCTGAGCCTCGCGGAGGAATTGGAATGTGTCGCCCACATAAGGCGCAATGGCGTCCCGCTGCTTCCGCAGCTCGTCAAAAATACAGTCTACAGACAGGGGTTGCTTATGATACAGATGCTCCAGCATCACGTTTTTTACTTCCAGGACCCGCTCCAGCTTATCCCGGGCGTACCCGTCGTCCCAAAGCTCCGCCAGCTGGAAGCCGATTTTGGCGTACTTGTCTGAATAAAACGGCGCAATGCCGGATTTGGTAGAGCCAAAAGACCGTCCGCCCAGGCGCTCCTCCTCATACTGATCCAGCAGCACATGGTACGGCATCACCACCTGCACCCGGTCCGAAACCAGAAGCTTCGGCTGCACACCGGAGGCCTTCAGAGCGTCCACCTCTTGCAAAAATTTCCCCAAATCCAGGGCGACCCCGTTACCAATGATATTGGT
Organism: uncultured Eubacteriales bacterium; assembly: GCA_900546915.1. Classification (GTDB taxonomy): domain Bacteria; phylum Bacillota; class Clostridia; order Oscillospirales; family Oscillospiraceae; genus Faecousia; species Faecousia gallistercoris. The sequence goes on from UREY01000039.1 coordinate 4,142, forward strand.
CACATGGGGATAAAAAACGCCGGAGGGCAGCTGATGCAGCGCAAAGCGTCCATGCTCATTGACAATGGTATGTCCGGCATTGCTGCCTCCCTGGAACCGGATGACAACGTCGGAATTTCCGGCTAAGACATCTGTAATTTTTCCCTTTCCTTCATCGCCCCAATTGGCGCCTACGATCGCTTTTACCATCTGTTTGCCTCCTAAAATCCATCATACAACGGCCGGCGATGGCCGGCACGTCTCACACAAGCAGTATACCACAAGAGATTGCATGAGTAAAATACATAATTCAAATGGTCTCCATCCGATTTTGATATACCTGCTTTTCCCCCGCTACCAGCGCCGCCAAAGCCTCTGCCGCCTCAGGCAGACGCTCCCGGCGCCGGACCAACAACAAGCGTCTGGGCGGAAGCTCCCAATTCAAATGCAGACGGAACACCTGCCCTTCCGCAACGGCCCTTTGGGCAAAATGTTCCACCACACTCCCCACCCCCAAATTTCGCTGGGTAAACTGTACAATCAAATCAGAGGTGGCCAACTCAAACTCCGGGCGCAGGACCAGGCCTCGCTCTGCAAAAAAAGAATCGCAGTACTGGCGCGTACTGGTGGAGCCCTCCAAGCAAATGAACGGCAGCTCCGTCAGCTCCTCCAGCTGCACCGTCCGACCCTGCAAATGGGAGAACCGGCTCCCGGCAATGAACACATCCTGCACCCAGCCAACCGGCACAGCCGATATGCCGGAGGGCAAACCAACCGGCTCGCTGATGACACCGAAGTCAATTTTCCCCTGATTCAGATACGCCAAGGTCTCCGGGCTGGGACCGTTGGTGACGGAAATGCGCACCTTTGGATATGTCTCATGAAATTTCTCCAGAAAAGGCAGCAGACAAAACTGCAATGTCATATCGCTGGCGCCAACCCGAATGGATCCTTCGTCCAGAGCGCAGAGCGCCTGAAGCCGGTCTTCCCCCAGCTGGAGCTGCTCCACACCGTGCTCCACATAGTGCCAGAGCATCTTCCCCGCAGGCGTGAGGCGCACGCCCCGGGCCGTGCGGTCCAGCAAGCAGCATCCCAGCGCCTGCTCCAGCTGGCGGATCGAGCGGCTTACCGCCGGTTGCGAGGTATACAGCCGTTCCGCCGCCCGGGTGAAGCTTCCGGTTTTGGTCACCCAGTAAAATATGTGATACAAATCCAGGCTGATCTTCATCGCTGCCGGCCCCTTTCCCTGCCAGTATATCAGAAGAATCCCACAAAATCAAACCCATCCGCTTTTCTTTTCCTACGTTTCACTCAAAATTGACTCAGATTCCATTATAGACCGCAGACGGGATAATAAATGGGAAATGATGTAAAATGTGGTTTCAAAATGCACAAAATCCGTTGTATTTTTGTCCCATTGGAACTGCAACGAGGGTGGAAAATCCTCGTCTGCCTCCCAGAAAGACAGCCGGACCGGCAAAACATCAAATACCGGCAAGGTGTACGCCACATCCCCTTTTCCAGACCTGACGCCGCCCAAACGCTCACAAGCCAGAGCAAGGCGCTGAGATTTCCCCTGAAACCACAGGGCATTGGAAGCAAACAACTCGCCCCCGGGACCGCCGGCCACAGAGCCCCGCAGCTTCACAAACTCTCCGGCCAGACAGCAGCCCTCTTTGGAGCAACACAGCAAGTCATAAATTGACATAGCCTCGTTGAAGTCCCCCTCGATTCCGTGCCGGAACCCGTCCTCCGACCACTGAACCAGACCGCTGGACCGGTCGATGCGATACCAACGGCCTACAAAACGAATGTACAAATACCGGCTGTCATAGCGTAGATGCATCCGAGAGATCATGGTACCCTGGTCAAAATCCAAAAAGTGCTTGGCCATTTTCTCCTTTGTGATTTCATAATTTGACTGTCTCATTGCCTTCCTCCACAAAAATAGGGACTGCCGCCAACAATTTCCCATGGCAGCAGCCCCCGCTCCGTTTATGACGACATCTTCTCTACTGCCTCGATCACCCCGGAGAGGCCATCCGGTTCCACGCACTCCATCCGGCCCTCATCAAAGGCCCGGGCCACAGCCGGATCCACCGGCAGCCGCGCCAAAACGGGGATGTCAAAAGCGGAAGCCGCTTCGTCCAGCTTGCTCTCTCCGAATACGGCAAGGCGCTTGCCACAATCCGGGCAAGTGAAATAGCTGTAGTTTTCTACAAAGCCCAAAACAGGCACATGCATCATATTGGCCATCTTCACAGCTTTGGTGACAATCATGGAAACCAACGCCTGGGGGCTGGTAACCACTACAATCCCGTCCACCGGAATGGACTGGAACACCGTCAGAGGAACGTCCCCGGTTCCAGGCGGCATGTCCACGAACAGATAGTCCACATCTTCCCAAATGACATCCGTCCAAAACTGCTTGACCGCCCCGGCAATCACAGGTCCCCGCCACAAGACCGGGTCCGTGTCACAATCCAGCAGCAGGTTCATAGACATCACCTGAATGCCGGATTTTGTCAGGGCCGGGTATAGGCCGGATGCATCCGCCCCCCGGCACTCCGATACGCCGAATGCCTTGGGGATCGACGGTCCGGTGATGTCGGCGTCCAGAATGCCGACCCGGTTCCCTTTTCGCGACATCGCCACGGCCAGTTGGGCCGTCACGGTGCTCTTTCCCACTCCGCCTTTTCCGGATACCACCGCAATTACTTTCTTCACCTGAGATTTGGGGTTCAACTGCGCCAACAAGCTCTCTGCCTTGCGTTCCCCGCAATCCGAGCCGCAGGCCGCACAGTTGCCGCTGCAGGATTCACTCATGCTGTTCCTCTCCTCATGCCGGAAATCCGGCGTTTTTTCTGTCCTACATTATATTCCCCGAAAGTTCCCCTGTCAACCGGCTAAAAATCCTCGAATTCTTCCAGGTACTGCGTTAAAATATCGTCGTCCAACACCGGCAAGCCAATGAGCCGGCTCAACGTGCGCAGCTGATCCTCCGCCAAAACAAACCCACCGTGGAGACAGTCCTCCAAGGCTGCGGCATCTTCCGGACGGGTCAGCAGCGGCAGCCACTGCTCCGTGTGGAGCTCCAGCCCCTCTTCCTCCTCTGCGCCATAGGGAACGCCGATATATCCCATATCCATCTGCTCCCCGTTCCTGGCCAGCACCACACCGACAAAGTCGCTGTCCAGGCAAACCGCTCCTATCGCAGTACCGCCGGTCAGTGCGCTGACCGCACAGACCAGCTCCGGCATATCTTCCTCCGCAGACATCTCCGTGTCATAGACGACGCCGCTTGTGCCGTCGGAGCTCTCGTAAACAGGTCCCAGGCCATAGGCTTGCAGCAGTTCCTCCAGCTTCGGCTGCAGCGTCTGCCAAGCCTCCCCGGCCGGGCGGTGAAATACCACGCTTTCAAAAGACATTCCCATGTTTCGTTTCCCCTTTCTAAAATATAGGATACTCGGCTCCTCAGGCCAGACCACCGGCTGCCTCTTCCCACTGTGCCATCAGCTCTAAAAGGATTTCATCCTCCCGCTCCTTTTGCTTCAGCAAACGGGTCAGCTCCTGATAGTCGGCAGAGGCCGCCGCGATATCTGCCTCTAAGCCCCGGATTCGTTCTTCCTGCTTGTCTATTTCCCGCTCCAAACGCCGGACCAACTTTTCCAGGTCCTTATCTTTGGACCGCTCTTTTTTCTCCCCTTCCTTCTTCCGCGGCGCTACCGGAGCCGGGGCGACGGCGGCTTCATGGGCCAGAATCGAGCGGTACTTGGCATAGCCGCAGGGGAAATCCCGAATCTTTCCGCGCTCCAGTTCCCAAATCCGGTCGGCGAACTTCTCCACAAAATACCGGTCGTGGGACACAAACAGCAAAACTCCCTCAAATTCCTCAATGGCGCATTCCACCCATTCACGGGAGGCAATGTCCAGATGATTGGTCGGTTCGTCCAAGATCAACAGGTTGATCTTTTCATCCATCAGCATGCAAAGCCTCAGACGGGACTGTTCTCCGCCGGACAGGCTTCCCACGGTTTTAAACACATCCTCCCCCTGGAACAAAAACGCGCCCAACCGGTCCCGCGCCGCTTGCGGCGTCAGGTTCTTCTCATAGAGCATGGTGTCGTATAAGGTTCTCTCCGGATGGGTAAAATGCATGATTTGGGGTAGATAACCCGCCTTTACCGTAGGTCCAAATTTCACCTTTCCCTCACAGGGCTCCTGCCCCAGGAGGCAGCGAATGAATGTGGTCTTCCCGGCTCCGTTATCCCCCAGCAGAGCTATGCGCTCTCCGCCTTTTACCAGAAGATTGACATCGGAAAACAGCTGCTTTTCCCCATATGCCTTGGAAAAGCCCTTGGTTTCAAACACGACGTCTCCTTCAAAATCCCGCTGGGCAAAGGAGGCTCTCATCGTTTTGGCCACTGTGGGCTTTTTGGTCTTCTCAATGCGCTCCATGCGGTGCTGGATGGACATGGCCCGGCGGTACAAGGTACGGTTGTTGATTCCCCAGCCTTTCATGCGTTCCAGCGTAAAGCCCAACTGCTTCAGCTTAGCCTGCTCCTGCTCGTATTGCTTCAGCTGCAAATTAAACCGGGCCTGCTTTTCCTCCATGTAAAACGTATAGTTTCCGGAATAAAATTCCCCATGGCCGTCGGAAATCTCCACGATTCGATCGGCAATCTGATCCAGAAAATACCGGTCGTGGGAAATGGTGAGCACCGTACCTTTAAACTTGTGGATGTACGCCTCCAGCCACTCCACACTTTTTAAATCCAGATGATTGGTCGGTTCATCCAAAAGTAAAATCTCCGTTTTTTCCAGCAGGAGTCTGGCCAAATTGACCCGGGTCTTTTCTCCGCCGGAGAGCATGTCAAAGGCCTGCCGCCGCATGTCCTCCGGAATCCCCAAGCCGTTGCAGACCTTATCCGTATCCACATCCATATCATACCCGCCGCCGGATGCAAAACGGTTCGTCAGGCGGTCGTATTCGCTCAGAACGCTTCCAGATGCGCCCACCGCCATTTGCGACTCCAATTCCTCCATCCGGCGCCGCATGTCCAGCAGGTTCCGGAAGGCGGAACGCAGCACCTCTTCTACCGTATACCCGGCGGGATACTGGGGAATCTGAGAGATCAAACCCAGCCTTTTATGGGGATTGACATAAACCTCTCCCGCATCGTATCCAATTTCTCCCGTCAGAATGCGAAACAACGTCGTTTTGCCGCATCCGTTCCGGCCCAGGACAGCCACACATTCCCCTTCCTGAATCTCAAAGGACAGGCCGTCCAGTAAGTTATCTCCAATTTCAAAGGACTTCACCAAGTCCTTAACTGCAATATCAATCATCACTCTTCTCCAAAATGCAGCTCCAATTCCCACAGGCCTTCCCGCAGCATTTGCTTCCTCCTGCACACCGTAAAGCCGAGCCGCCGGTACAGCGCAATGGCCCTCCGGTTCGTCGACAGCACGGTGAGGTAGGGGCAAGCCGTCCGCGCCATGGCAAATTGCAGCAGCCGCGTGCCGTACCCGCATCCCTGCCGGTCCGGCAGTACATATAAATCTCCAATCTCCCGACCTGCAACGGACACCACGCCGACAGGCTCCGGGTCCAACAGCAGATAAAACTGCTTTCCCTGCTCCAGCCCCCGGCGCAGGTAACCGGCACAGTCCCGGCTCTCTAAAAACTCCCGGGTACAGACGCTCCGGTGGGATTCCTGCCAGCTTTCGCGGTAAACGGCGGCAGCTGCAGGCAGGTTCTCTGGGGTCACGGAAACCATCGTCATGTTTCTACCTCTGCCAGGCGTTTTACCATGACCAGGCAGGGATTCCAGGGGTCCCACAGCGTGGGAAAAACCTCCAAAGGATAAAAGCCCATGGCCTCGTAAAACAACCTCGTTTGGTCATACGCTTCATAGCGCCCCGGCGCGACCGTTTTCACTTGCAAAAACAGCATATGCTCCTGCCGGGCTCGGGCCTCCAGGGTCTGCAGGAGCGCACGCCCCAGCCCCCGGCGGTGATTCTGAGGAAGGACGCCCATTACAAACACCTCTCCGGCATAGTCGCTGGTTCTCTTCAGGGCGATGAACCCGGCCACAGTCCCCGCCTCCGCTGCCGCCCATACCGGCAGGCTGCCGCAATCGCGGATATAAGCCGCCGTACTGTCCGGCAAGCCAAACCACTCCGGCAGCGCCGTCAGTACCGTCTGGGCCGCCTCACGCTTTTCCTCCGGGTCTCGCAATTCCCGAATCCGCCACCTGTCCATGTTGTTCCTCCATCATTCCGGCCAACTGGGCCTTTGTAACAAGCAGATTCAGCGCCTGGAGCATGGCGTTGGCGCTCATATGCTCCGGTAAGTCCAGGCTTCGCAGCAGGGCCGCCCGCTTCCGGGCGCTGTCCGGCCGGCCCGACAGGCCCAAGTCGTATAAATCCGTCTTACTCAATTCGCCGCAGGACTTGCTCTCGGTCTCGCCCTCAAAGGTGGCGCCCGCCCGGCGCAGGGCCTGAAGCAACACCTCCGGTTTCATTCCCTCTACCCCCAGCTTTCCCTCCTTGCCCGGAGCCGCTTTGCGCCGCTCCTTTCCCGGGATATCGGGGATATAGGCCTGCTTCAAATGCTTGGGAGGGATGACGCGCTTCAGGTAGTTCCGGATGACAAAACCGGCGCCGTCGGAGTCGGTCAGCAGAATCAGCCCCCGCGCCTCCGCCGTCCGGCGCAGCAGATTCTGCATCGCCTTGTCCTTCATGATTCCAAAGCCGCGGGTCTCCAGAATGGTCGCGTCCACAATCTGAGACAGCGTATTTTTATCGTACCGGCCCTCCACCACAATGACTTCCCGCACTTTAACCATGCTCCGCCTCCTGGGCCAATTGCAGCAAGCACAGCTCCAGCAGCCGCTCCGGCTCGTCAAAAGAAGTCTTCATTTTGACATCGGTCTCCAAAATCCAGGCCGCCGCCCGGCGGCAAAACCGGCTGGGAAATTTCCTCGCTGCAGACATCGTCTTTTTGGCGGCGTAGTCCTTCAACCCGCAAATCCGGATCAGGTCATCCACGCCTTTTCCCTCATCCAGAAGAATTCGGGCGGCAGAAATCCGGCGCATATGGGCGCCGACGGCGCCCAGTATGGCAATGGGTTCCTGCTGCATCCGATACAACTCCTGGAGCTTGCGCAGAGCGGCCTCGTAGTTTCCCGCTCCCAGGGCGTCCGTCATTTGAAACACGACGGCATCCAAAACCGGCTCTGTCACGGCATCCACGTCCGACTTGCGAATCTCCGGTCCCGGAGCAAACGCCGCAATCTTCCCAATCTCTCCTGCCAACGCGGACATCGTGCCGCCGGTCACCTCAATCAAATAGGTACACAGAGCAGGGGAAATGGTCTTGCCGGTGCTTTTAAAATGGCGGATGATCCACGCCGTGAGATCCCGCTGGCTCTGCTTGGGAAACTCCACCACCGCCGCAAATTGGCTGACGGCCCCATAGAGCTTTTTCTGCCGCCGGTCCGGCTTGTATTCCGACGCGCCGTAGGCAAAAACCACGCAGCAGTAAGACGGCAGATCCGATAACAGCGCAATCAGGCGCTCCCGTTCTTTCTCCGCCAGCTTAAACAAGTCCACATCGTCCACCCGGACCATGGATCGGTCCGCCATCATCGGCAGATTTTCCACACTGTCGGTCAGGGCGTCCATGGAAAACGTCTCTGAGGAAAACCGGTGATAATTAAATTCCTCTGTCACCGGGTCTATCAGTTTTTTTCGGAGCAGCTCCAGATAGTGCTGCAGCAGGTAGGTCTCCTCTCCCCAAAAGATGTAACAGGGTTTGGGGCTCCCCTCCTGAATTGCCTGCTTCAGCGCCTGCAGCGGCGCAGCAGATGTTGTTTGTCTTGCCATTGTTTCTTTACCCTCTGAACACCAAGGTTCCGGATTGATCGGTCCGAAAAATCCGGCAGCCGGCCCGAACGGCTCTGTCCAGCATCTCCGGAGACGGATGGCCGTAGGCATTTTGTCCCACGGAAACCGCCACTGCTTCAGGCCGCAAGGCCATCAGCAGCTCCAAACCGGTAGAGCTTTTGGAACCATGATGACCGGCCACCAAAATCTCAATGTCAGGCAGATGATGGCTGGCGATTAAGCGGCGCTCCAAATTCCGGCTCATGTCTCCGGTTATCAGTGTATCACATTCTCCCGCCGTAAACAACACCGAAAGTCCACTTTCATTGCTGGAGGTTCGGGATAACGGCGCAAAAATCCACATCTGCGCCTGCTCCAGGGAGATGCACACGTCTTCCTCCACAAAAAAAGCCCGCTCCCCCGCCATCTCCGCCAGAGCTGCACAATCCTCGTGCTCCGGTTGCCGGGGCATGTACAGCCGGTCCACCTGAATCCGCCGCATCAGCTGGGCAGCGCCGGACACATGGTCTTCGTCAAAATGCGTCAAAATTAGGCCCTCTATCTGCGTCTTGCCCTGACTCAGAAGATGCCGGGCTGCTTTCTCTCCGGCTCCCTCTCCCTCCGAGCCGCCGCAGTCTACCACATAGGTTTTCCCCTCCGTTTGGAGTAAGACGCATTGACCCTGCCCCACATCCAGCACGGTTACCCGGAATTGCTCGCCCCCCGGCTCCAGAAAGCCCAAAAAAATGGATAAAAGCAGGCAGCCGGTAAGGCCCAGAGCAAAAATCCGCTTGCCCCGGCACCGGCCTGCAAGAAATACGCCCAGCAGAGCCGGGGCAAACCACACCCATGCCCACAGGTAGACATTCTCCTCCGGAAAGATGCCCGCGCCGGGCAGCCGCCCCAGGCAGCCGCTTACGGCTATAATCAACCGAATGAGCTGCGTACCGCACCAGCCCGCCGCC
>UREY01000040.1 GCA_900546915.1 uncultured Eubacteriales bacterium
ACTTTTTGGAAAGGAAAAAGCCCGGAAAACCGCATGGTTCCGGGCTTTTTGAGCAATTTTGAATTGGTTTGTCGGGCCTGTTATCTCTTGGAGAACTGCGGCGCGCGACGGGCAGCCTTGAGGCCGTATTTCTTTCTCTCCTTCATTCTGGGGTCGCGGGTCAGCAGACCGGCGGCCTTCAAAGAAGCGCGGTACTCGGGATCTACGGACAACAGCGCCCGGGCCACGCCGTGGCGGATGGCGCCGGCCTGGCCGGTTACGCCGCCGCCGGCTACCGTGCACACAATATCCACCTTTCCCACCATTCCCGTGGTGACCAGGGGCTGCCGGACCAGGAGCTTCAGAGTGTCCAGGCCAAAGTAGTCATCCATGTCCCGGCCGTTGATGAGAATGGAACCGGTGCCGTTTTCATAAACACGGACCCGGGCAATGGAGGACTTCCGCCGGCCGGTACCGTAGGCATACTTTTTCTTGCTTTCGTACATGTTGCTTTACACCTCCAAATCAATCCTGCGTCCAAGGTTCGGGCTTCTGAGCAGCGTGGTTGTGCTCGGCGCCCTTAAACAGCTTCAAGCGGGTCAGTGCGGCACGGCCCAAGGAATTCTTGGGGAGCATTCCCTTGACTGCCAACTCCATGGCGTAATCGGACCGCTTTTCCATCATGAGGCGTGCTTTCGTCTCCTTCAGGCCACCAATCCAGCCGGAATGACGGCGGTACAGCTTCTGCTCCGGCTTCTTGCCGGTGAGAATCGCCTGATCCGTATTAATGATGATGACGAAATCACCGCAATCCACGTTGGGGGTAAAGTCAGTCTTATGCTTGCCCCGCAGCAAACTGGCGGCAATGACGGCAGTCCGGCCCAGGGGCTTACCCGCCGCATCGAGAACGTACCACTTACGCTGTACGGTCTCCTTCTTGAGTAAAGTAGTGGACATGATTCGTTTCCTCCGTTCCAACAGGGCAATGCACCCCTGAGAGAAATATTTTTGACAAATCCGATACTTGGGCGTACAATATCCCAAGCGCGCCTGTTTTTTATATCACAAGGCGAAAACAATGTCAAGAGCGAAATACGGGGAATTTCATTTTCTCCGGAAGGATCTCGAAAATCCTCCTGTTTACTCGCGTATTCTCCGAAATACTCCGTCTCTATTTTTGTAAAGAAAGGTTGATTTTTATGCAAAAGCTGGTGGGACTGGTCCGCCGGTGTGTCGACGACTACGGGATGCTCCAGCCGGGTGACCGAGTGGCCGTCGGAGTCTCCGGCGGGAAGGATTCCCTGACCCTCCTGGTCTTGCTGGCCGCTTTGCGGCAATACCACCCCTCCCATTTCTCACTCCAAGCTGTAACCATTGACCTGGGGCTGGCGGGTATGGATTACGCGCCGGTCCAAGCCCTCTGCGACCGGCTGCAAGTGCCGTACACCCGGGTGCAAACCCAAATCGCTCCGATTATTTTTGATTACCGGAAGGAGAAAAATCCCTGCTCCATGTGCGCCAAAATGCGCCGGGGCGCATTAAACCAAGCCTTGGCGGATTTGGGCTGCGGAAAGGTCGCCCTAGGGCACCACTACGACGACGCCGTGGAGACCTTTTTCTTGTCTCTATTTTATGAAGGCCGTATCAGCTGCTTCCAGCCGGTAACCAATCTGGACCGCACCGGAATCATACAAATCCGGCCGATGCTGTATCTCTCGGAGCAGACCATTTCCCACTTCGCCCAACGAGAACAGCTCCCGGTCGTTCATAACCCCTGCCCGGCCGACAAACACACCAAACGGCAGGAGGTAAAAGATTTGGTCTATGAGCTGTCCGCTCGATACCCGGATCTAAAAGAGCGGGTCTTTGGCGCCATGCAGCGCCTTCCTCTGCCGGAGTGGAAGCCCGCCGGACGCTACCGGCGTCCCCGGGACCCCGGCATGCTATAGTCTTCATGCCCTGCCGGAACATCCCCATACAAATGAAAGCTCCTCAATCTGCAGACGCCGTTCTTCCTTGGCAGCAGCCTGTAACAGCAGCATAAGCTCCGGGCAGATCTCATACTGCATGGCGGTAACCGCCATTTTCATCGCTCCCGTTTCATGCAGCGCCATATACCGCAGAAAATGGCACGCAACCCGCCGGGCCGCGCCGGTACGCCGCATCCGAGGAACCACATCCTGCAAAATCTCCACCATTTGCCTCTGATAACGATGCCGCGCCCGCCGGGAGTTCTCCAATCTGGTGCAGGCGCATAGCATAGCCTGCATGCTCTCTATGTTTGCTTTTTGCTCTGCGACAATTTGAGACGCAAACCTCCACATCCCTTCCTCTTCCGTATGCAGCAGCACGTTTTGAGCCGCTTCCAAGGCCGCCTGCTGATACGGCAGAAACTGGACAAGGATGAGACACGAGATACTGCCGCTGTGCACCGAGTCCGACATGGCCGCCTCCATTCGGGTCAGAATACTCTGAAATTTCTCAAAATATGCCTCGCTTGCAGAGTCTTTCTTCCAGAATTTGAACATCATCCGACACCTCCGCGCCATTCTATGACACCAAGCCCACAAAATGGCCGCCGGGTAAGCCGGCGCTCGTTTCAAATTTTCCCATTGACATTGGTACGAATTCGGATTATAATCCGGTACGAATTGGGATGATGGAGGTCCGCCATGGAGAAAACTCTTGCAGAAATACGGCGTCTCATGCTCGCCACCACCAAAATAGACGGCGCATATTACCTGTTCTCCCGAAGGCTGGGGATCAAGGAAAACGTGCTGGTGCTGCTCTATGCGTTGGACGACGGAAAGCCGCACTCTCAGAAACAAATCTGCGAGGATTGGCTCGTTCCGAAAACTACAATTAACACCAACGTCAAGGAGTTGGTCCGCGCAGGATACGTGATGCTTTATCCCGGTGCAGGTACCCGGGAGAAAATCATTGGGCTGACCGACGCAGGCAAAGCTTACACGGAACAAATCATGAGACGCGTCTACGAGGCGGAGCAAGCCGCCATGAAACGAACGCTTCAGCAATTTTCACCGCAGTTTGTTGACGCCATAGATTTTTTTGCTGATTGTCTCCACAACGAATTTCAGCAACGGTTGACGGAATAAACCCAACGGAAAGGATTTTTTTATGAACTCCCATACCTTATTTACCAAGACTCCCCCGCTAAAGCTGTTTCTGTTTGCCGCAGTTCCCGGCGCCATCAGCATGCTGGCCTCAGCGCTGTACCAGCTGATCGACGGAATCCTGGTGGGTCAGTTCTTGGGAGAGACCGCTTTTGCCGCATTGAATCTGGCTATGCCCTTTGTCATCATCAATTTTTCCCTGGCCGATCTGATCGGCGTCGGTTCCTCTGTGCCCATCTCCATCCATTTGGGCCGCAAGGAGGATGAGGAAGCAAACAACATATTTTCCTGCGCCTGCACCATGATCGTCGCCACCGGCATCTTAATGGGCGCCATTTTATTCTCGGCAGCGCCTCTGCTGATTCGGCTGATGGGCGCGCAAGGCGAATTTGCCCACTTGGCCGTACAGTATCTGCGGGTTTACGCCCTCTGCTCGCCAATTACCACTATTGTCTTCGCCATGGACAACTATCTGCGGATTTGTGGCAAAATTCGCAATAGTATGATACTGAATCTTTTTATGTCGGCACTCAGCGCCGCGTTGGAATTCGTGTTCCTTTTTGTTTTCCGGTGGGGCATTTGGGGCGCCGCCCTGGCCACCTGCCTGGGTATGTGCACCTGTGCGCTGCTTGCCTGCATTCCGTTTTTCCGCGGAAAGGCGCAGCTCCGTTTTCGCAAGCCCCGCTTCCGCTTCTCCATGGTGAAGCAGATTCTCGCTTGCGGTTGCCCGAACTTTTTAAACAACATCGCCGGACGGGTGACCTCCATTTTAATGAATGTGCTGCTGGTCCGTTTCGGCGGAGAGTCCGCCGTATCCATATACGGCATCCTGATGTACGTAGAAGGTTTCATTCAACCGCTTCTGTACGGCATGTGCGACTCTTTGCAGCCGGCGGTCGGCTACAACTGGGGCGCCGGTCACAACTCCAGAGTGCGGGCCATCGAACGGTGCTGCTTTTTAGCCAGCGCGGTGTTGTCCGTGCTAGCCGCCGTCATCATCTTCCTCTGTCCCTCCCAGATCGCGCGGTTGTTTATGCAAGAGGCAGGGCCGGATTTCCTGACCGCCACCGTGGGCGCATTACAATTGTTTGCTTTCACATACCTCACAAGATGGTTTTCCTTTGCCACCCAAAGTTATATGTTGGCCATAGAAAAGCCGGTGCAGGCCTCTATGATTTCCGTCTCCACCGCCCTGGTGTTTCCCGTTTTGCTGATTGCCCTCCTGTGGCCCCTGGGCCTGACCGGACTTTGGCTGAACTTTGCCCTTACATCGGCCCTAGCCGCCGTACTCGCCGGTGTGATTTTACTTCGCTTCCAAAAAAATATGAAAGCCCGGGAAGCCCGCCGCTGGGAGTCTGATCCCACTGTTTAGTCCCCCGGAATCGGGTCAGCCACGCCCGCAAAATGAGTCGAACCCGTGCTTTTTCAGACATGGCATATTAGACTCCGTTTCTCACAAGCAAAAAAGTGACCAAACCGGAACTGCCTGAGCAGAGCGCATCGGCTCTTAAATCCAATCGGATCGAGGCGGAAAATCCGGCAAAAGCTACGTTGGGAAAATAACTTAAAAAGGCTGCTCCTTTTACGAAAGTAGAACGGAGCGGCCTTTTTCTGTAGCAATCATGGGTGACAGATGAATTGCTGTGCATCCCGCGTCCGCACGAGTCCGGCTTTGCTCTCTCCGCTGCGGGTAACTGCCGGGACTGCAACGCAAAACCTGCCGCAGGAAGGGGACGGTCCAAGCCGTCCCACCTACTGCGGCAGGTTCTTTCAGCTTCTGTGACCGGACATCCCGGTGGGATCAAGCCCCTAGACGGGAGCCTGATCCGATCGCTTCACAGGGCGCGGCATGTCAGCTATTTTCGGCCAACGTGTAAAAACGCATCAAAACCGTGGCCAGCTGGGCCCGCGTCGCAGTGCCCTTGGGAGACAGCGTGGTGGTGGAAGTCCCTACCAGCAATCCCTTTGCCACAGCCCAAGACATTGCCGGTTGCGCATACGGGCTGATCCGATTTGCATCTGCAAAATCGGACAAATCCACACCATCCGGCGTCAAAACGCCTGTGCAATCGGCATAGCGGGAAAGCATAACCGCCAATTGCTCCCGGGTCACCGGCGCGTTCGGTGCAAACTTCGTCGCTGTGGTCCCTTGAACGATCCCATTGGCATAGCCCCAACGCACGGCATCGCCATAAAAAGCCTTTGGATTCACATCTTCAAAAGGATTGGGTGCGTTTTTCGAGACGGTTTCACCGGACAACCGGTACAGAACCGTAATCAGCTGCCCTCTGGTCATATTATGCTCGGGGGCAAATGTGTCGTCCCCTGTACCAACCATCAGGCCCTGCCGCAAGCAGAAATCTACGCCCTCGTGATACCACGCGCTGTGATCCACATCCACCTTGCCGTTGGAGGGGCAGTAATTCAGGATGACGACCTCTGTTGCGTAAGTCCCGGATAGATCATAGGCAGTTACTGTAATAACATTGTTTCCGTGATCCAGCTGCAAGGTCTGCGCAAAATCCCTGGTGATGAACGCTTGCCCATACCCATGTCCGGAATTGCTGGCGCTTAACACCTGGCTGTCGTTGACGTATACCACTGCGTCATCCAGCGCGGTGGCTACCGTACCGCGCAGTTCGAAGGTCTCCTGCTCCACATAGTACACGCCATCTGCTGCAGGCTCCGGCAGCTCCAGGGACAAAACCGGACCGTCGGTGAAAATGATCTTATGCATCGTCTGCTCGTAAAAATAGCCGCCTTCCTCTGACACAATGGGAATTCGGTTCGTTCCCACCTCCAACTGCACGTCGCAGTACCACTCCAAGGTCTCCGGATCCATCACCGCTTCCTTGCCATCCACGGTCAGACGGTCTACCGGATTGTAGAGATAGCCATAGATGCGGAAGGTTCCGTCCTCCTGAAGCATCCCGGAATTGACATAGGTCACGCTGCTCAAATTCCAGTAGCAGGGGACATAGTCTCGATTCAGGGAATCCTCCTGCTCCTTCCCCGGCGTATGGTTCCAAACCTGAATGTTGGTCACGACGCCTTTACCACCGCCCTTCAGGGTTAGCAGATATCCGGCGCAGCCGGTCTCCCCATCCAGCACCATAGTGAATGGAACATATCCGTCCTCACCCGGCGTCAGCACCGTAACCTCTTGGGTCGCTGTATTTTTTAGCGTGACATAGGTACACCCAGGATGGGCAATTTTCACCCGCATGGGGAATTCGGTCCCATCCTCATAATCCTCGTTCAGAATAAAGACGGAGTGGTTTGTCTTGCTCCCGGTGTATGGGTCGCTCTGGTAGGTGCCGTAGTAATCCGCAGGGAAGGCGTCGTCCAGAAGCACTGCGCCGAATTGGGGGGTATTTCCGCAGGCATGGACGTTGGCCACCCGGGAAAGAAGGGTCTCGCCGTCGGGACTCACGATCTCCACCTTCACCATGGTCACTTCCCGGCTGAGGATTAAATTGTAAGAGAAATTGCCCTGGTCCATGGCCGCTTCCTCGCCGTTGAAGGTCACCACACTGCCTTCCGGCGCAAAGCCCATGATCTGATAGCTGTCCACATTTCCAACAAAATTCGTCTCGTCAAAGAACAAATTCACGAGGCCGAAGGACTCCGTCTCTTCTCCGCCGACGGTGGTCTGGCGCATGGTATAGTTGCCGGCGTCGTCCGCAATCATGACAGCCACATGGACAGGCTCGTCCATCTCTACATCAACGCCATTGCGCCAAATCTGGTCGTAAGAGTAAATGCCCGTACTTTCGTCATACTCGAACCAGCCAATGTCCCAACTGTTGAGTTCACCATTGATACTCAGGACCACGCTGTTTGCAATAAATGCCTCATCCGGCGCCTGGAACTCGAAGTGCACCGATTGGCTGTTTACCCGCTCCGCCGTAAAGTATGTAATCTCCGGAGGCGTCAGGTCCACCCGCACCGGCATGGTGACCGTCTGCCACGCGCCGTCCTCCCGGACCTTGGAACGAATGCGAACGGTATAATCCCCCTCGGGCACAATTTCATAGGCGCCGGTGGATTGGTTGTAACGCATACCGTCCCAGAACGGAGCGCTCCCGTTGTTCGCCATCAGCACGCCGTGGGTTTGAGAGACGGATAAGGCTCCATTCACAAGTTTGGACAAATTATATACGCTTCCCGGTCTGGCAATCACGTTGCCTTGGCTGTCCAGAACGTCCAGCTGAATCTCTTTGGCATTTCGCAGAAGTCCCAGCCAGGGCACCGCGATGTCATAGAAGCCGTCGCCATTGGGGGAAATGGCTATGCGGTCCGGATCCACATAGGAGACCGGAATGGTCATGCCATCGTTATCTCTGGTAATGGTTTTTACAACCTCGCCCAAAACGGTATAGGTATTTTCCCGATTGGTGAGCAGGCAGGTGCCGTGGCTGGTCACACCATAATATCCATAATCCATAATGGGGATCACCGTGTCATTTTCCCATTCCGGTTCATCTACAATGGGCTCGGCATCCCAATCTCCCATAAAGCCGAGGTACGGCATACTCAACGCAGGGGCATTCTCGGTTTCTGAGATCAACTGAATATATCCCTCGACAAAATGGCCCTCGTTCAGGCGGGGCAGGTGGATGGTAAAGGAAACCTTGGCCTTACCCCCCGCCGGGACGGTAACCGTCTCGCTGTCAAATGTGATGGAAGCGCCGTTCAAGGCAATATCGTAATACTCTTTCGTAATGGGGTCCGTATAATCCGTATAAACGTCGGTTGCCGACAGAGAATAGGTCGCCGGCGTGTCGCCATAGTTGGTCAGCACAATTTCACCGGTTGTCTGGTTTTCCAGTTTATCCCGGAGTTCAATCGCAGCCTTCCCATTATAGGTAGCCAGCACCCGGTTTTGCACTGCCGCGTCCACCTGGATGAGACCCGCGCCTACTTGACGGACAGGCGCGATGGAATCTCTCGCGCACTGGTTTACGGGTACGGCTGTATTCATTAACGTCGTGCGGATAAAATCCGGAATATCCTCCACCGAAAGGCCGCGCTCCACCAGCATCTGCTTCACAAGCGCAGCCGAACCCGACACAAAAGGAGCCGCCATAGAAGTCCCTGACATTTGCACATACGAGGAGGTCCCGCCTTCCACCGAGAGCACACTGCCGCCAGGCGCTGCCAGCTCCGGCTTGATGTCCAAGGTTGAGGTCGTTCCCCAAGCGGTAAAGTAAGAAGAAGCGTTCTCCTCCACCGCCTCGCTGGCAAACGCAAAGCCTTCATATTGCGAAACCGTTACCTTGGTTTCCGCTTCGCTCAGGCCTAAGAGATATGCACCGGTTTCATGATCCACATAAAACAAGAAATTGTTCCAGATCATCCCTGCAAGGCTGTCTTCTCTTTTCCCTGGGGCGCCGCCTTCGTCGGCACTGTAGAAAATGACGCCGCGCCAGCCATACATATCTGCATAACGGGCAGACTCATACAGCTTTTCCCGGAGCGTCTCCAAATCGTCATACTGGGGAACCGCCACCAACGCCAAATTGTTTTGCGCATTGGTTTTCCGCAGTCCTTCATCTCCGCCGGTGCCGCAGTCCACCACATCCACCGGTATAGACCAGTTAAAATTGGTGGAGGACAGCTGAATCCCAGACAGCTGCTTGGCCTCCCCGCCCTCAGGGGCAATGGTCAGGTGAAAGGTGACATAGCCATAGCTATCCACAGAGGCAACTGCAGTCGCCCCCGCAGCCGTGGCAGGGTCACCCACCGTGCCTACGTCCGCCATGTACCAATCGTTGGTGATGACCTGGTCCTGTTTGTCCCCCTCACTGGAGATCGCCGCATTGCCGGCAGAAACGCTCACGAAAACGCCCGCTTCTTCGGCGCAGTCCGTGGCCCGGCTGATGTACGAATCGCTCCCGTAAAATCCAGCGTCGATACCCAACGACATGTTAATGACATCGGCGCCCAGCTTTACCGCATCTTCAATTGCGCAGATGATGTCGTCGCTGTAGCCGCCCTCACCGGTAGACCCCTCATAAACCTGCATTGCAAGGATTTGGGCATCCGGGGCCACGCCCGCAATCCCGCCGGAAGCCTCGTCTCCGTTCGCCGCAGCGATACCGCTCACGTGGTAGCCGTGCCGGCTCACCCCGTTGAGGATGTCGTTGTGCCCGGTCACATAGCAGTATCCATAGGGAACCTTATCGGAAAACCACTGACCGTGGCCCAGCTGCGAAATCAGCTTCTCCATGTCTGCTTTGGTGTACTTGGCATTTTCTACATCCTGCACCATATCTTCGTGCAGGTAGTTCACCCCGGAATCGATGACGGCGATGACCATTTCTTTCCCGGTATAGCCGGTATCGCCCAGCTTCCAGGCCTCATAAACCTGGGCAATCTCTTTTGCAGAAATCATCTCGGGCTGATATCGAACCGCTTCCGTAACCGATGCCACCCCGGGCATGGCGCGCAGCGCGTCTATGTCGCCCCTGCGCACATCATAAGAGACGGTGTTCATGATATATCCCATACGATGCACCGGCTCCAACCCCAGCGTCCGCTCTACCTGGTATATTGTAGATTCCTGGCTTTTGAGCGCCGCAGTTTCAGCGGAAGCGGCCGTCTGAACGCTCTCAACAGACATGCTCTCCAGCGCCGGTTGCTGGGACAATTCCACAATGACCCGGACGACTTCATCTTCATCCCAGGACAGCGCCTCTTCTGCCTGCTCCCCGTTTTCCCCATTGGTTTGCGTCTCTGCGGAGAAGAGCACTTCCTTCATTCGCTCCTCCAGCGCCGCAGAACTCTCCGGCTGTGTACCGGCCGTTGCCGAGCTTGTGGGAAATAGCAACACCACCATACACAGAGCCAGAATCATGGACATCCATCTTTTCATGTTGAAACCTCCTCGTTATTTTGGAATGTGTACAGTATAGCCCTCCTCTTCTCCGCCTGCTTGCCCATTGGCGCGGTCTTTGGGTATATTTTTAAGATCCCTCTCTACTTTTCGTCATGCTTCTGTTATAATGGGTCGTGCTACAAGCATCGCTGAACCTGTTAGCGGTGAACATCATGGGAGGCGCGCCTTATGGAGATGATCCTGGAGAAAAAACATGGGACAACCAACTATGGAAGCAAGGAGTCCGGCAATCAAATTGGGGACGATCTGCTCCGTATGACACCGGAGGAAACCGTCTACCGCAGCTATTATCGCATGGAGCAGGGACTGGACAAATTTTCAGCAGAGGAGGAATCCCAAATTCGGAATACGTACGGGGATATTCTGAGCCGTTACTTCCCCCCCACGGAGGCTGAGCCTTACTGCCTCCACGACGCGACCGTAAACGAAAGCAGTCCCATTGTGGTGCGGAAGCGGAGTCGGTATTTTCCAGCCGTTTTATACCACCGGCCCTGTTTTGAACTGATTTACCTCTACTCCGGCCAGTGCACGCACATCTGCAAAGGGCAACAATATGAACTGCGCCAGGGCGATTTCTGTCTGCTGGAATATGGCGCTTCTCACCGCATTTTCAACAATTCCGACTACAGCATTCTGATAGAGCTCCTGATATTTCCGAAAATACTGAATAAAATCTGCGCCACGCTTCTATCTGAAAACTCCGTGCTTTCCAATTTCTTTCACAATGCCCTATATGGGCATAGCAATTACCCGCTTATTTTGTTTCACACCGGAACAGATTCTGCTGTAAAAAACTTTGTTACCGCTATGCTGAGCGAATCTCA
This sequence comes from uncultured Eubacteriales bacterium, assembly GCA_900546915.1. Lineage (GTDB taxonomy): Bacteria > Bacillota > Clostridia > Oscillospirales > Oscillospiraceae > Faecousia > Faecousia gallistercoris. The sequence goes on from UREY01000040.1 coordinate 10,839, forward strand.
GCAAAGAACCGGATTTTACTACATCTTTTTAGAGTCGTTTCTAAACGCGCTATTTGTCATCCTCCTTCGTCAATTTCGCCCCTATCAGGCACAGCCTGTCGCTTTGGAGCACGCCCCCATCCCGGAAATCATGGATTATATTACAAAAAACTATTTAGAAATTACCCTGGCAGATTTAGCTGCATCATTTGACTACAGCGTCCCACATATGAGCAAGCTCATTCGTGAAGCCTGTGGGGTTTCCTATTCCGCCATCGTCCGTCAATTGAAAATGCGCCGCGCCGCCTGGCTGCTTCAACATACAAGCCTCTCTATGACACAAATTGCCTCAGAAATCCGCTGTGTGGATACCTCTCATTTTGGTAAAAACTTCCGAAAGGAATTCCAGATGACCCCAAAAGAGTATCGCCAGCTTTTTTCTATTCGTCAGGAACACAATTTATAAACTTATTTGTGCGGGAATTAAATATGAACTTATATGTAAATAACCAAATCGATTATGGAAGCGGCAGTTTTGTCGTCACCACAGACAGTGAATTGACCAGGATGAATCAAGAAGAGCTCACCTTCCGCAGCTATTACAGGATGATGCAAAAACTGGATCGCTGCAATGAGGAGGAGCAGCTCTACCGGCAAAAACTGTACGAGCAAGCGCTCTGCCAAAACCACGTGATACCCGGCGCGCCAATACAGAACATGACGGCCGAATCCATCGGCATGACCGGTTCCCTCGCCATGCTGAAGCGAAGCCGGTATTTTCCCCCTTTTCTGTACCAGCATGAAAATTTTGAGATGTTTTACATCCACTCCGGCCAGTGCACCCACATTTGCAAGGGCCAGGAATACTTGCTCAAGCAGGGGGATTTTTGTCTGTTAGAATACGGTGTCCCTCACTGCATTGTGAATCACTCCGACGCGTGCATTGTTCTGGAGCTTACTGCAAAGCGAGAGCTCATGGATCGACTCTGCGCCCGCTTATTTCGCGAAGACACGGTGCTCTCTCGCTTTTTCAAAAGCGCTCTATACGAACAGACCAACTATCCCATGCTGGTGTTCCACACCGGCTCCCATCCGCCCGTTCAGTATTACATTTACGCGATGTACCACGAATTCCAGCGTCGTTTGCCCCACTACGAAGTCATGATGGAAGCCTTTCTCAATGCCCTGTTCGCCATATTGCTCTGGTGCTTTCGCCCCCAGCAGGAGCAGCCGATCCCGCCGGGACAGTCTCCCCTATCTCCTGTTCTGGCTTACATGCACGAACACCACGCATCGGTTACCTTAAAGGAATTGTCGCACATCTTCGGCTATAGCAGCTCCCATCTGGGCAAGCTCATTTCCTCCACCACCGGCCTATCATTTACCGAACTTCTTCGTCAAATTCGTCTGCGCCGGGCTACAGAGCTGCTGAAAAGCACAGGTCTGTCCATTACCCAAATTGCCTCTGAAGTAGGCTACGCCGACACGGCCCACTTCAGCCGCAGCTTCCGCCAGGAATTCAACCTGCCGCCTTCTGAGTATCGTCAGCTTTTCGCCATACGAGAAGAATGACACCGGTAGGCCATTTCACCTGGATTTTGACAGGGCTAAATACCGGCATATACACGGACAATCCGTTGATACTATGGCTTCGGCTGACTTCTTGCAGTTCGTTGTGACTACGCATTTTTTCCAATATGTCTACTTTATGCGCCTACAAGACCTCCCCGGGTACTCACACGTTCTTTCCCTCTTTACCTGCCCCATCTACCCCAAACGATTCCGTGTAGCTTTGGGCCTCGACTTACTTGGGAGCCTTGCCCTCGCTTGGAGCCTTATATGCGATTTCTGTTCGTCAGGCCAGAATTTTGCCCATTAGAAGACCTTTCAACTTCTAAAATCCGGCTTTCTTCAGTTTCCACCTCACGATAAACACCCTTGCCTTTGGCTAACCCTTCCCGCTGCCGGGCGGATTCGGGTCTTTCACCCTATAGAACGTGCGCTCACCGGGCGCACCAAAAAGAGTAACCGTCAAATGTAACCGCATATGAAATCACCGCCGTGGAGAGCTTTGCAGG
>UREY01000041.1 GCA_900546915.1 uncultured Eubacteriales bacterium
AGAGATTATCATCTGCACCGCAATTTCAATCCACGCTCCCCTTACGGGGAGCGACGCATGACGGATATGCCATTATCAATTTCATCAAAAATTTCAATCCACGCTCCCCTTACGGGGAGCGACGTTACCTTCGTGAGGTCATCGTTGGCTGATATCATTTCAATCCACGCTCCCCTTACGGGGAGCGACTATGTTGTCTTAAAATGGGGTTTAGGTGATATGTATTTCAATCCACGCTCCCCTTACGGGGAGCGACAATACCGGATGTCCGTCGGGACCCGGGCGTCGAAATTTCAATCCACGCTCCCCTTACGGGGAGCGACATTCTATTCGTCTTAAGTTTGTTTATAAGTATCAATTTCAATCCACGCTCCCCTTACGGGGAGCGACCGATATATGCGGGATGGGGCGATGGACATTTTTATTTCAATCCACGCTCCCCTTACGGGGAGCGACGTAACCGGCACAACGGATCTATATACAAAACTGATTTCAATCCACGCTCCCCTTACGGGGAGCGACCCAAAGCCCGGAAGAAGCCCCACACAGCCGTTTTATTTCAATCCACGCTCCCCTTACGGGGAGCGACCCTCGTGTTTTGAGTTTCCTTTCGTCTGCTTTGTCTATTTCAATCCACGCTCCCCTTACGGGGAGCGACAGCAAGACTGCACAAAATTTTACTTAGGTTTTTGTTTAAGTAGCACAATTTTGTGAAGATCTTGGTGCTAGAGGAAAACATGATTGGGACTCTTGATTTACAAAAAGCAAATCCCGTGTAAATAAATTGGTGCGAACCTACCTGGGAGAATTTGCGTGCTTTTACTTCGCACTAGGCCATTAACACTCCCTCCGGTTCGTAGCCGGTTTTACAGCCAAAATGTTCAATTCTATTTTCATAATGATTGCCCAAATAGTAAAACCGCAGGCTATCTGCCTCTTGATCCATGATTTTCACAAGCTTTGCCTGCAACATTCGGCATTGGGCCGCATCCAACAGACACTCGAAAACAGAATTTTGCACCCTCTGTCCGTAGTTCACACATTGTTTTGCAATTTGCCGCAAGCGCTTGCGGCCCGCCGCTGTTTCGGTATTGACATCGTAAGTAATGACAACTAACATAGCATTCACTTCCATAAAAACGGAGGATACTCGTCCAGATCCCCGCGCAAGTAACGAGCCAAGAGCAATGCTTGTACATACGGCACCAATCCCCAGGGAACTTTCTCCCCCAAATAAGGATGCGTAATGGCCTTCTGTTTTCGCTCTTGCCATGCCTTTAGAAAGCTCTTACGTGCAGTGTCTTTCAGCATAACGGCGCCGCTTTCTCTTACTTCAAAATCATCCTCGTGAAGAATACCATTGTTCACCAGCGTCAATACAAACCGGTCGGCAAAGCACGGCCGCAGTTCCTCCATAAGATCCAACGCCAGGGATTCTCTGCCAGCTCTGTCCCGATGCAAAAAGCCGACATAGGCATCCAGGCCCACGCTCTCCAGTGCAGAAGCACAATCGTGCTCCAACAGACTATAGGAGAATGAAAGCATAGCATTCACCCGATCTAGCGGTGGCCGGCGGTTACGTCCATGAAAGAAAAATGCATCCTTCTGGTTTAAGAGCATGTCATCAAATACCCCAAAATATGCCGTTGCACCAATTCCCTCCAGACCGCGCAGAGTATCCAGATGTGTGGTATCCAAAACCTGCGGGAGCAGGTCCTTTACGCGTCGCGAAGCACCCTTTAACATGTCCACATCAACACGCAAGGCGTGATCCCGGCAGGTCCGTTCGATACTCCAGCGCGCGTTGTACAACTTGCCAAAGATCATACACCGTGCAACCCGGCAGGCAGCATCTAAGTTGTCCGCCGTGCGGTACTGTGTTTTTCTGAGCAGCACATTCCCACTGACTTCCCCGCACACCCGGGCCAGAAACCTTCCCCTAGGTGTGCAAAAGGCGAGTCCAATCTCTCGTTCCGCACAAGCGCCCATCAGCGCCGGAGATGCCCCTGCATAAGAAAAGCAGATAATACACGACAGATTATGTAACGGGAACCGGCCCGTCACCTGCTTCTCCCGGTTCACCAGTACGTTCTCTCCATCCAGCGATAAATAGGCATCTTCGGACATGACAAACAACGTATTGAGCAAATGTCTCATGTCGAATCCTCCAAATGGGCGTGTAAATAATTTGAGACGCTTTGTGTCTTCATGAGCTTGGGCAGGCACAGCTCCCGGAGAGAGCAGGCATTGCAGGCTTTGGAGGGCTTGACCTTGGGCGTATAGCCACGCTCATACAGCCGGTGCATTTCCGCAAGCGCTGTCCGCACCTCCTGGCGCAGCTCGGATGTAAACTGCACCTTCTCCCGGCGGTGCAACTCCCCATAATATAAGGCACCCGCCGGAATCTGGCAGCATAGCATTTCTTCCAAGCACATGGCCTGTCCGCAGAGCTGCAGCGCGTTGCCGCTGGACGGGTTGGGCTTGCCCCGTTTGTATTCCACTGGATACGGCTCCCACAAGCCCTCCCGTCCAGACAGCGTAATCCCATCGGCGCACCGGTGAAATTCCACTACGTCACACGCGCCGGTAACCCCCATCTCCCGGGACATCACCTGCATTCCTCGGGTAACCAGCAAATCTCCGCGGCTCTCCACAAACTCTTTGTCATGGGCCCGCTCATGCATGATACTCCCATCCACTGTCCAAAAATTCTCCGCCCATAGGTGCTCAATGTGGATTAAGGCCCATTGCCGGGAGCAAAAGTAGAAATGTTCAATCCCAGAAAGCATCAAAAAGTCTTCTTCGTTATATGCCATCAATTTCCTCACACACCAGATCGGGAAGCGTATCCACAGAAATCTCATAATCCTCCACACAGGCGGGCTGCTCGATTCCTTCTTTGGGCTTTACCCGCACCAACCGGTGGACCTTGGCGGAAGAATACTGCCCAACCGGACAGTTATGCTGCCACCAATACAATTTATACACCTCCATAGAGCCCTCCGGCCGGGCAGAGGAAGCATCGTTGACAAATAAAGTACGCAGCGCCTCCTGAATCAGCATGGCATCCTGTTGGGAAAATCCGGTCTTCTGAGCCAGCTGCACGTTGATGGAGCCTTTCACTTCATACAGGCCGAAGCGTACGTAATGCTTCATTCCCATGGTGTCGGAGCTGCGTTTTCCGGCGCTTTCTTCCTCGGCAGCTTCTTTTTTCGAGGGGGTTTCGCCGTTGACGCTTTTGGTAATTTGAAGGGATTCGATTTCGACCGGCGAAACGCTCAGTGCCTGGTGGATGGAGACCGGACCACGTACGCCCACCGATACGCCATCTCCCTTTTTCTTTTCTTTAAATGCAAATACTTGCCCAAAGCTCCGCACGTCGATCCATTTTTCACATGCCAATCTGGCGTATTCATTCCGGTCTTTTACGTCTTTGATGGCCTGCTTCGCCCGGTCCCTCAAACTGGCACATCCGTCATCACAGCGGTCATCTGATTGTACGAAAATGCACTGCCCCATGTCCTGCAGCCGGTTGCGGATTTTTCGTTTGATGCATACATCGGAAATCTCACCGCGGCTGTCGTAATTGGTCCTTGGGCGGTTTCCATTGAGGGGATCGCCATTGGAGTTCGCCATGGTGACAGAAACCAGAGCGACAAAGTCAATTTTGTTTTGTAATGCAGACATAAGATAAATCCTCCTTGATTTTATATTCGGCTTTTTGCATTTTTTGTTCCGTTACGGCTCGGCCTCTTCCTCTTTGGCCCCATTTTCCGCTAGTTTTTCCTTTTCAGTCTTGGGGCGATTCAATATGGCCGTTCTCTGGTGAGAGTAGCCCAGAAGGTACACATCCTGAAGAGGTTGATTTAATACCGCAATGTCCTCAGCGCGGAACCCTTCCATAATCTCATCAATCTTATTTTTAAAATCATTCCTACATTTCAGCGGAAGCCGGGTTAAATAAGGGTTCAAACTCTCTCGAATAATTCGCCAGGCATACATGGGACGACGGGAGAAAACCGCTTGCATTCGAATAGCATTAGGCTCCCTTCCTTCATCTTTGTCATACGTTTCACGTTCAGCCAATTCCGCCACAGCCAGGAGCCGTCCAAAGAGGTAGCTGCGGTTCTTGTTTTCTGTATCCAGTGTCAATTTCCATTCCTCCTTACAAGTTTCATTCCGGTATTTCCGAATGACTGCACAGGCGGTATGCAGCAGCATCGCCCGGGGATTCCATGTGCCCGCCTCGTTTTGCGCTTCAAAGGTCTGTAAACGATCGGCTCTGTGAAACAGCGCCAAAACCAGATTCTGCGGAACCGGCTGTGCATCTACCACGCAGTGCACCAACAGCTGGACCTGTTGGCCAAACAGTTTGGCATCAACTTCCATCCTCCCTGCTCTCAGCACGCCGTAAGCATACCGTACGATATTAGGAATCCCTGGTGAGCGGATTCCATTCCGGCTCAAATAGCAGCAGCTTCCGTACCATTTCTCTATGCGGTTCAAATAATCCGACGCTTTCAGTTCCCGGTAATAGGTAACGGAAAGACGGCCTTCTGTAGCCGCTTCCAGTGTAGCAACCACCACGTCGTCCTTCTGCTCCAACCGGTTCTCTTTTCCATAGAGCATATCGTGCAGCTCCGCCTGGTAATCGATCAGCTCCTTCGCTTCACTGCTGGACAGTCCAAAGCCATCTTGCAAGCTGGGTACAGACTTTCCCTCAGGATTCCAGCACAGAAACATCCGGTCCCCAATTCGGACTCCGTGATTTGCCGCCAGATAGCGCAGCGCACTATGGGCCTTCTGGGAGGCGAAATATCCCACATTGCTGGCCTCCGATTCCAGGCAAAAACGTCCTCGGGAGGTAAAGCCGGAGCCGTCATTGGCGGAGACCAGTTTCGCGTTGTTGGCATAGGCCAGTACTCCTTTGGGATGCGCCGGACAAACCACATCAGGTTTGCCGGTAATCATACACAGATCCGTGGGCTCTCCCTTTAACTGCGCTGCATAATATGCAGAAAACTGCTGCAGCAAATTCTGATTCTTCCAGCACCGACTCTCTCCGTCCGGACTGGCCAACACGATCCAGCGCACCAAGCTTTTTTCGTTCTTTTTGTCCAGCTTTCCCATACCGGTCAGCTGGATGAGTCCGCTGCAGGCCAAGTCCGTCAGGATGGTACCGCCTTCTATGTATTGCAAAACCGCTTTGACGATGGGATGAGCATCCGGTATACAGGCCCATTGCCGTAAGCCCTTCACGTACATTTGGAACCTTTCGCCACTTTCCGGGACCAAGTAAATCAGCTGCTCGCACAAAGGGTGGGCATCCGGCTTACTCGTGCGGTTTGCAGACGCAATGGTAACCGGAATGACCGTTTTTTGGTCTTCCTTGGCCACGGCAGATGCTCTTCGGAATTTTCCATCCGGCGACAGGGTGATTTCAAATTCCGCTTTGAAGATTTGATGGCTGACCGGTATCAAGGGCTCCCTTCCGGGCTCAACCGGCTTTCCCGCCAAGTGCTGGTAATTCTCATAGGTATAGTACGCTGCTTGTAAAATGCCCATCAGTCCGCCTCCTCCGGAAACTCATGAAGTCCAACAAAATTGCCGTGTTGCGCGCCAAAGGGCTTCATTTCCATCTCCCGGACAGTCCGGGTAACCGGGCATTGCTCCGGCGGTAGAAATTCCAAAACCCCCTTGCGCATCACGGGGTACCAGAACCGGGCGGTCAGCCGTCCCTTGGTCTCCGGCGTGTCCGCTTCATCGGGATACGTAAAGCCGTGATACATCAGGCCAAAAGCCAATTCCGGCACCTGATCATAGGCGCCCTCTCCCTCCCCAAAGGTACAGGGGGCTACATATCCCTGGCACTCCCGGGTCCCCAGAAAAATATCCCGGCGGCCGCCCCGTTCCAGCATGCGCTTGGCGATGTTGTGATGCTTATTTTCATTGCGGTCCTGTTCCAATTCCGGCCGGTTCTGATTCCACACAAAATGCGCCCGCACCTGGTACCGGCAATCTTTTAAATACGTGTAATAAGACAGATCATTATCATTGCCGCCGCCATAGTGAATGGGGCGGATCCCCTTTACTTCCGTCTGAATGGGATTCATAATGCGCACGCTGTCTATGACCCAAATCAAGGTCGGCTTCCAATAGATGGACGCAGTCACCCCCTTTAAAGCCTCGTAAGTGGGAATTTGCATGGTGCACTTCTCTCCTCCCACCCGCATGATGGGATCGGAAAAAAGCGCATAGTCACCCCACACCTCAAAGGTAATTTCGTTCCTATGTTGCATAAGACACCTCCTCAATGAATTCTTTCAAAATCTAAACAAATTCGCCGTAGCCGCCTCCGGCATGGAGGCAGAACCCCATAGCATCGGAATAAAATTCCGGTTTCATGCAGCAGATCTCCTCGCCAAAGAGTCCGCCCACCCGTTCCAGCTCCCGGATTTCATAGGGAAATAAACTGACTGTATATTGTCGCGCCTTCCGGATTTGCTCCATGCGAAATTGAAAGTCCCTTTGGCCCCTTTGCGACAGCAGGTTGGCTATAATTTCCGCTCCCTCTTGAAATGGAACCAGCACATCCGTGGCGTCGTCAAGAAACACGGAAAAAACTTGTCCGGCTGTTTGGAATGCCTGTCCCATCGCATAGGAACCGCCCCCCGACGACTTGTTTTGATAAGCCGTATTCTGGGATAAGAGCTGAAATAGGGTCGTCTTTCCATCCGGCAAGGGGTAATCTGCTGTTTTCGGGCCCAGCTGGCCATACAAAATCTCATAATATTTCTGAATCGCTTTCCCTGAGACCAGATCAGAATCATACTCCTCCGGGGCGGCGGCAAAGCGCTCCAGCAAGTCCTCGCAGGCTCGCTGCCCGTCTTGGATTTCCGGCAGCCTGCTCAGATTTTCTCCCTGTAGATTGACCAGATAAACCGGACACAGGGCGCCCTTTTCCCCATGGCGGTTGCATCGGCCCGCTGCCTGTACCACATGGTCCAGGCCGGCCAAAATCCGGATCACGCAGCCGAAAGAAAAATCCACACCGGCCTCCACCAGCTGCGTGGAAATGCAAATGGTTCGGACCGGCCTTCTGAGGCTTTGATCCACCGCCTGCAAAACCCGGATCCGATGCGCCATGCACATGGATGTGGACAAATGATAACAAACGGTATCTGGCTCACCGTCCAGCAGCTGATAAATCGACCGTGCCTCCGATTTTTTGTTGCACACCAGCAACACGCTTCCGTGCTTTTGGGCGCAAGACTGCACCAGCTCCGCCAACTGCTCGGCTGTATATCCGTACGGCATCCGCAAATCCACAATTTCCGTTCGCCGGAAGACCTCCCATGCAGCGCAATGAGACACCAATTCGGGCTCCGGCGCATACGCAATGGGATGCGCCGTTTGCTCCAGGGCCGGCTGGGTCGCGGAGCACAAAACCACCGTAGCGTGCATGACCGTCGCCAACCAGTTCATCGCCATGTTGAACAGCGTCAACATATTCCTGGGAACCGTCTGCACTTCATCGATGATCAGAACGCAGTTTTGCAGGGCACTCATCCGGCGGATGCAAGAGGTCTTTCCGGAAAACAACGTGTCCAGCAGCTGCACCAAAGTCGTAATCAAAATCGGGCTGTCCCAATTTTCCAAAAACAATTCATTGGGGTCCAATTCGTCTTCCTTCGGCGATTCCCGAACCACATTGGAATGGTGCTCCAAGATCACGGCGTCATCGCCCACTGCTTCCCGAATGACTGCCGCATTTTGCTCCAACACAGACAGCAGGGGAATCACAAACAAAATCCGCCTCTTGCCTCCTTGCGCCGCTGCCAATGCATAGCGCAGGGAAGTCAGCGTTTTTCCGCTGCCCGTAGGCAGAGAAAGCCGGTAAATTCCCTCCGGCCGGTCCGCCGCTTGCAGGCACTGGTCGGAGATATCCCGCCGGACCCGATTGATCTTCTGGGCGCCATCCATACGGGACAAATATTGCTCCACATGGGCCCGGCAGAGATCCCACGAAACCGCCTGGTCCATATCGGAAACCGGCGTCTCGGCGCCGCACATAAAGCCGGCCGTATCCCGGCGGTCGCCGTCCATGACCGCAGACATCAGAAATCTGGCCAATAGAGACACATAAAAATGCATCTCCTCTTCCTTCAGATTTTTGAATGTGTCGTAGAACTTCTGAACTACGGCCTCCACCTCCTGAAACGCCCGGCAAAATAGCGCGTCTAGTTCCTGTTCTTCGGCGCACTGTTCCAGGAAGGCCGCCTTGGCCTCGTCGTAATGGATCCCTTCTTTTTGCAAGCGCTTCAGAAACCCGTCGGCGCCGTCTTTACTGAAAATGTCAAACAGGCCGTGATGAGATCCAACGGCAACTGCAAGTAATTCACAGGTCAATCGTTTCAAAAATGGCTGCCGGTGCCATCGCTCCAAAATAAAACGAACCCCCGCGTACGTGTGATTGACGCTTCCCCGCCGCACCTTCTGCTTTGCCGCTGCCGCCTCGATGTAAGCGCGGTACTCCTCTGTGTACTTTCCCATGTCATGCAGCAGACCGGCCAAATACGCCGTATGCCCCAAATCGGGACCGGCCCGCAGCTGGGCCAGCCGGGCGCTATTGCGGCAGTGCTCCGACACGGTTTGGATCGCCTTTTCTGTTTCATTGTCATAACGGATATGTGCCGGATAAACCTCCATGTGATACGCCCCTTCCTCCACTTCCGGCCATTTTAGAGATATTTCACATTTTTCTGGAGTTTTATTGTAGCACATTTTGTCGAAAAATACAACGCATATTTTATTTTTACAGTTTTTTCCATAATTCTGCCGCCAAACCTTCTTCGGTTATATTGCAGTGTATTTTGTAAACTGTGTACTATTTTTGCCGTAGAATCTAGCGCCGTCTGTTAATTCTCTTCATCTTTTCAAAACAAATCTCAAATGTTTTTCCTTTTTGCGCTATGCAGCATATTTTCTAAATATGTATTCGTATATTATCTGGAGACACATTGCTTTAAAAGCCGGCAATGCACCGCTGCCCGGATTGCTGCTTACATATTGCCATTTATGTATCCTTCTGATATACTAAATCATATCATATTCCATAGGTGGTGACTGCATATGGACCTACGAACGCTGCAGTTCTGGCACAAACTGGAGCATTTTTATCCTTATATTCTACAGGAGCAGCGGAGCCCTTACATTCAGACATTCCGGACCGGCGGGCCCAAAATATTTCCTGATTTTGAAGCCCCTTTGGTCTGTGAGAACAGGGAAGTGCGGGGGTATTGCGTTTACCTGGGAATCTTTCAGGTAGCCCCTGCTTTAGCCGCCCTGGAAGAAGGGATTGGCAAGAAGATGCGTTTTCGGGACTGCGGCAAAGACGAAAGCTGCTTCTGTATGTTCCGGCTGTCGCCAGATGGAACGGCTCAGCCTGAGAGTTTTCAAATTTCATCATTTCCATGGGCAATCCATCGGGTGCGGGCGGGCAAGATCTGTCTGGATCATTGGGACGAGGACTTCTTTTGCTTTCAAAAAGAAGCAATCTCCTATTTGGAAACGCGCAAAACACCGGTAGATTACGACTTTTTACAGGAATTTCGAGACATGCTCGCCAGCCAAATGAACTGGACGGTTGCTTACTGCCGGGATTGGTTGCGCATCGACATGATGACCGGCCGTACGCTAAAGGACGGCAGCTCTGCCACCCCCGGCGCCGATCCTGCCGGAGAAGAAATTCAGGCAGAAAATGAAGCCACCGATGAACAAATGAAAAAGAACGACCTGCTCAATAGCTTCTACATTCGAGATTTGGAACGTGTGATAGACGGCATCTCTCAGAATGAAGCCGCCTGCAGTGCGCCCTTGCGGCAATTCTTAGCGCCGGAAGCTGGGGCGCGCATCGACATCGAAAAAGACAGCGATGCGATGTTTCGGCTCATGTCTCCCAAATATCTGCCCATGGGGCGTTGGCCCAGTGATTACGGCGCCCGGTGGATGCAGCAGGTCAACGTCAACGCTTTTTTGTCCCAGGATCCAGCCTTTGCCCAACCGCTTTTCTCGGTAAACGGCCCTCCCGGCACCGGGAAGACAACCCTGCTGAAAGATGTGATTGCAGCGATTGTAACCGAGCGCGCCAATCTGTTATCCACACTGGAAGCGCCGGATCAGGCATTTCAGGACGAGGAAATCGGCTGTATCCAAGTGGGAACCTACCGCAACCGCATCTGGAAGCTGAAAGCCCCCTTTTCCGACTTTGGCATTCTTGTGGCCTCCAACAACAACGGGGCGGTAGAGAATATCACCCTCGGGCTGCCGGGGCTTGCCGACCTTCCGGAGCGCTACCGTGGAGCAGAGTATCGCTATTTTTCAGAAGTCAGCGACCGACTCCTGGGGAAGGACAAGACATGGGCGCTTCATGCTGCCGCCCTAGGTAACAAACGCAATCGCCTCAGATTTGCAGAGGCTTTCTGGCCGTTGGACCGAGAACAGACTCCCTACAATTTCCGGCTGGAGCTTTTCCAGCAAAACCGCCGGTTTCAAATGGAAACCTGGCAGGAGGCCAAGCGCTTTTATGCACAGAAGCGAGGGGCTGTGGAGCAGGAATTTGCCCGCATGGAAACCGTATACCGGGATGCCGGAGAATTGAGAAATTTAAACATGGAGATCCCCAAGCTACAGGCGCAGATCACAGCCTTAGAGGTCTCCTTGCAAGCGGCCCGGGAAGCTCTGAGCCACGCCGAACAGGCTGATGAGCAGATGCAGGAGAAACATGCCGCGCTATCGGCGCAAATGGACGGCATCCGCCGAAGCAAGCCGTTTTTTAAGATCCGGCTGCTGCTCCGCCGGAGCGATCCGGCCTTAAAGGAATACCAGGCGTTGTCTGCCCAACGGGAGCAGCTGAGCTGCGAGGCGGCGACTCTTCAAGAGGCGGTTCGAAGCGCCCGCCGCCATGTGGAATCGCTCCAGAAAGACCTGCGCGAAAAGAAGATTGCGCAACAAGAAGGTCAACGCAGAAGAGCACAGCTGTCCGGCGCTTTGGAGGACTTCCAACAGGAAACCGGCATGCCATTGCGTATGGACACGTATTTTGACGACTGCGGCGCCGGAGAGCGCAGCAAATCCTCCCCTTGGGGATATCGCCGGCTCAATGAACTTCGTGAGCAGCTTTTCCTGGCTGCCTTGAGGCTGCATCAAACTTTTGTCATTGGCTCTTGCCGTATGCGGGACAATCTAGACGGGTTCGGCAAAATGTTACGCGGCAGTGCCACCGAAGCGCAGGCAAGCATGTTCTTTTCCCCTCTGCTCCAAAGCTTCTTTTTATTGGTTCCGGTGGTCTCCACCACGTTCGCTTCTGTGGGTTCTTTCCTCCGGCATATCTCGTCCAGTGAAATTGCTTATCTGTTCATTGACGAAGCGGGGCAGGCTGTCCCGCAATCGGCAGTCGGCGCCATCTGGCGGGCGCGGAAGGTCATTGCTGTAGGCGACCCCCTGCAAATTGAGCCGGTGGTAACGCTACATGACAGCGTGATTCACGCTTTGGCAAATTATTATGCTCAAGGCCCTTTGCTGACAGATCCATACACCAGCGTACAAACACTGGGGGACCGTGCGAACCGGATTGGCGGATGGCGCTCCCTGTCCCAGCCCAATGATCTCTGGATCGGCGCGCCGTTGACCGTCCACAGCCGGTGCCAACGCACCGTGTTTCAAATTGCCAACCGAATTGCCTATAACGACAAAATGATTTTCGCCACCAAAGAACGGCCGGACGCCGTTTGCCGCTGGATCGACGTGCACGGTGCCAGCGAATGGGAGCACTATGTACCCGCCCAGGCAAAACCGGCAGCAGAAATCGTTCTGGATGCTTTTACCCAATTCGCCGGGCAGGGTAACGGTGAGAAAAAATACCCCTCCTTTTTCATCATTACGCCTTTCCGCAGCGTCAAGGCAGGGCTTGTCCAGTATTTTCGCCAAAATCTATGCACCATGCTGACAGATGCAGGGCTCCAAATCGAGTCTAAATGTGTCAAGGCATGGATTGGAGATTGCATCGGAACCGTCCATACCTTTCAAGGGAAAGAAGCGGATACGGTCATTCTATGTTTGGGTGTGGATTCCGGCGGGCAGGGCGCCGGTGCCGTGGAATGGGCCGGGGAACGGCCTAACATTCTCAATGTGGCTGTGACCAGATCCAAACGGAATCTTTTTATCCTAGGGGATCAGAAGGTGTGGTGCCGCAAGAATTACTTCCAAATCGCCCGTGATTTTTGCGCAGGCGGACCGGATTCATCCGGCAGCCTATGAAATAAAGGACGCCGTAATTTTGCATGTTTGCCGATCCATCATAAAAAGCTGTCTCAAAACGCAATTTTTTGCAAATGTCCTTTTAAAAAAGTTGTGAAAATGGCACAGAAAACGAAAAAACTCGTTTTCTGTGCCACAAATTTTAGGCTCTTTTAGTAGAACTTACGCATTTGAAACCTGCGCCTTGACTACCGTAAGCGTCAAACCTACCACCGACTTGCGGTAGGCTCTCCAATGTGAAACAATAC
>UREY01000042.1 GCA_900546915.1 uncultured Eubacteriales bacterium
AACCGGAGCCGCAACCAGAGCCGGAACCGGAGCCGCAACCAGAGCCGGAACCGGAACCGGAGCCGCAGCCGGAACCGGAGTCAGAGCCGCAACCGGAGATGGAGGCGGAGCAGGCGTATGACCCGGCGGCGCGCATTCCGCCGGAGGGGGTTGTGTATCAACCCGGTCAGCCGGTGCCGGAGCTGGACCAGTGGAACGATCTGCGAGCAGTGATGGGAGACGATGGCGTCTTAAGAATATTTAAGGAGAAAAATTCCGACGATTTTTGTTGATTTTTTTATAAGAATGCCACTAGCAGTTTTTGCCGGAATCTGGTAATATGAGAGCATCTTCTAGAGAAAGAGGTGCTGCTCATGAAACGAATTTTGTCCCTGATCCTGGCTGTGGTGTGGATGGCCGGCCTGGTGCTGGCCGTCTCTCCAGCCCCGGCGGCTTCCGGGGAGAAGCTGGTGGCGCTGACCTTTGACGACGGCCCGGGACCGTATACCGACCGGCTTTTGGACGGCCTGAAGGCTCGAGGCGTTGCGGTGACCTTCTTTATGGTGGGGACCAATGTGCGGAACTATCCGGAGACCGTGGCGCGGGTCTACCGGGAGGGACATCAGGTGGCCAATCACAGCTATGACCATCCCGACTTGACCGGCTTGTCGGATAGCGGCGTGCAGAGCCAGATTCAGAAAACCAATGAACTGCTGGACAAAGCCTGCGGCCGGGGCGCTACATATTTGGTCCGGGCCCCGTATGGGAGTACCAACGCCCGGGTTCGGAGCCTGGTGGGCGCGCCCTTGGTGTACTGGTCGGTGGATCCCCAGGATTGGAAGTACCGCAATGCCGAGACGGTAAAGAATCACATCGTCGACGACGCCTTTGACGGGGCCATCATTCTGGTGCATGACATTCACTCCACCAGCGTAGACGGCGCCCTGGCGGCGATCGACATTTTGCAGAACCGGGGCTATGAATTTGTCACGGTGCGGGAGCTGTTCCGGCGCCGGGGGCAGAGTATGGAAAACGGCGTCCAGTATTACAGCTGTAAGCCCAACGGGACGGACCTGGGGCCGGTGGAGGCGCCGGTGATTTCCGCACAGCCGGAGGGCAGTCAGCTGCGCGTGACCATGACGGCCCAATCCGGCGCGGCCATTTACTATACCACCGGCGATTCCCAGCTGAACCAGGAGAGCAGCCGCTACACCGGCTCGTTTTTGGTATCGCCGCCCTGCACCATTCGGGCGGTTGCAGCCTTTGACCTGAACGGCAGCCGGAGTCCGGTTGTGGAAAAAGCCTTGACCCAGATTCCGGCCCAGACGCCGGGGCTGCAGGTGGAAGGCGGGGTTTTGACCCTGGAGAACCGGACGCCGGGAGCTACGGTCTATTATACCCTGGACGGGACCCCTGCCGGGGTGCAGTCCACCGTATACACAGGCCCCGTGACGCTGAGTCCCGGCACGGTGATCTCCGCCTGCGCAGGCGGCGGCAATTTCCTCCCCAGCGGACAGGTGCGGGCCACTTACTCCCACCGGGGAAATTTCTTCCGGGATGTGTTTCCCACGCAGTGGTACTATGACGAGGTGGACCGGGCGACCTCAGCCGGGTACATGCAGGGCATGGGAGACGGCAGGTTCTACCCCGACCGGAATGTGACCCGGGGCCAGCTGGTGACCATGCTGTACCGCATTTCCGGGGAGGCCGTATCGGAGCAGGAGCTGGCGGCCTTGCCCTTCCAGGATGTCAAGAGCGGGCGGTATTACACCGAGGCGACAGCCTGGGCTTATGCCAGAGGCATCGTCAAAGGCTATGAGACCGGCGCTTTCCTGCCGGAGCGCCAGGTGAGCCGTCAGGAGATGAGTCAGATGGTTTACGGGTACCTCTCCTACCGGCGCGTGCTGCTGCCGGACGGAACCAGCGCCGTGCAGCAATACCGCGATGCCGGGCAAATTGCCCCCTGGGCGCTGGAGGCCGTGGGGCAGATGACCGCCGGAGGATTGCTGCAGGGTGACAAGACGGGCACTTTCCGCCCTCTGGACGGCTCTACCCGGGCCCAGGCGGCGACCGTTCTCATGCGCGTGGCGGATTTGCTGCGGGGCGCGCTGGTTGCTTAAATATTTGAAACTCATGGGACGGGCCGGTCGCAGGTCCGTCCCTTACGGTTTGTTCACCGCAGGGGGAAAGGGGCTCTGCCCGGGCAGCACTCTGAGAAGTGGTATGCGGCGCTCCGGACGGCCGGGAAGACCCGACTCGACCTGAGATAAAAAGGTTTGGTTTGTCTGCTTTTTGAAAAAACGGAACAAGTGACGATGGAGGAAGATACGCCTTTGGAGTTGGCACAATGTGAAAAAGGACGGATGACATATCCGTTGCGGATTTTGTGCGTTTCGAAAAACGATAGAAAAAATTCTTGACTTTCCTGTTCCGCTATTTTATAATCGAACTAAGTCGAAATGCACAACGTCTGACATGGGAAACGGAGGAACATAACCGGGATCGGGACAACGGCTGTGTTCTTCTGTCCATAAATTCGCACATTTCCAAAAAAATCTGAGGAGGAACAAAATGAAGAAGCGTATTTTTTCCCTGCTCCTTGCTGTGTGCATGGTTCTGGCGGCGGTTCCCGCCGTTACGGCTGCTCCGGCGGAGCAACATACGGTGTCTGTGGATTCGGCGCAGCTGAAGCAAGCCGCCACAGCCGGCGTATTGGCGCAGGATTCTGCTGTTTTGGACAGCGACCTGCTGAACGCAGCGGCTACAGTAGCGCCCATGGCGGCGGAGGACTTTGCCGTCTACGGGCCCAACGTCCTGGGAATGGCCTGCAAGGCCGGCACGACCGGGACTTTGCGTGCCGTCGCGTATGTGCCGACGGTGGTGGACCAGGAATGGAACGTGGCGATCTATGCCGGCACGGAGCCCACCGAGGATGACTTTGTCTTTGGATGGTACAACACTTTTGACGAGGGCGCGGGTTACTATAACCTGAACGTGCCCATTGAGACGGCGGAGTGGGGCATGAAGCCGGGAACCTACACGGCGATTTATTTCACCAGCCAGGGGGACTACATCATTGACGGTACGGTGGTAGCCACCTACTTCTATGTGACCGAATCCGACGTAGCGCTGGAGCGGGTTTATTTTGCCGATTATACGACGTCGGGTTACCCCCAGGTGAATACCCTCAATCTGGCCCGCGGCGCCAGCCTGGTGACGGACTACGGCGTTTGCGTTGCACCGGAGAAGACGACGGTGGACCGGACGGAGAAGTACGTCTCCAATGCCGCCTCTCTGCAGGTGAGCTCCTTCCAGGGCCTTCTGTCGGTGGAGGCCGGCGAGTACGGCGTTTTCCAGGTGACCGGTACGGTGGCCAACCAGAGCGCCGTCCTCACGGTCAACGTTTGCACCGATGCATACGGCCATGATTTCCAGACGGTGGAGACCAAGGCTCCCACCTGCACCGAGGCAGGCAGCCGGCAGACCAAGTGCGCCAAGTGCGGCTATGTGAGCGCCACCGAGTCCGTTCCCGCCCTGGGCCATAGCTGGGATGAGGGGAAGATCACGGTGGAAGAGACCGAGGATGCCTGGGGAGAGAAGCTGTTTACCTGCACGCGCTGCGGCGTCACCAAAACGGAATCTTACCACACCTGCCCCGGCGCCGGCTTGTCCGACATGCCCAAGGACGACAACTGGGCCCATAAGGGAATTGATTACTGCCTGGAAGAAGGCCTGATGGTGGGCATGGAGAACAACCGGTTCTATCCCTTCAACTCCACCACGCGCGGACAGGTCATCACGGTCCTGTGGCGGATGGCCGGCAGCCCCGAGTGCAAGACGAAAACCCCCTTCACGGATCTCACCCAGAATTTCTACCAGGAAGCTGTGGCCTGGGGCTATGAAAACGGCATTGTCAAGGGTGTCACGGAGACCACCTTTGGCCCGGCCAGACCGGTGACCCGGGAGCAGCTGGCTGCGTTCTTCTACCGGTATGCCGAGAACATTCTGAAGCTGGACGTGTCGGACCGGACCAGCCTGGAGGAGTTCCCGGACCACGGCGAATCCTTCAACTACTCCAAGGAATGCCTGTCCTGGGCCTGCGCGGTAGGCCTCATGCAGGGCTCCTCCAACGGAGACGTCATCTATCTCCGCCCCAAGCAGAGTGCGACGCGGGCGCAGATGGCCGTGATGCTGATGCGGTTCTGTGAGGACGTCGTTCCCGCGTTACCGGAGATCCCAGAAACTCCGGAGGACCCTGAAACACCGGAGGATCCCGAGACCCCGGAAGTTCCCGAGACCCCGGAGGATCCTGAGACCCCAGAAGTTCCCGAAGTTCCCGAGACTCCGGAAGTTCCTGAGAATTAAACTGCAAAAGACCGTCTCAAAACGCAATGCCGTTTTGAGACGGTTTTTGCTGCGGGGAGATCCCATTCTGTGGGGAAAGCGCCGCAGACACTGCCCGGAATCTGGAGGCGAACGGTACGGCGCCGGAGGGATTCCTGTGTTAAAACGGGCGTGTGATGAAGGCCGGTTTCGTCTGTGGAGGTATGGTACTTTTCTCCCCTTCCGCCTCCTCGATCCGCAAGAGCATCCGGGTATGCAAGCTTTCCGACTATGAAACTCTTGGAATGTGACGATAGCCTTGCTCTCTGTTGACAAGTAAACTGAAGATGCCGATTCTCCCAATGATCCGGCGGAAGGCTCAGGTCAAAAAAGCCGAACAATCTGCGGCTACGAAGCCGTCGGGTAAGCGCTTTTTCTGTTTTTGCCTGCTTGGAAGCTGGGATGGCTCCATAATAGGAAAGATTTGGAAGGGAATGGAAAATTTCTCCTTATCTGCCGGAAACGGGAGAGAAAACGGTTTGTCCGGGTCGGGCTCAGCCCGGTTATGGAACCTAGATCAGCCGTTTTCGTTCTGCGATTTGCTCCGGATGCAACAAAAGGGACTATCTCAAAATAGAGTTTTGTTATAAGTAGCCTAATATTTATGGCGCAGAAAACGAGGGTTTCTCATTTTCTGCGCCATTTTTACAGCTTCTTCTAAAAGGACATTTGTGAAAATTACGCTTTGAAACGGCCCCTTGTCTGACGGCTGCTATGATTTCGGCTTTCAAAAACCGGTTTCAAAGAGTTGCCGGGACGGAGTTTTTTCGAAAGTTACGCCACGGTGTTTTCAAACTGGCTGTTATACAAGCTGGCGTAAAAGCCGCCTTTTGCCAGAAGCTCCTGATGATTGCCGCTTTCCACGATGTCGCCGTCTTTGAGAACCAGAATCAGGTCGGCGTTGCGAATGGTACTGAGCCGGTGGGCAATGACGAAGGAGGTGCGGTTTTCCGTCAGCTTATCCATGGCGGCTTGCACCAGGGCCTCCGTCCGGGTGTCCACAGAAGAAGTGGCCTCGTCCAGAATCAAGAGCGGCGCGTTTTCAATCATGGCCCGGGCGATGGTCACCAGCTGCTTTTGCCCGGCGGAGAGATTGGCCCGGTCGTTGAGCTGGGTGTCGTAGCCCTGGGGCAGCTGGCGGATGAAATGATCCAGACCCACAGCCGAGCATGCCGCCCGGACCTGCTCATCGGTGACGCCTTCCTTGGAATAGACGATGTTTTCCCGGATGGTGCCTTCAAAGAGCCAGGTGTCCTGGAGGACCATGCAGAACAGGTCGTGGACGTTTTCCCGGGTGAGGTCGGCGATATTTTTGCCGTCGATGCGGATCTCGCCGCCGTTCAGCTCATAAAACCGCATGAGAAGATTGACCAGAGTGGTTTTTCCCGCGCCGGTGGGGCCTACAATGGCAATTTTCTGCCCGGGCTTTGCGTGGGCGGAGAAATCCTGAATGATGGTTTTGTCCGGCGTATAGCCGAAGCGGACGTGAGAGAACACCACGTCGCCCTGGACTTGAGAGGCGGGCAGGCGTTCTGTTTTATGCGACTCGTCGGACAGCTCCTCTTGATCCAGGAATTCAAAGACCCGCTGAGAAGCGGCGGCGGTGGACTGGAGGCTGGTAGCCGCCTGGGCGATCTGAGACAGGGGGTTGGTGAACTGACGCACGTATACCATAAAGGCTACGATGGTTCCGAAGTCCGTATGACCGTCCTTGACCAGAACGGCGCCTACCACGCACACCGCCACATAGCCCAGGTTGCCGATGAAGGCCATGAGGGGCTGCATGAGGCCGGAGAGAAACTGGGATTTCCAGGCGCAGGTGTATAGCTTGCCGTTGATCTGGTCAAAGGTATTCTGGGCAGCCTGCTCTCCGTTGTAGACCTTCACCACGTTGTGGCCGGTGTAGATTTCCTCCACATGGCCGTTCAGCTGTCCCAAATAATTCTGCTGGCCGATGAAGTATTTTTGAGATTTGCGGATGATCAGCAGCATGAGGGCGAAGCCCAGGATGGTAGAGACAACGGCGGTGGCGGCCATGACGCTGTTGGTGAGGAACATCATGAGAAGCGAGCCCAGGAACATGGTGACGGAAGTGACCAGGTTCCCCAGGGATTGGTTCATGGTTTGCCCAATGGTGTCCACATCGTTGGTCACCCGGCTGAGCACATCGCCGAAGCTGACTGCGTTGTAGTAGCCCAGGGGGACCTTGTTGATTTTCCGGGAGATGCTCTGACGCAGGGCCCGGGAGACCCGCTGGGTAAAGGTGGCCATGAGGAAATGCTGAATATAGTGGCCGATGGCCGCCAAGCCGTACAGAATCACCAGGGTCATACCGGTGCGGAAAATGGCGTTCAGGTCCACTTTTCCCAGGATACCGGCTTGAATGGTGTTCGTCATATCCCGCAGCTGATCCGGACCCATGAGGGCGAAGACAGAGGCGACCATGGCCAGGACCATTCCGGTTATGCCGATGGGAAGCCAGGGCCTGGAAAAGGCCAGCAGCTTGCCCCAGGCGCTTTTCATATTCACCGGCTGCACCGGCATATGGGGTTTATAATGCAGATTAGGCATGTTCCAATTCCTCCTTCGACAGCTGGGACAGCGCGATTTGCCGGTAGACCTCGCAGGATTTCAGCAGTTCCGGATGGGTGCCCTGCCCCACGACTTTTCCGTCGTCCAGCACTAAAATGAGATCCGCATCCCGGATGGTGCCGATTCGCTGGGCTACAATGAGACTGGTGATGCCGGCGGTTTCCTGCTTCAGGGTCTGGCGCAGGACCCGGTCGGTCCGATAGTCCAGAGCGGAGAAGCTGTCGTCGAAAATATAGATTTCCGGTTTCCGGCATACGGCCCGGGCGATGGCCAGCCGCTGCTTTTGTCCGCCGGAGAGGTTGGCGCCTCCCTGGGCCACGGCCCCGTCATAGCCGATGGTGTCTACGAAGTCCGTGGCCTGGGCAATTGCAACGGCCTGTTGAACCTGCTCCTGGGTGGCGTGCTCGGCTCCGTATGTGACGTTTGACGAGACGGTGCCGGAGAACATGACCGCTTTCTGAGGGACGTAGCCCAGCTTTTCATGCAGCGCGTCCAAGGCATAGTCCCGTACGTCCACTCCATCCACCAGAACCTGGCCGCCGGTCACGTCGTAAAAGCGGGGAATTAAATTGACCAGGCTGGTTTTGCCGGAGCCGGTGGCGCCGATGAAGGCCACCGTTTGGCCCTTCCGGGCGCGGAAGCTGACATGCTCCAGGATGTTGTCGCTGGCGTCGGGATAGCGGAAGGTCACGTCCCGGAATTCCACTTCTCCCTCCTGCCCGGGCAGGCCTTCCCGCCGCTTGCCGTCGGTGATGGAGGAGTGGGTTTCCAGGACCTCCAGCACCCGCTTTCCGGACACGGACACCCGGGGCCATATGATATAAATCATGACCAGCATCATAAAAGCGGCGACCACCTGCATGGCGTAAGAAGAGAAGACGACCATGTCGGAGAAGAGGCCCACCCGTTGGGCGATGGCCGGCGCGCCGGTGAGGGGAATGGCTCCGATGAGGTAAGCGCCGATCCAATAGATGGAGAGCGTCAGGCCGTTCATGACCAGATTCATGCCGGGAAACATAATGGCCATGATCCGGTTGGCGGTCAGGTTGTTGGAGGTGAGCTGGTCATTGGCTGTCTGGAATTTCTTCTCCTGGTAGTCCTCGGCATTGTAGGCCCGGACCACCCGCAGACCGGTGAGATTTTCCCGGGTGACCCGGTTCAGGTTATCCGTGAGCGTCTGGATTCGCTTAAACCGGGGCATGGCGAAGGTGACGGCAATAAGAATCAGCACCAGCATGAACAACACGGCGCAGAAGGTGGCGGTGGTCCACTGCCAGCTCTTGGACTGAATTTTGCAAATGGCCCACACGGCCATAATGGGCGCTTTGATGATGACCTGAAGCCCCATGGCGACCAGCATTTGAATCTGGGTCACGTCGTTGGTGGTCCGGGTGATCAGGCTGGCGGTGGAAAACCGGTTGATTTCCTGCATGGAAAAGTTTTCCACCTGGCTGAAAATACCGGCGCGGAGCCGCATGGAAAAGGAAGCGGCGATCCGGGCGGCCAGATAACCGGTCATGACGGAAAGCGCCAGGCTTCCCAGGGCGCACAGCAGCATCTTCCCGCCGGCCAGCCAGATGTCGGCCATAGCGCTGCCCTCCGTCTGGACCAGGGTGGTGATTTCCGACATGTAGTCCGGCATGGTGAGATCCAGCCAGACCTGGCCTACTATCAAAAGAGTGCTCAGGATAATCATCATGATTTCCTTCTTTTGAAATCGTTTGAATAATCTTAGCATAATTTTTCCTCACTTTGCCTTTGATGTTGCGCGACCAACTTGTGGAGGACCCGAATGAAACACTGGATTTCCTCGTCATCCAGAACGGATAAGAATTGCTCCATTTGCGCCATGACCTGGGCCTCCTTTTGCTGGACATGCTGCCGTCCTGCCGGGGTCAGGGCGACCCGGATGCGCCGGCGGTCCTGCATATGGAGCTGGCGCTCTATAAGCCCCTTTCTCTCCAGCGCGGCGAAAATAGCCGCCACCCGGGCGGAAGACACGCCCATGGACCGGCACAGCTCTCCCGGCGCAGCGCCGTCCGGCATCCCGGCCAGCAGATGCATGATCATGCCCTCTCCTTTGGATTGCATCTGTACGTCAGGCGGAAGCTTATGCTGGGTCAGGGTTGCGAAAATGTTGAAGATTTCCGAGGCGGCCTGCCGTCGATCCACAGCACACACTCCTTTCGGCTTCAAAATGTTAATACTGTTAGAATCTAACAGGTAGGAGTATTTTACCACGGTCCCTCCAAATGTCAACTGCCTGGATTTGGAATTCACAATTTGTTTACAGTGCTCAAAATGGAGGGGTCAAATTTGTTGAAACAGACGATAGCTCCCAGCGGAGCGCCGTCTGCCAAAGGCGCCCTGGGGCCCCGCCGGGCGCTTTTGGGATCTACGGGGCAAATGCATGGAGCTCCGTCGCGCAGTGCTGGATCAGGGGGTATGGAGGTAGTGTGCGCACAGGAAAGAGCTCTGTCCGTTGGTTAAAGTGACGAAAAATTTTGCTGAATATGTGAATATTTTTGTTGAAATTTCTTGCTTCATCCACTACAATAGGTGCGGGCACATGGAAATCAGATGGAGGAGGAATTCCATATGGAAAGTCCTGTCAATCAAACCATCCCCGGCGCGAAACCGGCCACCGGCGAAAAGCGAGCGATTAGTGTGGAGGCTTTCGTTTTCCTTGGCGTGTTCATCCTGATTTTTGGACTGCTCAGCAGCAGAATGGGACTGGTCAACCTGCTCAACACCATGATGAATACCGCGTTCGACCTGCTGATCAACACGGTGCTGTACATCATGGGCATCGCCGTACTGGCCGGCGCCCTGGGCGCCATGCTGACGGAGTTCGGCGTGGTGGCGCTGATCAATAAGCTCTTGTCGCCCCTGATGGGCGTCCTGTATGGGTTACCCGGGGCGGCGTCCATCGGAATTGTGACAACCTATCTCTCGGATAACCCGGCAATTTTAACTCTGGCCGATGACCCCAGCTTCCGCCGCTATTTTAAGCGGTACCAGCTGCCCGCCTTGACCAATCTGGGCACGGCCTTCGGTATGGGGGCCATCATCTCCGCTTTTATGCTGGGACTGCAGCTATTGTCCGGCGGCAATTTTGGCTTGGCCGTGTTGGTGGGCAACCTGGGCGCCGTGTTCGGCAGCATCGTCAGCACCCGTCTGATGCTGCGGTTTACCAGGCGGGTATACGGGACGGACCGCTACTGCGACACGCCGGACGGGGTTCCACATGCGGATCTGTCCAAGCGAACCGTCCGGCCCGGCGGCATCGGGGCCCGCCTGCTGGGGGCGCTCACGGAAGGGGGAGCCACCGGCGTGAAAATGGGCGTGGAGATCATTCCCGGTGTGCTGTTAATTTGTACCTTTGTTCTGCTCCTTACCAAGGGGCCTGGAGAGGGCGGCCTGTACACAGGCGCGGCTTATGAGGGAGTCGCGGCGTTGCCCTGGCTGGGGCAGAAGCTGTCCTTCCTTCTGAAGCCTCTGTTCGGCTTCACCAGCGCCGAGGGCATTGCCGTGCCCATTACTGCATTGGGCGCTGCCGGGGCGGCCATTGGCCTGGTGCCCGGACTGCTCTCCTCCGGCTTGGCCGGTCCCCAAGATGTGGCAGTGTTCACTGCCATGTGCATGTGCTGGAGCGGTTACTTGTCCACCCACGTGGCCATGATGGCCAGCCTGAAGTGCAGCGGCCTCACCGGCCGGGCCATTGTCTGCCACACCATCGGCGGATTGTGCGCCGGTATCTTCGCCCACTGGGTGTTCGCCCTGCTGTCCCTGCTGGTATAGCGTGCTCGGCAGAAAATGAGAAGGAGGATTGGAATGAAACCGGGATTTTCTGAACAAGCAAAGACCATCATGAACGAGCGCTTTGGACGCGACCGGGAGATCGCCCGTGCCACTGTTTGGGGGGGACCGGCCTGAGGTCCGAACGGTAAACGGCTACTATGAGGACGGGGCGTTTTATGTGATCACCCATGCCAAGTCCAACAAAATCCGGTAAATTGCAAGCAATCCCCATGTGCGGTCGCGGGAGAGTGGTTCACCGCTCATGGAACGGCGGTCCTGCTGGGGGCGTTCTGCCGGGAGGAGAATGCCTGCCCGGCGCAAAAACTCCGGGATGTGTTTGCAGCCTGGATAGACAGCGGACATTCCGACTTGACGGACGAATACACGTGTATTCTTCGTATTTCCCTGCCGGACGGCGTGCTGTTTTCCCGAGGCGAACGGTTTGAGCTGACGTTTGCATAACCGGCTTTTTGCTGTGTTCCGGGAAAGCGTGCTTCCTTCCACAGCTGATGCCGGTTCCTGCCCGAAATGCAGAGTCCTATGGTAAGCGTCAAACCTACCACCGACTTGCGGAAGGCTCTCCAATATGAAACAATA
>UREY01000043.1 GCA_900546915.1 uncultured Eubacteriales bacterium
CCGAGCCCCCGGCGGCGGCGGCCAGGGTGGCCCCGCCGGAATAGGCGAAGAGGTTCAAAACCCGCACCGGCCGCCCGGCGCCCTCCACCTTCCGGCGGATGTAGTCCCAGTTGGCCGCCTGCTCCGGAAAAACTCCGGTGTGCTTAAAATTCATGGGCTTGACGTGAAAGGTGAGCCAGTCCGCGTAGTGCAGCAGCCAGCTCTCCGGCAGGTTCCGGATCTCCCACCGGCCGCCGCCGGTGGAGGAGCGGTGGTACTTGGCGTCGAACCGGCTCCAGCGGGGGTCGGCCCGCTCCGTGGCCCAGATCACCTGGGGGTCCGGCCGGACCAGAAGCTTCCCGGCCCAGCTCTCCAGGCGGAAGCCCTCGGTCGCGTCCAGAAGCTCATATTCCTTCCAATTGTTGGATATCCACCCCATGGTCCGCCTCCTATTCCGTTCCGCCGCCGGTCTCCGGCGGACCGGCGGGCTCTGTGGGCGTCGTCTGCGTCTCAGGCGGCGTGGTCTCCGTGGGCTTGTTCTGCTCGTCCACGGTATTCTTGGTGTGCAGGGTACAGGTGCTGCGCTCGGTGTATTGGAACGACGAGTAGTCCAGGCCCGCCATGGCGTACAGCTCCCGCAGGCTGTCGCTCATCTTCACCAGGCCCTTTTCCGTCACGGTGTTGCCCCGGACCTGGGCGCAGTAATCGTTGGCCGCCGCCTGACCGCCCTCGCAGTACCGGGCCATCACATGCAGGTCGCAATACTGGGTGGGCCGGTCCTCGGGATAGACGTAGACGGTTTGGGCGCAGCTGCCCCGGGGGTCGGCCCGGCAGGCATCCGTGGCCAGCTTGCCGGACTCGGTGCAGATGGTCACACCCACCAGGTTGGACCAATTGAACAGGTCCCGGTCCTCCAGGCCCTCGTGCAGCGGCTCCATCACCGCATGCCACAGCCGGGCCGAGGGGTTGGTATAGTTATTGGTGAGGTAAATGGTCTCCGGCTGGTCGTAGCCGCACCAGACCACCGCCGTGTAATACGGGGTATACCCGGCAAACCAGCGGTCGTTGTCGTCGGAGGTGGTACCGGTCTTGCCCGCCACGGACATGCCGGAGATCCGCGCCGGAGAGGCCGTGCCGTAATTGACGGCGTACCAGAGCATATAGTTCATATAATCCACGGTCTTCTCGCTGAGAATCTGGCGGGTCTGCTGGGTGTTGTCCAGCACCACGTTGCCGTCGGAGTCGTAGACGATGGAGTAGGTCCGGCTCTCCCGCCAGACGCCGTGGTTGGTGTAGGTGGCGTAGGCCGTGGTCAGATCCCGGACGGTGACGCCGTAGGTGAGGGCGCCCATGGCCATGGGCGCCAGGGCGATATCCGTCTTCTCCGAGCCGTTGATGGTCTCGCTGGAGATGAGGTCGGACAGGCCGAACTTGTTTTTGGCAAACTCAAAGCTGTAATCCGTACCGATCTTCTCCACCACCCGGCTGGCGATGGTGTTCATGGAGTCGCTGACGCCGGTGAGCACCGAGACGTTGCCGGTATAGCGCCGGTCGTAGTTCTGGGGATAGCTGTCGTAAAGAGGGCCGTCGAAGAGCACCGTGGCCGGGCTGACGGCGCCGGCCTCCATGGCGGGGCCGTAGACGGAGACGGGCTTGATGGCCGAGCCGGGCTGGAGGGTGGACATGGTGGCCCGGTTCCAGCCCAGGTAGGACTCCTTCTCCCCTACGCCGCCGGCCATGGCCACAATGTCGCCGGTGGCGTTATCAATGACCACAATGGCGGACTGGAGCTGCTGCTGGCTGCTGGTGGTGGGGATCCGGTCCAGGTCCTGGTACACCTCGTCCACCAGTCTCTGCACGTCCATGTCGATGGTGGCGTAAATGTGATAGCCGCCGGTTTTGATCATGTTCATGCAGACCTCCTCCGTCAGGCCGGTCTTCTTCTGCAGATCTGCGCACACATCTCGGATGATGGTGTCGGTGAAATAGGAGTACATCCCGTTGTCCTCATCGGCCGGGATGTCCACCACCGTGCCGCAGACGGGACACTGGTAGAGGTTGTCCTCTTCGACATGCTCAAAGGAGCCCCGGGTGCTCCGGTAGCCGCAGTTGGAGCAGGTGAACTGCTCCTCGCCGGGGTCGGCGCTGGTGAAGATCATCTCCTGATCCACCGCCTGCCGGTACTCCTCCTGGGTGAGGTAGCCCTGATCCAGCATCTCGGACAAAACAATCAGCTGCCGCTCCCGATTTCTCTCCATGTTGATATAGGGATCGTAAAGAGAGGGGTTGTTGGTGATGCTGATGAGGCTGGCACACTCGGCCGTGGTGAGGTCGGAGACGTCCTTGCCGAAATAGACCCGGGCCGCGCTCCGGACGCCGGCGCAGCCCTCGCCCAGGAAGATGGTATTGAGATACCACTCCATGACCTCTTCCTTGGTATACTGCTCCTCAAACTGGAGGGCGCAGAAAATCTCCAGCACCTTCCGCCGGACGGTGACATCGTCATTGCCGGTGAGGTTTTTGATCAGCTGCTGGGTGATGGTGGAGCCGCCGAAGGTGGAGCTGCCCCCCAGGAACATGTTCACGCAGGCCTTGGTGGTGGTGAACCAGTCCACCCCCTGGTGCTGGAAAAACCGCTTGTCCTCTATGGCCACCGCCGCATGCACCAGGTCCTCGGGAATGTCCTCATAGGAGGCCCATACCCGGTCCACATCCGCATAGATCTGCTGCATCTCCTGAATCTCCTGGTTGTCGTCTACAAAGTAGATGAAGGAGCTTTGATCCAGCTGGAAATTATCCGTATCGAAGTCGGCGTTGGGAATCACGTCCTCCTGCAGGTAGTTGCCCAGCAGGCAGGCAAAAATGCCGCCTGTGACAAACACCACCGCCAGGGCCACCACGCAGGCCCCAAAGGCCACCTTCACCCCGGTCCAGAGCACGCTCCAAACCCCGCCCAGAATCCGCAGACCCAGGGGGAATTCATAGTAATCCTTTTTCTTCTGCCAAAAGAATTTCTTCTTCGCCATGGGAAACCTCCTTATGCCAAACCGGCCCGCCGCCCCGCAGGGCAACCCAGCCGTCTATTTCCGTTGCATGACAAGAAAACAAAAATTCAGTCGTACCATTATATCATACCCCGCTTCAAAACGAAAGAGGGAAATTTCCCCGCGCCCCACCCGCGCCGGAAAATTTCCCCGGTTTTTTCAGAAAGTTTAAACTTTATTCACAAGACCGGAGGCAGAACGCCCCCTGTCTTTGCCAATGGAAGCTTTTACTTTATCAACTTTTTGATAACCTTTCTAATTTGTAGCCAGAAGTTTTTTGCATCCCGACTAGACGAAACCGGCAGCAGCTCCCCCACCAGGCTTTCAAAGTCCTCCCGGCGATATCGGGAGAAAAACGCCTCCCGGTTTGGATTGGCTTTCGCCGAAGCAACTGCGGCGGGGTTTTCCGCTACGGCCCCTTGGGGGTCAACCGGCTGAAACTCCAGCTGAGGAGAAATCTCCCGCCAAAGCTCCGCCGCTTTGGGAGAATGCAACAGAACCAGGGAAACCCCCAGCTCATCCTGAAATTCCGGAAGCTGATTCCAGATTCCCCAGTAATCGCCTAAAGTAAAATCACTCAGCCGGTCTATCCCCTTATACCGGCAGTTATAGCAGGAGGGACGCAGATACAGGTCTCCCACAAAGCCCCGGATATACGGGTCCTCTCCGGCCGGACGCCGGTACGACCCATGGGGGTATGAAAACTGAACCGAATACCGGCTCCAGCCGGTTACCTTGGAGCGAAGCCGGATTTCATCCGGCCGTTCGCCTCCGGCGTCCAGTCGGCTGCGGGAAGCAACATACTGCTGCCACACCGCCGGAGAGGGCACGCCGTGGCAAATCAGGTCCACGCTGAGCAATCGTTGGTGGGCTCCGCCCAGGTAGGCGTGGAGTCCGGCAATCTGACAGGGCGTTCCGGAAAAGAGCACATACCGGCCCTCCTCCAGGAGCTTCTTGACCTGCTGCAGGCTGTCTCCCAGATTGCTCTGGGCATATTTGGCCCCCTGCATGGCCTCCAGCTCCGCCTCGGACTCCGCCCGGCTGTGAACCACCGAAAAATCCGGGGCGTAAACCGCCCCAAACACCACGCCGCCCCGCGCCAGCACCCACTGGGCCAGCAGCCAAAAGATGCCGCCGGACGTGCTCCGCCTGCGGACGGAGGCCTGCCGATGCTTCCCGGCGTAGGCCACAGTCGGCCCGCTCTCCGGCGCAAGCGGGCGCAGCGCCGGGCAAAGCTGCTCGCACAGGCCGCACTGCGCGCACCGGTCCTCCTGTACGGAGGGCCGTAAAAAGCCCTCGGAATCCGGGCGCATCCGAATGCACTGCCTGGGACAGACCGCCGCGCAGGCGCTGCAGCCGGTACAGCGTACCGCGTCATACCATTTCGCCATTTCATCCCCTCCGGCACAGCTTTTCGACCACTTTCTTCACAGGCGTCAGGCACAAATCCCGTTCATAACGATTCATCATAAAGAAATAGGACAAGACTCCATAGAGCACCGTGTAAACCGCAGCCCATCCAAAAAATGTACCCCAATGGTCCACCGTCCGGCAGTCCATCCAAAACCAGGCTCCCGTTCCCATCACCAGCATCACCGGGGACATGCGGAGAATGTTCTTCCAAAAGAGCGGAATATCAATATGGATCTTCTTGTAATAATACCAGTTGATAATAAAAATATTTCCGACTACATACGCCGCACAGGTCGCCGCCGCCGCTCCGATGATGCCGTAGCGCTCCACCCACCAAAAGGTCAGGGCAATATTGGCTACGGCCACGCCAAGATACACCATGGAACGAAACTGGTGCTTATTTAAGGCGTACAAAATATTGAGCCCGGTATTTTGAATCAAGGGGACCGTCACCGGCACCATGGTGAGCAGCGCCACGTAGTACGCCTCCTCATATCCCGGCCCTGCCCAAAGGGCAATAAACTGCCGGCCAAAGGCTACAAACGCGGAGACAATGAAGGAGACTATGATAAACTGCAAGCGGCCGACCCGAATAAAAATCTCGGAGAACCGCTCTTGGGGCGCGTCCTTCACCGCCATTTCCGTCAGTCTGGGCACCAGAAGGCCGCTGATGGCTGTGGACAGGCCGGTCACATAGGTGTTGAAGGTCGCCCCAATGTTATAAACTGCCGTCGCCACTGCCCCCAACGCCCAGCCGATGATCAGCTTGTCCGTCGACCAATACAGCACATCTACCATACTGGCCAAAAACACGAAAGCCGAAAATTTCAGGATTTCCCCCAAAAGCCCAGGCTCCGTCCTCCGGAAGCTGGGACGGATCCGCAGCTTCCGGAGGGCATACGCCGTATAGGAACCGTAAGTGATAAAATTCAGCACTGTGGAGGACGCCACCAGGCCCACAGACCCGAAGCCGCAGAAAAGCAGGGCCAAATTCAGCAGCGGCGCGGCCAGGGAGGACAACATCCCCAACAACTTGTGAAACACGTATCGCTCATGGGCCAGGACCAGGGAACTGAACACGCTGAAGGGCAAAAACACCGCCGTGTTGACCGTCATCAAAATGACCAGCACCCGCAGCGTCGCCACCTCGTCGGCGGTTAAGGAGCGGCTGTAAACCTGCAGATTGGCCGCAAACAGGAAGCCCGCAGCCAGAATCAGGCAGCAAACGACGGAATAAATCTTAATAAAAAGCCCGGCCACCCGTTCCTCCCGGCCCCGGTCCCCTGCCGCCCGGTATTTGGAGAGATACCGGATTATGGTCCCGCCGATTCCAAAGTTCAGCAGGCCGATGTAGCCCATAATGGACTGGGCAATGCCGTACAGACCGTACTCCGCCTGTCCCAGCAGCCGCAGCATAATGGGCGTATAAACCAGCGGGATGAGATTTCCGATAATTAAATTGATGTACGAGAGCGCAGCTCCTGTCTTCAGTTGATTTCGTGCCACAGCTATCTCAACGCCTCCAATGCGCACTTTGCCTGCTCCGCCGACGCCAGATACGCCGGCAACACCGCCTGCAGCCGGGCGCGGATCTCCGCCTCCCGGTCCTGCAGCCGGCAGAAAGCCTCTGTCAATTCCTCCGGTCTCTTCAGCGACTGCACCGGCAGCACATAGTGCTCCTCCGACCCAAACAAATCCCGGGCAATGCCTCTGGCCTTCACCGAGTAGCCGACTGCCAAGGTGGGCACCCCGCTGGAATACGCCGCAATGGTGGCATGGGTCCGGGCGCCTACAAACATCCGGCATTGGGAGATGAGAAACTTCAGCTCCGGCGCCGGGTGATCCTCCACCAAGATCAACCGCTCGTGGCGGCCAAAGGATTCATAGAGCTGCCGCAAAACTTTCCGGTCGTCATTGCGTTCCCAAACAACATGGGGAATCAGGGCAATTTCGCTGTCTGTCCGGGTCAAAAGATACGATATCAGCTCCCGGTAGTTTTGGTAGGCCAGCCCGCGGTTTGACTCACATGTTAAAACATAGGGGCTGAGATTGATGCCGATGCAGTTTCCGGTTCGGCTCTGCGCCCCGCAACCGCTCTGCGGCTGCATAAAAAAAGCCGGATCCGGCGCCAACACCGTATTGGAGTTGACCTTACAAACCGCCTCATAGGTCAGCGATTCCCGCGCTACAATTAAATCATACCGCCTTAGGTCGTCTGCGAGCTCCTTTTGTCGGACCAGCTCCGGCTCGATGGAGCAGCCCCACAGCGCCGTTTTGACGCCTGCTTTGTGATACGCACGGTTTAAATATCCATACAGGGCCGTCCCGCCATAGCAGTAGTTGTCCCCGCCGACGGAGAGCGCCACCTCCGTCTCCGGCGCGGAGCTCTGAATCTGCGGCAGGTAGCTCAGCCCATCCATTTCCGTGTAATCATGACGCAGCTTCATTTTCAAATAGGCTCTGAAAAACCTTCCGTCGCGCTTTTTGGCCGACTCAGCAGGCTTGATTTGGGCGATCCGGTCCAGCCCATACTGCGCATCCTCCCGGCAGCAAGCCGAATGAACCAGATATGTATGCTCCCGCGTCCCCAGCCATTCTACCGTGCCGCGCACAATGGCCTCGCAGCCGTGATTTCCACTGCCGCCGTTTCCGTAAAAAAGAATGTGCATACGCGACCTCCCGGCTTATAAATCATACCCGACTCCGTCGAGCAGCAGTTCTCGCATCCGCTGCTTTTCTTCGCCGGTTTTCTCACTCCAGAGCGTGGAAAACACGGGCCGCTCCTTCATGGCCTGTTTGTGCTTCTCCACAAACGCCTCATAGGTGCAAATCACCCGCGCCGGATTTCCCCCGGCGACAGAGCCGGACGGGATATCCTTCGTGACAACGGAACCGGCTCCAATGACCACCCGGTCCCCAATGGTCACGTTCGGCAAAATAATCGTCCCGCGCCCTACAAATACCTCGTTTCCTATGGTCACACGTCCTACCTTACTCACCCCCAAAGGGATCTGCGTACTGGCATCGTGGGCCAAAACCGTCACACCGGTCAAGGTCACACGATTTCCAATGGAAACCAAAAAACCGTGCCCAAAATCAATGTTGGTGTTGTACAAATGCACGTCTTCCCCGATTTGCACGCCCCGGCTTCTTAAGTACTCCACGCTGTTATAGTCCACAGGCCGGACGAGTTTCAATTTTTCCAAAATTTTGCGTATCATAGCTCCCTCCTACTCCGGCACGCTGCCAAACAAGCCCTCGATTTTTCTCATCACACAGGAAGGAAGAAACACAGCAGGCAGCCTCGTGTTTCCTTGGATCTCTTCGTATAAATTCCGATCGCGCAAAATGCGCTCCACCTGCTCCGCCAAAGCTTCCGGACTTTGCTCCGTCAGCAGCCCATTTTCGCCGTCCACGATAAACTCACACGGACCTCTGGATTTGGTGACCACGCAGGGAATGCCCAGGCACATGGCCTCCAGGACCGCCAGTCCCTGAGACTCCACATAGGACGGGTGGACCAGCAGGTCCGCATGCTTGATATAGGGATAGGGATTCGGCTGATTGCCGGTCAGGATCACGCAATCCTGCAGGCGCCGCCGCTGAATCAGCTCCTCCAGCTGCCGGCGCATCTCTCCGTCTCCCACCCAGTACCACCGAAAGGCAACGCCGTGCTCGCGCAGCCTGCAGGCGGCAAAGATGACGTTCTCCGGGTGCTTTTCTGGAGACAATCGTCCGACGGTAACCAGACGGGGCAGGCGCTCCGGGCGGTATGGAGAAAATTCCCCGGCCTTACGCGCAATTTCAGCCGGGTCCAGCATGTTCGGTATGACGGTGAGCTTTTCCTTTAAGCTCGGCGCCGCCTCGGCAAGCATATCCCGGCAGCTCTGAGACACCGCCACAATTTGATCGCAGGCCCGCGCCGCCTCTTCATAAGACGGCAGATCCACATTCACCGCCCCGTGATGCCACCAGGCAATCCGCCTGTCCGCCCTCACCGCAAAGGCGGCGATTTGGGTACAAATGCCGCTGCGAAAGCCGACAACGCAATGGTAGTGCTTGTCACCCGTCAGCAGCCTTCGGGCAAGAGAGATCCTCTTTTGTCCAAAAAGGCGCATCAGCAGAAAAATCAGGCGCATTTTCAGGCTGAACCAGTCTCTTCGGCCTATGCACCGCAATAAGCAGCGCAACAGAGGCCCATACGTTCCCTCCAAACTCCGCAAGGAGGCATGGACCTCTTTGGGAAGCTCCGGAGCATAATCCCCCCACGCCTCCAAAAGCAGCAGGTCAACCTCATAACGGCGGTAATCCAAATGGGTCAAAATGTCCAGAAGAGATTTCTCCACGCCGCCGGACTGGAGGTGACCGTTTATAAAAAGAAGCTTTTTTTTCATAGGCTCATCGCTTCCTGGCTCTCGACAACACAGACACCAAGCGGCGCATGGCGACGGAGCGGTATCGGATCGACTCATACACCATGCGGAACGACAGAGGAAGACCGGATGTGTCATATCCTCGCATCATCCGCACCACTCTGGGGTGATTCATCACCGCCCGGATTTTTTGGTTTCGCTCCCGGCGGGAAAGCCCGTTATCGCACAAAATATAGTAGATCTCCGCCCGGGCCAGGTAAAACATATTGGATTTGATTTGCTGGGTAAAATCGAAGTCCGGACAGTCGGCAAAGAAGCGTTCCGTCTCCTCGTTGATTTTCAAATAGCTCTCCCACCACCAGGACCGGTAGGTTTTGGACGCCGAGCCATCGGTGACCCGGTAATGGTAGAGGTACCTCCCTTTTAAATAAGCAAAAGAATTGGCGCAGTAAAGCACCTCGGAACCAAAGGGCGCGTCTTCGCTGATGTGGATATCCTCCCGATAAAACAGGTGGTTTTCCACCAGAACGCTTCGCTTCATCAGCAATACACAGTTGGAAATGGTAATGGGAAATTCCACGCCGTCCATGACCAAGTGAGGAAAAATCTGCTCCCGCATCGCCGCCCTGTCATAGAAGCCTTGCGCCACGTTGGGCTGGGAAAAGGGAAACTCCTCGCTGCCCCGAAAGCGCACATAATCGCACAGGCAAACATCCGCCCCCTCCGCCAGCATAGCCTCATACATCTCCGGAGAGATCCAGTCATCCGCATCCACAAACGCAACGTATTCTCCGGCCGCCGCCCGGAGCCCGGCATTTCGGGCAGAGGCCGCCCGTCCGTTGACCTTGTGAATGACCTGGACGCGCCGGTCTTTTCCGGCATAGGCGTCGCAAATCGCCGGGGAAGAATCCGTGGACCCGTCGTCCACCAGAATCACTTGCATATCCTGCAGGGTCTGAGCCAAAATGCTGTCCACACACTGGGCCAGATAACGCTCTGCATTGTACACCGGGACAATTACGCTGACCTTTGGCATGTCAATCCTCCATGAGCCGATACAGCTTCTCCATTTCTTTCCTACGGGAATAGTCTCTCTGCTTACAGCAAGCCGACAATTGCGCCATCTTTTCCGGATCCCGGAGGAGCTTCACAATTCCCGCTGCGCATTCCTCATTCTCCATGGGGACGATTACGCCGTCCACCCCGTCCTCCAGCTGGCTGGCGGAGGTGGGGTAGCGGGTGATGACCACAGGCTTCCCCAGCAGCTGCGCCTCCCGGACGCAGACGCAATTGCCCTCATAACGGGAAGGCTGCACATATAAGTCGCAGGATCGGATATAGGGATATGGGTTCTCCTTCTTTCCCAAAATAACCACATAGTCCTCCATCCCGGCCTCTGCAATCCTCCGCCGGATCAACGGCTCGTC
>UREY01000044.1 GCA_900546915.1 uncultured Eubacteriales bacterium
TGTACATCGCCTCAAAGTCACTCTGCTGATAGGGCAAAATCTTAGCCAGAGCAGCCTCCCGGGCCTCAACGGTCTTGGCCACGATCATTTCCCGCATGGCCTTAATCCGGGTGGCCTCAAAGAACATGTGCTCGGTCCGGCACAGTCCGATGCCCTCGGCGCCAAACTTCACCGCCTGAGCGGTATCCCTGGGGGTGTCGGCATTGGTGCGGACCTGAAGCTCCCGGGCCTCATCGGCCCACGCCATGAACCGGCTGAAGTTTCCGGAGATGGTCGCCTCTACCGTATCAACGGCCTCCCCGTAAATGTTGCCGGTGGATCCGTCGATGGAAATCCAATCTCCCTCGTGATAGGTGCGTCCGGCCAAGGTAAACGTCTTGTTCTCTTCGTGCACCGCAATCTCCCCGCAGCCGGAGACACAGCAGGTGCCCATGCCCCGGGCTACCACAGCGGCGTGGCTGGTCATACCGCCGCGCACCGTGAGGATACCCTGGGAAGCGGCCATGCCCTCAATGTCCTCCGGGCTGGTCTCCAGGCGGACCAGGATCACCTTTTCGCCCCGGGCTGCCCACGCCTTGGCATCGTCGGCAGTGAACACCACCCGGCCGCAGGCGGCGCCGGGAGAGGCCGCCAGGCCCTTGCCCACCACATGGGCGGCCTTCAAGGCCTGGGCGTCAAACTGCGGGTGCAGCAGCGCGTCGAGCTGCTTGGGCTCTACCCGCATGACCGCTTCCCGTTCATTGATCATCCCTTCATCCACCAAATCCACCGCAATCTGCAGGGCCGCAGCCGCCGTACGCTTGCCGTTTCTGGTCTGGAGCATATAGAGCTTCCCATTCTCAATGGTGAACTCCATATCCTGCATATCCCGGTAATGATTTTCCAGGCGGCTTGCGATAGAGGCAAACTGCTCGTAAACCTGAGGCATATCCTCCTTCAGCTTGTCGATCTTGGAGGGCGTGCGGATGCCGGCCACCACATCTTCGCCCTGGGCGTTGATGAGATATTCGCCGAAAAGCTTCTTCTCTCCCGTGGCGGGGTTCCGGGTAAACGCCACGCCGGTACCGGAGTTCTCGTTCAGGTTGCCGAACACCATGGGCATCACATTGACGGCGGTTCCCCAGGAATAGGGAATGTCGTTCATGCGGCGATAGTAGTTGGCGCGGGGGTTGTCCCAGGAGCGGAACACGGCCTTGATGGCCTCCACCATCTGGACCTTGGGATCGGAGGGGAACTCCTCGCCCTTCTCCTGCCGGTAGAACGCCTTAAACCGGGCGACCAGCTCCTTCATATCGTCCTTGTCCAGATCGATGTCATCCCGGATGCCCTTGGCCGCCTTTAGCTCGTCGATGATCCCCTCAAAGCGCTTTTTGGACAGCTCCATGACCACATCGGAGAACATCTGGATAAACCGGCGGTAGGAGTCGTACACGAAGCGCTCAAACTTCTCCGTGGGATTGCCGGCAATGAGACCGGCCGCGACCTCGTCGTTCATACCCAGATTTAAGATGGTATCCATCATACCGGGCATGGAGGCCCGGGCGCCGGAACGCACGGAAACCAGCAGCGGCTTATTGGGATCGCCAAACTTCTTGTCATTGATTTCTTCAATTTTCGCCAGGGCCTCATAGACCTGCGCCATAATTTCCTCGTGAATGGTTCGCCCGTCCTCATAATACCTGGTGCAGGCCTCGGTGGAAATGGTGAATCCCTGAGGCACCGGCATACCCAAGCTGGTCATCTCCGCCAGGTTTGCGCCCTTGCCGCCCAGCAACTCCCGCATGGAGCCGTTGCCTTCGGTGAACAGATAGACATACTTGTGAGACATTCAATTTACCCCTTTCGTTTTCAGACGGCAGCCACTGTTTCTGCCAAATTTTTCTAAACATCATATGCGACAATTTAGTATAACATGGTACCAGGAAAATTGCAACGTTTTTGCAACAAAAATCCAGTAGGAACCGCAAGAAACAACCCCTGTCACCCCATTGCCGCCGTCTTCCGGCAAAACAGGTCCCTTGCAGTCGCCCAAAGCTCCGCCGGAGCGCACGGCGACCGGCAGGCCAATTGGTCTCAAAACCCAGGAGGCCACGGAAAAAAGCCGGAACCCATCTCCGAGTTCCGGCTCATCTTCTACGTTCTTCCCTCTGCAAGCAGGCCGGTTCAGTCGATGTCCCGGTTTACCTCCTCCGGAGGCTGATCCAAAACATCCGGATGCTGCAGCAGGCGCTTCAGGTATTTAAAGACGGTGGCATAGTAAAAGCCGTCCACAATCCGTTCGTCCAGGCAAAACTTCAGGTCTACATATTTCCGCTGCACCACCGTACCGTCCGCCAAAACCTCATTCGCCCGGCGTTTGCAGCCAAAGGCTCCAAATACCGGCAGATTGCCGAAGTCATACAGATGATGATAAATCGCGGGAATCCCCAGAGAACCCATGGAGGTAAAAAATACGGAGCCGTGAAAAGGGCTGACCTCCAGAAGGAATTTGGGCAGCAAGCCAAAATAGTCCAGCGTCCGCAGCAGCCACACCGTAAACTTCAGGAACACCCCGGGAATCAGCGTCAGCGCCCGGGCGGTGTTGTCAAAGTCGCTGTCCAAAGGGGTGGACTTGATGTTCTCCACAGCGGCATTGAACTTTCGGTACACGTCTTGAGCGGTATCCGTAGGCGCCAAATGGAGCTTAAAGACAGAGTCCGGCGCATCGGAGCTCATTTCTTTTTTCGCCGTCATGCAAAACTGGATGTCGTCTCCCCGGGAATAGACCTTCTGTCCCGCCAAAAACCGATTGAGCCCGGGGTATTTGGCCACCGTCCGGACATAGCCGGCCAGCAGCACATGGGTGAGGCCGAAATTGCTCATCCCCTCCCGCCGCTTTTGACGGATATACCGCTCCATCGCCGAGATTTCAATGGTGTCTGCAAAAAAGTTGGTGGAGGTATTCCGGGTCACCATGATGTACGGAGAAATCTGCGCCATGGGATACAGGGTCCGGAGGCGGCGGCCGTCGGGCCGGTCTCCCCAAGTGGCGTGATATTTGCCGTCGCTCTGAATCCAGGTGGCAAAAACGCCGAAAATCAATCCCAACAGAAACAGGGTGTCCGGCGCCAGATGCAAAACCGAGTTCATGACAAACTGGGGGCTGATCCGTCCCCAGTGGGTTGCGGCGCGAAACGCCAGAGGAATCAGGTAAATGAGCAGCAGCACCCAGAAATGGCGCATCCTGCCGTCCACCGCCAGGGCATACACCGTGGCCAGGGTAAAATACAAAAAACAATATAGGAAAAAATACCAGTTGTTCAGGTCCGGCATCGCCGTCCGGGTGTAGAAGCACAGATACAGCGCCATCATGTAAATGGGAATGGCGGTCTTAAAGTAACGCTCCTGGCCGTTCAGGAGGCAGATGAGCGCAAAAAGCACGCACGCCGCTGCAGGGAGGACCACCTGGCCCCAAACATATCCGCTGCCGCCTGTTCCTCTCACACAGGCCAGCACAATTCGGACCACTGCAGATGCGATCATGCACAGCGCCATCAGCCAGGTCAGCGGGTTTTTCCGGCTGACGTAAAATCTGATTCGTTTGTCCATGGGGTTCATTATACCAGGACCTTCGTCGGAATTCAACAAAAAACAGAGAATCTTAATGGTAATGATCCCCAAAAAGCTAATTTTTGGCTTCCAAACGGCGCCTCAACTCCCGCAGAAACGCCGGCGTGGTGCCGCAGCAGCCTCCCAGCAAACCGGCGCCCATCTGAGCCGCCTCCGTTTGCAGCCGGGCAAATTCCTCCGCACCCATGGGATACACCGCCCGTCCCTCGGGCGAGACGCTGGGGATTCCCGCGTTGGGCTTGGAGATCAGCAGCCCCCGGACATACCGGCGCAGCCGGGCAACCAACGCGGGCAGCGCCGGAGAGGCCGCCACACAGTTAAAGCCCACCGCCGCAGCCCCTGCCTCCTCCAGCTCCCGAAGCACAGGCCCTGCTTCTTGGCCGGAGAACAGCGCGCCGTCGGGCTGCATGGTAAAGCTGTACATCACCGGAACCGCCCCTCCCTCCAGCTCCGCCGCCAAAAGCACGGCTTCCGCCTCCTGGGGGTACAGGAGCGTCTCAGCCACCAGCAAATCCGCCCCACCTGCCAGCAGTCCGGCAATCTGGCGGCGGTACAGCTCCGTCATTGTGTGAAAGTTTTCCGGCCGGAAGGACTCCAAGCTTGCCGCCATGGTGGCCAAATCTCCCGCCACCCAAACACCGGGGCCGGCGGCCCGACGGGTCAGCTGCACCAGTCTTGCGTTCAGGGCCTCGGTCCGGGCCTCCATCCCGGCCTCCCTCAAGGCCGCAGGCTGGGCTTGAAACGTGGGCGCATAGAGGATCCGGCTCCCGGCGTCCACGTAAGCGCGCTGCAGCTCCAGCACCACCTCCGGGTGGGCATCCGCCCACAACTCGGCGGGCGTCCCCCGGGGCATCCCCCGCTCCAACAGAACCGAACCCACGGCGCCGTCCAACAGCACCGGTCCGGAGTGGACCAGCTCCTGAAATTCTTGCTTTGTCATCTTGCATCCCCCCAGTTTTTTCCCAGTATAACCTGAAGAAATCCAAAATACAAGGGGCATTCCCCAAACGAAACGCCGCCCCTGCTCCATACTAACCAGGACGCCCGTCTGTCGGCGCCGGGGGAAAGAGGGCCGCCCGGCGCTGTATTTCCTGCGGAAACCCCGGAGCCTCGGTTGAAAAACGGTTCCGTTTGGGATAAAATATGGAAAAACGCCGGAAGGCGAACCTGCAAAGGAAGCATCTGCCTATGAAGCCATTAATCACCGGCATTCTGGCCCACGTCGACGCCGGAAAGACCACCCTCTCGGAAGCCATGCTGTACTGCACCGGACGGCTCAAACGTCTGGGGCGCGTGGATCACCGGGACTCTTTTCTGGATACCCACAGCCTGGAGCGGGCCCGGGGCATTACCATTTTCTCCAAGCAAGCCCGCCTCACTGCAGGAAACACGGAAATCACCCTGCTGGATACGCCGGGACACGTGGATTTTTCTCCTGAAACGGAGCGCACCCTTCCGGTTTTGGACTGCGCCGTTTTGGTCATCAGCGGAACCGACGGCGTCCAGGCGCACACGCTGACCCTGTGGCAACTGTTGCGCCGGTATCACGTCCCCACTTTTTTATTCATCAACAAAATGGACCTGCCCGGCTGCGACGCCGCC
Source organism: uncultured Eubacteriales bacterium (assembly GCA_900546915.1). GTDB lineage: Bacteria > Bacillota > Clostridia > Oscillospirales > Oscillospiraceae > Faecousia > Faecousia gallistercoris. Next base: position 5,212 of record UREY01000044.1, read on the forward strand.
GGCCTGATGCAGCAGATTAAGCAGCGCCTCTGCGACAGCTGCGTCAATTTCTCCCAATCTCCCCAGCAAACCGGAGAGGAGGCCGCCCTGTGCAGCGAGGGCGCTTTGGAAGAATTTGTTCAAACCGGGCAGGTCTGTCAAAGGACGCTGGCGGAGTTGGTCGCCCGGGAGCAGCTGTTTCCCTGCTTTTTCGGCTCGGCGCTCCGGCTCTCCGGAGTAGAGGCGCTTTTATCGGGACTGGACTCCCTCACCTCCCCCCGGTCCTATCCCGCCCAATTCTCCGCCCGGGTTTATCAGATCGGACGGGATCCCCAGGGAAACCGCCTGACTTATCTGAAGGTCACCGGCGGCTGCCTGCCTGTACGCACCGCCGTGTCCTACCGCCTGCCGGAGGGAGAAGCGCTGGAGGAAAAGGTCAAAGAGATCCGGCTGTATTCCGGCTCCCGCTTTGAGGCGACGGCCCAGGCTCCTGCGGGAAGCGTCTGCGCCGTTCTGGGGCTGACTCGGACTTATCCGGGCCTACGCCTGGGCGCAGAGCAGGACAGCGGCTTCCAACCGGTCCTGGAGCCGGTGATGACTTACCGGCTTTGCCTGCCGCCGGGCTGCGACCCGGCGCAAATGCTGCCGAAGCTGCGGCAGCTGGAGGAAGAGGAGCCCCAGCTGCACCTCGTCTGGGACAGCCGCCTGCAGGAAATCCGGGCTCAGCTCATGGGACCGGTGCAGATTGAAATTCTAAAAAGCTTGGTTCAAGAGCGGTTCGACATCGCCCTCTCGGTGGAAGCCGGACAAATTTTGTATAAGGAGACCATCGCAGCGCCTGTGGAAGGCGTGGGGCATTTTGAACCCCTGCGCCATTACGCCGAGGTCCACCTGCTTCTGGAGCCCCTTCCGCCGGGCAGCGGCCTGGTATTCGACACCCGCTGCAGCGAAGATGTGCTGGAGCGGTCCTGGCAGCGGTTGATTCTCACGCATTTGCAGGAAAGAACCCATCTGGGCGTCCTCACCGGCTCTCCCATCACCGATATGAAGCTCACCCTGATGTCCGGACGGGCGCATCTGAAGCACACAGAGGGAGGCGACTTCCGGCAGGCCACCTACCGGGCCGTGCGCCAGGGCCTGATGCAAGCCCAAAGCGTCTTGCTGGAGCCCTGCTACCGCTTCCGTCTCACCCTCCCCCAGGCACAGCTGGGCCGGGCCATCGGAGACCTGCGGGCCATGTCCGCCGCTTTTACCCAAGAGCAGGAGGAAGACCTGGCCGTTCTCACCGGCACGGTTCCGGTTGCGGCTCTGGGCGACTATGCCACAACTGTGGCATCCTATACCCGGGGACGCGGACGGCTCAGCTGCTCGCCCGGCGGCTACGTCCCCTGCCGGGACCAGGAGCAGGTGGTGCAGTCGTTGGGCTATGACCCCGAGGCGGATCTGGAGCACACGCCGGATTCTGTTTTCTGCGCCCACGGGGCCGGTTTCACCGTAAAATGGCAGGAGGTTCCGGCCTACATGCATTTGGAATCCTGTCTTCGCCCGGAAGTCCCCCAAGCGCCGGCGCCACCTCCCAGAGTCAATCTGGACGACCGGGAGCTGGAAGCCATCATGGAGCGGGAATTCGGCCCCATTCGCCGCCCGGTATACCGGAGCGCATCTCCGGCGGCGCCGGACCGGCGAGAGTATCTGATCGTAGACGGCTATAACATCCTCTTCGCCTGGGATGAGCTGCGGGACCTGGCGCAAGAGGATTTGGAAGCTGCCCGGCAAGCCCTGATGGACATGCTCAGCAATTACTGTGCCTTTAAAAACCGAGAGGTCATTTTAGTTTTCGACGGCTATCAGGTGAAAGGCAACCGGGGCGAACGATTCCGGTACCACAATCTTTTTGTGGTATACACCAGGGAAAACGAAACCGGCGATATGTATATTGAGTCCCTGGTCCGGGGAATCGGCAAGCACGACCGGGTCTGGGTCGCCACCTCCGACAGCCTGATTCAGCTCTCCGCCTTTCGCACCGGTGTGCTGCGCCTCTCGGCCCGGGAGCTCAAGGCTGAAATTGAGACTGTCCGGGGTGAGATGAACACCCTGCTGCAGTCTCTGGACCGCGCCCAGGCCGTCGCCCGGCAGAAGGAAATCAGGCAACAAATTCCAGAGGAGATTTTGCGTCTTCTACCCGATTGATCCCTTCGGCATAAAAATGCCCCAGGCCGCCTTCTCCGGCAGCCTGGGGGCAAGGGAGTATGTACAAACAGGTCCGTCAATCCTCCAGGGCCATGGTCTGCTGGCAGTAGCGCATGATGGAGCGACGGGTCACAATGCCGATAAACGCGTTTTTATCATCGATCACCGGGACAAAATTTTGTTCGCTCGCCCGGTTGATCAGGTCCTGCATGGTCGTCGTCACACTCACCGGCACATTGTCCCGCCGGTGGGCGATTTCCATAATCCGGTGATTTTCGGTCTGCCGCAGATCCATCCCACACAAATTCTTGACCGCCCAGAGCATATCTCCCTCTGTCAGCGTGCCGCAGTATTCGCCCTTCTCATTGAGTATCGGCAAAGCGGCGTAACCGGCCGCTTCCATGCGCTCCAGTGCCTGCCGCAACGTACTATTATCGTCCAAATAAACGCACATGCTTTTTGGCGTCAGGAAAAATAAGATATTCATGGATTCGCTCCTTTTGCTGGACCCAAACGGGGTCCGGTTTTCTTCCATTTCATTATAACACAGATCCAAATAAAATTGGTATTAAAAATCTATGAAGTTGCCACAGAGAGCCCAGAAAAAACGGGCCTGTCTTTGTTGAAAATGCCGACAATATAAAATACGTAAAGCAATATCTGTTTCTTCGTGTATACTTGGCAAATTCATTATATATTACACCATACCGCAAGGCACGTCTTTTCTCCGCATTTTCCCTCTTTTTCTGTCGGTCTTCACACAGGTCGCCGGAAATGTATTAAAATAAGCCTTGTAAATGCTACAGACAGGAGAGCTGATCCATGCAGCAGCTCAAAAATTTACTCTTTCAGTTTGGACTTTATCCATCCTACCGGTGTCACAAATATGTCTTGGCCACCGTAGAAATCGCCCTCCGAAATCCGGCCCTGCTCCAAAACGCAAATAAAAACTTGTATCCCCTCGCCGCCGCCCGCTGCGGCTGCACCAGCGCCGCTCTCGCCCGGGGCATCCGCAGCGCCGTCGCCCGGGCTTGGGAAATGAACCCGGCGCTTTTTCGCGAGATTTCAGGACGAAACATATCCCAACCGCCCTGTGCAGAGGAATTTCTTCAAATGCTTTGCCGCTATTTTCGGGATTGCCTCCTCCCCGAAACGCAAGCGTCCTCCTGCAACGTCTCGCCGGAAGCATCGCAGAAATTGAAAACGCCGTCGACTTGAAACGCATACCATAATTTTCGTCCGTTTCCGAAAAATGATTCGCATATCCCAGGCGCAGCGGGTGAAACTAGGCTTGCGGGAACGAATTTGACCAAACCGGACATATTCCGACCCGAAAGACGAAAAAAGGAGATGCAAAGAAATGAAGAGCAACAATCAGATCAACATTCCTGAAGCTCGCGCTGCCATGGATAAGTTCAAGATGGAGGCCGCCAGCGAGGTCGGCGTCAACCTGAAGGAAGGCTACAACGGCGACCTCACCAGCCGCGAAGCCGGTTCCGTGGGCGGCCAGATGGTCAAGAAAATGATCGAGGCTTACGAGCAGAACCTGAAGTAAGAAGTGTCCCTCTCAGGCGCGCCGCAGCAGCGGCGCGCCTGATCCATACCGGTTCTCCGGCAAAAAGTCAAAAAACTCCCCTAAAATTCCCCATTTTTCTGGGGCTTTTCCCGTTGATTTCCCTTCGGCTTCTTCGTACAATAGAGCCGTACCAGCTTTCATCTTCTCTTCCCAACTTTACTGATCAGAAAGGATGATTCCTATGTTAAACCCCAGAAAAGTCGCTGTGGTAGGCTGCGGCTTTGTAGGCGCTTCCATTGCCTTTAGTCTGATGCAAAAAAGCCTGTTTTCTGAAATGGTCCTGATTGACGCAAACCAGGAAAAAGCGGAAGGCGAGGCCATGGATTTGAGCCACGGGCTGCCCTACGCTTCGGCCATGGACATTTACGCCGGTACCTACGAAGACCTGGCCGACAGCGCTCTGGCCATCATCACGGCCGGCGCCAATCAGAAACCCGGTGAAACCCGTCTGGATTTGATTGAGAAGAACGTAAAAATTTTGAAATCCATCATCCCTCAAATTACGGCCACCTCTTTTGAGGGCATTCTCATGGTGGTCTCCAATCCGGTGGACATCCTCACTTACGAAGCGCAACGCATCTCCGGATACCCCATCCACCGGGTCATCGGCTCCGGAACCGTTCTGGACACAGCCCGGTTGAAATACCTGCTCAGCCGCCTTCTAAACGTGGACAGCCGGAATGTACACGCCATGATCATCGGCGAACACGGCGACAGCGAGCTGGCCGTCTGGAGCCGGACCAACATCTCCGGCATCGACCTGGCAGATTTTTGCAAGGTCCGGGGACACGAGAACTACCAGGCGGAGATGGAGGAAATTTACAAAGAGGTGCGCAACAGCGCCTATGAGATTATCTCCCGGAAGGGCGCCACTTATTACGGCATCGCCATGGCGGTGGCCCGGATCGCCGAATGCATCGTCCTGGATCAGCAGGCAGTTTTGCCGGTATCCACGGTCCTGCAGGGCACCTACGGCCTGGAGGGACTGGCTCTGAGCATTCCCGCCGTTTTAGGCAAGGACGGCGTGGAGCATGTTTTGGAAACGCCCCTGAGCCGGGTGGAGCTCCAAGAGCTTCACGCCTCCGCCGCTCAGCTGAAAAAGGTCATTTCGGATTTGCGGGCCAAGGGCCTGGAATAAAAACGGGAGGCGCTGCCGGGATTGAAAACCGGCAGCGCCTTCGCTTTTTATTTTGGCTATGTCACAACAAACAGTTGATAAATAGCCATTTTTATAGGGGAGTATCAGA
>UREY01000045.1 GCA_900546915.1 uncultured Eubacteriales bacterium
CGGGGGGTGAGGGGCTGAGTATGGCAAAAAACAAAAAAATCCCCCTGGGAATTTACGTGCATGTCCCGTTTTGCCGCAGCAAGTGTCAGTACTGCGACTTTTATTCCCTGGGAGGTTCCCGGGAAAAGGGATTGATGGAAAGCTACCTGGAGGCCGTGTGCCGCCACATCAAAGAGGCAGGGGCTTTGGCGCCGGGCTATCAGGTGGACACGGTGTACTTTGGCGGTGGAACCCCTTCCTTTTTGGGCGCGGACGGTCTGATTCCCATCATGAACGCCCTGCGCCGCCGGTTTGACCTGTCCAATGATGCGGAGATCACCTTTGAGGCCAATCCGGACTCCGTCACGGAAAAGCTGCTGAAACGGCTCAAGGCCGAGGGGTTTAACCGGATTTCCCTGGGGGTGCAAACCGATGACGACGCGCTGCTGAAAAAGCTGGGCCGTCCCCACAGCTACCGCCAGGCCGTTCAGGCGGTCCACTTGGCCCGTAAGGTGGGATTTCACAACATCTCCCTGGATTTGATGTACGGCCTACCCGGCCAGAGCCGCTCTGCCTGGGAGGAGACGTTGAAGCATGTGCTGGAACTGTCTCCGGAGCACATGAGCTGCTACGGCCTGAAGGTGGAAGAGGGCACGCCGCTTTGGACTTACAAGGACGCGGCCAACCTGCCGGACGACGACGCCCAGGCGGACATGTATCTCTCTGCAGTCCGGATTCTGAAGGAGCATGGCTATGCTCAATATGAGATTTCCAACTTTGCCCGCCGGGGCCTGCGGTCCCGGCACAATTTGAAGTACTGGACCGGGGGAGAGTATTTGGGCTTCGGTCCTGCCGCCAGCTCTGATTTTGGCGGCAAGCGGTTTACCATTGCAGCGGATATTCACGGCTATATCGACGGGGTAAAATACAACGGGCCGGTGTTGTCCGAATGTCAGGAAATCCCCGCCCGGGAACGGGCCGGGGAATACCTGATGCTGCGCCTGCGCACTTCGGAGGGGATAGAGGCAGAGACCTATACCAAGCAGTACCTGCTCCCCTTCGAGCCCCTGCAGACGCGGCTGGAGCAGTATCGGGCTCAGGATTTGGCCGTCTCCGACGGCGGCCGCTGGCGCCTGACGCCCCGGGGCTTTCTGGTGAGCAACGCCATTCTGGCGGAGCTTTTGGAGGCCCAGGAGCGCTCGGCGCCGCCGGCGAAAAAGCGCTGAGATCACAAACAGGAGAAAGCCTCCCACCCGGAAGGCTTCCTCCTGTCTTTTACCGCTTTTTTACGGTGTTATTTTTTGTTTTGCAGGTATGCGTCAATGGCAGCGGCGCCCTTTTTACCGGCGCCCATGGCCAGAATGACGGTAGCAGCGCCGGTGACGGCGTCGCCGCCGGCGAACACGCCCTCCCGCGTGGTCATTTCGTCTTCATTCACAATCAGGCAGCCCTTTTTGTTGGTTTCCAGACCCGGGGTGGTAGACCGAATCAGGGGGTTGGGACTGGTGCCCAGGGCCATGATCACCGTATCCACATCCAGAATAAACTCGCTGCCGGGGATTTCCACCGGACGGCGGCGGCCGGAGGCGTCGGGCTCGCCCAGCTCCATGCGGATGCACTTCATTCCGCAGACGCGGCCGTCCTCGTCTCCCAGGATCTCCACGGGATTGCACAGCGTTTTAAACTCGATGCCCTCTTCCTTGGCGTGATGCTGCTCTTCCTTCCGGGCGGGCATTTCGGCCTCGCCCCGGCGGTAGACGATGTAGACCCGGTCCGCGCCCAGGCGCATGGCGCAGCGGGCGCCGTCCATGGCCACGTTGCCGCCGCCCACTACGGCTACAGCTTTGCTCTGAATGATAGGCGTATCGGCCTCTTCGGTATAGGCTTTCATCAGATTGGTCCGGGTCAGGTACTCGTTGGCGGAGTAAACGCCCTTGAGCCCCTCGCCGGGGATGTGCATAAACATGGGCAAGCCGGCGCCGGAGCCCACAAACACAGCCTGATAGCCCATTTCAAACAGCTCGTCAATGGACAGCACCCGGCCGATGACCATATTGGTCATCACCTCGACCCCTTGGGCCTCCAGCTTTTTGACTTCATTGGCGACGATTGCCTTGGGCAGACGGAACTCGGGAATGCCGTACACCAAGACGCCGCCGGCGGTGTGCAGGGCTTCAAAAACCGTGACGGCATAGCCCTTCTTGGCCAGGTCCGAGGCGCAGGTGAGACCGGCAGGACCGGAGCCCACCACGGCAACCTTGATTCCATTGGACGCTGCTTTTTCGGGCATAGCGTTAACGTGCTCCCGATACCAGTCGGCCACGAACCGCTCCAGACGGCCGATGGCCACAGGCTCGCCCTTCACGCCCCGGACGCATTTGGCCTCGCACTGGCTCTCCTGGGGGCAGACCCGGCCGGACAGAGCGGGCAGGGCGTTGGTGGAGGTGACGATTTCATAAGCTGCCTGAAAGTCGCCTTCGGCAACCTTGGCGATGAACTCGGGAATGCGGACATTGACCGGGCAGCCCTCTACGCACTTGGGCTTCTTGCAGCCCAGGCAGCGGCCGGCTTCCTCCATGGCCTGCTCGGCGGTGTAGCCCAGGGCTACCTCTTCAAAATTCCGGGCGCGGACCTGGGGGTCCTGCTCCGGCATCGGCGTTTTGGTCAGAGTCATATTTGCCATTGCTGCTTCCTCCTTCTTAAATCAGGGCCTTGCCCATGGCCTCCATGCGGCAGACGTGCTCCTTGGCCACTTGGGCCTCCCGGTCCCGGTAAACGCCGTTCCTGCTCATCAGCTCGGCATAGTCCACCTGATGCCCGTCAAAGTCGGGGCCGTCCACACAGGCGAATTTGGTCTCTCCGCCCACCGTGACCCGGCAGCCGCCGCACATTCCCGTGCCGTCTACCATAATGGGGTTCAAGGATACGATGGTCTTGACCCCAAAGGGCTCGGTGGTTTTGGAGACGAATTTCATCATGGGGATGGGCCCGATGGCCAGGACCTCGTCATATTGGCGGCCGGACTCTAGGAGCTGCTGCAGCTTCACCGTGACGAAACCGTGCTCGCCGTAGGAGCCGTCGTCGGTCATTAAGTACAGATTGTCGGCACAGGCCCGGAATTCGTCCTCCAAAATGACGATGTCCTTGCTCCGGAAGCCTACAATGACATCCACCTCGCAACCGGCCTCCTTGAAACCGACTGCGGAGGGCAGGGCGATGGCGCAGCCGACGCCGCCGCCCACTACGCAAACCCGCTTTACCCCCTCGGTGTTGGTGGGCTTGCCCAGAGGACCGACGAAGTCCTGAATGTAGTCTCCTTCGTTCAGCGCGCCCAGGGCGTTGGTGGAAAAGCCCACTTTCTGGAAGATGATGGAGACGGTGCCCTTTTCCCGGTCATACCCGGCGATGGTCAGAGGGACCCGCTCTCCCTGCTCGTCCACCCGGAAAATGATGAACTGACCGGCTTTGGCCTTTTTGGCGACGAAGGGGGCCTCAATTTCCATCAGAGTGACGGCAGAATTCAACTCTTTTTTTCGGACAATCTTATACATAATCCTGATCCTTTCATTCCTGGATTTTGGGACATGACAAACAGGCAGGGGAAGGCTGCCTGCATGGAATTATTATAATCCACGGGGTATGCTTTGTCAAAACGTATTTCCGCAACCTGGGGGAAATCTGGTATATTTTCCAGGCAGGCTGTCAAAATACGGTTCCTACCCGGCGCATTTTTGCTTTTTTTGGAAAATTTTCGCCGGTGCAGGAGACAATCCACAAATATAGTCATTTAGTTTTGGAGGTTTGTACCAAAAATGTAAGGTCTATGTAAAAAGGAAGGTGGAAGTATGGCATAGTTTTAGAATTTGTGCTATCATAAGCATACAAGTGCCCTGCATCCCCATAACGGATGAGCAGAAAAAGGAGGATCACTATGAAAAACGGTACCCGCAGCAGGCTTCTGGCGTGGTTGTTGATGGCGGCCATGATTCTAACCATGGTTCCCACGGCAATCTTTGCAGCCGGGTCTGCCACTTACACCAAGATTACCAACATGGAGGAGCTGACCTCAGGACAGTATGTACTGGCTGTACAGACAGGCTACGGGCTCGGCATCCTGGACGGCAGCTGGATTACAGCCGAGGCGATGGATGCTACGGTAGATGCTGTAACCGATCCGCTGCACCCCTGGACCCTGACGGTAGACGGGGACGGCGTCAGGCTGACGGATTGTAACGGCGTTTCCGTCGCGCCCACCGGAGGAAACGACAACGGCATTACCTCCGGCGATTACAGCTGGACCGTGACCTGCACAGACGGCACGTTCCGGTTTGCCGGTCAGGGAGAAGATACCGTAATCCTGGCCAGCAACAAAGGCTCCGGGAGCAAGTTCCGGGCCTACAAATCCACCACAGTCAACGGAAATCCCAACGGCTATCCTTCGGACTTTACCCTGTACAAGCTGACCGGCGGCACGCCGGTAGAACCGACTGAGCCCACAGATCCGGTGGAGCCCACCGAGCCGGAGAAGCCGGAGGCGCTGTTTGACGACGGCGACCGGGTGGTCATCTATAACCCGGTCCACGGTAAAGCGCTGTCTACCACCTACACCGGCTTTTATAACAACGGCACAGACGTGACGCTGGAAAACGGAGTCCTGACAGGCTACACGGAGAGCGATATCTGGACCGTCGGCGTCAATGACGACGGCACCTATACCTTTTCCACGGCGGACGGCCAAAAGCTGGCCATGGGCGAGAGCTACTCCAGCATGCCCCTGGACGAAGTATATTCCGACTGGCGCGTAACGGAAGCGGCAGCCGACGGCTGCTACTACATACAAAACACCGGCCGGGGCCTGTACCTGGAATGGTATGCAGACAAGGGCAACTGGAGCGCCTACGGCTCCATCACCGAGGAGACGGAGAGCCTCTTTGCGCAGGCTTTCTACAAAGTTCCGGATGCTCGGAAGGAGGGCTTCGTCACGGAGCTTCATTCGGGAGACCGGGTCATTGTCTATAATCCGGAGAGCTCTGTGGCGCTGTCCCAGGTGTACAACGGATTTTATAACACAGGCGCTGCGCTCACGTTGACAGACGGCAAGCTCACCGGCTATTCCGATACCGAAATTTGGACGGTGGGCGTCAATGAGGACGGCAGCTACACGCTGTCCACCCAGGATGGCCGGAAGCTGGCTATGGGGGAGAGCTTCTCCAGCACGCCCCTGGACGAGGTGAATCCCGATTGGCAGATCACGCCCGCTGCAACGGAGGGCTGCTTCTACATCCAAAACGCCGCCCGGGGCCTGTACCTGGAGTGGTACGCGGAAAAGAATAACTGGAGCGCCTACGGCTCCATCACCGAGGCCACCGAGGGGCTTTTCGCCCACCGGTTCTATCTGGTCCTCGAGACCACGGAAGAGCCTGTGCCGTCGGGTCCTCTGGCGCAGGGAGACCGGGTGGTCATTTACAATCCCGCCAATTTAAAGGCGCTGTCCACCACCTACAACGGTTTTTATAACAATGGGACCGACGTCGTTCTCAACGGAGACCAGCTGTCCGGCTTTACCGCCGCCGACGTCTGGACGGTGGGCGTCAACGAAGACGGCAGCTACACCTTCTCCACCGAGGACGGCCAGAAGCTCTCCATGGGCGAGAGCTTCACCAGTACGCCTCTGGACGACGTCTATTCCGATTGGAACCTGCAGCCCGCTGCAACCGGCGGCTGCTATTACATCCAGAACACGGTCCGCGGCAATTACCTGGAGTGGTATGCGGAGAAAAACAACTGGAGCTCCTACAGCGCCGTCACCGACGAAGCGCTGTTTGCCCAGGCCTTTTACAAGGTAACCGGGGACCTGCCCGACCCGGATGCGGGCCTGCCGGAGGCTGGAGATCAGGTTGTTCTGTTCAACCAGTCTGCCCAAGGCGTTCTGGCCTGCCAGGATGACAACGCAGAAAGTCCCTCCATTGAAAACGCCCCTGCCAGTGTCGCCGACGGCAAAGCCACGGCTGCCAACGGAGCCCTGGTGTTTACTGTGGAGAAAAACGGCGGGTACTACCGCTTTGTCAACGAGACCTTTGGTTACCTGTGCTCCAACGGGACGGGCAACAACGCATTTTACCAGACGGAGCCCACTGAGGACGCAGATTGGACCCTGGCGGCCTACAACGGCGGCTATACCCTGGAGAGCCGCACGGCCAAGTTCAACGGGCAGTACGCGCAATTCCTGGAGTACTATGCCGGGTCCTACAAGTCCTATAGCATGTACAACGTCACGGACCCGGATATCTATACCTTCCATTTTTATCCCTGCGCCAACACGAGCCTGACCGGAGGCGTTGTGAACGCGCCTGCCGTCGTCTTTGGCACGCTGGCCGACGCATTTTTGGGTCAGGCCTATTCCCTCACCTTCACCGTCGACGCGGTTTTCGGCGTGCAGGATTTGCAGGTCTCCTTAAATGGCGACCCCCTTGCGTACACCGAAGCCGACGGCGTCTATACCCTGGCCATTCCGGCCGCGTCCGTCACCGGCGAGAGCCTTCAGATCCTCATCACCGGTACGGATACCAAGGGCGTGACCTTCCAGGATACGGCAGAAATCCCCGTCAGGGACGAGCCGGTGATTGACCGGCTCACCCCGGCTGCCGGGAGCCAAACCGGCGATAACCTGCGTCCTACCATCTCTGCCGCGGTTTCCAATGCGGGAGAGAACCCTGCGGTGACCATGACTGTGGCCGGCACTCCGGTGGATGCGGTTTACGCCGACGGCAGAGTGTCCTACACCCCGGAGGCGGACCTGGCCCCGGGCCGAACCAGCGTCACCGTCACCGTAACCCGGAGCGACGGCAAATCCGCCGGCCGGACCTGGAGCTTTACCGTAGGCACCGCCACGGAGCAGCTGTATTTTGGACAGCTGCATTCTCACACCACCTATTCCGATGGCTCCGGCTCTTTGGAGTCCGCCCTGGATTATGTCGCCGGTCTGCCCGACAGCGCCAATGTGGACTTTGTGGCGTTTACCGATCACTCCAACTATTTCGACAAGTCCGGCGATGCCAACCCGGAGGGGGCCCTGTACGACATGAGTCTGGCGACAGCGTACAGCCAGCAGACCTGGGCTGCGTACAAGCAGGCGGTGGCCGACTTCAACGCCTCCCAGTCTGATGTTGTGGCCATTGCCGGTTTCGAGATGACCTGGTCCGGCGGCCCCGGCCACATCAATACCTTCAACACCCCCGGCATCGTCTCCCGCAACAACACGACGCTGAACAACAAGACGGCCGATGCCGGTATGAAGGCCTATTACGCCCTGCTGAGTCAACCGGAGGGCGCCGGTTCCCTGTCACAGTTTAACCACCCCGGCTCCACCTTCGGCACCTTCACGGATTTCAGCTATTGGGATGCGCTCATTGACAGCCGGATCTTCCTGGTGGAGGTGGGCAACGGAGAAGGGGCCATCGGCGCCGGCGGCTATTACCCCAGCTATGAGTACTACACCATGGCCCTGGACAAAGGCTGGCATGTGGCTCCCACCAATAACCAGGACAACCACAAGGGCAAATGGGGCAACGCCAACGATGCCCGGGACGTCATTTTGACCGACGATTTCTCCGAAGAGGGGATCTACCAGGCCATCCGGGATTTGAAGGTCTATTCCACAGAGGACAAGAACCTGGAGATTTATTACACCGTAAACGGCCTTCCTCTGGGCTCCATCATCGAAGAGGTGCCCGAAACGCTGGAGATTGCCGTCCAGCTCTTTGACCCGGACGCTTCCGACAGCATCTCCAAGGTTGAGGTGGTAGTCAATTCCGGAAAAGTGGCCTACACCTGGGACGATCCCGCCGTTCTGGCCACCGGCGAACTGACCTGTACGCTGGATCCCACGTATAGCTATTACTATATCCGTGTCACCCAGGGCGACGGAGATCTGGCGGTTACAGCCCCCGTGTGGGTCGGCGAGACCCTGAAGCTGGGCATTTCCAGCGTGGAATGCGATACGGCCACCCCGGTGACCGGCGAGGAGCTGGAGATCGAAACAACTCTGTTTAACAGCGAGTCCCAGGATGCGCAGGTGACCTATGTGACCTACACCACCGACGGCTCTGTGGTTTTGGGTTCGGACACCACCGGTTACACCGTGCCCGCCTCAGGCACACAGACGCTCACCTTCTCCTACACGCCCGAGACGGCCAAGGTCATGACCATTACCGTCACCGTGGGGATGGAGCTTGACGGGGTTGATTACGAATTCTCCATGGATGTGGAGCTGGACGTGCTCAATGCGGACGAGTTGGTGTACGTGGGCATCGACGCCTCCCACTATAACGAGTATGTGGCCGGAAACTATCAGGATTCCATGGGCAACTTCGGCAACCTGGCCGCAGAGTACTCGGTCCGGACGGTAGAGCTGAAGACCAGCGAGGAGCTCATTGCCGCCTGCAGCAATGAGAAGTACAAGATGCTGATCCTCACAGCGCCCTCCCGCCGGGACGGCTCGGCCCTTCGGGACCCCTACGCCACCTATTCCGACGAGGAGATTCAGGCCATTGTCCGCTTTAACCAGGCCGGTGGCGCCGTGGTTTTGGCGGGCTGGTCGGACTATTATGAGCACTATGCCGATTTCCCTGCCGCCGACCATATGGCGGCCCAGCAGAATAAGGTCTTGGAGGCCCTGGGTTCCTCCCTGCGCATTGGCGATGACGCCACAAATGACGACAGCCTCAACGGCGGTCAGACCCAGCGGCTGTATTTCAGCACCTATAACTGGGACAGCTTCCTGATGGACGGGGTGGAGTTCGATCCGGAGCATCCGAATGACAACATGTATTCCCAGCTGTTCAGCCAATATGGAGGCGCTTCCATCTATGCGGTGGACGGCGAGGGCAATCCCACCACAACCCTCCCGGACACGGTGACGCCTGTAGTTTACGGCCACGCAACGACCTATTCCAAGGACTCCGACAACGACGGTCTGGGCGGTGACGGGATGCCGAAGTATCCGGTTGCCGAAGGCGACAACCGGCTGATGGTTTTGGGCACCGAGGAGCTGGAAGGCCAGGGCCTCATTGTGGTCTCCGGCGCGGCATTTATGAGTAACTTCGAGGTACAGGCGACCATTTCCGACTCCAACGCCGAGAAGAATTACTCCAATTACGACATTTGTGAGAATCTGGTCCAGTATGTCAACCCGGTTGTGGTCACGGACATTGCCACGGTGCAGCAACAGACCGAGAAAGGGTTTAAGTACACCATTCAAGGTGTGGTGACCTCCAACGCGTCCGGTTTCGACCAGGATACGGCGTTCTTCGACTGCATTTATGTTCAGGATGAAACCGCAGGCATCTGCTGCTTCCCGGTGGCGGGTGATTACCGGATTGGCGATGTGGTCCGGATGACCGGCACCACGGACTTCTATCAGGGCGAAATGGAGCTGCAGGTTTCCAGCGTGGAGAAGCTCGGCCATACTGAGCCTGTGGCGCCGAAGACGGTCACCGCCGCACAGGTGAATGACGGCTCCGTATTGGGCAGCTTGATAACGCTGCAGGGTACGGTGGAGCGCTTTGAGCTGGCCAACGGGCTGGTACAGACCATTATGGTCCGGGATGCCCAAGGCGACACGGCCAGAGTTTTCATCGACGGCTATATCACGACGGCTCAGGATGTGGAAAATCTGGAAGTAGGCTGCGCCATTGCGGTAACGGGCGTTGCCTCCTACGACAATACCTTTAACGCGCCGGAGGGACCCTTCCCCCGGATTCGGGTTCGGAATCGGGCCGATGTGGTCTGCACGGCGCAGAGCGAGGATTTAGAGGCGCTTTTAGCCGCCGCGCAAGCCGCCGCCCAGGCGGCGAAAGAGGCCCAGGAGCAGGCCGAGGCGGCTCAGGCAGCGGCTGAGGCGGCCCAGAAGGCGGCTGAGGAAGCGGCAGCTTCCGCAGCAGAGGACAAGGAAGCCGCAGAGAATGCCCAGGCAGCAGCCGAGGCGGCCCAGGCCAAGGCCGAGGCGGCAAAGG
>UREY01000046.1 GCA_900546915.1 uncultured Eubacteriales bacterium
AGCGTAATTAATCCGTGAGAAAGCCCCTGCAGAACATTGGTTCTGCAGGGGCTTTTCGAATTCTCTGAGGAGAAGCAGTCTTACATTTTGCGAAAAATCAGCCGGTAGACCACAGGATAGACGGCCAGACTGAAGGGAACGGCCAAAATCAGATCCAGCGCGGAGTGCTGTTTGACAAACACGGTGGAGACGGCCACAAGGGCAGATGCGATCCAGATACACGCCTGGATCCAGGGCTTGCGCAAGCGGCGGCAGTTCCAGGCGGCAAAGCAGACGGCCATGGAGCCGACCACATGAATGCTGGGGCAGACGTTGGTGTTGGTGTCCTGGCTGTAAACCAGAGCGACCAGTTGCGTGAAGACATTGTTCCGGGGGAAGTGGGTGACGCGGAGATCCTGCCGGTTGGGGAACAGGAGGTACAGTGCAATCACGGTAAAAAACGCCACGCCCAGATAGGTCATGTAACGTTTAAACCCCTCGTGGTCATACCGCATTAGATACAAGCCCAGAGCCAGAATCATGGGGAACCACAGCATGTACGGCACGATAAATCCCTCTAGAAAGGGAATCTGATCGTCCAGAGGGATGTAGGTTGGTTTGCAGGCATCCACCGGAATCCAGGCTTCCACCCAAGCGAAAGCGATCAGATAGGCGGGCAAAATCAAAGTGAACCAAAGGTAACGGTTTTCTTTTCGCAGTAAGTACGGCTTTGTGCTTACAGTCAGATCGGTCATAGTGTGCTCCTTCCTGCGGGGTACGGTCCGCATGGGTAAGTATATACGCTGACCGGGCAGAAAAGCAAGAGGCAGATAGAGGAATTAAGTAAGAATTAAAGTTGCGGCGTTGCTGCCGGGTCCTGGAAAAAATTAAATTTTATTAAATTTTGCAGAAGAAGTCAATTCTGATGGGAGATATGGCCCAAATTAAAATTTAGGGGCTTGATTTTTTCGACCTGATGGGGTAGAATAGAGCAACATTGTACTCTACCTGGAGTAGAGGCATGTAAAAAAATGTTGGAGGAAAGAAATATGAAAATTTGGAAAACTCTTGCAGCCCTTTGCCTGGCGCTGACGATGGTAGTATCCTTGGCAGCCTGCACGGACAGCGACGAGCCCAACAACACGTCCGAACCTGTCAGCGAGTCGGGCACGGGCGAGACCACCGAGCCTGCGGAAGAGACCACGGAGCCTGCAGAGGAGACCACGGAGCCCGCTGAGGAGACCACCGAGCCTGCGGAAGAGACCACGGAGCCCGCAGAGGAGACCACCGAGCCTGCAGAAGAAACCACTGAGCCCGCCGGCGACACCACAGAAGGCTAAGACAGCAGGCTGACGCGGAGGAAAACGACATGAAAATCTGGAAAATATTTCTGGCGCTCTGTCTGGCTGTGACGATGACGCTGTCTTTGGCTGCCTGTTCCGGCAGTCCGGAGCCCGGCGCTTCCACAGATCCCGGCAGTCAAGCTACTGGTGAGACCGAAGAGCCTGCCTCTACCATTCCTGCAGACGGTTCTGAGGTGGGAGAGGGTCAGCACAGCTTCACCTTCCAGGCGAAGATGGTTGACGGTACCGAGTATACTTACACCGTTCACACGGATGAAGAAACGGTAGGCGCAGCTCTGTTGGCGCTGGGTTTCATTGACGGGGAAGAGAGCAGCTATGGCCTGTATGTGACCACGGTTTTGGGTACGACCCTGGACTATGACGCAGATGGGTATTACTGGTTGATTTCGGAGAACGGTACGAGTTCCTCCGTGGGTGTGGACAGCATCTCCATCCAGGACGGCAGCACGTATGCGTTTACAGCTACGGCGGCCTGATTTTCCAGATCCTTGCTGCAATGAAGAAGGGCGTGTCAAGGCCCGCCTCTGCCGGCGGCACAGCCGCCGGCGGGGTATGACCTTGGCCGCCCCCTTTTTCCCCAAGAGCTTCGCTTTTCCAGGCAGCGGGGAGTTTTTTGCTGACCGGCAAAAAAACTCTTTACAAATGGAAGAAATCTTGCTATAATAAGCAGGCTGAAATCAGTACGCGCCGGTGGCTCAATGGATAGAGCATCGGATTCCGGTTCCGAGGGTTGGGGGTTCGAGTCCCTTCCGGCGTACCAGCCGGAGCAAAGTCCGCTTTGCTCCGGCTTTTTTCTATCCGACCAGATTTTCTGCGTCGGACTTTTTTCGGATTTGGGGTGGACGGCGGTACCGTCTGTCCGGATTCTCCCATTTGCCGCTCCCGGCGCTGCTGGATAACCGGACATGTTTCTGAGATGCCGCGAGTCCCACAAAGCGTGCTGTGCCGCGCGGGGAAAGCTTGTGTTCCGTTTGGCATGCCGGCGGCAGTTTCATTTCTCATTACAGGATTTCCGACAGGAGGCGATTTGTATGCCCATTATGCATGTACGTCAGCCGGAATTTTTGCCGGTGGGGGACAACCTGCGGCTCCGGCGCTTGGATGGGTCTGTGGATTTTGGGCGGGATTGGCGCCGGGATCTGCAGGCTCTGCTTTTGGAAGACGGCGGGGCTTCGCTGAATGCTTTTGAAGATTTGCGGCAGCTGTATGCCCGGCTGAACGACCGGATGGAAGTGTACGGCATGGAAGCCCGAAGCGGTTCCGGGTTTTCCCCGGTGGGCGTCGCGGCCTTCTGCCAGGAGAATATGCTGGTTTTCATAGGAGACCGCCATAACCGCAGGCAGGGAATGGGGAGGCAGGTGGTCTCGGCATTCCTCCGGCGGGGCCGCTCCTTGGGCTATGGGTATTTGGAGGTGCGCGGGCTTTCCCGGTACGGCGTTGCCGCCCGGCGGCTGTTGGAGAGCCTTGGTTTTCGCCCCCGGCCTGCCGCCGAAGATGAGATTTACCGGCTGGACTTTCCGGATACCGGCGTGGAGCTCCGGCCTTATCGCCCACAGGACTGCGCCTCTTTGATCGAGCTGTTTCGGGATACCGTTTACGGCGTCTGTGCCAAGGACTACACCCTGGCCCAGCGAGAGGCTTGGGTAGGCGGCGTGGAGCCCGAGGCGTGGAACCGCTCTTTTTTGGAACATGATACCCTGGTGGCATGGGCCGGAAATCTTCCGGCCGGCTTTGGGGATATGGATGAAACCGGTTACCTGGACCGGCTGTATGTGGGGCGGGATTTTCAGAGACGGGGCATTGCCCGGGCTCTGTGCGACGCCCTGGAGGCCCGGCAGGGCGGGCCGGTCTTTACCACCCACGCATCCAGGACGGCCCGAGGCTTTTTTGAAGCCCGGGGATACCGGGTGCTCCAGGCGCAGCAGGTGGAGCGCAGGGGGCAGTATTTAGAGAACTTTGTGATGAGAAAAGAACGGGAGGAGACGCTATGGTAAAATTTGGATGTCTCGGTGTGGGGCATATGGGGTTTGCCTTGGCCCAGGCGGTGGCGAAGGCGGTTGGCCCCCGGCAGGTTATGGTCAGCAGCCGGACCCGGGAAAAGGCAGAGGCGGTGGCGGCGCAGCTGGGCTGTGCTGCCGGGGAGAACCGGGATTTGGCCGCCCAATGCGAGTATCTCCTGTTGGGTGTCAAGCCGCAGGTCATGCCCGGTGTTTTGGAGGCTTTGGCCCCGGCTTTCCAGGCGCGGAGCGCGCCCTGCGTGCTGGTGTCTATGGCCGCAGGGATTTCCCTGGCCCAGCTGCATACCCTGGCCCCCGGCTGCCCGGTCGTGCGCATCATGCCCAACACCCCGGTTTCCGTGGGGGCGGGTTTGGTGCTGTATGCGCCGGATGAACGTGTCACGCCGGAGCAGGAATCGGAGCTGGCTGCGGCGTTGACCCGGGCGGGCCGGGTGGATCGCCTTCCGGAGGCTCTGCTGGATGCGGCCGGCGCCGTGGCGGGCTGCGGCCCGGCTTTTGCCTGCTTGTTTTTGGAGGCCTTGGCTGACGGTGGGGTAGCCTGTGGGTTGCCCCGGCGGAAGGCGTATGAATACGGCGCGCAAATGCTGCTGGGGACCGCCTCGCTCTTCTTGGCGACGGGAGACCATCCCGGCGTCCTGAAGGATGGGGTGTGTTCTCCAGGCGGCAGCACGGTGCAGGGCGTTCGCGTGCTGGAAGAGCGGGGCCTGCGGGGCGCGGTCATAGACGCGGTGCTCGCCGCCTGGGAGAGAAGCGGCCGCTTGGGCAAGCCGGTTCTGTGAGCCGACCGGCGTATGAGTTGCGTTTTTTTGACAATTCCCCTTGTTTTTTTGTAGTTTGCCGGGTATAATAAAGCAAACGCAATTAGGAGGTCATTTACATGGCTGTTACCATTGAAAAAGATACCATTATTGGCGAGGTGCTGGACCTTGCTCCGCAGTCTGCCCCGCTGTTTATGGCCATTGGAATGCATTGCCTGGGCTGCCCCTCTTCCCGGGGAGAGACGGTGGAAGAGGCCTGCATGGTGCATGGAATCGACTGTGACGCTTTCCTGGCGCAGCTGAACCGGTTCCTGGAAGCCAGCGAAGCTGCTGAGGCGGAAAAGCAGTAAGATGGGAAAAGGAGACGCTGCGGAGGATATCCTCTGCAGCTTCTTTTTTATTTTGGGCGGGATAGGAGGACATGGTATGAAGCTGCCCATTTCCAAACGCCTGATGGCCTGTGCCGCCTGGGTCGATCCCGGGCAGCGTGTGGCCGATATTGGGACGGATCACGGATACTTAGCGATTTATTTGCTCCGCTCCGGCCGGGCCCGCCGGGTACTGGCGGCGGATATTGCCCCGCAGCCTTTGGAGCGGGCCAGGGAGAACGCCCGGCGGTTCGGGGTGCAAGCCGGACTCTCCTTCCACCAATGCGACGGCGTTCGGGGTCTGCCCCGGGATTTTGATGTGTTGCTGATGGCGGGGCTGGGGGCCGAGACCATGATTCAGATTCTCCAGGGCGGGCCCTGGCTGCGCACCGGCGGCTACCGTTTGATTTTGCAATGCCAGTCCTCTCAGAACGAATTGCGACAATACCTGTCGGAAAACGGCTGGCAGATCAGCCGGGAGGCGCCGGTACGGGACGGAAAATTTCTGTATACGGTTCTGGAGGCAAAGCCGGGCCGGCAAGCGCTGACACCGGGGCAGCATTTCGTCAGTCCGGCGCTGCTGGAGGAAAAGAATGAATTGGTCGGGGAGTACCTGGCCTTTTGCCGCCGGACGGTGGAACAGGTGGTTTCGGGCCTGGCCGGTCGGCCGGGACCCAAATATGAATATTACAGTACGGCTCTTTCGGAGTTGATGGCGATGGAGGCAGGGGAAGTATGACAACGGTTCAAGACGTATTGGAATTTTTGCAGACGTTGGCGCCGCAGTACATGAAAATGGACTGGGACAATGTCGGGCTGCTGTGCGGCCGCCCGGACCGGGAGGTCCGGCGGATTCTGGTGGCGCTGGACCCCTTTGAGGCGGTGTGCCGAGAGGCCGCAGACTGGCAGGCGGAGCTTCTGGTGACGCACCACCCTCTGATTTTTCAGCCGCTTCCCAGCGTCACGGACGGCACTTCTGCGGGCCGGTGTATTTTGTTTTTGGCCGCCCGGGGAATCGCTGCGGTCAATGCCCATACGAATCTGGATTGCGCGCCGGGTGGAGTCAACGATTGCCTGGCCCATGTCTTGGGCCTGGAGCAGGTGGAGGTGCTCCATCCCTCCGGTACGGACGGCCGGGGCCGCCCCTGGGGCCTGCTCCGGGCAGGACGGACGGAGCCGGTTTCGCTACAGGAGTTTTTAAACCGGGTCAAGAACCGGCTGGGCTGCCCGGGCGTGCGGTATGTCTCCGGCGGCCGGGAAGTTTGCCGGGTGGCGGTGGGCGGCGGAGCCTGCGGCGATTGCGTGCAGGAGGCCCATGCCGCCGGATGCGACACCTTTGTCACAGCGGACGTCAAATATAACCAGTTTTGGGACGCCAAGGATTTGGGCATCAATCTGGTGGATGCCGGCCATTTCTGGACGGAGAATCCGGTATGCCTTTATCTTGCGGACAAACTCCGGGCAGCATTTCCGGAAATCGTTGTGAAAGTCTCTGAAAATCACACGGACTGCATAAGATTCTGCTGAAGCCTGTTGATTTTATCCCGCTTTTTGTGCTACAATATGCAAAGCTTATGCGCTTCGTTAGGAGCATTTCGATAGAAGGGAAGATTTTCATGTCCGGACATTCCAAATGGCACAACATTCAAAAGACCAAGGGCGCCCAGGATGCCAAGCGGGCCGCTTCGTTTACCAAAATCGCCAAGGAAATGATTGTGGCTGTCAAAGAGGGCGGCAGCGCCGATCCGGCCAACAACTCGCGCCTGGCTACCGTAATTACCAAGGCTCGGGCGGCCAACATGCCCAACGATAATATCAAGCGGGTGCTGGAAAAAGCCGCCGGCGCAGGCAGCGGCGAGAACTACGAGAGCATCACCTACGAGGGCTACGGCCCGGGGGGCGTGGCCGTTTTGGTGGAGGCTATGACCGACAACCGGAACCGGACCGCCGGCTCCGTCCGCCATCATTTCGACAAGTTCGGCGGCAACATGGGCGCCTCCGGCTGCGTGTCCTGGTCCTTTGACCGCAAGGGCGTCCTGGTGATTGACAATGAGGACGGAGATTATGAGGAAGACGCCGTGATGATGGACGCGCTGGACGCCGGTGCGGAGGACTTTGCGGCTGACGGCGATTGCTTTGAGATCACCACGGCGCCGGATGACTTCAACACCGTGGCAGACGCGCTGACGGCAAAGGGCTACAAGTTTGCCTCCGCCCAGCTGGAGATGGTGCCCCAGAATTATCAAAAGCTGGAAAAGCCGGAGGACATTGCCAACATGGAGAAAATGCTGGACCTGTTTGAGGATGACGACGACGTGCAGAACGTCTGGCACAACTGGGAGCAGAACTAGGCCGGCGCTTCCGATGCCTGAGAGAAAAGCATACGGGACGGTCGCAAGATAGGCTTTTCAGGAATTTTACCTAATTTTTTAGCGGGAGAAACCACGAGTTTTCGTGATTCCTCCCGCTATTTCTAACTTTT
>UREY01000047.1 GCA_900546915.1 uncultured Eubacteriales bacterium
TAGGAACGGCAAAATTTTTTGCACTTCTATTGCTTCTTTATCACACATAAGCAAAGACGGCGTCTTTGCGGCGGACCACCGGCAGAGCCTGCTTCTGCCTGGTCGACCGGCGGAGGCGGTCAATGCCACCGGAGCGGGAGACGCCTTCATGGCCGGTCTGGCCTGGGCCTATTTGGAGGGGACGGATTTGCAGGGCACCGCTCTGGCCGGCGCTTGCGCCGGCGCCATCGCCATCGAGGGAGCCGAGACCATCAACCCGGCCCTGTCCGCCGGAACGCTCCGGGCCCGGATGCTGCAGTAAGCCCACTGCGCCGCCTGCCGCGGCGTTTCAACCATGATATATTTAGGAGGAACTTGTGATGCACATCAACAAATATTTGGATGTCAAGCCGGAGGTGGCCGAGGCCATTGCTCAGGGGAAGCCTGTGGTGGCGCTGGAGTCCACCATCATTTCCCACGGAATGCCCTATCCCCAGAATGTGGAGACGGCCCTTCAGGTGGAGAAAATCATTCGGGAAAACGGCGCGGTGCCCGCTACCATTGCCATCATCGGCGGCCGCCTGAAGGCGGGCCTTACGCCGGAGGAGATCGAGTACTTCGGGAAAAAGGGGCAGGCCATTGCCAAGGCCTCCCGCCGGGATCTGGCGGTGCTGTGCGCCCGGGGCCAGGACGGCGCCACCACCGTCACCACCACCATGATCATCGCCCATATGGCGGGCATCAGCATGTTTGCCACCGGCGGGATTGGCGGCGTGCACCGGGGAGCGGAGACCACCATGGATATTTCCGCCGATCTGGAGGAGCTGGCCCGCACCCCGGTGATGGTGGTTTGCGCCGGGGCCAAGAGCATTCTGGATTTGGGCCTGACCTTGGAGTACCTGGAGACCCACGGCGTGCCGGTCATCGGCTACGGCACCGAGGAGCTGCCCGCCTTCTACACCCGTACCTCGGGCTTCCCGGTGGACTACCGGGTGGATACGCCGGAGGAGCTGGCCGCTGCCTTTCGGGCGCAAAATGACATGGCGCTGGGCGGGGGAATGCTGGTGACCAACCCCATTCCCGAGGCGTATTCCATGGACCCGGCTGTGATCAACGGGGCCATTGACCAGGCGGTGACGGAGTGCCGGGAAAAGGGCATCCACGGCAAAGGAATTACTCCCTTCCTCCTGGCCCGGGTGGCGGAGCTCACCGGAGGCGACAGCCTGGCCTCCAACATCCAGCTGGTGTACAACAACGCCCGGGTGGCGGCCCAGACTGCGGCGGCTTACTGCCGTCTGTAAGAGTGCGGGGACCGGACGGGCTCCATGGCACGCCCGGCGGCCCTCTCTTGGCTTCCTCAGGCCCCCTGATGCAGATTTGCTTTTCTGCGTCGGGGGGCTTTTTGCAGCTGGGACAGCTTTTGTCTGGCAGAAGAGGCCGCTTGACGGGAACATGGCCCTGTGATACCATATAATACGTGAAATTTGTCCAATTGGGATGCAGCGCCGCAGAGGTCCGGAGGCGGAACGGGGCAGGGGACCGGTCCTGCCCGCCGGATGGCAGCGGAGCCGGCAAATGGGAGGAACCGTATGACCCTGAGGGAGTTTTTTCATGTGCACACCGAAGCCGCCCTGGGCTTTTCCGGCGGCGTGGATTCGGCTTACCTGCTGTATGCCGCCCTGGAGGCGGGCGCGCGGGTGAAGGCCTACTATGTGCAATCCCCTTTTCAGCCGCAGTTTGAACGGGAGGACGCTGAGCGTTTGGCGACAGAGCTGGGGGCGGACTGGCAGATTCTCTATGCCGACCCTTTGCAGGACCCCCAGGTGGCCCGGAATCTCCCGGACCGCTGCTATCATTGCAAGCGGATGATTTTCGGACTGATTGAACAGGCTGCCCGGCAGGACGGGTTTTCCCTGCTGCTGGACGGGACCAACGCCTCGGATGAGGAGGGAGACCGGCCCGGAATCCGGGCGCTGCGGGAGCTGTCTGTGCGTTCGCCCCTGCGGGAGTGCGGACTGACCAAGGAGGAGATCCGACGCCTGTCCCGGCAGGCCGGGCTTTTCACCTGGGACAAGCCGGCCTATGCCTGCCTGGCCACTCGGATTCCCGCCGGAACGGCCTTGACCGAGGCCCTGCTGCAAAAGACGGAGCGGGCGGAGGCGGCTCTGGCCGGTCTGGGCTTCCGGGATTTCCGGGTCCGGTATCTGGACGGCAGGGCGAAGCTTCAGGTGACGGCGGCCCAGATGGGCCTGGCGCTGGAAAAGCGGCGGGAGCTTTTGCAGGCGCTGCAGCCGGAATATACCGAGGTTCTTTTGGATCTGGAGGAACGAGCATGCACGATCAAAAAACAAAATTAATTTTAGAAGCGGTGCGGCAGGGCCGGATGTCTGTGGACGATGCGCTGCTGCAGCTGAAGCTGGAGCCATTTCAGGACCTGGGCTATGCCAAGGTGGATCACCACCGGCGGGTCCGGCAGGGGGTCCCCGAGGTGATTTACGGCGCGGGGAAGACGCCGGAGCAGATCATCGGGATTGTTTCGGCCATGAAGCAGGCAGGGCAGAACACCATTCTCATCACCCGCCTGTCCCCGGAGGCGGCTGCGGCGGTGGAGCAGGCGCACCCCCTGGACTATCACAGCGCCGGACGCATCGCCACCATCGGCTCCCTGCCGGAGCCGGACGGCCTGGGCACCGTCGTCATCGCCACAGGGGGCACCAGCGATGTGCCTGTGGCCGAGGAGGCGGCCGTCACGGCCCAAGCGCTGGGCAACCGGGTGCGGAAGCTCTATGATGTGGGCGTGGCCGGGGTTCACCGGCTTTTGGCCCATGTGGAATTGGTGATGGAGGCCAGCGTCATCATCGCCATTGCCGGGATGGAGGGCGCTCTGGCCAGCGTGGTGGGCGGCCTGGCGGACTGCCCGGTGATCGCGGTGCCCACCAGCGTGGGCTATGGAGCCTCCTTCCAGGGCCTGTCGGCCCTGCTGTCCATGCTCAATTCCTGCGCCAGCGGGATTTCCGTGGTCAACATTGACAACGGCTTCGGTGCGGGATATCTGGCCAGCATGATCAATCACATGGAGGCGAAACCATGAAGATACTGTATTTGGACTGCGGCATGGGTGCGGCGGGAGATATGCTGGCGGCGGCGCTGCTGGAGCTGCTGCCGGACCCGGCCGGTTTTGTGGAGCGGCTGAACGGATTGGGCCTGCCGGACGTGACCTTTTCCCTGGAGAAAAGCGTGAAATGCGGCATTGCGGGCACGCACCTGGCCGTTTCCGTGGCGGGGCAGGAGGAGGGGGCGTCTCACGGTCATTCTTCCCACGCCCACAACGATTTGCACGGCATCCGCCATTTGGTGCAGGAGCACCTGGATCTGCCGGAGGCGGTGCGGGAGGACATCCTGGCGGTGTACGACCGCTTGGCCCAGGCGGAGAGCCGGGTGCATGGGGTCCCGGTGGAGCAGATTCATTTTCACGAGGTGGGGACGCTGGACGCAGTGGCGGATATTACCGCCGTGTGCCTGCTGATCCACACCTTGGCGCCGGAGCGGATTTTGGCCTCGCCGGTTCGGGTGGGCAGCGGTCAGGTGCGGTGCGCCCACGGCCTTTTGCCGGTACCGGCTCCGGCCACGGCGGTTCTTCTGCAGGGGATTCCCATTTACGCCGGGGAGATTGCCGGGGAGCTTTGCACCCCGACCGGCGCGGCCCTGCTGAAGCACTTTGTCTCCCAGTTTGCCGAAATGCCGCTGATGCAGGTGCAGGCGGCGGGCTATGGGATGGGCAAAAAGGACTTCCCCGCCGCCAACTGCGTTCGGGCCCTTCTGGGCCGGACGGAAGAGGAGGCGGAGCAGGCGGTGTGCCAGCTGGCGTGCAACCTGGACGATATGACGCCGGAGGCCCTCGGCTTTGCCCAGGAGCGGCTGTGGGAGGCCGGTGCGTTGGATGTGTACACGACGTCCATTGGGATGAAAAAATCCCGGCCGGGCGTCCTGCTCACCTGCCTGTGCCGGCCGGAGGACGTGGGGAACATGACGGATTTGCTGTTCCGCCATACAAGTACCTTGGGGGTGCGTCGGCTCGGCCTGACCCGCAGCGTGTTGCCCAGGCGCTTTCAAACGGTTTCCACGCCCTGGGGCCCGGTGACGGTGAAGGTAGCTTCGGACGGCCGGTACAAGGCGGAGTATGAGGAAGCCGCCGCCATAGCCCGGCGGGAAAACCTGCCGCTTGAAGCGGTTCAGGAAGCCGTCCGGGCGGCGTGGAACGATGCGCAGAATACGCCGTAACCACGGCGCGGCGCCGGATCCCTAGAAGGCTCCGGCGCCGCTTTTTCTGCTTCCAGGGAGAAACAGCTTTCTTAGGGGATCCGAGCCGCCTCGCAGAAGGCTTTGGCCGAAGCGGCACGGGGCGAAAATGTTCCCTTGTCAATTTCCTCGTTTTCGTGTAAAATACTTTCATCGAACTCTGAATGTCAGGGGGGATTTTCTTGCTCTATTGGGAAGTGACCGTCAAAACCACTTCCGACGGCATCGGCCTCACGGCAGATGCCCTCACCGCCATGGGGTTTGACAGCCTGGTGATGGATGACCAGCAGGAGTACCTGCAATTCCTGGAGGCCAACCGGTCCTGCTGGGATTACGTGGACGCGTCTTTGGTCCGCCGCCTGGAGGGCCTGTCTCAGATTCAGCTGTATCTGGAGCGGGATGAAACCGCTCCGGCCCGCCTGGCGGCCCTGGAGGCGGGACTTCGGGATCTGCGGGCCCGGTATCCGGACCGGGACCTGGGGCCGCTCACCGTCTCCGCCGTCCCATTGGATGAAGAGGACTGGGCCAACGACTGGCGGAAAAACTATCCGCCTCAATGGGTGGGAGAAAAGCTCTGCGTGCTGCCTTATTGGCTTCCTGTGGACGAGGCCCGGGGCCGCCTGCCGGTGATTCTGGACCCGGGTCTCACCTTCGGCACCGGCGCCCACCCGTCCACCCAAATGTGCCTGGCCGCCCTGGAGCGGCATCTGTCTCCAGGCAGCCGGGTGGTGGACCTGGGTACGGGCAGCGGCGTTTTGTCCATTGCCGCCCTGCGTCTAGGCGCCCGGTCCGCCGTGGGGGTGGACATCGACCCCAAGGCCGAGGACATGGTTCGGGAAAACGGCGCCTACAATGGCATGACCGCGCCGCAGCTTCTGGCCTTTACCGGCGATGTAGCCGGGGATTCCGGGGCCCTGGAGTCCCTGCTGGACCGGGGCGGACCGTTTGACCTGGCGCTGGTCAACATTGTGGCCGATGTCATTCTGGCGCTGATTCCGTCTTTGCCCAGGTTGCTCCGGCCCGGTGGAACCGTGATTTGCTCCGGCATTCTGGACAACCGCCTGGCCGGTGTCCGGGAGGCTTTGCAGGCCCACGGCCTGGAGGTTCTGGAGACGGAGGGCCGGGAGGAGTGGCGCTGCGTGGTGGCCCGGCGGGAGGAGGACGCGCTGTGAAAATGTTCTCCTATCACACCAAAATGCGCCTGCGCAAGGTGCTGCAGGTTTTGGGCATCCTCGCCCTGGCGGCTTTGGCCGTATGGGTCTGCTGGATGGTGTGGCTGCAGCGGTACGTGGTGTTCACCCGGGACGGCGTAATCTTTGACTTCGGCCGCTCCAGCCTGGATCTGGGGGAAAAGGAGACCAGGCCGGGGGAGCCTGAGCAGACCCTAGACGTCCAGGTGGAATTCCGGGAAGCGCCGCCGGAGGCGCAAAGCCTGAGCCGCCTGAGCGGCGTCTACGTGGATACGGACCGGCTTCAGGCCGGAGTGGAGACGGCGTCCCAGGCCCTGGGCTCTTTAGAGCCGGGGACGGCGGTGATGCTGGATGTCAAAAGCAAATTTGGAAATTTTTACTATACCACCGGCCTCAGCGGCGCTTCCCAATCCGACACCATCGAGGCGGCCGCCATGGATGCGCTCCTTGCCGACCTGATCCGGCAGGACTGCTACCTCATTGCCCGCCTGCCGGCCTTCCGGGACTCGGCCTTTGCCGAAGCCAATCCGGACTCCGGTCTGGCGCTGGACTCCGGCGCTCTGTGGACCGATGAGGAGCAGTGCTATTGGCTGGACCCCGCCAGCCAAACCGTCATGGCCAACCTGATCCAAATCTGTCGGGAGCTGCGGGAGCTGGGCTTTGACGAGGTGGTTTTCACCGATTTCCGCATTCCGGACAGCGGGTCCATCGTCTACAAAGCTTCGGCCTCTAAGGAGGAGATCCTCAAGCAAGCCGCCCAGCAGCTGGTGACCTCCTGCGCGGATCCAAACTTCGTCGTTTCCTTCTCCGGCCCGGCGGATTTCCCTCTGCCTGCAGGGCAGACCCGGCTGTATCTGGAGGGCGTAGACCCGGCGCAGGCCGACAGCACAGCACAAAAGGTCTCCGGCTCCGACCCGGCGACCCAGGTGGTGTTCCTCACGGCCAGCCGGGACACCCGCTTTGACGCCTACGGCGTCCTGCGCCCCCTGGACGGATGATGGGCAAATCCGGCAGCGGAGAGAAAACCATGGCATGGACGAAGCGGCCTTGAGATTGGGGTATCTCGGGGAATCGGAACGGGGAGGGAACCTGTATGATGGATTTTATTGCAGATTTTATCGCAAATTTTATCGCGGAGATTCTGGAGCGGATGTTTGGAGCTGGTTTCGGGAAAAAGAATCAAAGGCGGAAAACTGGAAAAAAACAGATTTGAATGCAGAGATCGGAGGGGCTGTCTCAAAATAGAATTTTTAAAAAACAGCCTAGTATTTATGGCGCAGAAAACGAAAAACACTCGTTTTCTGTAACCGTCAAATGTAACCGCATATGAAATCACCGCCGTGGAGAGCTTTGCAGGA
>UREY01000048.1 GCA_900546915.1 uncultured Eubacteriales bacterium
ATTGTTTCATATTGGAGAGCCTTCCGCAAGTCGGTGGTAGGTTTGACGCTTACCAAAAAGAGCTGAAAAACACCCCAAGTTGGTGTTTTTCAGCTCTTTTTGCATTGTGGTGCCGCTAACCGGGGTCGAACCGGTACGGTATTGCTACCGAAGGATTTTAAGTCCTTTGTGTCTGCCTATTCCACCATAGCGGCGCATGAGGTAATTTTACCACCTTTTCCCCGGCGCGTCAAGTCATTGTCTGCTCTGCCGCAACGGCCGTCCGGCAGGTCCTGCACGCCGCCCTGCCGTAAGCTTCCAAGCGGCTGCCTGGACCTGCATATTGCCGTTATGCCCGGTCCAGTTTGCGGTTTAACACGCGGAGCAGACGAGGGCGGTTGTAGCGCTGAATTATAATAAAGGGGATGTTGCTTAAGGCGTACAGCGTGCTAACTGCGGCGCCGAAGGGCGTGGGCACGTAGCCGTACAGGGGAAAGCTAAACACGACCAGGCACCAGTGGACACATTCCGCCACACAGGTCTCCTGGAGGAAACGAACCAGGCTGTCCGTGTTATCGTGTCCCTTCATCTGCTTGGTGAAGGTTTTTTTCGTATGCTTGCTCTTGTCCGGCAGATGATCCTTCCATTTTCGAATGCCCAGGGATTCATAAAAGCGTCCTTCCCGCTCCCAAGCAAAAGCTCGGTAAGGAAAACGTTCCCAATGAAACCAGCGCCGGGGCAGCGCCTCCCCAATCACATGGGCCAAAATGCCGATCAAGGCCATATATTTGATTGCAGTCATCAGTTGGTCGAAAAAGCTCATGGCGCCTTCTCCCGCAGTAAATTCAGAGTTCTATTATATCCTAGGAATCCGCCTTTGTCCAGATCGTATCTTCCATAAAGCGGACAGATTCCGTCTACGCCGGACTGAGGCCCACCAGAACGCCCCGTCAAAGGCCACCATCAACCCCTGAGTCCAACGGACCGCTCATATACGCAAAACCGGTAAGCAATTTCCCCTTCCCGGCAAAGCGGGCCGGCATGGGTGCAAATCCAGTCCGGATCCCGGTCCAAATTGGGAAAAAACACGTCCGAGACCGGACAGGCCTCCACCCGGGTCACGTAAACCCGGCTGCAATACGGCAGCATACTCCGGTATACGGCGGCGCCGCCGATGACGAAAACCGGACTCCCACCGGCTGTGGCCCGAACCGCCTCTTGGGCACTGGAAACCACCTGCGCCCCGGCAATCGACCGGCAGGACCGGCTGAGCACCACGGTGGTCCGATTGGGCAGGGGCCGCCCTCCCGGAAAGTCCGCCAGGGTCTTCCGGCCCACAATCACCCAAGCTCCCTGGGTTTTCTCCCGAAAATACCGGCGGTCGGCGGACAGCGTCACCGGCTGCGTCCCGTTCGCGCCGATGCCCCAATCCTGATATACGGCAACTATAGCGTCCATAAGCCCTCCTATACCGCCACAGGGATTCTCTCCCCAAACGGCGCATACCGGTACCCCTCCAAGCGGAAGCTGTCTGGAGTAAAGCGGTAAAAATCCGTGACGGATGTGTCGATCGAAAACGCCGGGGCGGGATAGCTGGGATTGTCCAGCATCTTCCGCACCAGGGGCACATGCCGGTCGTAAATGTGGCAGTCGGCAATGACATGAACCAGTTCCCCCGCCTCCAGACCGGATACCTGGGCAAACATGTGCAGCAAAACCGCATATTGACATACATTCCAGTTGTTGGCTGTGAGCATATCTTGGGAACGCTGGTTTAAGATCGCGTTGAGCGTGCGCCCGGAAACATTGAAGGTCATGGAATAGGCGCAGGGATACAGGTGCATCTCATGCAAATCCTGAAAATTGTACAAACTGGTGAGGATTCGTCTGGAGGCCGGATTGTGCTTCAAATCGTACAAAACCCGGTCCACCTGGTCAAACTCGCCCTCCGGATACCGATGCCGAATCCCCAGCTGATAGCCATAGGCCTTCCCAATGGAGCCGGTTTCATCGGCCCAGCTGTCCCAGACGTGGCTGTGCAGGTCGTTTACATTGTTGGATTTTTTCTGCCATATCCAAAGCAGTTCATCCACGCAGTTGCGAAACGCAGTCCGGCGCAAGGTCATAATGGGGAATTCCTCCCGCAAATCATACCGGTTTACCACCCCGAACTTTTTGATTGTGTGCGCCGGGGTCCCATCCTCCCAGCGGGGCCGCACTGCCTGTTCGGTGTCCCATACTCCGTGTTCCAGAATGTCCAGGCAGGTCGCCCGGTACAACGCATCTGCTTGACTCATGACCTGTTTCTTCCTTTCTCGACGGCGTCTTATGAGATATTCTATCACATTTTGCGAAATTGTGAAAGCACAAAACGCTGCGAGCAAAATTTGTGCAAGCCGGGCGGCCCGATTGCAACACCGGCCGGGTCAAAGCCTGAGAAAAACGCAGCATGAGTTGCAAACCGGCGGAATATCTGATATACTAAACTAAA
Organism: uncultured Eubacteriales bacterium; assembly: GCA_900546915.1. Taxonomy (GTDB): domain Bacteria; phylum Bacillota; class Clostridia; order Oscillospirales; family Oscillospiraceae; genus Faecousia; species Faecousia gallistercoris. Next base: position 2,471 of record UREY01000048.1, read on the forward strand.
TTCTTATTTACTTTACGGCAAAGGAACGACGGAAAATGGCAGATACCGCAACTACATTTCAGGAATTGGGGCTTTCCGAAGCCATGCAGAAAGCTCTGGAGAAAAAGGGCTATGGTTATCCCACCTCCATCCAGCGAGAGGCCATCCCTCCCTTACTGGCATGGAAGGACGTGATCGCCAAAGCGCCCACAGGCACCGGAAAGACCTTTGCCTTCGGCATCCCCATGATCGAACACGTAATCCCGGAACAGGGGCAGGTGCAGGGTCTGATCCTGGTTCCCACCCGGGAGCTGGCCATCCAAATCTGCGACGAACTGCGTAGCCTTTTGGCCTTTTATACCGGGATTCGGGTTGCGGTGCTCTACGGCGGCGCTTCCATTGTCTCCCAAGCCAAAGCTTTGGAAAAAAAGCCGCAAATCGTCGTCGCAACGCCGGGCCGGCTCATGGATCACTTCAACCGGAAAAACATTCGCTTTGACCAAGTGCAAACGGTGATTCTGGACGAGGCGGACCGGATGCTGGACATGGGTTTCTTCAAAGATGTCACCCGAATCATCGAAAAGATTCGAAACCGAAAAAACCTCGGCCTCTTCTCTGCAACCATCTCACAAGAGGTCATGACCGTCAGCTGGATGTACCAACGCAACGAGGTGGAGATCACGGTGGAGCCCAAGTCCGACGACCGGCCCGACATCGATCAGTATTCCATCGCCACCACGCCGATGTCCAAAGCCGAGACCACCCTGCGGCTCATCCGCACCCAGGGTTTTGAACGGGTGATGATTTTTTGCAACACCAAACACATGTGCCAGCGGTTGTGCGACGATTTTCAAAGGGCCGGCGCTCCGGCAGAGTGCATACACGGGGATATCCGCCAATCCCTCCGGGAGAAGACCATGCGGAAGTTTCACAGCGGAGAATTGCCCATCCTGATCGCCACAGATGTGGCCTCCCGGGGCATTGACGTAGAAGACGTGGACTGTGTCATCAACTATGAGATCCCCGAGGAAAACGAATACTATATTCATCGAATTGGCCGCACCGGGCGGGCAAAGCGCAAGGGCGCTGCATATTCTATCATAGGGAACTTCCCAGAGAAAGCCAAGCTGGATGAAATCGCCAAATATTCCCATTTTACCATTCGCCCCATGCTTCTGGGGGAAGACGGGACGCTCACCGAGGAGATTGTGAAGGCCCCCGCCGTCCGGAAGCGGTTCCGGTGAACCCCCGGGAAGCGGGCTTCCTCCTGCTGGGCTCCTGTCTGGGGGATCCGGCCCGCCGCCCGCTTACCCCGCCGCAGCTCCAGCGCCTGGCCGCTCGGGTGCGCCTGCATCCCATACCCGGCGCAGGCGAGGAGGAGCTGACCCCGGCCCATCTTTTCAAGCTGGGCTGTTCCCATTCGGAAGCGGAACATATCGTGTCCCTTCTGTCCGAAACAGACCGGCTGTCTGCATACTTAGACCGCGCCGGCGCCCTGGGCCTGCAGTGTCTGACCCGGGCCAATCCCCGGTATCCCCGCCGCCTGATGCGCGCTCTGGGAGACCGGGCGCCGTCCGTCCTGTGGTTCGACGGCAACCTGGATCTTCTGCAACGTACCGGTCTCTCCCTGGTCGGCAGCCGGGAGCTGCGGCCGGAAAACCGCGCCTTTGCCCAGGCCGCCGGACTGCAAATGGCCCGGCAAGGTTATGTCCTAGTTTCCGGTGGGGCGCGCGGTGCAGACGCTGCCGCCCAAGCCTCCTGCCTGACCGGGGGCGGGCAAGTGATTTCCGTTTTAGCCGGTCCCCTGACAGGAGCTTCCCATCGGAACCTGCTGCTGTGCTGCGAAGACAGCTTCGACCTGCCCTTCTCGCCTGCCAGAGCCCTGTCCCGAAACCGGCTGATTCACATCCTGGGAGAAAAAACTCTGGTGGCGCAAGCTGCCTTCGGCTCCGGCGGAACCTGGGCCGGGGCTACAGAGAATCTGCGACGTGGGTGGAGTCCGGTTTTCTGCTTTACCGACGGTTCTCCCGGCGCCAAGGCGCTTCTGGAGCGAGGCGCCACAGGGGTTACCATCTCGCAGTTAACCGATTTTTCCTCCTTGCAACCGGCACAAACCGTGTTTTTTTGACCATACACGGCCTGCGGAACAGGTTTTTCCCAGGCCGTGTAAAAAAATTCAGATAGGAGTTGATTTTTGCACCCAAATAGTTGTATAATGCACATACCGGCTGCAGCCCCTGCCGCCGGCTCAATTTGCTTTCTGGAGGTCACCATATATGTGTGGAATTGTTGGTTATGTCGGGTACCGGCAAGCCGCCCCCATTCTTCTGGACGGCTTATCCAAATTGGAATACCGCGGCTATGACTCCGCCGGGGTTTGCATCCAAAGCCCGAATGGGCTGAAGGTGGCAAAATGCAAAGGCCGGCTCCAGGTACTCTGTGATAAAATCCAAGCAAACGAGGAACTGCCCGGCTCTGTGGGGATCGGTCACACCCGTTGGGCCACCCACGGCGCCCCCTCCGATCAAAATTCCCACCCGCAGCTCTCCTGGGACGGAGAAATTGCCGTAGTACATAACGGCATCATCGAAAACTACCTGGCGTTGCGGGAACAGCTGATTGGGGAAGGGGTCTCCTTTTCCTCCGATACCGATACAGAAGTGGTGTCGAATCTGATCGCCGGATTTTACAGGGAAAAGAGAGACCTCCTGGAGGCAGTCCGGCTGGCGGCGGCCAAATTGGAGGGCAGCTATGCCCTGGGCGTAATATGCCGGGAGGAGCCGGGTCGCATGGTCGCAGTCAAAAAGGACTCCCCTCTGATTTTCGGATTTGGCGCCGGAGAGCATTTTATCGCCTCCGACGTGCCGGCCATTTTAAAATACACCCGCCAGGTGGCCTATCTGGACGACGGCGACATGGTGGCATTTACAGCAGACCGCGCTGCGTTCTATAACGTCCACGGCGAGCCGGTGGAAAAAAAACCGGAACAAATTACTTGGGAACTCGCCGACGCAGAGCGGGGCGGCTACCCTCATTTCATGCTGAAGGAGATTCATGAGCAGCCCCGGGCGCTCCGGGATACCATTGGGCCCCGGGTTCAAAATGGGCAGGTGGTTCTGGACGACATCCAGCTGTCCCGGGAGTATCTGTCCGGTCTGAAGCGCATCTACATCGTAGCCTGCGGCTCGGCCCATTACGTAGGCTGCCTGGGGAAATACATTCTGGAGCAAACCTGCCGGATTCCCACGGAGCCCATTCAGGCTTCCGAATTCCGCTATGCCGATCCGGTGCTGTGCGAGAACACCCTGGTGATCATCATCAGCCAATCCGGTGAGACCGCAGATACTCTGGCAGCTCTCCGGGAGGCCAAACGGCAGGGCGCCCGGACCCTAGCCATTGTCAATGTGGTAGGCAGCGCCATTGCCAAGGCCGCCGATGAGGTCATTTATACCTGGGCCGGTCCGGAGATTGCCGTCGCCACAACCAAGGCCTATTCCACACAATTGGCCGTGGTTTACCTGCTTGCGCTGTACTTCTCCCAGCAGCTGGGCACCTTGTCCCGGGAAAGCCGCAGCGCCCTTTTAAACGCCCTGACCGAGCTGCCTGCGCTGGTCAGTCAAACGCTTTCTTCGGAATACATGACTCGGGCGCAGGATTATGCTGCAGACCTGTCCAGACATCACGACGTGTTTTACATCGGCCGAAATCTGGACAGCGCCACTTGTCTGGAAGGCAGCCTGAAGCTAAAGGAAATTGCCTATGTGCACTCCGAAGCCTACGCCGCCGGAGAGCTCAAACACGGTCCCATCTCTCTGATCGAACCCGGCACTTTGGTTGTGGCCGTAGCCACCGTCCGGGATCTGTTTGACAAAACCATGTCCAATGTAAAAGAAGTCAAAGCCCGGGGGGCGGAGGTCATATGTCTGACTCTGGATTCTCTGGCACAGGAAGCCGCCAAGACGGCAGATCACATCCTGACCGTCCCGCAGACCCACCCTCTGCTTCAGCCCAGCCTGAACGTCATTCCCCTGCAGGTCTTTGCTTATTACGCCGCTCTGGCCCGAGGCTGCGACGTAGATAAGCCCCGCAATTTGGCAAAATCCGTCACCGTGGAGTGATAGACGCCCAGACGGCCCGGTTCCCGGTACGCGGCGGCCGTTGTTCCCGGCATTCAAATTGCAAGTATGGATTAGGAGCCGGTCAACC
>UREY01000049.1 GCA_900546915.1 uncultured Eubacteriales bacterium
TATTATTATACGCTATTTCTCGTCAAAAATCAACCATTTGTTGTGACAGAGCCTTTATTTTAAGTTGTGTTCAATATGCCGCTGGATGCGGTTCATAATCATGTCCAAAGCCACCAGATTTTTGCCGCCCTCCAGAACCACCAAATCTGCGAACTTTTTGCTGGGCTCCACGTACTGATCGTGCATGGGCTTTACCGTAGCCTGATACTGCAGAAGGACCGACTCCATGGACCGGCCGCGCTTGTTCACATCCCGCTTAATCCGGCGGCACAGCCGGATGTCGGCATCCGTATCCACAAAAATTTTAATGTCCATGAGATCCCGCAGCGCTTTGTTCTCAAAAATCAGAATCCCTTCCACCATAATGACGCTTTTCGGCACCAGGTGAATCACCTGATCGCTCCGATTGTGCACCGTAAAATCATAGACCGGACAATCCACCGCCCGACCGGCCCGAAGCTCCTTCAGCTGACGGACCATCAGCTCCGTCTCAAAGGCCGCCGGCTCATCATAATTCAGCTTACACCGCTCTTCATACGGCAGCTCATGATGCGCCCGGTAGTAATTGTCGTGACTCAACACCGTGATTTCGCTGCCGAATTGCCCCATCAGATTTTTCATCAAGGTGGTCTTCCCGCTGCCGGTTCCCCCTGCAATGCCAATCACCAAAACATCCATGATTTCTCCTCCCTCGCCCCGTCAGTTTGTTTTGCCTTATTATAGCGGATTGCGTCGGAAAAAGAAACCGTTTCGCAGATTATATTTTCTCTCGGGACGCCAAATATGCCTTCCGGCCCGTTTCGTACAGATTCCGGCCCAAGGTGTCGATCACCACCGTAACCGGGAAATCCTCCACCTCCATCCGCCGGATGGCCTCTGCGCCCAGATCCTCATATGCCACAACCTCCGCCTTTTTGACGCACCGGGCCAGCAGAGCACCGGCCCCGCCGATGGCGGCAAAGTACACAGCGCCGTATTCCTTCATCGCGTTGACTACGCCCTGATCCCGTTTCCCCTTGCCGATCATGCCGGTGGAACCGGCGGCAATGACCTTGGGCGCATATGCATCCATACGGTAACTGGTGGTCGGACCGCAGGATCCGACTGCATGCCCCTTTTGCGCAGGCGTGGGACCCGCATAGTAGATGACCGCCCCATTGACGTCAAAGGGGAGCGGCTCGCCCCGGTCCAGCAGCTCCACCAACCGCTTGTGCGCGGCGTCCCGCGCGGTGTAAATGGTGCCGGTGAATAAAACCGTATCCCCGCACCGCAGCTGCCTGGCCTGTTCTCTGGTCATGGGAGCCGTCAGCCTGTATTCCATTTTATAACACCTCCGATTCGTGTCTCGTCACATGGCAGTTGATGTTGACCGCCACAGGCAGGCTCGCCATGTGTACCGCAGCCACCTCAATGTGCACGGCCAAAGCTGTGGTCCGGCCGCCCAATCCCTGCGGCCCAATGCCCAGGGCGTTTATCCGGTCCAGAAGCTCTCGCTCCATGGCGGCATAAAACGGATCGGGGTTCGGCTCCCCGGCGGGCCGGAGGAGCGCTCGCTTGGCCAGCTCTGCCGACCGGTCAAAGCAGCCGCCGATGCCCACGCCCACCACAATCGGCGGGCAGGGGTTGGGTCCCGCTTCCTCCACTGTCTTTACCACAAAGTCCTTGACTCCCTGCGCCCCATCCGAGGGACGGAGCATGGCGATGCGGCTCATGTTTTCGCTGCCTGCGCCTTTGGGGGCTACCGTGATTTTCAGGCGGTCGCCCGGCACCAGGCGGGTGTACACGATGGCCGGCGTATTGTCCTTGGTGTTGACCCGGCGGAGGGGGTCGGCCACCACAGAGCACCGCAGTCCCGCCTCCAGATAGCCTCGACGCACGCCTTCATGGACAGCTTGCTCCAGATCGCCCTGAATATGGACCTCCTGGCCCACATCGAGAAAAACACAGGCGACGCCGGTGTCCTGACAAATGGGCAGCTGCTCCTCCTCTGCAATTTCATAATTTTCCACAATTCGGTCCAGAATGCCCCGGGCCGGCTCCCAGGGCTCCTGCTCCCGGCTCCGGGTGATGCATGCCCGCACATCCTCCGGCAGATTCCGGTTGGCGCTCATACACAGCCGGGCCACGGCCTGGGAAATGGCTTCCCCTTTGATCTCCCGCATGGCTACGTTCCTTTCCATTGCTCATATTTCCAGGCGGTCCTGCCGCCGGGATTCGATAACATTATACCGAATATGCCTACGACTTGCAAGTCCCTTCCCGAAAATCCAGGCTCTTTTCCTTTGCAAGAGCCTCGGCAATCCGGTCCAGCGCCCGGTCCAGGGTCTGCCGGGGGCAGGCCAGATTCATCCGCATAAAGCCCGCGCCCTCCTGGCCGAACCAGTCCCCGGCATTCATGGCGACCCCCGCCTTCCAGGTGAAAAAGTCGGACAGCGCTTTGGGCTCCATACCCATAGCCCGGCAGTCCAGCCACATCAAATAGGTTCCCTGGGGCACAATCAGCCGGATCTGCGGCATCTCCGCCTCCAAGCGCCGCTGCAAATGCGCCACCTGCGCGGACAAGTACGAAAGGAGCTGATCCAAATAGTCATCCCCCGCCTCGTAGGCAGCAAGATACGCGTACATCCCCAGCATGTTCAAGTTGTCTCCATGGTTGACCGCCAAAACCCGGCGGAACCGCTCAGCCAGCCCGGCGTCCGGCGCGATCACCGCCGCAGCCTTCATAGCGGCCAGATTGAAGGTCTTGCTGGGCGCCACGGCCGTCAGGCAGCCGGGAATCACCGAAGCCGCCGGGATATGACGGCTTCCGGCGTATACAAAGTCCCCGTGAATTTCGTCGGCAAAGAGAATCACCTGATGCCGGCTGCAAATTTCCCCAATCCGTACCAGCTCTTCCCGGGTAAATACTTTCCCCACCGGATTGTGGGGGCTGCACAAAAGCATCAGCTTGGCTTTGGGATCGGCCGCCCGGCGCTCTAAGTCCTCCCAGTTCACCTGGTACCGTCCATCCTGAAGCAAAAGCGCGTTGTTGGAGACCTCCCGCCCCTGCTGCTCCACCGCTCCGGTAAAGGGCCCATACACCGGTCGCTGGAGAATCACCCGGTCTCCCGGCTCCGTAAACGCGGCGACGGCGGTGTAAAGCGCGGGAACCACACTGGATATGGGAATGACCTCGGCCTGCCCGATGTCCCAGTGATGGCGTCGGCTTTGCCAGGCGGCAGTGGCCTCCCGAAAAGCGGGGGGCACCGCCGTATAGGCGTAAATGCCGAAAGCCGCCTTTTCCAGCACCCGGTCGATCACCGGTTTGGGGCAACGAAAGTCCATGTCCGCCACCCACATGGGGATGGCCTCCGGATTACCGGGTATCCGGTCCCATTTCACACTGTCCGTGTTCCTTCGGTCTATGATTTCATCAAAGTTATATTTCATGTACGCCTCTCCTTTCGAGCCAAGCAGTCAAAAAAGCCGCCGTCCGCTCCATCGCATGCGCCGTCACCTCCAACGGCAGGTCCTGGGCGGCGGGAACGTGGATAAAACCCGCCGGTATGTCTCCAGCCCTTGCCAAAAGCCGGTACAGAAGGCAATTGCAAACGTAAGAACCGGCTGTGAGGGAAACCTCCGCCGGAATTTCCTCCCGGTTCAGAGCCTCCGCCAACGCCAAAACCGGCAAGCCGGAAAAATACGCCGCAGGTCCATCCGGATCCAGAAGGGTATCCACCGGCCGGTCGCCGTCGTTGTCGGGAATTTGAGCATGGGCATAATTGATGCCGACCTTTTCCAAGGAGATTTTTTTCCGTCCCGCCGCCAGGCCCAGACAAACCACGGCATCCGGCCGCTCCTCCCCCATCCGCTCCAGCAGCAGCGCCGGCGCCCGGCGGAAGGAAACCGGCAGCTTCGCCGTCACAAGCTCCGTCTCTCCTACGGTGCGGGGTAACCCCTTCAGGCAGTCATAGGACGGATTTTCACAGCTGCCGCCGAAGGGTTCAAAGCCGGTAAACAAAATCTTCACCTGTTTCCCTTCTTTCTCCATTGCTACTTATTTTATATCGGAAAACCGGGAAAAAAGCAACCCCTACCGGTGGGTTTTCCCGCCCGGCGCTGCATCGGGGACTTTCCGGCGCAGCCCAAAAAACTGCTTGCAAACGTATGACAGGCGTGGTATACTGACCTCAGCAATCAGGCAATCGGCCTGTAGGGAAAGGGTGAAAGCATGAACAAGTGATTTGATTTCGACTGTGCAGAATTGCTCCGGCAGTCCGGCTGTGGCCGGGCTTTGTTCTGCTGCCGAATTCAGATCGCTGTCCCTGCTTTTTCCCTGTTTTTCTTTTGAAACAGGGTCGTGGTGCGTCTGCCTTCGGCATAGCCGGAGGCAGATTTTATTTTCTGGAGGGATGCACATATGCTGCAAATCAATCATTTGTCTGTGACTCATATCCGGGACCTGCGACCAATTGTAACGGACTTCTCCCTGGTCCTGCAGCCGGGGGAAAAAGCCGCCGTCATCGGGGAAGAGGGAAACGGTAAATCCACCCTGCTGAAGCTGATTTACGACGATTCCCTGGTGGCCGGATACGCCGAATGGACCGGCCAAATTCTCCGGGGGCAAAACCGTCTGGGTTACCTGCCCCAGGAACTGACGCCGGAGGAGCAAACCCAAACGGTTCAAGCCTATTGGTCCTGCCGGTCGCCGCTTTCCGCGCCGGAAGAAGCCGCTCTTTTGAAGCAGCTGGACCTGCCGGAGGCCCTTGCCACCTGGGACCGGCCCCTCAGCCGGCTGTCCGGCGGAGAACGGATCAAGCTCCAGCTGGCCCGGCTTCTGACCGCCCAGCCGGACATTCTGCTGCTGGACGAGCCGTCCAATGATCTGGACCTGACGGCGCTGGAATTTTTGGAACACTTCCTATCCACATGGCCCGGCGCTGCGCTCTTCGTATCTCACGATGAAACGCTAATCCGAAATACCGCCAACGTCATCGTCCATCTGGAGGCCTTGCGCCGGAAAACCGCGCCGCGGGCCACCGTAGCCCGCCTACCCTACGATCAGTACGTCGAAGGACGGCAAGCCAAATTCCGCCATCAGGCTCAGGTCTCCCGCCAGGAGCACGCTGAATTTCAAAAACGAATGGACCGTTTTCTGCGCATCCGGAACCAAGTGGAACACCAGCAGGCCTCCATCAGCCGTCAGGACCCCCACGGCGGCCGTCTCTTAAAGAAAAAAATGCACGCCATTCAGTCTATGGGCCGCCGGTTCGAGCAGGAGAAGGCCAAACTGACCCAAATGCCGGAGCTGGAGGAGGCCATTTTTCTCCGCTTCCCCGATTCGGCCAAGATTCCCCAGGGAAAGCGGGTGCTGGAATTTCAGCTTCCCCGTCTGGAAGCCGGAGGACGCACGCTATCCCGGGACATTCACCTCACCATAACCGGACCGGAGAGAATCGGCATCATCGGGCCCAACGGCTGCGGGAAAACCACCCTGCTTCGCCAAATCGCCCAATGTTTTTCCGAGCGGCAGGACGTGACGGCGGCATATATGCCCCAAAATTACGGAGAAGTTTTCGATCTGTCCGCCACACCGGTCGATTTTCTAAACCGATCCGGCAGCCGGGCAGAGGCCACCCAAATTCGGAATTACTTGGGCAGTCTCCGGTTTACCACCCAGGAGATGGAGCACCCTCTCGCCGGTCTCTCCGGGGGGCAGAAAGCCAAGGTGCTTTTCCTGCAGATGATTCTGCAGGGCGCCAATGTTCTAATTTTGGACGAACCCACCCGAAACTTTTCGCCGCTGTCCGGGCCGGTCATCCGAAGCATCCTCTCGGATTTCGGCGGCGCCATTCTGAGCGTCTCCCACGACCGACTATACCTGGAAGAGGTCTGCCAAACCGTCTATGCGCTGACGCCGGAGGGTTTGGAGCGGCTCTGGCGCCGGTAGCGCGGATCGAGTAGGAGGGGCGAAAGCCCCGACCTCCCACACCACCGTGCGTACGGTTCC
>UREY01000050.1 GCA_900546915.1 uncultured Eubacteriales bacterium
AGCTTGGAATCCGGCGCAAACCGGTTGTCCGAGACGCCGTTCATCAGCTCATGGGCAATGACATAGTCGGTGTATTCGTGGTACCAGCGGTTAATGTCCAGGTCGGAGAAGGCCTGGGAGTCGCAGTGGGCCGGGATGACCTCGCCCTGCTTCACCGTCTCGCCGCAGACCGTGCAAATTTCATCGCCGGTGTAGCCGTCCTCGGTGCAGGTGGCTTCCTTGGCATTGCGCAGCTCGGTTTTGTGGCCCGGGGCCGGAATGGCCTCGCCCTTTTTCACCGTCTCGCCGCAGACCGTGCAAATTTCGTCGCCGGTATAGCCGTCTTCGGTACAGGTGGCCTCCTTCGCGTCGCGAAGCTCCGTCTCCCCGTGGGTGCAGGCGGATGTGCCGGTGAATTGGGCGTAATATTCCCGCTCTTCCCGGGGTTCTACCGCTCCGTTTTCCAAGACAGTCTGAATGCAGACGGCGCTGTCGCTGCCGATGAGCTTGGTGCAATCGCTGTCCTCGTACCAGCCCTGGAAAGCTCCTTCTTCCTCAGGCACGGCGTGGATGGAAATCTGCCAGTGGTTGTAACTGGTGTCGGGATACAAGTCGTCGCTGTTGACGGAGGTAACGCCGATCCGGCCGCTCCCCACGGCGGTAACTCGGTCCGCCGGGAAATTCGTTGCGGCGCTCAGATCCAGGGATTTGAAAACCGGGGAGGTATTCAGGGCGGAGAGGTCTACATTGGCGGATAAATCCAGCTCCGTAATCTCGGTGTCCCGAATGTCCAGGTTCCAAAGCTTCGCATTTTGGGTGAGGTCGATGGTCTGTAAGGGATTCCCGGCACAATTTAATGAAAGGAGTCCCGCCGCGTTTTTGAGGTTCAGCGCCGTCAGCTGGTTACCGCTGCAGTTTAAGTAATTCAAAGCGGTGTGGACCGTCGTGTCCAGTTCACGCAGCTGGTTATCTGCACACTCCAGATTGGACAGCAGGGTGTTCTGGCTGATATCCAATTCCTTCAGATTGGTATTGTTGCATTCCAAGTCCCGCAACCATCCGCAAGCGCTCACATTCAGCTCTCCCAGAGGATTGTCGGAGCATCTTAAAATGGTGGTAACCGTGCTCAAGGTCAAATCTGTGATTTGGTTGTTGTAGCAGAGCAGCGTGCTTAGCCTCGTGAGGTGGTCCAGGTGCAGCTGCGTCAACCGGCTGTCGTTGCAGTAGAGGGTGGTGAGCGCGGTGTTGGCCGAGAGATCCAGCTCGGCGATGGGGTTTGCGCCGCAGACCAGCATGGTAAGGCCCGGATTTTGGGACACGTCCAGTGCCGTCAGCTCATTGACGGAGCAGCTCAGGGAATACAGGTTGGTACAGGCGCTGACGTCCAAGGCAGACAACTGGTTTTGGCCGCAGTAAAGATTCCGCAGGCGGGTGCACTGGGGGATTAAGAGAGAGGTCAGCTGATTTTCATAACAGAACAGGGTCGACAGCCGGACGGCGTCGGAGAAGTCCAAAGAGGTGAGCCGGTTCCGGTAGCATTCCACAGAACTCAACTTGCCGTTGCCGGACAAAGTCAGCTCGGTCAACTGGTTGCTATTGCAAGCCAAAGAAAGCAAGGCGCCGTCGCCGGATACATCCAGCTTGGTCAAGCTGTTGTTGCTGAGGTTTAGCTTCTCCAAAGCTGCACAGCCGGACAGGTCCAAGCTGCCGGACAGGCCGCTGGAATCGGCGTCTATTCTGAGCAGCCGCATTTCCCCGTCCAACTCCGTCCACTGGACGGCGGAGCCCCAGGTGGAGGGATCGGCAGGATCATAGCTCTCGCTCAGCTTCGCGCCGTTTTTCACCCCGTTGCCGTCGGTGGTTTCCAAAAAGGCGCTGAGCTTGGTGAAATCGTTGACATTATAGCCCTTGGGGACTTCCACGGGCTCCCCCGATGTGCTCCGGGGTGCAGCAAAGGTTTTGTCTGCTCCCGCAGCCGTAGCCGGTGCGGCAAACAGGGACAGGGCCAGCGCCATAACGAGCAAGCCGGCAAAAATTCGTTGCCTCAACATGTTTGATTCCTCCACGTTCTTATTTTTATAGTGACGCACTAGGCTACATCACTATGTTCATAGTATACATGGGATTATTCGCCATGTCAATACGAAATTTGAAAAAATCGTCTTGACATGGGTCGAAAGTCCAGGTATACTTGCTATAAGGATTGTGATTTAGCGAAAGCTTGTTCATGTAAGGAGTCAATTGCCATGAGTTATCCCACAACGCAGAACCGCAAGTTGATCGTATCCCCTAAGATTCACCCCATAGTAGAGGTCTTGTCCTACTACACCCGGCGGATCAACAACCGCCCCATTTCCGCCGCCATTTCCAGCATGCGGGAGCAGTACCCGGAGAGTAAGGAGAGCATCGACGCCTTATTCGGAAAGCTGGAGGCCCTGGAGCAGCGGCTCAACGATGTTCCTTGTCCGGCCGACGAGGAGCGGCTGCACTTCTTCTTCGATGATCTGGGCCAGACGCCTTCCCGCGTCCGCGCTCTGGGCGTCAATTTGGCTACGGCGATTTTCATGCCCAGCGCCACGGACCCCTGGGAGTTCTCCAGCCTGGAGGAATATCGGGACCAGCTGAAGGGGCTGTCTGTAGAGGAGATCATTTTCCGCGTCCGTCTGACCTTCGCCGTGCCCAATGAAATATGGCAGAGAGAGGAGTGCCGGGATTTTGCCACGTTCTACGACTACATCTCAGAATATCCCGTGTCCGAGGCGGAGCGGTACCGGATTCTGGGCGTGGTGCGGAATTTTTCCGCATACGTAGATGAGCTGACGGAGCTTCTTCGCCCCGGGATGGAGGCCATTGTGGAAAACGCGCCGCTTTATGCCCCCCTGCTGGAGCGCTTTGCGTCTATCTACCAAAATAAGACGCCGGAGGAGGCCTTTACCGGAGACGAGGAGGTTCATATCTTTAACCGTGAGGCGGAGGTATTTCGCCTGTATCCCTGTCTTTTTGCCGTGAACGAGCATTACACCATTACCTATCAGAAAACCGACGACCAGCCGGTATACAACCACATTGAAATCGGCGTGCTCCACGACGCGGCTAAGCAGTACGGCAAGCGGGATATTCCCCTGAAGGACCTGGCCGGATACATCAAAGTGATCGGCGATCCCATCCGGCTGCAGATTCTCACCATGCTGAAGCATGAGGAGGTCTACGTCCAGGAGCTGACGGAAAAGCTGGGCCTCTCCTTTACCACGTTGTCCCACCATATGACAAAGCTGGTCATGGCCGGTCTCATCACCTCCGAGCGCCGGGGCATCTATGTCTACTACAAGGCCAACATCGATTTTCTGCGCTGGCTGAAAAACCGGGTGGTCTCGCTGCTCATGGAGTAACGTTCTCATCTATAACCGGCTGTCGCCGGAACAATAGAGGCCTGCCGCGCCTTCGCGGTAAATACAGACGATAAGGAGCTCGAAACCAATGAGAAAGCACCCCATTTTCCGCTTCCTTTCCCTGGCGATCGTCGCCTGCTTGCTGCTGAGTTTCGCCGCGCCTGTCCAGGCTGCGGGGACGCTCACCTGGGCAGAGGTGGAGCATACCCGGCACACCGCACCCCCGGCGGACCGGCAATTCACCCAGCCGGAAACCACGGAGCAGACCCACAAAGACACAGACCAGGTTCGGGTATCCATTCTCCTTGCAGACCGGTCCACGGTGCAGGCAGGCTATGCCACTGCCGGGATCGCGCAAAACGCAGGGGCCATGGCTTACCGGGATCGGCTTCTGGCCGATCAGGAGGCCGTCGCTCAGGCCATTTCCACCCAGGTTTTGGGCGGGCAGGAGCTGGACGTGGTATGGAACATGACCTTGGCCTGCAACCTGATTTCCGCCAACGTGCCTTACGGTAAGCTGGATGAAATTCGCGCTCTGGACGGCGTGCAAGACGTCATTCTGGAGCAGCAGTACATGCCCCTCACGGAGCAATCCGCTTCCGCAGAGCCCCAGACCATCCTCTCCGACGGCATGACCGGCGCGGGAATCGCCTGGGCAGACGGCTACACCGGCGCCGGGAGCCGCATCGCCGTCATCGATACCGGCACGGATACGGATCATCAGTCCTTTGACAACGGCGCCTTCCTGTACGCCCTGGCGCAGGACGCCGAAGCCGCCGGAGAGGACAGCGACGACTACATCCAGTCCCTCTCCCTTCTGGACAAGGCGGAAATTGAAGACGTGCTGCCCAAGCTGCACGCCTACGAGCGCACCTCCGGCCTGACGGCGGAGCAGCTTTACCTCAACGAAAAGCTCCCCTTCGGCTACAACTACGTGGACAAAGACCTGGACATCACCCATGACCGGGATAGCCAAGGCGGCCACGGCTCCCATGTTGGCGGCATTGCCACTGCCAACCGCTATCTTCCCGACGGCAAGGGCAGTTATATCCCTGCCGCAGAGGCCGTCTATGTCACCGGCTCCGCGCCGGATGCCCAGCTCATCACCATGAAAGTCTTCGGTAAAAACGGCGGCGCTTACGACTCGGACTATATGGCCGCCATTGAAGACGCCATTTTGCTGGACTGCGACACCGTCAACCTCTCCCTCGGCTCGCCCTACCCCGGCTACGCCTATAACGACACATACGCTCAGATTCTGGACGGTTTGACCTCCACGGACACGGTGGTCACCATTTCCGCCGGCAACTCCGGCTACTGGGTCGAAAACGCCGCCACCGGCGGATACCTATACAGCGACGGCGCCAACTTCGCCGCCGGCGGCTCCCCCGGCACTTATGCCAACGCCCTGACCGTAGCCTCCGTGGATAACGCCGGCGCCATCGGCCCCTATTTCCAAATAAACGACCGGATCATCGTCTATACCGAGACCACGGGCTACCGCAACCAGCCCATGGCCGGTCTGGATTCCACCGGGACGGGCACCGCCTTCCCCTTTGTCTACGTGGACGGCGTGGGTCGGCCTGAGGATTACCAAGGGATGGACCTCACCGGAAAAGTGGTCTTCTGCGCCAGAGGCGACACCTCCTTCTTTGAGAAGGCCAATGCTGCAGCCGGTCTAGGCGCAGCCGCCGTGGTCATTTACAACTTTTCTGCCCTAAATGCAAATTGACGCATATCATTGATGTAGAAAAATTAGAGA
>UREY01000051.1 GCA_900546915.1 uncultured Eubacteriales bacterium
GCTCCGCCGGGCGGGGGGCGTGGATATGATCGTCACCCATGCCCCGGCCCGGGGATACGGAGACGAGGACAACCCCGCGCATCTTGGCTTTGCCGCGTTTCTTCCGCTGCTGGACCAGTACCAGCCTAAATATTTGGTGCACGGCCACGTTCACACCCGCTATGGGGTGGGCCGCCCCCGGGTCCTGCAGCGTGGAAACACGACGATCATCAATGCCTGCGAGCGGTATTTGCTGGAGGTGCCGGATCTGCCGCTCGAGGCGCAAAATCTGAAAAAAATCTGAATTCCGGCCGTATCTATTTGCTTCCTGTGGGACAGTGTGGTATGATAAGTTGCAGTTTTACTTGCGCCTTGCAGACGCAAAAGTCCCGGGAGGTCATCGGTTCCATGGCATCACAAAAATTATTCGGCAATTCTTCTGCGGCAAAGTTCCGAGCCGATCGCCCGGCCGGTTCCCAACCGAAGAAAAGCAAAAAAACGCGCTCTCGGCTACGCCCTGTCAAGATTTTGCTCAGCGTGCTTCTCGTTTTGGAGGTTTTATATTGCGTGGCAGTGTTTTCCCAAATTCCGTGGATTGTCAGATTGCGGAATATGTATATCGAAACCGCCATGTCTACGATGAGCCATCAGTGGCTGGCTACGGCGTTCATTCCCCAGGACATTGTGGATGAAGTGGTGGCCCGGCGGAATGCGGCGCGGGAGGCTCAGGCCGGTGTGGTCTCCACCTGGGAGGTTCCGGGGACAGCGGCGGTGTCCGCCTCCACTACGGCGCCGGCTCAGACGGCGCATGCGCTCACTGCAGAGCAAGAGGCGTTCTTTGACTTATACTGGGAGATTGATCCCGATACCATGCTGGACTATGTGCAGGAGCATCCGGAGGTTGTGGCCGGGGGCTGGGATCAGATTCAAATCAATGAGGCGGGGCTGGATGATGAGGGGACTACCATTCGGACTACCATGGGCGAGCAGGTCCTTGCCGTCAACGTGCCGGAGCAGATTTTGCTGCTCCGGGTCTCCGGGACGGGATACCGGGGGGTTTTGGCTGTGGCCAAGGATCCGGCTGCGCTGCATTTGTACCCCTCTTCCAACATCGGCGGCTCCGGCGAGCACGCAGGGACGATTGCCCAACGTCACGGTGGGATCCTGGCGATGACCGGCTCCGGCTTCATTGATGAAGGCGGAACCGGAAACGGCGGTACGCTGGCCGGCGCCTGTATGTGTGACGGGGAGGCCTATGGCAAGCATTTTACAGGTTGGGGCTATAAGCGCATAGAGCTTCGTACCGACGACCGGCTGTACATCACAGACGCATACACAGATTTCAGCGAAGACGCCACCGACGCGGTGGAGTTTATGCCGGCGCTGATTGTGGACGGCAGCATTGCGTTGGAGGAGGATACCATTTTTACAGAAATGAACCCCCGGGCCTGCCTGGGGCAGTCCAGCCGGGGGGAGATCCTCATGCTGGTCATCGAGGGCCGACTGCTCACATCCGCCGGTACGGATGCCATGGAATGTACGGAGATTATGGCCCGGCATGATTGCGCCCAGGCGATGAACTTGGACGGCGGCACCAGCGCCATTATGTGGTATGACGGAGCATATATTACCCGCTGCTCCAATACCAGCCTGGCGGAAGGGCGATACCTGCCGAACGCCTGGGTGTATGGAAAAGATGCACGGTAAGGAGACTGTGATCGAGCTGTGCGTTCCTTACTGCATCCTCACGGAACGCAATGGGCATAGCAAAGTCCCCGGAATCGGATTGTTTTCCGATTCCGGGGGCTTTGTCCATGTTTTTTGGGAGGCCTTGGGCCCTTTGCCGGGCTTTTAAAATTGCCGGGCCAGCTCTGCAGCCCGGCGGCATGCCGCCTGTAGAATACGCTCCGGAACGGCGCCGGCGGCGTCCAGTCCGTCTGCTGCGACGCAGTCATACCGGCTGATTCCAAAAAATTCGGCCATGGCGGCCAGATAGCGGCTGCCCATTTCCAAGTGAGAGCCTTCATAAGCGTTTCCCCGGGTGGTGAGAAAAACCATACGGCTTGCGTGGCATATGCCGTAGCAACCGGCCTCCCCGCAGCCGAAGGTGATCCCCTCGACGCTGACCTGTTCTATATATACCTTCAACAGCGCAGGGAAGCTCAGGTCCCAGAGCGGGGCAGCCAGTACGATGGCGTCTGCCCGGGCGAATTGCCAGGCGTATCGGAAACGGGGGTGCTCCCGATTTCCGGCGGCCAGCAGGTCCTGCCGTTGCTGGAAATAGGGGCCGGAAAAATACGGCAGTCCTTCTTCCGGCAGGTTCAGAATTTCGGTCTTCCAGGTGGGCGGTAAGGCGCCTAAAAATGCCTCGGCCAGACGCCTGGTTCGGGATTGGCTGCCCCGAATGCAGCAGTCCACATATAAAAGACGTTTCATGCCCGGTGCAGCACCTCCACCTGAAGTCCTTCCAGAACGTCCAGAACCGCTTCGTGCAGTTTAGCGTCGAAGCTGGCGGTGAGCGCGGCGTCTACCACGATTTGGGCCTCGGGATAGCGGCTCTGCAGGACGGCGGCATTGCTGACGACGCAGATATTCGACACCAGACCCACCAATTCAATCCGGTCTGCACGGGCGGGCAAAATGGATGCGACTTCCGGGTTGCTGTAGTCGATGCCGAAGGACGTCTTGTGGATTCCCTTGGCGCCGCATGCAGCCAGCGCCTGGGCCGTCTGTCCATAAAGGGCCCAGCCGTGGGTACCCTCCACACAATGAACGACCGGAAGAGACCGGCCTTCTCTTGTTTGGAGATAATTTTCCTGATGGGTATCCAGGGTGAAAAAGACATGACCCGGCCCGTAAGTCCGGATTTTCTCCGCAATTCCGGCGTCCAGCTCCGCTGCGTGGGGAAAACCCAATGCACCGTCTACAAAGTCATTTTGGTAATCAATGACAAATAGATATTGTTCCATGCCGCTACCTCCTGCGCGCCTGCTGTATATTGTTTTAACCATACCAAATTTTCTGGAAAAAGTCAATGTAGCGCATTGCAACCTGGGGGAAAATTTGGTACAATTTAGGTTGCTTTGGGAGGCGCAAGCTGCTGAGGCGCTCCCATTTTATCATGGATCCGAGCGGGTGAAAACATGCACGCAAGAGATGAATGGATATTGGTTTTTGACTCCGGGCTGGGCGGAATCAGCGTTCTGCGGGAACTGGTTCAGGTTCTTCCCGGGGAACGGTTTTTATATTTTGGGGATTCCCAAAACGCCCCGTACGGCACACGAGCCACAGAGGAGGTCCGGGAATTGACGCAACGCTGTATTGCAAGCCTGATGCCCCGGGGGGTGAAGGCGGTTGTGATTGCCTGCAATACGGCCACTGCCGCTGCCATTGAGGCGCTCCGGGCCCAGTACCCCGAGAAGATTGTCGTTGGCATGGAGCCGGCTTTAAAGCTGGCGGCGGAGCGCCACGCCGGTGGCCGAATTTTGGTTATGGCCACCAATGTGACGTTGCGGGAGCATAAGTTTTGTGCCTTGATGGACCGCTTTTCCTCCGTTTGCCGCGTGGTTCCGCTGCCCTGTCCCGGCTTGGTGGAGTATATTGAGGCCGGTTGTCTGCATACGCCGGAAGTCCGAGAGCATCTGCAAGCGTTGCTCGCCCCGGCTCTGACAGACGGAGTGGACGCGATCGTTTTGGGGTGCACCCATTTTCCGTTTTTAAAACCGCTCATCCGGGAGTTGGCGGGCCCCCAGGTAGAAATTTTGGATGGGGGGGCCGGTACGGCGCAGCAGACACGCCGCCGCCTGGAGGCGAAGGGACTGCTGCGCGGGGCGGGGGATGGTACGGTAGAGCTTCAAAACAGTTTGGGAACGCCGCAGATTTTGGAGGTTTCCGCCCGGCTTCTGCATGCCGGATTTTAGAACCGCATGATTCACAGTTTTGTCGCTTTTTCTTTCTTTTTTATTCATATCCCGTTCAAAAGTGACGGGTAAGATGGAAGCGTAAAGGAAAAGCGGAGGTTTTAATCCGTATCCTTTACAATCCACCTCCTCTTTATTTTTCCCCTATTTCTTTTTTCTCTCTCTGATTTCGTTTACGTAAGTGGAAAGCGCCCTGCAAGCGGCAGGGCGTTTTTCCATGTTTCCATTGCCGGATTGAAAATAAATAAAAAAGGGGTTGACAACGCCGCCTGGATGTGGTATTCTATGTAAGCACGAAAGAGATGCAGCTTTATATCGCGGAGTGGAGCAGTCCGGTAGCTCGTTGGGCTCATAACCCAAAGGTCGTAGGTTCAAATCCTGCCTCCGCAACCAGAAATGTTACCGTACTTGATATCATGTAAGTACGGTAACTTTTTTTGCCTCTATTCGGTTTTTGCCAAGTGGCGGCCTGGATTGACCGGCTTTCTCGACCGACCCATGTGCCCGCTCTGGAAATGGAGCGGTCGTTTGCTCAAAATTCGGCAACCTAAATTCCCACAGAATTAGCACATACACAATTTTATAGGACTCAAAACGTCGG
>UREY01000052.1 GCA_900546915.1 uncultured Eubacteriales bacterium
TCCTGCAAAGCTCTCCACGGCGGTGATTTCATATGCGGTTACATTTGACGGTTACGGTTTTCTTGGACTGTCGGCAGGGATCCTGAGGTCAGAAACGGCGGCAAGCGCGCCCCGCTCCGGAAAGGGGACGCGCTTGCCGCCGCAAGATGGGATTGGAACAAACTGTTGCCGGGCCTGCCCGGCGCTGGGGCGGCTCGTCTAATTTAGAACCCTATGTTTTTTCCCCGCCGTGCTTTTTCCGGACGTTGCTCTGGGCCTGTATCTTTTGATACAAGTCCGGACCGAGGCACTTTTCTGCGTATTGGCACCACTGGGCGCAGGAGAGGGCGTCGTTGTAGGCGATAAAGCCGCAATGTTCACAGGCCACTTCCGTGTCGATGGAAAAAATTTCGATGAGATTGCCGCAAACCGGGCAGATTTTTTCCTCCCAAGTGGGCGTCTTGAGCCGGGCTGCGCCGGGGCATCCTTCCAGAATCATCGTTCATTCCTCCTGTAAAATCTCCCCGTCTATGGCGATGGTCACAACGCGGAGAGGAATTTGTAAGCCGCTGGCCTCCAAAGCCTTCCTTGCGGCAAAAACCAGACCGCCGCAGCAGGGAACCTCCATACGCAGCAAGGTGATGCTTTGGGGCCGGCCGGCCAGAATCAGCTCCGTCAGCTTCCGGGCATAATCAGTCATATCCAGCTTGGGGCAAGCGATGAGAAGCATCCGTCCGGGCAGATAATTGGAATGGAAGCTTGCGCAGGCGCCCATTGTGCAATCGGCTGCCAGCAACCAGTGGGTGTGTTGCAGCCAGGGCGCTTGGGGGTTGGCCAATTTTACCTGAATGGGGAAGTTTTGCAAGGGTCCTGCCGTCCGGCTTGTTTGGACTTGGGATGCCGGACTGCAGCAGTCGGATTGAACTGCCGAACCGGCGGCTTCGTAATAGGCGGGAGCTTCCCGCCGGACGAAGGTGATGGCGCCGGTGGGGCACTTGGGAAGACAGTCTCCCAGGCCGTCACAAAAATCCTCCCGCAGAAGCTTGGCCTTTCCGTTTACCATGCCGATGGCTCCCTCGTGGCAAGCCTCGGCGCAAAGCCCGCATCCGTTGCAGGCCGATTCTTCAATGTGAATGATGGTGCGTACCATAAGGATCTCCTTCCTGGACTTGTTGCTGTCATGGTACTACAATCCGGGAAAAATGTCTGTTGGATTTCCAACAAAAAAGGAGAAAATGAAGCCGCATTTGAATGTTTTGCCGGGGGAAGCCGGAAGCGTTGCGCTCCGTGCTTCCGTGCCTGGGGGACAGAATCATGTCCGATCCCCGGGGCGGGAATATTAGGAAAACGGGACCTCGGCTCCGGAACGAAACGGACTCTGTCGAAAACTCCACCATGGGGTATAGCTCCGCCCAATACGGGCACAATACCCGGGAGGTGAGACAGATGCAACAGCCGACTCCTAGACCGGATCCCATGTATCCCGGCGCCGTGAACGATGAAAACATCCGCCGTATTTTCCAAGGCGCCGGGGATTTTATCGCTCGCGACCTGACGTGTTGCGGAATCACGCTGCACGCCTATATGATTGACGGCCTGGTTTCCGGGTCCGATGCCTCGGAGTATATTGTGCGTCCGATTTCCGATCATTTGCAGGGGCAGACGGCGCAGGAGCTGTATCAGCGGGCGCTGGGCGGCCAGGTGTACAATTCCGTGGCCGATCCTTGCCGGGATTTGGATACCATTGCCAAAAAGCTGGTGAACGGATTTTGCGTGGTGCTGTTTCCCGGCGCGGGCGCCATTGCCTTTGAGGTAAAGACGGGAGAAAAGCGGGGCCTGTCGGCTCCCGAGGTGGAAAATACCGTCAAAGGGCCGAAGGATGCTTTTACGGAGACGGTGCGGACCAACACCAGCCTGATCCGCCGGCATATGCGGACCCCGGAGCTGCGGCTATACGAGACCCTGGTAGGGCGGCGGAGTCTCACGAATGTGACGGTGGCTTATATTGCCGGTCTGACCGATCCGCGCTTGGTGGAGGAAATGAAGCGCCGGTTGGATGCCATTGACATTGACGGCTTCCTCTCGCCGTCGGCGGTGGAAGAGTATGTGACCGGCTCCCGGCCTACGGCGTTTCCTCTGCTTCAATTTACGGAACGGGCGGATAAATTCTGCCAGGGCTTGCTGGCCGGCCGGGTGGGCCTGCTGGTGGACGGTTTGCCCCTGGGCTACCTGGCTCCGGCGGATTTGGGTTATCTGATGACCAGTCCGGAGGACCGGGGGATGGATTATGTCTCTGCCTCTGCGGTGCGGGTGCTTCGGTATGCCGCCTTGATGCTGAGCCTGCTGTTGCCTGGGTTTTATGTGGCCATGGCGGCGTTTCACCAGGAGATGATTCCGCTACCCTTGCTCAGGGCCATGATTGAGAGTAAGGAATCGGTTCCGTTTCCCACTGTGGTGGAGGTGCTGGGACTGCTGCTGGCCTTTGAGCTGCTGCAGGAGGCCGGTATCCATCTGCCCCAGTCCATCGGACAGACGGTTTCCATCATTGGCGGCCTGGTGGTGGGAACGGCGGCGGTGGAAGCCAAATTAATTTCTCCGGCGGCGCTGATTGCGGTGTCTGTGGCAGGGATTTGCGGCTTTGCTTTACCAGGCCGGGATTTTGCCGATGCCGTGCGGCTCTGGCGGTTTGCCATTACGGTAACGGCCAGCTTGGCCGGACTTTTTGGATTGTCTGTGGGTTTTCTTGCGCTGCTCATTCACCTGGCGGGGCTCACTTGTATGGACGTGGCTTATTTGGCGCCTTTTTCCCGTGGGGAGCATCCCGGGATTTTGCGTCCCCGACTGAAAAACCAAAAGTTTCGGGATTCTTCTCTGTCTCCGCAAGATACGAGAAACCAGAGGTGAGGGAAATGAAACGCGAGCTGATTTATTTGCTCCTGGCGGCGGGCGTCATTTTTTCCGGCGGGCTTCCCTTTGTCAGCCGCGATGTGGGGGAGCTTCGCCCGGTCCAGACGGCCCTGATCCGCATGGAAGAAGAACGGGTGATTCTGGAAACGGATCTGGGCGATCGGGGAATTGGAACGGATTGGTCCTCTGCAATGGCGGATTTAGAAGCAAAAGCGCCGGGAGCGGTGTTCATTGGCACGGCTAATTTTCTCCTGCTGGAGGACGGCGCCTCGGCGCTATTACCGGAGCTGGCCAAGCAGACGGAGTTGAATCCGGGCTGCGCTTTGTGCCTGGCTCCGGCGGAAGTGGATTTGGAGGCGGTGAGCCTGTATTTAAACGCCCATGAGCCGGACTGGAATCTGGACCGGCTCCGGCAGGCGCAAGCGGCGGGGGAACCGGTGGAGCTTCCGCGCCTGACCGAGGTAGACGGGGGGTATCTGCTTGTACAACCGGGAGATTGAAGGCCACAGCCTGTGGGCCTGGGCGGCGGCGGCCATTTCGGCTCCTGCAGCTCAGTTCCTGGGGTCGACGCCCTGGCATTGGACCTTGCTTTTGGGGGTAGCCGCCGGCTGTATCTGGCTGTGTGTGGAAGCGGCGACGGTTTATGGACGGCGGGATTGGAAACCGCTGGCCGTTCTGCAAATTTTCTTTTTGATGTTTGCTGTGAGCGCGGCTGCAGGTTGGAGCGTTGCCTGCTGGCCCACCGCTCGGCAAGAGTGGACCATACCGGTGGTGCTGCTGGTTTTAAGCGCCTGCGGGGCAGCCGGAGGCTGTCGGGAGGGCGCCCGGTGCGGCGCGGTCTTGTTTTGGTGCCTGGTGCTGCTTTTTGCGGTACTGGTGGCCTTTGCCGTTCCGGAGGTGCAGTGGGACAACCTGCGTCCGGTCAACGGCGGCGATGGAGGCACGGCCGCTGCCGTTCTGCTGCTTCCGGCTGCTGCGGCGTTGCTGCCCAGAAAGAAGGGGAAAAGCCCCTGGCTCTGGGGGCTGGGGATTGCGCTGATTGGGGCGGGAATCTCCCTTCTCACAGCCGGGGTGATCTCTCCTGCCGTGGCAGGCGAGACGCAAGGCGCCTTTTTTGAAATGATCCGGGGCATCAGCATTCTGGGCGTGGCGGAACGGTTTGAATCCGTCGTGGCGGCGGCGATGACCTTAGGGTGGTTTTGCCTGCTGAGCCTGTTGCTCACAGGCGCCGGTCATTTGGGGGAAACGCTGCATACCGGTTGGGGGAGGCCGACTGTGTGGTTGACGGCGCTGGTTGCGGCCGTCGGTCTGCCCTGGGCCAAAACGGTGTCGCCCTGGATCAGCGCCTTAGGCGCCCTGATCTTTTGGTGCTTGCTGCCGCTTCTGACAAAAAAACCGCGTTTTTCGAAAAAAGGGGAAAAAAGGTATTGACAAGGGAGGGCGGATCTGGTAGTATAACCGGGCGCCGTGAAGAGCGGCGGGACGCGGAACGAGTGA
>UREY01000053.1 GCA_900546915.1 uncultured Eubacteriales bacterium
CCTTCTCCAATAGCTCAAAGTCCCAGCTGTATATGTACAGGGTCGGCACCTTCGACGTGGCCTCCAGCTCCGGTTCCTCCGCCAACTCGCTCTCCGTTGGCAAATGCTCGCTGATTACAATGTAATCCGGTGTGCAGCTCAACCGGCACTCGCCTTTTAAACCTGTATCAAAGACCGCTTGACTGCTTCCGTCTGCATAGTTTAGCTGGTAAACCACGCCTTTTTGCATGTAATACGAGGTCTCCACGCCCCAGTACCCGATACCGGTCTGCGGCATATCTACCAAATATGTCGTTTCATTGGTGTACGGATCCCAGAGATATAAGCCACCCTGGCTCGGTTCACCAGATTGAGCCTCGCTCACTATAATCCTCTGCTGCCCATCGCTAACACCGCCGATTCCGGGAATTCTTTCCCCAAGCTCCTCCATAGAGCCATCCAACAGATAATAATATGATTTTAGTTCCTCATTTCCTTCCTTGTCAATCTTTGACAGGGAAAAGGAAAAAACGCCGTTCCAAGCCATTGTGTCCACAGTTCCGCTATATCCAGGTCCAGGATTTGCGCCGCTGGAATCCATCACTTTTACTCGGTCCGATCCATCCAGATTTAAACGGAATAGCTCGACACTCCCCCCACTGGCAGTTGTTACGTATATATACCCGTCGTAGTAGCAAACACTCGATCCACCTGTTGAAAAATAAGCGTTGCAGTCCTGGCCCCTGTGGTCACAGTCCGGCCTGCCGCAGAGCTTCACCAGCGTATCCGAGCCATGGTCCCCATAGAGGAGAAAACTGTCTCCTTTCATGTCCTGGCACATGAAGTATACGCCTGTGTCCGTACATTCAAATGAATTTTGTAATGTCGCAAGATACTGCTCCCGAATTCCCGTTCGCTCCTGGGGCACAAAGCCTGCTGAATACGTTTGACTGGGAGATTCTGACGTTCCCTCCGTTTCCTTTTCTCCGCCCTGCCGGTTCTGTTCACAGCCCAGCATGGATAACAGCAATAGCAGCACAAGCCCAATCACGCCGGTATGCCTCCAACCGCTCCGGTGCTTCATGCGTTCTCCCCCTCTTAACAAAAAATTAGGAAGCTCCACCGCTGCCCTGAAACAGGGCAGCGGCAGAGTCTGGTAAACTCTTTCCTTATCGGCCGTTTAACTGACTGTTCCTACAGAAATTGTTGAGGAGCCGATCATATATTTTCCCGTCGCGCTGGTAATCTTTCCCGTTCCCGCGCCTACCGAAGCGTACACACTGCTGTTTCCAACATCCCCGTCGGTTCTCTGAACATTACCACTGCTAGTTTGCACATTCGCAGTGATTGTGCAAGAAATACTCCTTGAACTCTTGCCATAGGTCATCCGCGCGCT
Organism: uncultured Eubacteriales bacterium; assembly: GCA_900546915.1. GTDB lineage: Bacteria > Bacillota > Clostridia > Oscillospirales > Oscillospiraceae > Faecousia > Faecousia gallistercoris. The sequence goes on from UREY01000053.1 coordinate 1,376, forward strand.
TGCGCTGCTGGTGCTGGCCGCCGTATCACAGTTGTAGGAATACGTCCCTCCATCCGCATCTGCATAGTCCCCGGAATCATACTTATGCGTGGTGCTGCTGGATAATGCAAAGACCGGAACCACCATGCTGACGGCCAAGGCCGCAGCTACCAGAGAACGTTTTAGTTTTTTCATAAAATTTCCTCCTAATTTATTTGATATTTTTGCTAATTTCTTTTGCCCCGGCTGCAATTAACGTACAGCCTTTTTTCGACTGCCCGGGTTTGCGAAAAAGACAGCGGACATGTTGCGCACCATATCCGCTGCCGGGCTGATCTATCATAGCACCGGCCGGTACTGATGATCCATCCTTGAGGCTAGATGCTGGATTTTTACTATATGAAACCAAATTCTTATTTGCCAGTGTCTCTATACTAGCACATCATTATTAAAAATTCAAGATCTTTTTGAGAATTTTTGCAAAAATATCTCACATTGTACCGGACGTTCCACGAGCTTCTATATTAAAATTTAACAATTTTCTAAAAAACACCCTCAAAATCAAAAAGAAAAAAGGAAAACCAAAATATTTCCCCACAACAAATTTTCCATTATTATCCAGCTACCTGCCATCCGAAGCGGCGGTGAGCGCCGGTATTTTACACGGTCCGAACGCGGCCTCCCGGCAGTCGACGCCCCTCCGGAAAGCCCGTTTTCTGAAAGCCGGGCATAGAGGTCCCCGGCAAGATTCATGGGCTCATACCGGCATTTTTACGCTGATTTTCTCCATATTTTAAACACGAAACCCCATTTTCTGACGTTCACGGCTCTTTCAACTTTTGTTTTCTTTTTATTCATACCCCGTTCAAAAGTCCCAATTATCTTATTCATGTAAGGTGATACGGAAGCCGTGAGCCGGATCCCTTACGTCGCATTTCTCGTTTGTCCTTCTAGTTTGGACTACTTCCTACCTCTCTCTTTTTGTTTGTTTACGCTGAGAAAAAGCGCCCCGCTTTCGCGGGACGCTTTTTCTGTTTGCGCTTCCCGGCCTGCCCCAAGCAGGCCGGGCTCTTTTCCTTATTCCTTGCATGCCACGGGGTCCAACAGTGTGTCGTCATGAAAGACCCAATCCTGCACGCTGAAAATCTGGTACCGTCCATCGGAATCCCGGACCACCATTTTACTCAGGCCGGCATTGATGATCATCCGGCGGCACACGGAGCAAGGCTCCTGCCGCTCCAGCAGCTCCCCGGTGACGGCGTCCCGGCAGACCAGATAGATGGTGCCGCCGATGCATTCGCTGCGGGCGGCGGAAATGATGGCGTTGGCCTCTGCATGCACGCTGCGGCACAGCTCATAGCGCTGCCCCCTGGGAACGTTTTTCCGCTCCCGGACGCAATAGCCCAGGTCGATGCAATTGGCACGGCCCCGGGGCGCGCCGTTATAGCCGGTGGACACAATCTCATCATTGCGGACAATGATGGCGCCGCAGCAAATCCGGCGGCAAGTGGAGCGCTCCAATACCGTCTCGGCAATGTCCAAATAATAATTTTCCTTGTCAATCCGGCTCATGCCATTTCCCCCCATCGCTTGCAGCCGCTTTCCGCAGGCCCGGCGCTACGGATCCGCCGGTTTCCATCGGCCCAAGGGGCCGGGAGAACCGGCGAAGACAAGCCGGGCAAAGCGGCTACTTTGGGGCTATTATATCCCATGGCCCTGCAAACTGCAAGCATTTTTCCCAATCTTTTACACAGGAAGCCAAAAAACGACCGAATTTCAAGGTATTTCCTCCACCGGGGCTCTTTTTGCCTCCCTCTTTCGGGCGCAGTCTGTTCCCTAAATTCCCGCAAAATTATCCTATACAGGCTCCGTGGGGATAGGAATCTCCAA